>JAIESC010000057.1 GCA_019746355.1 Xanthobacteraceae bacterium | reverse complement strand
CGGCACGGGAGCAGCCGCAGGCCGCGCCGCCGCCGAAGGCGGGGCGGCCGGCGCCGGCCTGGCATCGGTGGTGGCACGCTTACCAAACACGTCCTGTTACCTCGACTTCATCGCTTCAGCAGCTTGCCGAGCAGCGGCGTCAGCAGGCGAGACTTGGCCTTTTTTACCTCGGAGCGTCCGGTCAGCAGTTGGGCAAGCTGCAGAAATATTTCCGCGTTTTTGTGCTTGGCCGACACTTCGGCGATCATCTGACCGTTGTTGGCCGCGGTGCCGAACAGTTGCGCATCGAAGGGGATGACGGCCACCGGATCGGCCTCCAGCGTTTTGGCGAACTCGCCCGGCTTGATCTCCGGCCGCTTCGGCAGGTTGACCCGGTTGAGGCAGTAGAACGGCCGGTGGTCGTTGACCCGCGCGGTTCGCAGATAGTCGAACAGGTTCTTGGCGTTGCGCAGGTTGGCGAGATCCGGCTCCGCGACGATCAGAATGTCGTCGGCGCTCACCAGCGTGCGCTGGGTCCAGCCGGTCCACTGATGCGGCACGTCCAGCATCACGCAGGGCATGGTCGCGCGCAGCGCATCGAAGATGCTGTCGAAGGCCTCGGTACCGAAGTCGTAGGCGCGCTCGAGCGTGGCGGGCGCCGCCAGCAGGCTCAGGTGGTCCGCGCATTTCGACAACAGCCGATCGACAAAGGCGGTGTCGACGCGGTCCGGCGAGAACACCGCATCGGCGATGCCCTGCGGCGGGTCCTGGTTGTAGTCGAGGCCCGCGGTGCCGAACGCTAGATCGAGGTCGGTGACGACGGAATCGAGCGCAAGATCCTTGGCCACCGCCCACGCGATGTTGTGCGCCACGGTCGACGCACCGACGCCGCCCTTGGCGCCGACCACGGCGATGATCCGGCCGACCGGCTTGGCGTCCGGCGCCGAGAACAGCCCGCAGATCGAGCGCACCACGTCGAGCGTGAGGACCGGCGAGATCAGGTAATCGCTGACGCCGCGCCGCACCAGCTCGCGATAAAGGGTCACGTCGTTGGTGCGGCCGATGACGATGACGCGCGTGCCGGCATCGCAGAACTCCGCCAGCGTGTCGAGGCCGCCGAGAATGGTATCGCCACGGCCTTCCGACTCGAGCATGATGACGTTGGGCGTCGGCGAGCCGCGATAGGCCTCGATGGCGGCGGTGATGCCGCCCATCTGGATCTTCACATGGGCTTTGCCGAGGCGGCGGTCCTCGCCGGCCGACTGGATGGCCGCCGCGGTCTCCATCGTCTCGCAGAAGGCCTGGACCGAAACGCGCGGTGCGGGCGCGATGTGCTCGTCGCGCGGCGGCGCGTGCGGCGCTGCCTCCTCCGGTTCAGGTGTCGCGGCTTGGAGTGCGGTTCGGATCATTTGCCCAGATCGCTGATCGCGCCCTTGTTGGAGTCTGCGTAGATGGTGGCCGGGCTCTCACCCTTGCGCCATTTTTCCGTGCCGAAGGTGCGCTTGGCGGTCCAAGGCGGAGTTTCGGCGCGCGGCTGCACGAAGTCGTGGGGGTTTGCCACCATGGCCGCGAGATTGCGCTGCGACGCGCAGCCGAAGTTGTAGTACTGCCGATTCTCGAAGTGCTTCGGATCGTTGCTCGGGCCGAGATCGTCGGGCCAGAGGCCGCAGGGGCCGGCTTTCGCGACCACCAGCGGATAGTTCAGCCGCAGCGGTGCAATGCCGTCGCCGCCCGCGTGATAGGGCTGCACGCCAATGCCGCTGTTGGGCACGCCCGCCTGCACGATGATCGACAGCGTCTCCTTGAGCGTGTCGTTGATTGCGCGCTGGTTGGGACCGCCGACCGGCCGGTCGATGGTGACGCCGCCGCTTGCGTCGCGTTTCCAGTTCTGGGCGAACGCCAGTACCTCGGCGCGTTGCGTGGGAGAAAGCCCGCCGCGGCCGGGGCCGACGAACAGCGTGAGCGTCTTCTTGCCTTCCTTGATCGCGATCGGATGGCGGTCGCGATAGTCGTTTGCAATGCCGCCGGTGGTGTCGCTGGCCGTGGTTTTGCAGCCGGCCAGCGCCGCCGCGAGGCCCGCGATCAGCAGGCTTTGCCGGCAGAGCCTGGCGGCGCGATCTGCGGCGACGGTGAGTGCGTGACGGTTCATCGATCGTTTCCTCGTCGCCTGTCTCAGTCCAGGAAGAAGCCGACGTTGCCGCGATAGGCGCCGGGCGCGCGGGGATCGGCCTGCCCCGGGACGCCGTAGAGTCGGTTGAAACGTCCGAGCAGCGTGCCGGAGGCGTCTGACGCATCGGCATAGCCGTCATCCGGTTTCGACAGGTCCTTCTGCGCCACGGCGCGGACGACGTACGGCGTGACCATGACCATCAGCTCGGTCTGGCGATTGACGTAGTCGCGGCTCTTGAACAGCGCGCCGAGCACCGGGATGTTCATCAGCCCGGGCATGCCGTTCAGTTGCTGCTTGGTCTGCTCCTGGATCATGCCGGCCATCGCCAGCGAGCCGCCTGACGGTATCTCGACGGTGGTTTCGGCGCGCCGGGTCTTGATCGACGGGATGGTCTGGGTGGTCCGTTCGGTGACGCCGATGGATTGTGTGAGCGTCAGCGCGTTGTCGTTGGACAGCTCCGACACCTCGGTCATCACCTTGAGGCTGATCCGGCCCTCCGACAGCACCACCGGCGTGAAGTTGAGGCCGACGCCGAACTTCTTGAACTGAATCTGGGTTTGGCAGTTCCGGGTGTTGGGATCGCAGGTGAAACCTGCCGGGATCGGAAACTCGCCGCCGGCCAGGAAGTTCGCTGTCTCTCCGGAAATCGCGGTCAGATTCGGCTCTGCGAGCGTCCGGATGACGCCGGCGCGCTCCATCGCGCGCAGCGTTGCGGTGACCCCGCGGTAGCTTGCGGTGATGCCGCTGCTGTTCAGCGCCTGGCCAAACGCCGGGAACGGATTGAGGTTGGCGAAACTCACCACGGCCTGGCCGCTGTTCAGCGTGCCGCTCAGATCGATGCCGAGCTGCTTGATGACGTCGCGTTGGACCTCGGCGACGGTCACCTTGAGCATCACCTGGTCGCGGCCGCGCACCGTGATGCCGTTGACCACCTTGTTGCCGTCACCGGCCAGGCGCGCGGCAAGATCGTAGGCCTGCTGCGCTTCGGTCGGGCTCGTGACCGAGCCGGTGAGCACGATGCCGTCAGCGAGCCCCTCGACCTCGATGTCGGAACCCGGCAGCGCGCGACGGAGCCCCGCGCGGATGCCGTTGAGGTCGCGCGTCACGGCGATATCGAAGCCCATCAGTTGGCGGCCTTCGCTGTCGAAGAAGTAGACGTTGGTCTGTCCGATCGCGACGCCGATAATGTAGGCGCGGCGCGACGTGCGAACGACGGCGTTGGCGATCTTGGGATCGGCCACCAGCACGTCCTTGATGTCGCCGGGGATGTCGACGACGATGCTCTTGCCGACGCCGAGCGGGAGGAACTGCGCGGCTCTGTCGCCGTGAATCTGCACGGTCGGAGAAACGATCCGTGCGCCCGCGCCGCCGATCCGCGGGCCGGGATCTGCCGCGGAGACCGGCGCGCCCGAGCCGAGCAGTGTCATGACGACCAGCGCCGCCAGCGTTGCGGTGCGAATGAGCGTCGCTTGGATCATGAACCTGCTCCTCTGAAGCCCTAACGGCTGGCGCTCACGCCATACCGGACGGTGTTGATCTCGGCCCTGCCGCGGTCGTCCCGCTCTTCCTCGGTCTTGCTGGCGTCGAGCAGGCTGCGGAGCGCGAGCGACAGCGAGCCTTGCTGCCGCGACTGGGCGAGCGTTTCGGCCTGTCGCGGCGACATCTCCAGCGTCGCGGTCTTGCCGACGACGACGCGCTGGCCGTTCTTCTCCTCGACGGTCTGGTCGATGGCGAGAACGCGGACATTGGTGAGGATGGTCTCGCTGGTCGGCGATCCGCCGCCGGCTCTGTCGCCTTCCCTGGCGCGCCGCGACAGGATCACGTCGACCCGGTCGTTCGGCAGGATGAAGCCGCCGGCGCCGGTTTCCGGCGATATCTCGGTCGACACCGCGCGCATGCCGGACGGCAGGATCGCAGCCATGAACCCGGCGGCGCCGTTGGCCTTGATCAGCTTGGCTTCGCGGATCGGCTCGCCCGCGGTGAACGGCGCGCGCGTGATCGCGCCGGCAAAGTCCTGGATGGCGTTCGGCCGGGACTTGCGTGTGACGTAAGAGTCGCCGGTGGTTGCCTCGGGCCAGGCCTGCCAGGTGAAATTGTCGGCCGAGACAGCAACGCCCATGCCGATGTCGCCCCTGGCGATCAGCACGTCGACGGTCGGAAGCTGCTGGACGACGGGCGCCGGGGGCGCCTCCGGTTTCTTCTCGTCTTCGCTGCCGACGAGGAGCGCGGCCGCACCACCTGCGGCAAGCGCAATGCCAAGCACCAGAATACGCGCGGCTTTCATAACGCTTCACTCACTCTGTTACGGGACTGGACGGCGATACAGGCCGTCTTTCACTCAGCGAATGAGGCCCCGTAGTGCCGGAGCCGAACCCTCACGTATTTCAGCAGCGAAACGTCAATTCGTGGTTAACGGAGCGTCTCCAAATGCGGTTAAAAATGTGTTGAATGAAAACAAGCTGCGGCCGTGCCAAGACATGCGCGTGTTTCCAAGCGAAATCGAAGTTGAGCCGGAGGCGGATGTCGCGGCCTGATGTTTGCCCGAATTCTCAGCTTGGCCGGACGTTCGCAAAGCTGCGTGTTGCGCAGTCGCGCGAACTTCGGGTCCGGGATATTAGCCGGCCTGCATCCAAGGCGTATCAGGATAGATCAGCAGCGCCGCAGCCGCGAGCGCGATGCCGTAGGGCACGCCACTGTCGCTTTTGTGCAGGCGCACTACCCAATCCTGCTCGGCAAGCGGTCCGGGAAGCGGCATCTGCCTGAACCGCAACAACGCCAACGTCAGAATGCCGCCAAAGATCGAGGCGTAAATCAAGTAAGGCAGTAGATGGTCGAATCCGAGCCATAGCGCGGTCGCTGCTGCGAGCTTGGCGTCACCGCCCCCGATCCAGCCTTGTGCGAAGAACGTGAAGGTGCACGCAAGGACGGTCAGCGCAGCCACGGTATGCCACAACACGGCGTTGAGGTTCATCCCGCTGAACATCGCGAGCGCAAAGAAGCCTACCACCAGGATGAGCGTCACGCGGTTGGAAATGGTCATCGTGAACAGATCGCTCGACGCGGCGAACGCCATCAAGGCTGGAAAAAGTAAAAGCCGCACGGCATCGGCGGTCATAACCATTCTCCCGGCATGACATGGACACTAGACAGACGCCGTTTCCGTTTCGTTATCGCGGCGTTACAAATCCGTCCGACCTTCGCACGATCTCGGCAGTGACGAGGTGAATCGATTAATTTCCAGAGAGGTGCGCTGCCCGACGTAAGATGGACCCATCGCCATCCCGGCAACTTTCAACGCGAGTATCGTGGCATTTTGCTGCGTGCTTCGAGCCTGCCGCAAACGAAAAGGCCCCGGCTCTTGCCGGGGCCTTCAGTCAGAAACTTGAGGTCGGACGCGGGCTTATTTCATTTCATCTGCGACGTGACGTTGGTAAAGGTGTCGCTCAGCTTCGTGCCGAGGCCGTTCACGACGGTGATGATGGCAACCGAAATGCCCGCGGCGATCAGGCCATACTCGATGGCGGTCGCACCGGACTCATTCTCGGCAAAACGCGAAACTAGGTTCTTCATGTGAGGTTCCCTAATCCATTCGTGTCTGTTTGAGCTGGCCCGGCGGCCGTTGTGTTCCGGCCGATTCAAGCCGTGCGAAAGCTAGCCCCCAAACGTTACCGCTCACCCCGGCGCTTTGGTAGTTTTCTACGCAAATTCGCGGCAATCTTGTTTGTCGACTTGTCGCCAAAACGAAAGGCCCCGGCGTTGCCGGGGCCTTCCGCCAGAAACTTGGCGTCTCCGAACGCGGACTTATTTCATCTGCGAGGTGACGTTGGTGAAGGTGTTCGTCAGCTTCGTGCCGAGGCCGTTCACGACGGTGATGATGGCAACCGAAATGCCCGCGGCGATCAGACCATATTCGATGGCGGTCGCACCGGACTCATTCTCGATAAAACGTGAAACCAGATTCTTCATTTTGTGAGCTCCTTGAAGATCCACACGTGGCTGTCTGAGCTGGCCAGCGACCGTTGTTGTCCGACCGATCCAAGCCATGCGGAAAAACTAGCAGCCGCGCGTTGCAGCGGAGTTAATCCGACTGAAGAAATCCGCGCGATCGACGTGGATTAGCGACGTGGTTAACAATAAATGTGACTGGGATGTAAAAGTATAATCATCTGGCATGATCGAAGATATCCGCTGAATATTGAGAACCTGTTCCATTACTACTTAAAATGTGCGACAGATTCGGCAAAGCAGCGGATGAGCAGCGCATGCGCTCGATTGTCCTCATGCTGGACGGGGTGTCGTTGAGTCATTTCATCAGATCTGCGATTTCGACTTCATTCACCATTTTGCGTTCAACTCGGCTTGTGTGTGGGTGCCGCACGGCCGTGTGAGCTTTGGCCGGCGGAGTATGATGCGTGCGGAGAGTTCGATGACGGCTTTTGCGTTCCGCCGGAGCCGCTGGCCCGGCCCGTTCTTCGCCTTTGTTTCCGCCGTCCTTGTCGCGCCAGCGGCCTTCGCCGCCGATTTAGTGCCGGTGTCCGCGACCGGCGAGACGGTCGTGGTTCATCTCGACCAGGCGAAAATCCTGAAGCTGCCGGAGCGCACGGCGACCTTGGTCGTTGGCAATCCGCTGATTGCGGATGCGGTCGTGCAGCCGAGCGGCGTCGTCGTGATCACCGCGAAGAGCTATGGTGCTACCAATCTCATTGCGGTCGACCGCAGCGGCGCAACCCTGTTCAATCACCGGATCCAGGTGGTCAGCCCGGCTGACAAGGTCATTGTGGTCTATCGCGGCGTCGACCGCGAAACGTATAGCTGTGAACCGAAGTGCGAGCGGCGCGTTACGATCGGCGACACGCCGAACTACTTCACGGCCAACCTTGGTCAACTCGCCGCATTCGGCGCACAAGCCCAGGGCGGCGGCCCCGGACAGAAGTAGCGATCCCTTACGATCTGACGCGATAAACGGCGAGGGCGCCGGATCCTGGCATGGGGTCGAGCCAGTCCGGCACGACGTTGTCGTGGAGGCTGTTCCATAAACTGCTGCGGCGCTCGGCGACGGAAAGCCCGTCCGGCGGCCGATCGCCACACATCAGGACGTATGACGCGCCGGCGGCTTTGAGCAGTTCGCGCGCCTGTGGCGGGGGGCTCGCAAAAATCCGATGACTGTCGACGATGGCCGCTGACAAGCGATGATACGGGGCAACAAGCGCCGAGTGCGGCGTCAAGGCAAGCACGAAGGACCCATAATCGACATGGGCCGCGACAAGACCCCTGGGGAATTTGGCAAGCTCGCGGTAGTTGGCAGATTGGAAGCAGGCCGCATTCGTGTGCTCCGCTCGCGGCGGTGCGCCGGCCGCGTCGGCGATGACAATTGCCCCCGTTGAAATGACCGCCGGCGTCATCAAGATCATCACGGTGACACGCGCAGCCAGCGATTTGAAATTGAGCCAGGTGGTCAGCCGCAGCGCCGCAGTCGCGATGATCGGTATGCACAGCCACATCGCATAGGGTGCGGTTCTGATTGCGGCGGCTGTCATGACGGTCGCAAGCGCCAGCGAGGCTGTGATGATGGCGAATGCAGGTTCGCGGCACGTGGTTCTGTCCCCCGCGAGTGCAGCGGCCGCCACCAGCGCGGCCAGGGGATATGCCGCGATTGCAACGCCGATGGCCCACTGTTGCTGCATGATGGCGGCCAGCGATTGCAATTCGCGAACGTGCGAATGCCAGATCGGCCACACCGCGGGATCGATGGTGGCGAACGGTCCGCCGAGACAACGGGGCTCGATCGTCAACGCGACGGCGATCGCGAGCGCCACGACAGCCAGCACGGCGGCGCATCTTGCGCCCGCGCCGACGTTGTCGAACAGCGAGGCAACTGCGGCAAGCCCGATAGCGGCAATCAACACCGCCCCGATCGAATTGATGGCGAGCGCGTCGCACGCAGGCGTTAGCCACAAAGCGGGCGAGGTGCTGACAACGAAAAGGCCTGTCGTACTGGTAACCACAGCGATCGCATAGGCTGCGAGTGCCTGCGCGGTTGCGGGCTCGACGATGTAGCGTCCAACAAACGCCGCACCTGCCACGGCGACGATGGGCGCGCTCTCAAAGCCAATCGCGAAGGCCAGTCCGGACAATAAGCCAGCCGCCCATGCAGCGTGGCGCTTCCGATCGGCCCAGACTGCGGCGGACACGATCAGAAGCGTCAGCGCGATCTGGACGTTGTGATGGTCGATGCGCCCTGGCCTGAATTGCTCGAACACCGGAAGGCCGACCGCGAGGAGCAGCAGCGCGACGAGCGCCGCCTGGCGGCCGGCGAGTCGCCAGCTCATGGCGACCACACCGATCATTGCCGGCGGCAGCCAAAGCAACGGCCAGATTGCCCGCATCAGGCGCTCGGCGAAAGCGGCATCGGCGAACGGCCGGATCATCGCGAGCAAGAGCCACAGTCCGCCGTCGATCAGGCGGGACCAGTGCGTATCGAACCCGGTCGGTGGGGCGATGCGGGGTTCGTGTAGATCGAACCAGCCCCGGCCGCCGAGGAGCGCGCGGACCTCGACGAGCCGCATGGCGTCGTCGCTGTCGCCCAGCGTAAGCGCCGTTCCGGGCCAATTCTGGAACAGAAGTTGCGCAACCACGACTAGCCACACGACGCCCAGCAGGGCGCCGATGCTCATCGGCTTGTGAACTCGGTCGGCCAACTGCCGCTCGCAAATGGTGGCGCCAAGATCGGCACAAGATCAGCAAATGGAAGAATAGCGTTTCTTTTCGATTAACACTCTGGCCCGCCGGTCCGACAAGGAATCGACACCCGTCGTGCTTCGCCGCGCCGCGCCCGTTTGGTTAGCGAGGGATGAACGACCGTGAGCTGCGGTCCGCAACCCCAGAAACAATTGAACAACGCTTGTTTGCTAATGAATTGGCAGCAAACAATCCGCCGCGGGGCGCGTCCCATGAGCCATTGCAAGATTGCATCCTTCATCGGCAGGGCAGCGCGCCGACCCGGCAGCGCTCTCCTTCGACGCTTTGCGCGGCGCCAGGAGGGGGCGGCAGCGGTTGAATTCGCGCTGGTCGCCGCGCCGTTTCTAGCGCTGGTGTTCGCCATCCTGGAAACCGCGTTCGTGTTCTTCGCGGGACAGGCGCTGGAAACGGCCGCCGCTGACAGCGCGCGGCTGATCATGACCGGACAGGCGCAAACGCAGGGCTACAACGAGGCCAGGTTCAAGCAGGCGGTCTGTGGCAGGATCTACGGGCTGTTCGATTGCTCCGCTGGCCTCTACGTCGACGTCAAAAGCTATCCGTCGTTCGCCAGTGCCAACGTGTCGAAGCCGATCGATAGTAACGGCAATCTGCAGACCGCAAATTTCGGCTACCAGCCCGGCGGCCCCGGCGATATCGTCGTGGTGCGGCTGATGTATCAGTGGCCGGTCTATGTGTCGCTGCTCGGCCTCAACTTGTCGGACACCGCAGGAAACAGGCGTCTCCTGATGGCGACTGTCGCGTTCTGTAACGAGCCTTTCAACGGGACAGCGTCGTCGTGCGGCTGATCGATCAGTGGGCCGGTCGATGGACCGCCGCCGGGCTCAACCTGTCGGACACCGCGGGACGTCGCCTGATGGCGACCGTCGCGTTCCGCAACAGACCTATACGTGAGGACGAGCCATGAATTCGATCGCGCATCGCGCCCGTTCGTTCATGGGATTCTACAAGCAGCGTCTGGCGGCCCTGGCCGGCGATCAGCGCGGCGTCTCGGCGGTCGAGTTCGCGATGCTGCTGCCGCTGATGCTGACGCTTTATCTCGGGGTGGTGGAAATCTCGCAGGGCATCAGCGCCCAGCGCAAGATGACGATGACGACCCGCACCGTCGCCGACCTGGTGTCGCAGACGTCGAACGTTGGCAACAGCTATATCACCAACGCGCTGAACGCAGCGACAGCCGTGATGGCGCCGTTCCCGGATTCCAACCTCAAGATCACGGTGTCGAGCGTCAAGATTGCCGACGGCACGGCGACCGTGAGCTGGAGCGACACCAAGAACGGCACCGCACGGGCAATCGGCTCCACGGTGACGCTACCGGCGGCACTCACCGCCGACAATGGTTCGCTGATCTGGAGCGAGGTCGAGTACGCCTACACGCCGACCATCGGCTACGTCATCAGCGGCACCCTGACGCTGAAGGACAAGCTCTTCATGCGTCCCCGGCAGTCGACCTGCGTGCTGCGTGAAGGCGTCCAGTCAATTTGCTGAAGCCGGGATCGGCAGCGACGTCGTCGACTTGATCTTCTCCATCGCAAATCGCGACGTCACGTTCTTCAGCGGCACCGTCGCGATCAGCTTCTTGTAGAACGTGTCGTAGCCCGCGATGTCGGGTACGACGACGCGCAGCATGTAGTCGACGTCGCCGGCCATCCGGTAGAATTCCATCACCTCGGGCATCGCGCCGACCGTTTCGGCGAAGCGCGCGAGCCATTCCTGCGAGTGGTCGCCGGTCTCGACCGAGACGAACACGGTGATGCCGAGCCCGATTTTTGTCGGGTCAATCAGCGCGACACGCTTGGTGATGACGCCGTCGGCCTCGAGCCGCTGGATCCGCTTCCAGCATGGCGTCGAGGACAGTCCCACGCGGGTGCCGATTTCGGCGACCGAGAGCGAGGCGTCCTCCTGGACCACGGCGAGGATTTTCCGGTCGATGGCGTCCATGCTGCAAAACCTCAAGGATTTAGGACATCTCTTTTGCTCTCGCGGATATATATAGAATATAATTTCTTTTTATCCGCTGATGGTGTCTTTATAGAGTAAAATATTCTATTTCAAGGGCGAAGTTTTCCGGCCGGGTTCCCGGCTGCTTTGGGCCGGGGTCCCTTCAGGAGTTGGTCATGCTCGCCGTTGCCGCTTCGCTGTCGCGCCGCGCCTTCGTGGCTGCGGCGGTGGCTTTCGCCTCGCTTGCCTTGCTTCCGGCATACGCCGCGCCGGTGGAGCCGTTGGTGACGCCGCAATGGCTGAACGAGAACCGCTCCAATCCGGACGTTGTCGTGCTGGATATCCGCTCCGCAATCGATGGCAGCGGCGTCGAGGCCCACGTCAAGGCGCACATTCCGGGCGCGGTGCACAGCGATTACGACAAGGCCGGCTGGCGCGTGACGCGCAACGGCGTGCCGTTCATGCTGCCGACCGTGGCGCAGCTCGAGAAGCTGATGGGCGAGACCGGCATCGACGAGGACAGTCACGTGGTGATCGTGCCGGCGGGCGTCAGCGCCACCGACTTCGGCTCGGCCGCGCGCGTCTACTGGACGCTGAAGGCCGCGGGTCATCCGGCGGTGTCGATCCTCGACGGCGGCTTTGTCGCCTGGCAGGCGGCGTCGCTGCCGGTCGAGTCCGGCCAGAACCCGCCGTCGCCGAAGATTTTCTCGGCCAAGCCGGACGATTCGCTACTCGCCGAGATCGAGGCGGTCGAGCGCAACGCCCACGCGACGCTCCTCGACGCGCGCCCCGCGAGCTTCTTTGAGGGCCGGCAGAAGGCGCCGGCATCGAAGGCTTACGGTCATATCCCCGGTGCGATCAATCTCGACAGCGCGACGTTCTACGATCCCGCGACCAACAAGCTTCGCGCCAAGGCCGAGCTTGCCGCCATCGCGGCGAAGCTGCCGGAGGGGCCGGTCGTCTCCTATTGCAACACCGGGCACTGGGCCGCGACCAACTGGTTCGTGCTGTCGGTGGTGCTCGGCCGCCCCGACGTGCGGCTCTATGACGGCTCGATGGTCGAATGGACCGCCGACGCGCGCCGCCCGGTTGCCTCCTCGCGCACCCGCTGGGATGATGTAAAGAAGGCGCTTGGCTTCGGCTCCTGAGCGTCCGTCTCACGCAGGGAAGATCATGAGCAGTCTTGCCACTGAAGCCGGTGCGGCGGCGCGCCTGCCGCGCCTCGACTGGCCGTTTCTGATCGCTTCGGTGCTGGCCGCGGCGGTGCTGATCGCGCTGGTGCTGATCGACGGCCAGCCTGCGGCCGCAGCGCTGATCGTGCTCGGCTTTGCGCTCGGCGCCGTGTTCCTCAGGGCCGAGTTCAGCTTCACCGCGTCGTGGCGGCGGCTGATCGTGCGCGGCCAAGCGGACGGATTCCTTGGCGGACTGCTGCTGATCGCCATCGCTGCCGCCGCAATCATTCCGGTCGCCAAGCTCGTGCCGGGCTTTGGCGGTGCGATGGCGCCGCTCGGGCCATCGCTGATCATCGGCGCTTTTGTGTTCGGCATCGGCATGCAGCTCGCCAACGGCTGCGGCTCGGGCACGCTCTACACCGTGGGTGGCGGCTCGGGCCGCATGATCATCACGCTCGCATTCTTCATCGCCGGCAGCGTTATCGGCAGCCTGCATCTGCCAGCGTTCCTGCGGCTCGGCGGCGTCGATCCGATCCTCGCTGCGGACTATCTCGGCGCCTGGGGCGGCCTCATCATCACCTGGGCAAGTCTTGCCGCCGCCGCCATCGCCGGCATTGCCATCGCCCGACGCCGCGGCGCGTCGTTTGCGCCATCACGGCGGATCGTCATCGGCGCGGTGCTGATCGGGCTCCTCTCGATCGGTGTGTTTGTCGCGGGCCATCACCCCTGGAGCGTGACCTTCGGCTTTACCGTCTGGGGCGCCAAGCTCGCCGCGCTCGTGGGCTTCGATTTCTCCGGTGCGGAGTTCTGGCAATGGCCGGGGCCGAAACGGGCGCTTGGCGATTCGATCCTCAGCGACACCTCGAGCCTC
The DNA here is from genome assembly GCA_019746355.1 of Xanthobacteraceae bacterium. Next base: position 39,724 of record JAIESC010000057.1, on the reverse strand, counting down.
ACGGATTTGGGCATGATCTTCGGCGCGATGGCCGCAGCCGCAGCCTCAGCGCCATTCGCGCGCAATGCCTGGCCGCCGTTCAAATCGCTCGCCGCGGCCGCAATCGGCGGGCTGCTGATGGGCTGGGGCGCGCGGCTCGGCTTCGGCTGCAACATCGGCGCCTTCGTCGGCGGCATCGCCTCGGGCTCGCTGCACGGCTGGGTGTGGTTTGCCGCCGCGCTGCCCGGCTGCTTCATCGGCATCAAGCTCCGGCCGCTGTTCGGCCTGTCACGCGAGTAAGCCCGTGCGCCTGGTCTATGCCATCGTGTTTCTGCTCGGCATCACCGCGGTGCTGGCCGATCATCTGACCTCGCCGTCGAGCGGGCGACCGATGTCGCCGGAGGATTTCGCGGGTGCCTGCGCGCCTTGCGGCGCGCCATGCCCGTCGGTGCAGAGGAAATAGCTGTCTACGCGGCGGTCTGCGCCATCAGCGCATCGACCTCGGCGCGCTTGGGCGCGCCCATGCTGCCGCCGAAGCGGGAGCATTTGATGGCCGCCGCAGCGGACCCGAACCGCATGGCGGTCAATTCATCGCGGCCTTCCGCCAGCGCCAGCGCCATACCGGCATGGAACACGTCGCCCGCGGCCAGCGTGTCGACCGCATTGACCTGGAACACCGGCATGGTCCGGACCGCGCCGCGCGCGATGTAGCGGACCGGGCCGGACCCGTCGCTGACCGCGAGAAACGCATTGGTGTGCGCCGTCATCCGCAAGAGCCCGGCCGCGAGGTCCTCCTGGCCGGTCGTGGCGCGCAGGCACTCCGACGAAAACACCACATGCGTCGGGATGAGGAACAGCGGATCGTCCTCGACCGTCGGCCGGTCGGCGTCGAGCACCACCGGAATGCCGCGCCGCCGCGCCGCTTCGCAAACCGGCCGCACCAGATGCGGAAAGCGGTTGTCGGCGAGCAGCACCGATATGCCGGCGACCAGACGGTCGGGATCGGCAATCCGCGCGCTCTCGATCCGCTTGTCGCGATAGGTCGCGATCATGCGTTCGCCCGTGCCGTCGACCATGATGCCGGACACCGGCGCGGTCGCCTCGGGCACTCGCACCACGCCGATCGTGCCGACGCCCTCGCGGGTCAACTGATCGATCAGCTGATTGCTGACGGTATCGCCCGGATGGCCGAGCGGCCCGGCATAGGAGGCCTTGCCGCCGAGCCGCGCCACGGCGATCGCGGCATTCACCGCGCAGCCGCCGGCGATGACCGCGAATTCGTTGGTCATGCACTTGCTGCCAGGCGGCGGAAACTGGGCCACGCGGAACACGATGTCCTGCACGGCGATGCCGACGCACAGGACGGCGGGCGGACTAGAAGATGGGGCCATCGCTTTCGACCCAGCTTCGGATGATGTGGTGGGCAATGGCGACCGGCGGCGGGCAGGTGAGGCCTTCCGGATGCTTGCGCATCAGCATGGCCGCGCATTCATCCTTGCTGAACCAGCGCAGCCCCACGAGCTCGTTCTGGTCCATGGTCAGGTCGTCGTTCAGCGCCTCGGCATGGGCACCGATCATCAGCGACATCGGAAACGGCCACGGCTGCGAGTACAGATACTTCACGCGCCCGCATTTGACGCCGGCCTCTTCGAGCGTTTCGCGCCGCACGGCATCCTCGATCGCTTCGCCGGGTTCCACAAAGCCAGCAAGACACGACCACATCGTGGCAGCAAAGCGGCCGGAACGGCCGAGCAGGCCCTTATCCCCGCTCACCGTGAGCATGATCACCACCGGATCGGTGCGCGGAAAATGCTCGCCTTTGCAAGCGGGGCAGGTGCGTTTCCAGCCGGCTTCGACGAGATCTGTCGGCGCGCCGCAGTTCGAGCAGAAGCGGTGGCGCGCGTGCCAGTGCAGCATGGCCTTGGCTTCGGCGAGTGGCGGCAGATGCTCGGGCGCGACCAGGCCCTGAATGGCGATCGAGCGCAGGTCGGTCACCACCAGATCGTTGCGCGTTTTCAGCGCTTCGGCGCTGGCCTGCGTGATGCCGATGCCGAAGCGCGCCTCGCCGTCGAACAGGCCGAGGAACACGGTTTCCGCGAGCGGGGCGAGCGAACGCGCCTGCTCGGCCGTGAACAGCGGGTCGCTCACGCCGTTGCCGGCCTTGAGCACGATCAACTCGCCGCCGATCACAAAGGCGCGCGTGCCTGCGTCGGTGAACCGCCCGGCCAGCCAATCCTGGTCGAGACGCCGCTCGGCGACGCGATCGATTTTGCTTTGGGTGTAACCCAGATGCGGCCGTGGGCCGAGGTCGAAGGGCGGGGACATCGGGGCGGACATTGAAACGGCCGGTGGAACGGGTCAAGCCACGGCGGCGCGCGGCGGCGTCTTCGCGAGCGCCTGATCGACCGCCGCCAGCACCTGCTCGGCGGCAAGCTCTTCAAGACAAACGCTCGCGCTGTCGATGTGCCGCTCCCAGCCCTCGAAGGTGCACGGCAGGCACGGCAGCGGGTTCTGCACGATCCACACATTGCCGCGATTCTGGATCGTGCCGCTTGCGGCCCACGGCTCGGCCATGCCGCCGGCCGGCCACGGCCCCCAAACGCGCGGGTCCATGGGCCCGAACAGCGTCACTGTCGGGCAGCCGGTCGCGGCGGCGAGATGGCTCACCGAGGTGTCGGGCCCGACATAGACGCGCGCGCGTTTGAGCAGCGCAGTGTTCTGCGACCAGGAAAACTGATGGAGCCGGACGGTGCCCTGCCACACCGCATCGAGATACCGGCGCTCCTCCGCGCCCGGTCCGCTGATCGCAACGACGTCAAGGCCACGCTGGCGCAGCCCCGCGGCGAGCACCCGCCAGCCTTCCGCGGTCCACTGCTTGTAGCGGAACATCGGCGCGGCATGGACCACGGCGTAGTTTTCGCCCGGTGAAACGCCCGGCGGCTCGGACGCCGCCGGGCAAACCATCTCCGGCACGCGCGCAATGCCGAGCGTGTCGCAAAGCCGCATCAACTGCTCGACCTGATGGAGCTTCGGCGTCATCGGGGACTTGCGATGCAGCATGGCACGCTTGATCCGGTCGCCGGGCTTGCCGTCATCGGCGACGAGGCCGGCGTGCTGCCGGCCGGCGAGGATCGCAAACAACGTCGGCCGGTCGCCGGTCTGGGTCGACACGGCGAGGTCGTAGCGCTTGAACAGCTGGCGCGCGAGCTTCAGCGATTGCCCGCCTTGCATCAGAACGATCCGGTCGATGTCGGGGTTGCCTTCGACGATCTCCGCCGGACCGGGCAGCGCCAGCACGTCGATGGTTGCCTTCGGCCAGGCGCGGCGCAGGCTCCGGATCAGCGGCGTGGTCAGCAGCAGATCGCCGATCCGCCGCAGCGAGATCACCAGAATGCGCGGCCGCTCCGGCAGTGCGATGGGCGTTGTCGCATGCGCATTCATCGCAATAGGGCCGCCGGCAGTCGGGCTTCGTTGGCAGTTTCCACGCCGCCGTTTTATTCTAGGACCCGATGGAATTGCCACCCCTGTTGCGCCAGGCCGTCGACCGTGCGTTGAGCGGGATTCCGCTTGCCGACCTCGCAGCGACGGCCGCGGCGCTTTCCCGGCGCTACCGTGAAGAGCGGCGCGACGGCGCGCTGCACGTCGGAAGCCATCGGGATGCGCTCGCCTACCTTGCGGTACGTCTGCCGGCGACCTATGCGGCGGTCCGCGCGGGCTTTGCCGCCGTGGCCGTTGCCCGCCCGGATTTTGCGCCCAGGACCGTGCTCGATATCGGCGCGGGTCCCGGCACTGCGCTGTGGGCCGCGGCCGATTGCTGGCCTGATCTCGGCGACGCGCTGCTGGTCGAGGCGAGCCCGGTCTTTCGCGCCTGCGGCGAGGCGCTCGCGGCGGACGCCGGCCTGCCCCGCAGCACCTGGCGCGGTGCGGATATCGCGGCGGACCCCATCGATGGCGCGCCGCGCGATCTGGTCGCGATGGCTTATGTGCTGAACGAGCTTGCCCCTGAGTCTCGGCCACAGGTTCTGGACCGGCTGTGGCAGGCGACCGGCGACACGCTGGTCATCGTTGAGCCAGGAACGCCGGCCGGCTGGCAGCGGGTGCTCGCCGCGCGCCGCCAGCTGATCGAGCGCGGTGCGTATGTGATTGCGCCATGTCCCCACGCACGCGACTGCCCGCTCGTGGCGCCGGACTGGTGCCATTTCGCGGAGCGCGTCGCGCGCTCGCGGCTGCATCGGCAGGCCAAGGGCGGCGTGGTGCCTTGGGAAGACGAGAAGTTCAGCTATGTGGCGCTGTCGCGAAAGCCCGCGCCCGCGGCAGGCGCCCGCGTCATTGCCTGGCCGCGAAAGGGCAGCGGCCGCGTCACGCTGAAGCTCTGCCGTCCGGACGGATCGGTGGGCGAGCAGCTGTTCTCGCGCCGCGACGGCGAATTGTTCAAGCGCGCCACGCGCTGCGGCTGGGGCTCTTCGCTATGACGCGAAACCTGTGAGCGTCAGGTTCTCGCGCAGCGTCGCAACAAGCTTCTCCCGCGCGGCGGGGGCGTAGTCCTGCGCCGGCACAACGTTCCACACCGGCTTCGGCCAGGCCGCGTCGCCGCGTGAGCGGGCGATGACGTGCACATGAAGCTGCGGAACCACATTGCCCAGCGCCGCGACGTTGATCTTGTCGCAGCGGGTCATCGCCTTGAGCGTGCGCGAGGCGTGGCTGACCTCGGTCATGAGCTGCGCCTGCTCGATGTATTCGAGGTCGATGATCTCGACCGTGTCGCGCCGCCGCGGCACCAGCAGGATCCACGGATAGTTGGCGTCGTTGATCAGCAGCACGCGGCAGAGCGGCAGGTCGCCGACCGGCGTGGTGTCGCGCTGGAGCAGGGGATCGAGCGCCCAGCCGTCGGAGCGAGGGTCATGGTTCATGGCGGGGGATATTAGCCGGAGGGGCCGGGGAGGAAAGGCGATGGGTTCCCGCCGCTTGCTTTGCCCGGCCGGACAGCCGATATAGGGGCCGGGAGGTTGGCGGTGGACGAGCCACTCGCCAACCGGGTCAGGTCCGGAAGGAAGCAGCCCTAACGAGCACGGATCGGGTCGCTCGTCAGCCTCCCACCCATTCACCGCCATATTGTCTGGCGCGTGTGATCGCCCCAGACGGAGTGGGGATGGCCCGCGCATTCATGCGGCGCTTTGGCCTGTCGGGGCGTAAGATGGACGGCCGGGCAGATCGAAGAACCAAGTCCCGGCTTTTGTGACGGACCAAGCCACAGGGCATGAACGACGCCACCAAGCGCGACAAGGCCGCTCAGGCGGGCCTGGAACTGGGCGGGCTAAGCGGCGACGCCGCGGCGGCGTCTTATCGCGTGCTGGCGCGCAAATACCGCCCGTCCAATTTCGCCGACCTGATCGGCCAGGAGGCGATGGTCCGCACCATCTCGAACGCGTTCGAGACTGGGCGCATCCCGCAGGCCTGGATCCTCACCGGCGTACGCGGCGTCGGCAAGACAACCACCGCCCGCATCCTCGCCCGCGCGCTCAACTACGAATTGCCGGACGGCTCGGTGAAGGGCCCGACCATCAACCTGCCGACCTTCGGCCTGCACTGCCAGGCGATCATGGAGAGCCGGCACATCGACGTGATCGAGATGGACGCCGCCTCGCACAACGGCGTCGACGACGTGCGGCAAATCAACGACGCGATCCGCTATGCGCCGGTCAACGCGCGCTACAAGGTCTACATCCTCGACGAAGTGCACATGCTGTCGACCGCGGCGTTCAACGCGCTGTTGAAGACGCTCGAGGAGCCGCCGCCGCACGCCAAGTTCATCTTCGCGACCACCGAGATCCGGGAGGTGCCGGTGACCGTGCTGTCGCGCTGCCAGCGCTTCGACCTGCGCCGGATCGACGCGGCGACGCTGGTGACGCATCTCGGCAGCATCGCCGGCAAGGAAGGGATCGAGGTCGAGCAGGAGGCGCTGGCGCTGATCGCGCGAGCGGCCGAAGGCTCGGTGCGCGATTCACTGTCGTTGCTGGATCAGGCGATCGCGCACGCCGCGGGCAAGGTCCGCGCCGAGGACGTGCGGCAGATGCTCGGGCTCGCCGACCGCACCCGCATCATCGATCTGTTCGAAGCGTTGATGAAGGGCGACGTTGCCGCCGCGCTCAAGGAGCTGCGCGAGCAGTATGACATTGGCGCTGATCCCGCGGTGGTGATCGCGGACCTCGCCGAGTTCACGCATTTCGTGACCCGCATGAAGGTGGTGCCGTCGGTCGCCGACGATGTCTCGCTCGGCGAGGCCGAGCGCACCCGGGGCCGCGCGATGGCGCTGTCGCTGTCGATGCGCGTGCTCTCGCGCACCTGGCAGATGCTGCTCAAGGGCACAGCCGAGGTGGAGGAGGCCGGACGGCCGCTCGCCGCCGCCGAGATGGTGCTGGTGCGGATCGCTTACGTCGCCGATCTGCCGACGCCCGACGAAGCGATCCGCGCGATCGACAATGGCGGTGGCGCGTCGCCACAGCTGCAAGGCAATGGCGGGGCATCGGCGGGTTCGGGCGCGGCCTCGGTGGCTCCGGCCCCCGCTTCGGCTCATGCGCCGCGCTATGACACGCCGCGCGGCGCGCCCCGCGCTGCGGCCGTGGCGCGTCCGGCGGGCGATCCAGTGGCTCAGTCTGTGCCGCAGCCGCAAGGCGCGCCTGCACTCGCCATCCGCACGTTTGCCGAGCTTGTGGCGCTTGCCGCCGACAAGCGCGACATCCAGATGAAGCTCGCGCTGGAGCGCGACATGCGGCTGGTCCGTCTCGAGGACGGTCAGCTCGAGATCGCGTTGGAGCCGTCCGCATCCAAGGTGCTGGTCAACGATCTGTCGCGCAAGCTGCAGCAATGGACCGGCCGGCCGTGGGTGGTGGTGATCTCGCGCGAGCAGGGCGCGCCGACGCTGAAATCCGTGGCCGATGCGCAGAAGGCCGAGCTCGAGATCGGCGTGCGCGCCGATCCGCTGGTCAAGGCGGTGCTGGAACGATTTCCCGGCGCGGAGATTGTCGGCGTGCGCGGCCAGAAGGACATCGCGCAGGATATGCCGCTTCCGCCGCTGCCCGATCCGGACATTCCACTGTCCGACGAGGACGGCTTCGGCGACAACTGGGAACGCGACGACTAGCGGGTAGAAACATGGCACTCGGCGACATGATGGGCCTGATGAAGCAGGCCGCTCAGCTGCAGAGCAAGATGCAGGAGATGCAGGCCGAGCTCGACCGGATCGAGGTCGAGGGCACGGCCGGCGGCGGCATGGTGACGGTGACGCTCACCGCCAAGGGCGAGCTCAAGGGCGTCAAGGTCGACGACTCGCTGATGAAGGCCGAGGAAAAGGAAATCCTCGAGGACCTGCTGGTCGCGGCCCACGCCGACGGCCGCCGCAAGGCCGAGACGGTGATGCAGGAAAAGATGAAGTCGCTGACCGGCGGCCTGCCGCTGCCGCCGGGACTGAAGCTGTTCTGATTGGCCAATTTGCGGGTCTAACCGTCGTTATGCCCGCGCTTGCGGCGGGCATCCACGTCTGGCTTCAAAAGAAAGGCGTGGATGGCCGGGACAAGCCCGGCCATGACGAATAACTTCGACTATCTACTCCAAGCATAGCGATGCCCAAATCCACTGCCGGACCTGAGATCGAGCGCCTGATCCAGTTGCTGGCGCGCCTGCCGGGGCTTGGGCCCCGCTCGGCGCGGCGCGCGGCGCTGCACCTGATCAAGAAGCGCGAGCCGCTGATGGCGCCGCTTGCCGCGGCGCTGCAGACCGCGATCGACAAGATTGTCGTCTGCAAGACCTGCGGCAATATCGACACCATCGATCCTTGCACGGTTTGCACGGACGTGCGGCGCGACCGCTCGGTGATCATCGTCGTGGCGGACGTCGCCGACGTGTGGGCACTGGAGCGCGCAGGTGTGCTGAACGCGCGCTACCATGTGCTCGGCGGCACGCTGTCGCCGCTCGATGGCGTCGGGCCTGCGGAATTGACCATCGACGCGCTGATCACGCGGGCGCACGATCCCGAGGTGAATGAGGTCGTGCTCGCGCTCAACGCCACGGTCGACGGCCAGACCACGGCGCACTACATCACCGATCTGTTGCACGATGCGAACGTCACGGTGACGCGCCTTGCGCACGGCGTGCCGGTCGGCGGCGAGCTCGACTATCTCGACGAGGGCACGCTGTCGGCGGCGATCCGGAGCCGGACGCCGCTTTAGTCGTCGGCGGACGTAACCTTCGCCGGCCCGAGCCGGTCGAAATGCCCTCGCACCTGCAGCCACCACAGCAGTGCGAGGCTCGGCAGCGCGGTCAGCGCGCTCAGCGTGAAGAACCAGATCCAGCCGGCGGCTTCGGCGAAAAATCCGGCACCGGACGAGAGATAGGTGCGGCCCACGGCAGAGAGCGCGGTCAAAAGCGCATATTGCGTCGCCGTATGCAGCGGCGACTGGCACAGCGCCGAGAGATAAGCGACGAAGATCACGGTGCCGATCGCGCCGGTGAAGTTCTCGGCGATGATGGCGGCGGTCAGCGCCCAGTAGCTCTGTCCGGCAAAGGCCAGGCCGGTGAACACCAGGTTCGACGCCATCTGCAGGAATGCGCCGATCCAAAGGCTGGTTGCGAGCGGATAGGCGCGGGCGACGAAGCCGCCGGCAAAGCCGCCGATCAGCGTGGCGGCAAGGCCCACGCCCTTGACGATAGCGGCGTAGTCGTTGCGGGTGAAACCCAAATCAATCACGAACGGCGTCGTCATTGCGCCGGCGAAGGCATCGCAGAACTTGTAGAGGATGACGAAAGCCAGCGCGACCAGGGCCATCTCGCGGGTGAGAAATTCAGAGAAGGCGCTGATCGCGGTCTGCATGACGCGCAGCAACGGGTTGTCGGCGGCGTGCTTCTCGTGCTCGGCGCTGACCGGCGCCGAGCGTGCGGGCTCGGTCGCAAGCAGCGCCGTGACGACGCCGATCCCGACAAACGCCGCCATGGTGACATAGCCGAGCGACCAGGCGAGATCCTTGCCGAAGCCGAAGTCCTCGAAGCCGGTGACGATGAACAGCGCGCCCGCGGTCGAGACCAGCATGCCGACGCGGTAGGCCGCGACGTAAGACGCCATGCCGGCTGCCTGCTCGCTGGTGTCGAGACTCTCGATCCGGAAGGCGTCGATGACGATGTCCTGCGTGGCGGAGGCGGCGGCGACCAGCAGCGCCGCGCCGAACACCAGATACCAGGGAGAGATTTTCGGGTTGCATAGCGCCAGCAGGATGATCGCCGCCATCATCAGAAGCTGTGACAGCACGAGCCAGCCGCGACGACGGCCGAGCCAGGCCGAGAGCACCGGCACGTCGAGCGCGTCGACGGCCGGCGCCCACAGGAACTTGATGGTGTAGGGCGTGCCGACCAGCGTGAACAGCCCGATGGTGCCGAGATCGACGCCCGCCTCGCGCATCCACACCGACAACGTCGAACCCGACAGCGCGAGCGGCAGGCCCGCGGAAAAGCCGAGAAACAGCACGATTAGCACGCGCGGCTTCAGGTAAACCGCGAAGGCTTCGGTCCAGGTGGGTTTCGCCGGCTTGGTTTCAGCCGCTGCGGTCATTCCGGAGTTCCCCGCGGGTCGGCGGCTGTTCTAGCCAATCCGCACCGGAAAGCAAAATTCACTCCGCCGCGCCGAGCCGCCGCATCGGGCCGATGTCGTCGCTCGCCTCTTCCAACTCGCCGACCTCGACCTGCCGGATGCGCTCGCCGCGCGTCTCGATCTTCTCGATCGAGATCAGCGCCTGCCGGACATCCTCGTTCGACTGGTTGAAGTGCTGCTGCAGCTTGCGGACCCGGTCGCCGAGCCGGCCGATGTCGCCCATCAGGTGGCCGACCTCGTCGCGGATCTGGTCGGCGGCCTCGCGCATCCGCGCATCTTTCTGGATCTGCTGCACCACCTGGATCGCCAGCATCAGCAGCGCCGGCGAGACCATCACCACACGCGCGCGATAGGCCTTTTGCACGAGATCGTCGAAGTTGTCGTAAATCTCGGCATAGACCGATTCCGACGGCACGAACATCAGCGCCATCTCGTGCGTCTCGCCCGGGATCAGATACTTTTCCGCAATCTCGCTGAAGTGCCGCGTCACGTCCTGACGCAGCCGTTGCGTGGCGAGCCGCTTCTCGTCGTCAGACTTGGCTTCGCGAAAAGCGGTGACGCCCTCCAGCGGAAACTTCGCGTCGATGATGAGCGGCCGCTTGTCGGGCATGAACACGCAGCAGTCCGGGCGGGTGCGGTTGGAGAGCGTGTACTGGAATTCGTAGGCGCCCTTCGGCAGGCCGTCCTGCACGATCGATTCCATGCGCGCCTGGCCGAACGCGCCGCGCGACTGCTTGTTGGTCAGGACGCTTTGCAGCGAGGTGACCTGCGAGGCGAGGTCGGTCAGGTTCCGCTGCGCGTTGTCGATGACGGCCAGGCGCTCGTTGAGCTTCTGCAGGTTCTCGGTGGTGTGCCTGGTCGCGTTCTGCACCGAGGTGCCGAGGTGCTGGGTCACCGCGTCGAGCCGCTCGTGCACCGAGCTCTGCAACTGCGTCTGCGCCTTGGCGAGAAGCTCGCCCATCGCCTGCACCCGGGCGCCGAGCTCGACGATCCGCTGATCGGCGAGTTGCGCGGCGGCGGCCTGCTCGGCGGCGCGCTGCGCCGCGGTGGGGTCTTCGGCTGGCATCCGGGTCCGCGCGACGAACACGGCGAGACCCGCGATGGCGAGCCCCACGACCAGACCGAGCGCGACGAGGATGGCGGTTTCCATGATGCTGTCTTTACGCGATTCGGCTTTTGCCCTTCGGACCGGCGAAGCCCTGTCGACCAGAATCTCAAAGGAACAAACAGAGAACACATTGACCCGCCGAAGTCCAGCCCTTAAATCGCGGCCAACGGTGCAAGGCATTGGCGTGTAACCATATGGCGCTGCGAGAAATCCTCATTTTGCCGGACAAGCGGCTGCGGCAGGTCTCCAAGCCTGTGGCAAAGATCGACGCGGCGACCAAAAAGCTCGTCGAGGACATGTTCGAGACCATGTACGAGGCCCCCGGCATCGGGCTCGCAGCGATCCAGATCGGCGAGCCGGTGCGGGTCGTCACCATGGACCTCGCCAAAAAGGACGAGCCGAAGCAGCCGCGCGTGTTCATCAATCCGGAGCTGGTCGCGAAGTCCGAGACCAAGAACGTCCACGAGGAGGGCTGCCTCTCGATTCCGGAATACTACGAGGAGGTCGAGCGCCCGGCCGAGGTGAAGGTCAGATATCTCGATCTCGACGGCAAGGAGCAGGAGATGGAGGCGAACGGCCTGCTCGCCACCTGCCTGCAACATGAGATCGACCACCTCAACGGCGTTCTCTTCATCGACCATATTTCCAAATTGAAGCGCGACCGCGTCATCAAGAAATTCACCAAGCAGTTCAAGCAGGCCGGCAAGCGCGCGGCGGAGTAGTTTTTATGCCGCTTCGCCTCGTGTTCATGGGCACGCCCGATTTCGCTGTGCCGACGCTTCTGGAGCTTGCAGGCAGCGGCCGCAAGATCGCCGCGGTCTATACGCGCGCGGCGAAGCCCGGCGGCCGCCGCGGGCTTGAGCTGGTGCCGTCGCCGGTCGAGCGTGAGGCGCGGCGGCTTGGCATCCCGGTGTTCACGCCCGCTTCGCTCAAGGGCGCCGAGGAGCAGGCGGCCTTTGCCGCGCACAACGCCGATGCCGCGGTGGTTGTCGCGTATGGCCTGATCCTGCCGAAGCCGATCCTCAACGCGCCGCAACACGGCTGCTTCAACCTGCATGCGTCGCTGCTGCCGCGCTGGCGTGGCGCAGCGCCGATCAACCGCGCCATCATGGCGGGCGATGCCGAGACCGGCGTCACGGTGATGAAGATGGACGAGGGCCTCGACACCGGCGACATGGCGCTGATCGAGCGCATTCCGATCGGCGTGGCGATGACCGCGGGCGAGTTGCACGACACCATGGCGCCGCGCGGCGCTAAGCTGATGGCGCGGGCAATCTCCGAGCTCGAGCAGGGCCGGCTGACGTTCACGCCGCAGCCCGCGGAAGGCGTTACTTACGCGGCGAAGATCGACAAGGGTGAGACCCGGATCGACTGGGACCGGCCGTGGAACAACGTACATGATCACATGCGCGGGCTCGCGCCATTCCCCGGCGCCTGGTTCGAGCTGGGCAAGGACCGCATCAAGGTACTGCGCAGCGCCCGGGGCGAAGGCAGCGGTACGCCGGGCACCGTGCTCGACGATCGCCTGACGATTGCCTGCTTAAGCGGCGCGGTGCGGATCGTCGAGCTGCAGAAGGCCGGCGGCAAGCCGATGCGCGCGGAAGACTTCCTGCGCGGCGCGCCGGTGAAGGCCGGCACGCGGCTCGCATGAGCGAAGCTCTGAACATCCGTCCGGAGCGTCCGGAGGACGCCGCGAGCGTGCGTGCGTTGCTCGATGCCGCGTTCGGCGGCGAGACTGAGTCGAAGGTGGTCGAACGACTGCGTGCCGATGGCGATTTCGTCCTGTCGCTCGTCGCCGAGAACAGCGAAGGCATCGCAGGATACGTCGGGTTTCCCCGGCTGGTGCTTCAGCTCCATGAGCGCAACGTGCCCGTGGTGGGCCTCGCGCCGGTCGGCGTTTCGCCGCCGCTGCAGCGCCGGGGCATCGGTGGCGCGCTGATCCGCGACGGTCTCGCCCGCCTCACGGACCGCGCCGAGCGGCTCGTGTTCGTGCTCGGCGATCCGGCCTATTATGGCCGCTTCGGCTTCACGGTAATGGAAGGCTTCGTGTCGCGCTACGCCGGGCCCTACTTTCAGGCGCTGACGCTTGCGCCGGATGCGCCGAAGGCCGGCCAGGTGTCCTATCCGAGCGCCTTCGACGGTCTCTGAACCCATGTCGTGAACTATGCCGCGCTACAAGATCATCGTCGAATATGACGGCGGGCCTTTCGTCGGCTGGCAGCTTCAGGAGAAGGACCTGTCGGTGCAGGGCGCGCTGATGGCCGCGATCGAGGCGTTCAGCGGCGAGAAGGTCATGGTGCAGGGCGCGGGCCGCACCGACGCGGGCGTCCACGCCATTGGCCAGGTGGCGCATTTCGACCTTTCGACCGAGCGCGAGACCGACACCGTGCGCGACGCGATCAACGCGCATCTGCGGCCGCATCCGGTCGCGGTGCTCTCGGCTGAAAAGGTCGCAGCCAATTTCGACGCGCGGCGCTCGGCGCTGCGCCGTCACTATCTCTACCGCATCGGCAACCGCCGTCCTGATCTGGCGCTGGAGCGCGGTCGCGCCTGGCGGGTGCCGCGCCGGCTCGATGTGGAAGCGATGCACGCTGCCGCCCAGCAGCTGATCGGCAAGCACGACTTCACGACGTTTCGCTCGACCGAATGCCAGGCCAAGTCGCCGGAGAAGACGCTCGACCGGCTCGACGTGTGGCGTGCGGGCGAGGAGGTTCACATCACCGCCGTCGCCCGCTCATTTCTGCACAATCAGGTGCGCTCGATGGTCGGCTCGCTCGTGCTGGTCGGCGACGGCAAGTGGCAGCCAGCCGATCTGTGGCGCGCGCTGCAGGCACGCGACCGCGCGGCCTGCGGGCCTGTTGCACCGCCGGAAGGTTTATACCTGGTGCGAGTGGACTACTGAGCGCCGCTATCTCTTCTTCTGGAACACCAGCAGCGTCTTGAACTCGCCGACGCGCTTGACCTTACCCTTCTTCTCCCACTTCTTGATGATCGGCTCCGCCTTATGGAAGGCCATCGACTTTGTATAGAACAGGATGTAGCCGCCCGGCTTGGTCTTGGCCGTGAACATGTCGAGCAGCTTGACGTCGTCCATCCCGCCATAAGCCTTGCTCGCCGTGTTCGGGAAGAAGAACTCGCAGAGGTGGAACATGGTCACGATATCGAACTCGGGCAGAAGCTTCGGGTTCGATAGATAGATGTCGCCGAAATAGGTGAGGTAGCCCTTGCTGATCTGCGCCTTGGTGGTCGCAAGCTCGACGTAGGAATCGTATTCCTCCTTCGATGCCGTGATCGCGAACACGTTATTCCCGGACTTGTTGGTTGCTTGCTTGATGCCGAGCACGTGATGCAGGCCGGTGCCGAAATGATAGATCAGCTTGTTCTTGAGCTTCTTCTTGGCGATCCAGTCGTTGCAATGGACGTCGCAGGGACAGACATCGACATGCAGGTTCCAGCTGTCCGTCCAGTAGTTCATCTTCAGCATCGTTGCTCTCCCGGATGTGAACTCATGGTGCGGCCGGCGCGCCAGCGGGCACGGCGGCGGATGAGGGTCTGAGCGAGGCTTGCGCCAAGCCGGCGAGATCGAAAATGCGGCGGTGGAGGGCGGCGAGAACCGAGGAGCGGCCGACCGATATGACGGTGGCCTGCGGCAGTTTCTCGAACAGCATGCGGTAAAGATCGCGCGCATCGGCGTCTTCGAAGGTCGACACCGCCTCGTCGAGCAGAATCAGGTCGGGCCGGTGCAGCAGCACCCGGGCAAAGCCGATCCGCTGCTGCTCGCCCCCTGACAGAACCATGCTCCAGTCCGCCTCTTCCTCGAGCCGGTGCGCCAGCCGGCCGATTCCCGCGGCTTCCATGGCGGCGCCGATCTCCGCATCGGTAAACTGTTCCGCGGGCGTCGGATAGGTCAACGCTTGTCGCAGCGTGCCGAGCGGAAAATAGCGCCGTTGCGGCAAGGCGAGAACCCGCAGGCCGGGCGGCCGCGACACCGTGCCTTCGCCGAAGCGCCAGATCCCGGCGATGGCCCGCAACAGGCATGATTTGCCCGCGCCGGAAGACCCGTTCACGAGCACGCGATCGCCCGGCGCGAGCTGCAGGTCCGGGATACGTGCGACGTCGCTGTCGTTCACCGCGCGCAAGACGAGGTTGTTGACCGCCACGCGGCCGTCCCGCGAGGGGGTCAGCCGGATGGCCATGCCGGGGTGGTCGGTGCGGTCCACCTCGACCATCGAGGCTTCGAACTGCGCCAGGCGGTCGATGACCGCCTTCCATTCGGCGATCTTGCGGTACATCGCCAGGAAAAATCCGAACGCACCCTCGACGCGGTTGAACGCCAGCCCGCCCTGAATGAGAGTGCCGAGCGGAATCGCGCCGGCGAGGTAGGCGGGCATGCCGATCAGCGTCGGCACCGCGACCGACACCTGCGCGTAACCGGCGCTGAAGCCCACCAGCTTCGTCTCGCGCTTGATCAGGTCCACCCAGTTGACCACCAGCGCGGCAAAACGGCGGCGCAATTCGGCGCGCTCGACCGCCTCGCCGCCCATCAGCGCGACCGGCTCCGCATGGTCGGTGACGCGCGCGATGGCAAACCGGAAATCGGATTCGTAGCGCTGCCGGTCGAACTGCAGGGGGATCAGCGGCTTGCCGATCCAGTGGCCGATCAGCGTGCCGCTCGCGGCAAACGCCAGCGCCAGCACGATCAGGTAGCCGGGGAACGACAGGTCGACGCCGAACAGCGGCAGCGGCATGATCGCCGAGATGCCCCACAGCATGTAGGCGAACGACAGCAGCGCAATGAGGCTGCCGAGCAGCCCGGTGCCGAGCTCGTGGGTCCGCTGGATGAACAGGAACACGTCATTGGCGATGCGCAGATGGATGTTGTCGACGCTGCGGTCGACGAATCCCTGGCGGTAATGCCGGCCTTCCGCCATCCAGATGCCGACGTACCGCGCCGTCATCCATTGACGCCAGCGGATGGTCAGCGCTTGCCCGAAGTAATACTGCGACATCCCCGCGAGAACGACGCCGACGACGATGAGTCCGAAATAGAACAGCTCGGGCGTCATCAGTTCCCAGCTTCGCTGCTCGAGCGCATTGAAGAAGCGCGCGTTCCAGCGCGTTACCTCGACCGCCACATAGACGAGGCCGAATTCGGCCGCGATGACGCCGGTCAGCAGGGCGCGGCCGGGCCACCGATCGTCGGACCGGAAGTAGGGCAGGGCGAGGACCAGGAAGGTCCGCATGGCAAGGATGAGACGATGCATGGCGAGCATCCTGCGGCAGGGACGTGCACTATAGCGGACAGCCGCGGCTCAGGGCCGCGCGCACGTGCGGCGCTAAGTCTCGGCTGGCGGGGCCATGAACTGCGCCCGCGCAAGCTCCGCGAAGCGACCATTGGCGCGCACGAGTTCGTCGAAGGTCCCGCTTTCGACGATGCGGCCGTCCTGAAACATCAGGATCTTGTCGGCTTTGCGGACGGTCGCAAGGCGATGGGCGATGACGAAGGTGGTGCGTCCTTTCATCACCTCGTCGAGCGCCGCGAGCAGCATAGTTTCGGTCTTGGCGTCGAGCGCGCTGGTGGCCTCGTCGAGGATCAGGATCGGCGCGTCCTTCAACAGCGCGCGGGCGATGGCGAGCCGCTGGCGCTCGCCGCCGGACAAAAGCCGGCCACGCTCGCCGACGCGGCTGTCGAAGCCATGGCGGTCGCTCTCGATGAAGCCCAGCGCCTGGGCACGCTGCGCCGCGAGCCTGATCTCGTCGGTTTCGGCCTCGGGCTTGCCGATCTTCAGATTGTCGGCAATCGAGCGGTTGAACAGCAGGCCCTCCTGGAACACCACGCCGATGTTGCGGCGGAGTCCGGTGAGCTTCATGTCACGGATGTCGCTGCCGTCGATGGTGATCGAGCCGGACTGCGGATCGAAGGTCCGGTGCAGCAGGGCGAGCGCCGTCGATTTTCCTGCGCCGGTCGGCCCGACCAGCGCAATCGTCTCGCCGGGCGATGCGGTGAACGACAGGTCGCGCACCGCCGGCTGCCGCCCGTCATATGAAAAGGACACGTCGCGGAACTCGACCTGCCCGCGCACGCGGCCGGGGTCGGTGGCATGCGGCCGGTCGTGCACCGCCGGCACGGTGTCGAGCACGTCGAAGAACTCGCGCAGCCGCGGCGCCTCGGTGAACAGTCCGTTGACGAACGAAATCGTGCTCTGCAGCTTGTCGATCAGAATCCCCGAGAAGCTCATGAACGTGACGATCTCGCCCACCGTGGCCTTGCCCTGGAAGTTGAGCCAGGCGCCGATGGCGATGATCAGCAGGACCGCGATGGTGGTCGATGCGCGCGTGAGCATGTAGATCACCGCCCACCACGACAGAACCGGGATCTGCGCCGCGAGCAGCTTGTCGATGACCCCGCGCAGGCCTGTGACCTCGGCCTCGGCGCGGGCGAAGCTGTGCACCAGCGCGATGTTGCCGAGCGCGTCGGAGGCCTGCTCGGCGAGGCCCGAATAGTGCTCCTCGACCTGCGACTGAAGCGTGTTGGTCTTGCGCACCACGAACACTGTCAGCGCGGCGAGCACGATGGTGAGCACGATCAGCACCAGCGCCAGGCGCCAGTTGAGGAACATCGACGCCGGCAGCAGCACGAAGAACAGCGTGAAGCTGGTGAGGTGGTCGCGGAAAAAGCCGAGCCACAGGCTCCACAGGGCATCGGTGCCCTGCAGCATCACCTTCATCAGCCGCCCGGAATGCGTGTCGCCGTGGAACGCCTGGGGGAGCTGCAGGATGTGCTGAAAATAGTCGCTCAGCGTGCGATAGCGCTGCCGGTATGCGAGCCGGTCCGAATACATGGCGATCAGCGTGCCGGCGGCGATGTTGAACATGCCGAACACGATCCAGGCGATCAGCAGTGGTGCGAGCGCCCCCCAGTCGCCGGGCTTTCCGGTCAGCGAATCGATGACCCGTCCGAGCAGCATCGGCTCGATGAACTGCGAACCGGCGATCGCGAGATTGGCCGTGGCCAGCGTCAGCGCCACGCGTTTCTCGTTACCCAGAATCGAGAGCACGCGGGCATAGATTCGGACGAGGTTCATCGCGCGGCTCTTTGCCGGGCCAAAGCTTTCATGCCGGTATGCCCGTCACGCGAAATACCGATCGAGGATCCGACGGTAGACCGCGGTGAGCGTCGTGAGGTCGGCGACCGGCACGCGCTCGTCGGTGGCGTGCATGGTGGTGCCGACCAGCCCGAACTCGACCACCGGGCAATAGTCCTTGATGAAACGGGCATCGGAGGTGCCGCCCGAGGTCGAGAGCTTCGGCTTCTGTCCGGTGATTTCGGCGACTGCACCGATCACCACGTCGGTGAACGGGCTCGGCTCGGTGTAGAACACGTCGGCGTTGGACGGTTCCCATTCGATCCGCCATGTCACCTTGTCGCCCGCGGCCTTCGCCGCACGCTGCTCGACCAGCGCCTTGAGCGACGCGTAGTTGTGGCAGTCGTTGAAGCGGATGTTGAAACGCGCCCGCGCCTCGCCGGGGATGAGGTTCACGGTCGGATTGCCGATATCGATCGACGTGAATTCGAGATTCGACGGGTCGAACTTGTGGCTGCCCTTGTCGAGCGGCTCGTCCATCAGCGCCGACATCAGCTTGACGAGGCCGCGCACCGGGTTGTCGGCCCGGTGCGGATAGGCGACGTGGCCCATCTTGCCGGTCACCACCAGCACGCC
The DNA here is from genome assembly GCA_019746355.1 of Xanthobacteraceae bacterium. The sequence goes on along the minus strand of JAIESC010000057.1, from coordinate 21,279 downwards.
GTTCTGCGAGCCGCGGCGGCCGAGCTTGATGGTGTCGCCGAGCTCGGCGACGTTGCCGGGCTCGCCCAGCACGCAGTGATCGAACTTCTCGCCGCGCGCCGCGGCCCACTTCAGGAGCTTGGGGCTGCCGTTGATCGCGACCCCTTCCTCGTCGCCGGTGATCAGGAACGAGATCGAGCCCCCGCCGTTTTTCTGCGGCTTGCCGCCGTTCGCCGCCAGATGGTCGAGCGTCGCCGCAATCTTGCAGGCGATTGCGCCCTTCATGTCGACCGCGCCGCGGCCATAAAGCACGCCGTTGTCGATGTCGCCGGAGAACGGCGCGTGCGACCATGCCTTGGGATCGCCCGGCGGCACCACGTCGGTGTGGCCGGCGAACATCAGATGCGGCGCGCCGGTACCGATCCGGGCGTAGAGGTTCTCGACGTCGGCGGTGCCGGGCTCCGAGAACGTCATGCGGTGCACGTTGAAGCCCGCGCTTTTCAGCACGGTTTCGAGCAAGGTCAGCGCGCCGCCTTCGGTGGGCGTCACCGAAGGGCAGCGCAGCAGGTCGCGGGCGATGGCGATGGGATCGGCGTGTTTTGTCATGCGCCGGATTTATCCGGCGCGGCAGCGTCCGCGTCAATGCGCGGGGCTTGGATCAGGCGTGGGTCCGCACCGGCGGGGTCAAGACGTCCGGTGCAAGCGGGTCGGGCCCGTACTTGTTCTGGCCGATGGTGCCCCTCAGGCAGCCGAGCTCGATCAGGCTCCACAGGTAGATCGCGAGCGCAAGCAGCCCCAGAATGTTGCTCGGCAGGGAGTCCGTACCGGCCGCATAGCCGATCGACAGCATGACAAAAGGCGCAACGTAGAACAGCAGAATCCACCAGCCGGACTTGTTGCGATCGTGCAGCCGCTTGATGCCGATGAGGATACCGGCGGCTGCAATCAACAGCGACACGATTGCATTGACAATGATCGCACCCTTTCCCTCGCCGGAAAAAACCACCATCGCCGCGAACAGAACACCGATCGCGGCAAGGATCAGGACAGCGATCCAGAACTTGGCGCGGTTGATGCGGCCGCTGGGCGAGATGAACAAATTGACAAAATTCATTGCCTGCTCCCGTGCAAGAGGCAGCAATGGGAATCTAACCCCTTTGACCGGTGGGGCGAAAGTGGTTGACCACAATTGCCGCGGACTGTGGTTCCTCAGTCACGCAGCAGTTCGTTGATGCTGGTCTTCGCGCGCGTCTTCTCGTCGACGCGCTTGACGATGACCGCGCAATAGAGGTTCGGGCCCGGCTCGCCGTTCGGCAACGGCTTGCCCGGCAGCGTGCCGGAGACCACGACGGAATAGGGCGGCACCTCGCCCTGCAGCACCTGGCCGGTGGCACGGTCGACGATCTTGGTCGAGGCGCCGAGATAGACGCCCATCGACAGCACCGAGCCTTCGCGCACGATGACACCCTCGGCCACCTCGGCGCGCGCGCCGACGAAGCAATTGTCCTCGATGATCACCGGATTGGCCTGCAGCGGCTCGAGCACGCCGCCGATGCCGACGCCGCCGGAGAGATGGCAGTTCTTGCCGATCTGCGCGCAGGAGCCGACGGTCGCCCAGGTGTCGACCATGGTGCCTGAGTCGACGTAGGCGCCGAGGTTCACGAACGACGGCATCAGCACCACGTTCGGCGCGATATAGGCCGAGCGGCGCACCACGCTGCCGGGCACCGCGCGGAAGCCCGCCTCCTTGAAGCGGTCGTCGCCCCAGCCTTCGAACTTGGTCGGCACCTTGTCCCACCACGAGGAGCCGCCGGCCGCGCCTTTCATCTGCGCGTTGTCGGCGAGCCGGAACGACAGCAGCACCGCCTTCTTCAGCCACTGGTTGACGGTCCAGGCGCCGTTCGCACCGCGCTCGGCGACGCGCGCCTGGCCGCGGTCGAGCAGGTCAAGGGCGGTCTCCACCGCGTCGCGGATCGCGCCTTTCGTCGCGGGCGTGACGTCGGCCCGCTTCTCGAAGGCATCGTCGATGGTCTTGGCAAGGTCAGCGTTGGACATAGAACTCCCTGGGCTCTCAGATTGTTGTGTCGCAAGCCCGGGGTTGCAATGTCAATGCCGGGCTTGTTGCGGCGGCAGGATGACAGTGTCGGAGGCAGCAGGCGCGGCAGCGCCTGGGCGCCGGTCCGGGCGGCAGGCGCGTAGAACGACAGCGCAAGAATCGCAAAGGCGGGAGCAACAGCGTGCAAGATTTTTGTCGGCGCGGTGGCCATCTGCTGTTTTGTTGATGATGCTCGGCCGTTCGGCAGGACACGGAACGTTGCGACCAAAGTCATACGCCGAACGTCCAATCGGCATATGAGACCGGGCGGGCTTCAATAGATCATTGCCGGGAAAGCCATCAACGCGCTTCGTTCATTCGAACGCAATCACAGGAGTGGGACCCATGCCTTTCATTAAAACGCGCGACGGCACCGAAATCTTCTACAAGGACTGGGGCAAGGGACAGCCCATCGTGTTCTCCCACGGCTGGCCGCTGTCGGCCGATGACTGGGACACGCAGATGCTGTTCTTCCTCAACAACGGCTATCGCGTCGTCGCGCATGATCGCCGCGGGCATGGCCGCTCCACGCAGGTCGCCGACGGCCATGACATGGATCACTACGCCGATGACTTGGCCGCGCTGACTGCCCATCTCGATTTGAAGAACGCGATTCACGTCGGCCATTCCACCGGCGGCGGCGAGGTGGTGCACTATATTGCGCGACACGGCGAGAGCCGGGTGGCGAAGGCGGCCATCCTTTCCGCGGTGCCGCCCCTGATGGTGAAAACGGCCGCCAATCCCGGAGGTCTTCCCAAGGACGTGTTCGCCGGATTGCAGGCGCAGCTTCTGGCCAATCGTTCGGCGTTCTATCTCGAGCTTGCGTCCGGGCCCTTCTACGGTTTCAACCGGCCGGGCGCGAAGTCCTCGGAGGCGATGGTCCGGAACTGGTGGCGGCAGGGCATGATGGGCGGCGCCAAGGCGCATTATGACGGTATCGTCGCCTTCTCACAGACCGACTTCACCGAAGACCTCAAGAAGATCACGGTGCCGGTGCTGGTGATGCACGGCGATGACGACCAGATCGTGCCTTATGCCGACTCCGGGCCGCTGTCGGCCAAACTTCTGAAGAACGGGACGCTGAAGACCTACAAGGGTTTTCCGCACGGCATGCCGACCACGCACGCCGACACGATCAACGCCGATCTGCTGGCGTTCTTCAGGTCATAGGCGGCGTTACCGGATCAGGCACTTCCCCCGCAAAAATCCGGTGAGATCGTCGGTGACGTGATCGACATGGGGGGCCTCGCGGCCCTCCATCTCCCAGCCCTCGCGGATCACTTCTTTCGTGGCCGGCGGCACCACCAGCACGGTGGTCATGCCGAGCGCGTACGGCACGCTCAGGTTTCGCGCGAGATCCTCGAACATGGCGGCCTTGGCGGGATCGACGCCATGCTTGCGCAGGAAGCGGTCATAGACCTGCGGATGCGGCTTTGGGTCGAGGTCGGCTGCGGCGATGTCGAACACGTCCTCGAAATGATGGTCGATCTCAAGACGCCTCATCACGTTCTCGGCGTGCTTGCGTGTGCCGTTGGTGAGGATGAGCTTCCGGCCGGGCAATTTCTCAAGCGCGTCACCGAGCTCCGGGTTCGGCAAGAGCGGCGAGTGGTCGATCTTGTGCACGAACTCCAGGAAATCGTCGGGCTTCATGCTGTGCTCAGCCATCAGCCCGCGCATCGTCGTGCCGTAGCGCTTGTAATAGTCCTTCTGGAGCTTGAATGCGTCTTCCTTGGTCACGCCCAGAAAATCCGACACGAAGGCGCGGATGCGGTCGTCGATCTGCTGCCAGAGGTTCAGGTCGTGCGGGTAAAGCGTGTTGTCGAGGTCGAACACCCAGATTTCGACCGAGCTGAAGCTGCGTGGCGCGGGTTTGGCGGCTGTGTTCATCGCGAGACGAATGCACCGTCTGCGCGCGGGCTGCAAGGCCGCCTTTACTTGAATTGCACCGTGCTTGCCCCGGTTCCGGAGATGTCCACGGTGGCGAAACCGGTGGCGGTCAGGCCATTGCCGCCGCAATCCCTGTGGTCGGACAGCTCGAATTTGGAGTTGCGCGTGCACAGGATGGTCGAGCCGCCCCAAGAAACGCTGGGAGAGACGGGGGTGGTGCCTTGCCCCGCCGGGCGGGCGCTCTCGCGCAGCGGCTGGTTGTCCGGCCCGACCGCCTCGCCGAAGCTGTAGAGCCGCCGCGGCTTGCCGGCGAGGTCGGGCCGCAGGCACTTGCCCGGCGCGACCCGGTACCAGCCGCGCGTGACGACGTTGCCCTGGTCCTCGAAACCCAGCGCGGCCATCACGGTGTTGCGGGTCTCGTTGCACCAGGAGAAGCCGGCGTTCGAGGGCTTCTGCGCTGCCGCCATCAGATGATCGAAGAAATCGGAGCGCGCCGCGGCGGTGTTCTCCAGCCGGTTGTCGACGACGAACTGCGCGATCGCGGTGTCGGTCTTGCTGCTGCGGATGCCGTCGATCGGATTGGCGTCATAGCCTGCGATCACCAGGAGCCGCTGGATCGCGGCATCGCGCGCCTGCTCGTCAGTATATTCGGCGTCCTCGGCGAGATAGGCCGTCGCCAGGCCCTTGTCGTTCTGGCTCGGCTTGACCGCGGTGAAGCGCGCCATCCGGTATCCAGTGCGGTTGCAGGTCTGCGCCGCGGCCAGCGTGAAGGACTCATTCGTGACGCAGAAATCCGCGTGTCCGCTCTGCGGCAGCGGCGAGCCGCCATAGACCGGCAGTGCGCGGGCGTGGATGTAGATCTGCTCGTTTCCCGAATTGCCCTGAACTACGGTGCGGCATTGCGCCGGATCGATCCGATACCAGCCGCGCGTCGCCGCCGTTCCCTTGTCCTCGAGCGCAACCGCAACCTCGACGAGGTAGCTCATGCGGCTGCAGATCTGCACGTCCGCACGTGCGGCGACGCCGCTCGAAACGAGCGCCGCGAGCGTCAAGGTCAACCGTGTGATGGCTCGGGCCGTCATGTGCGAATCGCATGCGAAATTATCACGGCTGGGCTAAAGTCGCACCGCAACGGGAGAACGACATGGCCTCGATCACGCTGGAACAAGCCAACAAAATTATCGAAGCGATCCTCAAGCGCGGTGCCGAGATGGATTGCCGGCCGATCAGCGCGGTCGTGGTCGAGCCCGGTTGCATCGTCAAGGCATTCCAGAAGGAGGACGGCGCCTCGATGGCGCGGTTCGAGATGGCGCTCGGCAAGGCCTATGCGGCGCTGGCTTTGAGCCGCAGCTCCAAGCTGGTGCGCATCCGCCAGGAGGAGAAGCCGGCGTTCATGCGCTTTCTGATCGCCCAAAGCGACGACCTGATGTTCGCCGAAGGCGGCGGCATGCAGATTCGCGACAAGGACGGCGAGGTGATTGGCGCGGTCGGCGTGACCGGCGACACCGAGGACAAGGACGAGGAATTGGCCGTGCACGGCATCCATTCGGCGGGGCTCAAGACCGACGACGATGTGCAGCACATGGGCCGCAAGTTCCGGACGCGCCTGACCAGCGGCGCGGACGGTCGCTAGCGTCCTAGTTTTCGTCGGGATTTTCCCTGCCCGGCCAATGGCGGTGGATCCACTTCTCCAAGGGCCCGCCAAGCAGCAGCACCACGGCGATCAGAGGCGCGCTGAGCACGATCACCGTCCAGTCGCCGACCGCGCAGGCCGCGCCGACGCAGGCGGTGAGCCACACGCAGGCCGCCGTGGTCAGGCCGTGGACCTGCTTGCCCATGCTGTTGTGAACGATGACGCCGGCGCCGAGAAAGCCGATGCCGGTGACGATGCCCTGGATCACCCGGCCGATATTGCTCTGCTCGCCGTGGCTGACCGCGAGCACCACCATCGCCGAGGCGAGGCCCACGAGCCCGAGCGTGCGGACGCCGGTCGGCTTGCCATGCAGGTCGCGGTTGAGGCCCAGGGCCACGCCGGCCAGTGTCGCCACCGCAAGACGCACGAAGATTTCGGCGGTGTCCATCGGCACTCCGGCTATTTTATCGCGATTTCCAGAATAAGCTTACGTACGATCGCCTGCGAAAAGTTCTCATAGGAATCCGCCGGGACGATGAAGGCGCCCGGCCCGCCGACGACGTTGTCGTAGAAGTATTTGTCAAGACCCCATTCGAGCGCGACGATCGGCAGGCCGTTGATCACCACGCCCGCCTTCACCGCGTCGTCGCGCGCCTCGCGCACGTCGCGGCCGCGGTTGTTGGAGCCGTCGCCGGAAATGTCGATCACGCGTTTGAGCCCTCTATAGGGCGCATTCGGCAACAGCAGCATCGCATGATCGATCGCGCCGCTGATCGAGGTGCCGCCGCCGAACAGTTGCCGCGGCGCGGCCTCGATGGCGTCGGCGAAGGCGTTGGCCGACCTCTCGTCCTTGATCAGCGTCCACGGCACCGCCTGCGCCTGCATGCTGTAGCCGGTCCACTGCACCATCAGGGCCGCGATCGAGCCGTTCGCGCCGCCGCGGATCGCGCTCAGCACCTGCTTGTTGCGGAACGCGTCGGCGTAGCCCTTGCGCTGCAATTCGAAGCGGTACTGATTGACGCTGCCCGAGGCGTCGACCATCAGCGCCAGCAGCAGGTCGGTGGTCGGCAGCGCGTTGTGCTGCGCCTGCGCCGGCGCAGGGAGCCACAGCAGCAGCGCTACCAGGGCAGACAGCCATCGCGGCATGATCGGTTCCTTGCGAAAATCCCTCATTGCGCGCCGCCGCGCCGTCCCGGAGAATAGCGCAAAGGGAGAAACGCGATGATCAGAAAACTGGCATTGATGGGCTTGATTCTCCTCGCAGGCCTGCCGGCGGCGAAGGCGCAATATCCCGACAAGCCGGTCAAGATCGTGGTGCCGGTCGCGGCCGGCGGCGGCGTCGACGTGATGGCGCGGCTTCTTGCGCTCAAGCTCACCGAGCGCCTCAACCAGCAGTTCGTGGTGGAGAACCGCCCGGGTGCCGCGGGCGTGATCGGCAGCAAGGCGGTGATCGCCTCCCCGGCCGACGGCACGACGTTGCTCTACACGCCGTCGAGCCTGTCGCTGTCGGTCGTGGTCAACAGGACGCCGCCCTACGATCTGGCGAAAGATTTCACGCCGATCATCAACGTCGCGATCAGCCCATATGCGCTGGTGGTCAACCCGTCGGTGCCGGCGAAGGACCTGAAGGAGTTCATCGCCTATGCCAAAGCCAATTCCGGCAAGCTTGCCTACGGCTCGGCCGGCGTCGGCAGCGCCTCGCATCTCGCAGGTGAGCTGCTCAAGGCCAAGATCGGCTTCGACATGGTGCATGTGCCGAACAAGGGCATGAACCCGGCGATCATCGACCTGATGGGCGGACAGGTGCAGGTGCTGTTTGCGAGCGTGCCGGGCATGATGTCGGAAAAGTCCGAGCGTATCCGCCCGGTGGCGATGGCGGAGATGAAGCGCTCGGCGCTCATGCCCGAGATGCCGACAATGGATGAAACCGGGCTGCCGGGATTTGCGGTCGGCAACTGGGCGGGGCTCCTTGGCCCTCCGGGCCTCGATCCGAGGATTGTGGCCAAGCTCAACGGCGAGATCATCGCCATCCTCGGCACGGCCGACGTGAAAGACCGCGTCAAGACGCTGGGCTTCGACGTGATCGCGAGCACTCCCGAGCAGTTCGCGCGGCAGCTTCAGGAGGACGTCGAGCGCTGGGGCCCGGTGGCGAAGGCTGCGAGCGAGGAGAAGAAATAGCGGCTAGTAAACGCGGTGCTGCGGCTCGAGCCTCTGCACCGCCACGCGCTCTACGTTCTGCCACGCGGTCCGGAACAGCGAGGTCCAGGATTGCCGCGTGATGCCGGCGATATGCGGCGTCAGCAGCAGCCGGGACGCCGCTTCGCCGGTGAGCTTGAGCAGCGGGTTGTCCGGCGCCGGCGGCTCGGTGGAATAGACGTCGACCGCCGCGCCGCCGAGATGGCCGGATGTCAGGCTTGCCGCCAGCGCCGCCTCGTCGACGATGCCGCCGCGCGAGCCCTGGATCAGGATCGCGCCGGGTTTCATGCGCGCAAGCTCTTTGGCGCCGATCAGGTTTTGCGTTGCCGGCAGCAGCGGCACATGCAGCGAAACCACGTCCGAGCCCGCCAGCAGCTCGTCCAGTGACACCGCCCTCGCATCGAGCGATTTCGCCAGCGCGGCATCGCCGGTTGCGGGGTCAAAAGTGCAGAGCTTCGCGCCCATGCGGTGGAACGCATGCGCCACCGCGCGGCCGATGGTGCCGAAGCCGATCAGGCCGACCATCAATCCTTCGATGCCTTTGAGATTGTCTGCGACCATGCGGGCGCGAATCGGGGCATAGCGGCCGGCCTTGATCTCGGCATCGGCCCAGGCGAAGCGCCGCAGCAGCGTCGACGCTGCGGTGACCGCGTATTCGGCGACCGCGCTGTTGCTGCCGCCCGGCACATTGGCCACCGGGATGCGAAGCCTCGCCAATGCCGCCTGATCCAGCCGGTCGACGCCCGCACCGGTGACCTGCACCAGCTTGAGCTTCGTGCCTTCGAACAATTCCGGCGCGAGCTTCGGCCCGACCGCGGGGATCACCAGCGCGTCGCTGGCCTTCATCAGCGCGGGAACGTCGGCATCGGCCGGTCCACGATAGGCAACCTCGAGGGTCTTGGGTGCCGCGGCGTCGACGCGCGTGAAGTCGGCTTCGGGGCGAAGGCAGAGGACGCGGTTGGTCATGGATGGTATTCAGAAGCTCTTGAACTCGGTCGTGCCCTTGGTGACGTCAGGCTCCGCGAAGAAGCACAGCAGCACCAGCGGCTCGTTGCCGGTGTTGCGCGTCATGTGCTTCTCGTTCGGCGGGATCAGCACGATGTCGCCCGGCTTGATCGGGATCTCGCCGCTTTCGGCGACCGTCATGCCGGTGCCCTTGAGCACGTAGATGCATTCCTCGAAGCCGTGATGCAGGTGCGGCCCGCGCGGCGGGTCGGAGGCCTTGGGCACCGCAATCTCGGCGATGCGGAAGGTGACGTTCGAGCCGATCGCGCCCGACACCGGCTCGAGCGAGGTGCGGCCGGGCAGGCCGAGCTTCTTTGCTTCGGATTGCTTGAGCAGCCGCGCCATCAGCCCACCTGCCGGAGTTGCTTGATCTCGCGCGTGCCGCCCTGCACCGCGTCGAGCTGGCGGTAGATTTCCCGCGCCTCGCTGGCTATGGCTTCGGCGATGTCGGTCAGCATCTTCGCACCCTTCTCGGCGGTGGCGTGCTGCGGGCTGCCGAACCAGCCGGTCGGCGCGATCGAGCGGATGTCGGTCAGCACCGGCTGATAGCTGCGGGTCCGTCGCAGCTTGTCCATCTTGTGGCCGAGCGCATGATCGGACGAATAGTCGATGCGGTCGAGATGCACGAGGTTCGGACTGTGCGCCAGCACCGCGAGCGCCTCGATCTCGCCGCCATGTGTCAGGCCGTTGCAGGAATGGCCGTAAAGCTCTTCCGCGACGTAGCAGGCCTGCACCGTCAGCACGCTCATGCCGTGGTCGCGGTGCAGCGCCTCGGCGGCGATGGCGAGCGAGGGGATGTTGCCCTCGTGCCAGTTGATGATCATCAGTTGCCTTGCGCCATGCTTCGCCGTCGAGACGCAGGTCTCGGTCTGCACTCGCATGTAGGTGTCGGGCGTGAGCGTGATGGTGCCCTCGAACGGCATGTGCATTGGCGTCACGCCGAACGGCGTCGCCGGCAGCACCAAGCCGTCCATCCGCTCGGCGACCGCATGCGCGATCACATTGGCGGCGAGCGTGTCGGTGCCCGTGGGCAAGTGCGGCCCGTGCTGCTCGACGCTGCCGCACGGCAGGATCACGAACGGGTTCTTCTTCAGCTGCGCCGCGACCTCCGGCTGCGTCAGGTCGGCGAAGTAGCGGCTAGGCAACATGGCGGCTTCCCTTGGCCACGCGCTCGTGCGCCTCGGCGATGATATCCGCGAGCTTCACCGCCGCGCCGTTCCGCTCGATCGAGCGCAGGCCGGCGTAGACGGCGGCGAGCGCCACGTTGCCGTTCCGTGCATTCAGCTCGTTGGCCTTTCCGGTACGACAGCTTTCCGCGAACATCTCGAGCTCGGCGCGGAACATGTCGCTCTCGGGAACAGTCAACTCCTCGCGCCTGCCGTAGCCGTCCTTGCCGCGCTGGATGTAGAGCGTCGAGGTCTGGTGCAGCTTGTGCGGCGTGTCCCAGGTGCCGAAGTCGATCTCGTAGTGCATCAGGCCCTTGGAACCGAACACGCGGACGCAGAACACGCCCGGCGAGGTCCAGGACGAGCCGACATAGCCGATCTTGCCGTCGGCAAAGCGCAGCACCGTCATCGACTGGTCGTCGACCTCGGCGCCGACCGGCGACAGCTTGGAGGCGATGGAGTTGGCCTCGACGATCTCGCCGCCGAGATAGTGCAGAATGTCGAACTGGTGGATCGCGAGCTGCGACAGCGGCCCGCCCGGCGCACGGTCCTTGTACCAGCGCCAGGTCTTCGGCGTGAGCTCCAGCGCGCGCTCGTTGGAGAAATTCGCCTCCATGAAGCCGATGCGGCCGAGCTCGCCCGCGGCGATGGCCCGGCCGATCTCGCGGATGCCGGCCATCAGCCGCGCGCTGTGGCCGACCGTGACGCTGACGCCGTAGGTCTTTTCCAGCGCCTCGATCTGCAGGCCTTCCTCGAGCGTCGAGGCGATCGGCTTCTCGGTGTAGACGTGCTTGCCGGCCTTGGCGACCTCGCGCGCGAGCGGCAGATGCTGCTCGTTCGGCACGGTGAGGATCACGCCCTTGATGTCGGGATTGCCGAGCAACGTGCCGAGATCGGGCGCGCTCTTGATGCCGAACTCCTGCTCGAACGCCGCGCGGCTTTCCTCGGAGCGACTGTAACCCTGCACGATTTCGATGGCGTTGGAGCCTTTGGCGGCGCGGGTGAGCACCTTGGCCCAGCGGCCGAGCCCGACGATGCCGACTTTGACGCGATTGCTGCTCATGCGTTCCCTCACATTGCTGCGTAACCCTAGCACGGCGGGCGGCTCGGCCGACATGCGCTTGCGCCGAAGCTGGGACGCTACCGGTGCGTCTCGGGACCATTGACGCGGCTTAAATGGGGCCGTTGAGGATGCGGTCGCTGGCGCCGATGCGGGCGGACGCGTTTGCCATCATTTCGGTCCGGGCTGCTTCCAGGTCCTCCGCCGAGCGGACGGATTGTTCATCGTGGAGCCATTGCCCGGAGAACGTGTAGACGAAAGCGCAGCGCGGATAGCGCTTCATCGAGTAGCGGATCAGCCGGTCTTCGATTGGAACATCGGCATCAAGCACCTCGCGCACGAGTACGAATGCGTCTTCCGCCGCCATCGCGGCACCCTGCGTCAGATGCGGCGCAAAGGTGTGCGCGGCGTCGCCGCCGATCACGACCCGTCCGCGGCACCACGGCCAGGGCAGCATCAGCGGTTCGATCGGGCTGTAGACGATGTCGGAGTCAGGCGTGAGCGAGGCGGCTATTTCGGCCACGTAGCTGCCGTACTGCGCGAGCCGCTCTCGGAAGAGTTGCACCTGATCCTGTCCCGCGAAATTTGCTCCCGGCGCCTCGGGGCGAATATGGAACAGATACATGATGTCGTTGCTCAGCGGCATCGCGCCGGTCTTGCTGCCGATGCCCTGCAGGAACTCCATCCCGCGCACATCATCCGGCCGCGGCGCTTGCACCCGCCAGGCGCCGTAGCCCGAAGGGCGCGGCACAAACGCGGTGCCAAACAGATGCTGCCGGACCTGGGAGCGGATGCCGTCGAAGCCGACCAGAAGGTCGAACGAGGCGCGCTCGCCGGTCGAGAAGCGTACGTCAACGCGGTCCGCCCCCTCATGGATCTCGCTGACCGTGACGCCGAGGCGAATCTCGACGCCGGCGCGTTCGGCGGCGCCCAGCAGGATTTCGTGCAACTGCAATCGCGACAGTGCGCAAAACGCCGGCACCCGGTCGTCCCCGAGCAGAAATTTGTGCTCGACGATCAGCCGCCGGTTCGGGTCGAACAGATACATCCGGTCATAGCTGAAGCCCGTGTCGAGGATCTGTTCGAGCACGCCGAGCGTGTCGTAGACGCGGAGCGCATTCGCAGGTTGGCCAAGCCCAACGCCAGGTATGTCAAAAGCCGGCCGCCGCTCGATCAGGACGGCTTCCACGCCTTGCCGCGCGAATGCCGCGGCGGCGGTCAATCCGCCGACGCCGCCACCGACCACCAGAACGCGTCGAATGTCACCCACGGCTGACCGGCTGGCTCGTCGCGACAGGCAGGAAGGAAACGCTCACGTCGAAGTCTCGAAGCTCGAGTGGATGAAGGCCGGGCGTGGCCGGGAAGACTATGCCTTCGTGCCGGACGCCGCCATCGAAACGTTGCCCAGTCCTGTCGCAGGTCTTTTCGTGGCGGTGCAGCATGGCGCGAGTGCTCGTTCAGCGGCGGAGTTGGAACGACACCAGCGCCGCAAGCATCACCGCGCCGCCGAGCGCCTGCACTGGCTTGATGACCTCGCCGAGAATGGGCGCGCTGAACACGGTGGAGAGCAGCGGCTCGAGAAACATGATCAGCGCGGTGCGGAACGGGCCGATGCGCTTGATCGAGATGAACAGGGCGAGCACCGAGATGGTGGTGCCAAGGCTGACGACGGAAAGCGCCGCCCAGCCGCCCGCGCTGTGCGGAGTGTGCCAGTTCAGTGTTACGAGCGCGACCAGGCCCAGCACCGCGGTCGAGCTCAGGAGCGTGTACCAGGTGGTGAGCTGCGGATCGGCGTCCTGCAGCGTGGCGCGCGTGATCAGAAGGATCGCCGTGCGGCAGAGCGCCGAACCGAACGCAAAGGCTATGCCGGCGAGCGCGATGTCTTCGGGGTTGGCGCGGATCATCAATGCCAGGCCGCCGAAAGCCGCGAGCGCGGCTAGCGCGCCGCGCCAGCTGATCCGCTCGAGGCCGAACAGCACGCCGAGGAAGCCCGTGATCAGCGGATAGACGAAGTAGCTGAGAATGGCGATCGGCACCGAGACGCGAACGATGGCGGCGAACAGGCCGAACACCACACCCGCGAAGATGACGCCGAGGCCGAGGCTGATCCAGCGCGCGCGCGGCGTGTGCAGCACGGGCGGCGGGGCGATCTTCAGCCATGCCGACACCAGGACGACACCGACCAGGCCGCGAAACACCGACAGGGTCAGCACGTCCATGCCGTCGGTCAGCGCGATCTTGCTCAGCACGTTGCTGATCGCAAACGATGTCGCGGCGATCACGCCGGGCAGAAGGTCGGCGAGCCGGCCCGGTGCGGCGGTCTGGGATGAAGCGGTCAATGAAGGTCCGGCAGCGGTGGGGCGAAGCGGACCGCAGACTAGGCCTTCGTTTCCGGCGTTGCCACCCGAAAGCTGTGCGACGGCCGCGGATCAGCCGGGCGGTCCGGCCGTGGCAGCATGGCCGTGAGCGCGCTCGCCAGCGTCTCGTGCCGGAACTTGAAACCGCTCGCCAGCGCCTTGTCCGGCAGCACCTGCTGGCCGCCGAGCAGCAATTCCTCGGCGAGATCGCCAAGGATCCGCAGCACGAAGGCCGGCATCGGCATGATCGCCGGACGGCGGAATGCACGGCCCAGCTCGCGGGTGAACTCGGCGTTGCGCACCGGCACCGGCGCCGTGGCATTGACCGCGCCGTTGAGCTTCGGCGTTGCCATGATGTGCGCGATCAGGCGAATAAGATCGTCGCGCTCGATCCATGACATCCACTGTGCCCCGCTGCCGAGCGGACCGCCGAGGCCTACCTCGAACGGCGTCAGCATGCGCGAGAGCATGCCGCCTTCGGTGCCGAGCACGAGGCCGATGCGCAGCCGCACCACGCGCGTGCCATGCACCTGCGCGCGCATGGCCATGCGCTCCCAGGCGTCGCACAGCCGGTGCGAGAAGCAGGCCTTGCCGCCGTCGAACTCAGTCAGCGCCTCGTCCTGCCACAGTCCGTACCAGCCGATCGCCGAGCCGCTGATGAGCAGGGAAGGCGTCCGGTCGAGCCGACCGATCAATCGCACCACGTTGTGCGTCATCTTCAGCCGCGAGCGCAGGATGCGGCGGCGCTTTCGCAGCGTCCACGGTGCATTGGCGATCGGCTCGCCGGCGAGATTGACGATCGTGTCCATGTGCTCGTCATTCGCGATCTGATCGAGCGACGTGATCAGCCGGAACGGCGGCGCGAATGCCGCGGCCTTGTCCGGATCGCGCACGAGCACTGTCACCCGGTGTCCTGCGGTGGCGAGCGCTTCGGTGAGCCGGCTGCCGATGAACCCGGTCGCGCCGGTGACAAGCACGTGCTGCCGTTCGGGGAGGGCGGCAACCAACTCGGCGGCGCGACCAGGGATGAGGCGCCTGGCGCGGCGCGCGGCGAAGAAATCGCGCACACCAGAGATCAGAATGCCCGCCGCGGCAACGGCCATGAAGATGCTCCAGAAGCCGTGCCAGACGGGTTTGATCGCAGCCGGTTCTCGCGACCACTCGAGCAGGGTCGGCACCAGCAGCACGAGGATGCCGCCGTAGTTCAGCGCCAACAGCGTGTGGTTGATGCGCTCGGTCGCGGGCAGGGCGCGGGTCAGGTCTTCCTCGACGAAGTCCATCAGCGTGATGACGACCTCGACCACCAGCACCACAAGCAGTGCCAAAGCCCAGATGCCGTGCAACTCGAGCCATCCGAGCACAAACAGCACGGTGGCATAGAGCAGACTGCGGATCGCATGCAGCGCCAGCTCGCGGCCCTGTGAGGCGCGCCATGGCAGCCGCTCGGTCAGCTCGTGATGATAGATCGTGTCGAACGCCCCCATCACGATCTGGTTGAACAGCAGGATCCAGAGCAGGTCGGACGTCATAGCGTCGTCTCCCGGAACGCGGCGGACTGATGAATCAGCTTGCCAAAGACGGGATGGTCGATATTGAGGGTGAATTCGAAGCGGCCTTCGCCGAGCTCCCGGTGCGCGACAGTCATCGCGCCGGGCGACATGAAGCCGGGCAGCCGCCATCGGCGGCCGAAGGCGTGGAAGAAGTAGCCGGCGCTGCGGAACACCAGCGCGCCGTCCACCGCGTGGATGGTCAGCGCCATGCTGATGCCGTGGCCGAGATACTCCTCGATGCCGGTCGGACCCGCGAAGCGCTTCGACGAGTTGATGATCTGCGGAAAGCCGTCGCGGCGGGTGCAGAGCCGCGTCCAGATCTGGCCGCCGGTCGCCATGTCTTCGGTGACGGTCACCACCATCGGCACATGCGCATCGGTCGAGGTCGGCAGCGGCGCGCCGATCAGCCGCGCCACCTGCGCAAGGACACGGCCGGCGCGGCTCATTGTCGTTTCGATGATTTCGCCGGCATAGACCACGGTGCGGCCATCGGCGAGGCGTTTGGAGAAGCGGCGGCGGATCGGCGCAGGCAGCGACATCCATTCGTCGTCGGGCATCAGCGCCCGGAAGCGGAGATCCACCAGCGCGTCGTCGGAGCCCGGCAGCACCGCATGCCGCACATGCTCCGGGACATTCATGTTCGCCAATGCCACGGTCCACTCCATCGCCACGCGACTCAGCTTGTGACGTGCACTCATTTCCGTTTGCCGAACGTCAGGAAGCCCACAATCCTGGTGCCGAGCCGCACCAGCGCCGCGATTTGCGCGCGCGGCACGTTCTTCATCTGGCCGGCCCAGCGGTCCATGGTGTCGACGAACTCGAGCAAGGCTTTCAGCCGCTCAATCGCCACCGGGTTGATGGCCTTGTCGCCGTCGGCCTCGGCCGCGCAGGTGCGCAGCGCCGCGATCGCCGGGTCGATCTCGCGCTCTTTGCGGCCCATCGCGATGCGGGCGAAGATTTCCCAGACGTCGGTCTCGGCCTCGAAGTGGTCGCGGCGGTCGCCCTTGATCGGCACCCGGCGGATCAGGTTCCAGGCCTGCAGCTCCTTGATCGAGTTCGAGACGTTGGAGCGGGCAAGTCCCAGCCGCTCGGCGATCTCTTCGGCGGTCAGCGGCCGCTCCGAGAGGTAGAGCAGCGCGTGGATCTGCGCGACCGAGCGGTTGACCCCCCATTTGCCGCCGAGATCACCCCATTGCAGGACGAAGTGCTCGACGGCCGGGGAAAGCTCGCGCGGCGGGGCGATTTCGTCTAATTTTGTACTTTCTGTCATAACAGAAATATCCGAAAATACTGAAAGGAAGTCAAGCGGGGAGTTTCCGGGGATTTTGCAGGCTGCGGCTATGGTGAACGCAGGGCTGCGGAGATTGTCGAAGTCCGAGGCAGGTCGGGCGGGGCTGTGGCAAACAGGTGGGTGGGCGACGGAACGCAGGTCGCCGGGCTGGAAGGCGCTCATGTGGGGCACGCCGCAGCCACACCCACCGCCATCATGCGCGGGCTTGACCCGCGCATCCATGCGGTGCCGCGGCGGGGTTCGCACTTACGAATTGGACTCGTTGCGCCGCCTCATGGATTGCCGGGTCACGGCGCTTCGCGCCGGCCCGGCAATGACAGCGGAGAGAATCTGCCGTGCGGCCTATCCGTCAGCGGTGAATCAGCGTTCCCGCGCCGTGGTCGGTGAACAGCTCGAGCAGCACGGTGTGCGGCACGCGGCCGTCGAGGATCACCACGCCTTCGACGCCCTTTTCCAGCGCGTAAAGGCAGGTCTCGACCTTCGGGATCATGCCGCCGGAAATCGTCCCGTCGGCAATCAGCTTGCGCACGTCCGAAGCCGACATCTCCTTGATCAGCTGCTTGCTCTTGTCGAGCACGCCCGGAACGTCGGTGAGAAGCAGAAACCGCTTGGCCTTCAGCGCGCCGGCAATCGCCCCCGCAAACGTATCGGCGTTGACGTTGTAGCTGCCGCCGTCGGCCGAGGCTGCGACCGGCGCCAGCACAGGGATGAGCTCGCGGCCCAGCACCGTGTCGAGCACCGTGGTGTCGACCCTGTCGGGCTCGCCAACGAAGCCGAGATCGACCACCTTCTCGATGTTGGAATCAGGGTCGACGACCTTCCGCGTCGCCTTCTTCGCCATCACCATGTTGCCGTCCTTGCCGCAAAGCCCGATCGCCTTGCCGCCGGCGGCGTTGATGTAGCCGACGATCTGCTTGTTGATCGAGCCCGCCAGCACCATCTCGACGATTTCAAGCGTCGCCGCGTCGGTGATGCGCAGCCCCGCCGCGAACTGCGACTGCACGCCGGCCTTCTTCAGCATCGCCTCGATCTGTGGCCCGCCGCCATGCACCACCACCGGATTGATCGCGGTCTGCTCCAAAAGCACGATGTCGCGCGCGAACGAGCGCGCCACGCTTTCGCTGCCCATCGCGTGGCCGCCATACTTGATGACGATGGTTTCCTCGTCGTAGCGCTGCATGTGCGGCAGCGCCTCGGAGAGGACGCGGGCAGCATCCAGCGGATTTGTCACGCTTTTGTCATTCATGATCGGTCTCGTGCGGCGTTCAGGCGCGGCTGTTCTAGCAGGCTCGCGCTGCTCCCTCCACCGTCATTCAGGGTTCGTCCGTTCCGTGCACGCCCCGGAAAGATGCAGGCACTCACCGTGCCAGCAGCGCCGCGAGCCCGAGCACGAGCCAGCTCGCAATCAGCATCACGCCGCCGGTCGGCGCGGCCATCGGAAACAGGCGCGAGCCGATGTACGCGCGCGCCGCGACATCGCCCGCGAACAGCGCACCGCCGATGACGAAGCCCGCGAGCGCGATCAGCGCGACCGTGCGCGACAGCATCGCCTGGTGAAGGAGCGCGGTTCCGCCAATCACAGCTGCGGCATGTATTAAGAGGAGGTATCCCGCGCTATCGAGGCCTGAGGCCGGCGCGCCGTGGGCGGATGCTGCGGCCAGTACGATGCCGGCAGCCCCCATGATTGCGGCGAGGACCAGCAATGCAGCGTCCATGAATCCCTCACCATTCCGTAAAAACATTCGCGTTTCGCGATGTTTGCTGTGGAGTTCTTCACTGCTGTCAGGTTTGCACTGACTGACAGCCCCAGCAACTTCCGTCTAGCGTTGGACCTGCGTAATCGGAATGAGCCGGTTGCGGCACAATCCATCCCGTAAGTTCTTTGGGGCCCTGGCGTCGCCCATTCCGCCGGGGCCCTTTTTTTGTCGTGCTTTCTGACATGCGCATGATCTTTTCCGAAAACCGGTACCCACTTTTCGGGATCATGCGCTAGCTTCGCTCCTTCTTCAGCCGCGCGATCGCCGCCCGCAACTCCGGAATTCCGTCTCCCGTTCGCGACGAGGTCGGTAGCACGTTCGGGAATGCCGCCGGGCGCTTCTTCAACGCTGCCTCGACCGCAGCGATCCGCTCCTTCAATTCCGCGGCCTTCACTTGGTCGGCCTTGGTCAGCACGATCTGGTGGCTCACCGCGCTTTCGCCGAGCGCATCGAGCGGAGGAAGGTCGGCATCCTTCAGCCCGTGCCGGGCATCGATCAGCACGTAGACACGTGCGAGGTTGGTGCGGCCGCGCAGGTATTCGTGGATCATCCGCGTCCACGCCTTCACCTTGTCCTTGGGGGCCGCGGCAAAGCCGTAACCCGGCATGTCGACCAGTGTCAGCACCGGATCGCCGGCAAAGAAGATCAGCTCCTGGGTGCGGCCGGGCGTATGCGAGGTGCGGGCCAGCGCGTTGCGCCCGGTGAGCGCGTTGATCAGGCTCGACTTGCCCACGTTCGACCGGCCGGCGAAGGCGATCTCGACGCCGCGCGGCTTGGGCAGGGACGCGATCGAGCCCGCCGCAGTGGCGAAGCGCCATTCCTGCGCGAACAGCAGGCGGCCGGCCTCCCGCTCGGCCGCAGAAAAATCAGACGAAAAATCGGATGCAGCGCTCACGGCATTTAAGCTAGGCTCGCGGCCGCAGATTGTCATCCAACACGAGGCGTATTCCATGCCGGTTTCCATGTATTCGGTGTCCATCCCGGTCTTCATGCAGCACCTGAACGGCCTGTCGGGCGTGCTCGACAAAGCGGCGGCCTGGGCCGCGGCGCGCAAGGTCAACGAGGCCGACCTTCTCAACATGCGGCTGTCGCCGGACATGTTTCCGCTGGTGCGCCAGGTGCGCGCCGCGACCGATCACGCGGCGAACGCCGCGGGCAGGCTGTCCGGCAAGGAGCTGCTGAAGTTCGCCAACGACGAGACCACGATTGCGGCGCTGAAGGAGCGCATCGCCAAGACCATCGAGTATCTCAAGGGCGTAAAGCAGGGCGAGATCGACGGCACCGAGGGCAAGGACATCAAGATCACCTTTCCGAACGGCAATGTCCGCGAATTCACCGGGCAGAGTCTGCTGCTCGGCAACAGCCTGCCGAACTTCTATTTCCACGCCACTACGGCCTACGACATCATCCGCCAGTGCGGCGTCGAGATCGGCAAGCGCGACTTTATGGGCTCGCCGCCGGCGTAATCTTCGCCGTCATCACCGGGTCGCCGCGAAAGCGCATCACCACGACTGTCATGCCCCGCGAAGGCGGGGCATCCATCTTTGAGACTGGATCGCCCGCTTTCGCGGGCGATCACTGCAGAGTGAGCGGCGAGGGCAGCGCTATTTTTTGTCCTCGGGCGGCTTTTTCTTGCCGAACATCTCTTTGATGTTGTCCCACAACTCGATCTTGGCGCCGTGCCGGTGCATGATGAAGGACTGCTGCAGCACCGACAGCGTGTTGTTCCAGGCCCAGTAGATCACGAGGCCCGCCGAGAACGACGCCAGCATGAAGGTGAAGATCAGCGGCATCCAGTCGAAGATCATCTTCTGCGTCGGATCCGGCGGCGCGGGGTTGAGCTTCATCTGGAACCACATCGTGATGCCCATGATGATCGGCCAGACGCCGATGTGCAGGAACTGGCCGAACACCGGGATCAGCGTGGGATCGAATGGCAGCAGCCCGAACAGGTTGAACAGGTTGGTCGGGTCCGGCGCCGAAAGATCTCTGATCCAGCCGTAGAACGGCGCGTGCCGCATCTCGATCGAGATGAACAGCACCTTGTAGAGCGCGAAGAATACCGGCACCTGCACCAGGATCGGCAGGCAGCCGGCCAGCGGATTGATCTGCTCCTTCTTGTAGAGCTCCATCAGCGCCTGCTGCTGCTTCATCTTGTCGTCGGCGTAGCGCTCGCGGATCGCCATCATCTCCGGCTGCACCGCCTTCATCTTCGCCATCGAGGCATAGGACTTGTTGGCGAGCGGCAGGAACACGATCTTGATGATGAGCGTGATCAGCAGGATGGCGATGCCGAAGTTGCCGACGTGCGCGTAGAGCCAGTCGATCGCATAAAACATCGGCTTGGTGATGAAGTGGAACCAGCCCCAGTCGATCAGGAGCTCGAAGCGGTTCAGCCCGAGCTGCCTGTCATAGCCGTCGACCACCGCAGTTTCCTTGGCGCCGGCAAACAGCCGCGTGGTGTGCGCCGTGGTTGCGCCCGGCGCCACGGTCTGCGCGTCGCCGAGATAGTCGGTCTGGTAGGTCTTCTGCGCGCCGAGCAGCTCGTAGGAGAACTTGGTCTGCAGCGATGCCTTGGGATCGGGCAACAGCGTTGCCGCCCAGTACTTGTCGGTGATGCCGAGCCAGGCGTTGGTCGCCTTGAAGCTGACGTTCTTCTTGTCCTCGATCGCCTTGTAGGTGAACTCCTGCAGGCCCTGGTCGCCGATCACGCCGATCAGGCCCTCGTGCAGGATGTAGTAGCCGAGCGTTTCCGGGGTGCCGTGGCGGCGGATCAGGCCGTAAGGATAAAGCGTGACCGGGGCGCTGCCCTTGTTGACCACCTGGTTTTCGACGGTGATCAGGTACTTGTCGTCGATGTTGACGATTTTGCGGAACTCGAGCCCTTCGCCGTTGTCCCAGGAGAACGTCACCGGCTTGCCGACACCGAGGGAGCCTGAGCCCACCTGCGTCCAGACCGTGTTCCGGTCGGGGGTCTTCACCTGGGCGCCCGCGCCGCTGACCCAACCGAGTTCGGCGTAGAACGGATGCGGACTGCCCGCGGGCGACAGCAGTACGATCGGCGGCGATTTCGGATCGACCGTCTCGCGGTACTTGATCAGTGCGATATCGTCGATCTGCGCGCCGCGCAGCGCTATTGAGCCGCGCAGAGTCGGCGTGTCGATCTGCACGCGCGGCGAGGCGCCCATCGCCGCCTCACGGGTCACCTGCAAGGTGGGCGTGGATGCGCCGCCCTGGCCGGGCAGTTGCGCCGGCGCGCCGGCCTGTCCCGCCTGCGGCGCGGGAACCGGCTGGCCCGGCTGC
>JAIESC010000076.1 GCA_019746355.1 Xanthobacteraceae bacterium | reverse complement strand
TGTGCGGTGACTTCACATGGCACAGACTCCCACTATGCTGACCAGTAGACTGACGGACGCACTCATTCCGGGGCGCGACCGCAGGTCGCGAGCCCGGAATCCAGTTGCGGAGAAAATCCCTGCGTTACTGGATTCCGGGTTCGCGCTGACGCGCGCCCCGGAATGACGTGGAGCTAACTAAAGCCTGCGCAGCGCCACACCCTCGATCATATGGTTGGCGCTCTTCTTCAGGATCAGATCGGCGCGCGGCCGGGTCGGCAGGATGTTCTCGTGCAGATTCACGAGATTGATGCGCTCCCAGATCGAGGTCGCGGTCGCCACCGCCTCTTCGTCGCTGAGCTTGGAATAGCGGTGGAAGTAGGATTTGGGGTCGCGGAACGCGGTCCCGCGCAGCGTCAGGAAACGGTCGACGTACCAGTGCTTGAGCACGTCCTCGTCGGCGTCGAGGTAGACCGAGAAATCGAAGAAGTCGGAGACGTAGGGGATCGCCTTGCCGTCACGCGGCAGGCGGCCGGTCTGCAGCACGTTGAGCCCTTCGACGATCAGGATGTCCGGGCGGTCGACCTCGATCCACTGGTTCGGCATCACGTCATAGACCAGGTGCGAATAGATCGGCGCGCGCACCGGGCGCCGCCCGGCCTTCACGTCGGAGAGAAACAACAGCAGCGCCGGCAGGTCGTAGCTTTCCGGAAAGCCCTTCTTCTCCATCAGCCCTTCACGCTCCAGCACGGCGTTGGGCAGCAGGAAGCCGTCGGTGGTGATGAGATCGACCTTGGGCACATTGGTCCAGCGCGCGAGCAGCGCCTGAAGCACGCGCGCGGTGGTCGACTTGCCGACCGCGACCGAGCCCGCAACGCCGATGATATAGGGCATCTTCGCGTCCTCGCCGCCGAGGAAGCGCTGCTGCGCGCGATGCAGCCGCTGCGTCGCCGCGACATAGAGCGACAGCAACCGCGACAGCGGCAGATAGATGTCCTCGACCTCCTGCATGTCGAGCCGGTCGTGCAGCGAGCGCAGCCGGTTCACCTCGTCGGACGACAGCGTCATCGGCATGTCGGCGCGCAGCGCCGCCCATTCCGACCGCGTGTAGGTCAGGTAAGGCGAAAGTCCGTCGTCGACGCGTTGTTCCATTCGGTCCTACTCGCGCGGACGCGACGCCTTCTCTTCAAGCCCCGACTTTTTGGTGCGGGTCTCGAGCAGCGCCTCGACTTCGCCCAGCGGAACGCCGCGGGCATGCAGCATGACGAGCAGATGGTAGAGCACGTCGGCCGCCTCGCCGATCACGCGGTCCCGATCCTCACTGGTCACGGCGATCACCGCCTCGACCGCCTCCTCGCCGAACTTCTTGGCGCAATGCGACAGCCCCTTGTCGAGCAACTTGCGGGTGTAGGACAGCTCGGCGGGCGCGGAGGCGCGGTCGTTGATGCGCTGCTCGAGGTCGGCCAGGGTGAACTTGTTCATAGGCTTGAAATAGCACCTCTTTCCGCAAGTCGGGAGTCATGTTCGCGAAGCGGAAGTCTTGCCGCGGCACTTGGTTGACGCACCGGACGCAGCCCTGCCGTTGCCCGGCCGGTGCTGAACGCTTCCGCGATTGCCGCTAGCATGGCCGGATGCCGCCGCTCCTCGACTTCTGGTTCGACTTCGCCTCGACCTACTCCTACCCGGCCGCCGTCCGCATCGGGCGGCTCGCCACCGAAGCCGGGGTGCAGGTCCGGTTCCGGCCGTTCCTGCTCGGACCGATCTTCAAGGCACAGGGCTGGGACACCTCGCCGTTCAATCTCTATCCGGCCAAGGGCCGCCACATGTGGCGCGACCTGGAGCGGCTTTGCGAGGACTTAGGGTTGCCGTTCTGCAAGCCCGAGCCGTTTCCACAGAGCAGCCTGCTGGCGGCGCGCGTCGCGCTGGCGGGTATGGGCCAAGGCTGGGGCGAGGCGTTCTCCGTTGCGGCCTATCGCGCGCAGTTCGCGGAAGGCCGCAGGATCGATGAGCCGGCAACGCTTGCTGCGATCCTGGCGGGCCTGAATGTCGACGCCAAAACGGCGCTCGACACGGCCCAGTCGGACGACAACAAGCTGCGGCTTCGCGCCGAGATCGAGCAGGCGCAGCGGCTCGGCGTGTTCGGCGCGCCGACCTTCATCACCGCCGACGGCGAGCTGTTCTGGGGCAATGACCGCCTGGAGCAGGCGCTGCGCTGGGCGAAGAAGGGAACGTAGGTCTCGTGTCCCGGGCGCACTGCGTCACCATAAGCGCAAATCGCTAAGGGTCGAGCCGCATCGGCAGGCCGGCCTTCGCCATATGCTGCTTGGCCTCCCGCACGGTGTGCTCGCCGAAATGGAAGATCGACGCCGCCAGCACCGCGGTGGCATGGCCGTCGCGGATGCCGGCGACGAGATGATCGAGATTGCCGACACCGCCCGAGGCGATCACCGGCACCGGCACGGCGTCCGCCACCGCCCGCGTGAGGGCTATGTCGAAGCCCGACCTGGTGCCGTCGCGATCCATCGACGTGAGCAGGATCTCGCCTGCGCCGAGCGCCACCACCTCGCGCGCATAGTCGATGGCGTCGAGGCCGGTCGGCTTGCGGCCACCGTGGGTGAAAATCTCCCATCGGTCGTTCTCGCCAGCTTGCGAAACCTTCTTGGCGTCGATCGCCACCACGATGCACTGGTCGCCGAATTTCTCTGCCGCCTCCTTGACGAAGGCGCGGCGGTTCACCGCCGCGGTGTTGATCGACACCTTGTCGGCCCCGCAGGTCAAAAGCCTGCGGATGTCGTCGGTGGTCCGCACGCCGCCGCCGACCGTCAGCGGCATGAAACAGGCTTCGGCGGTGCGCTGCACCACGTCGAAGATCGTGTCGCGGTTCTCGTGGCTCGCGGTGATGTCGAGAAAGCACAACTCGTCCGCACCGGCCGCGTCGTAGGCGATCGCGGCTTCGACCGGATCGCCGGCGTCGCGCAGGTTGACGAAATTGACGCCCTTGACCACGCGGCCGTCTTTCACGTCGAGACAGGGAATGACGCGGACCTTGAACATGCCGCCGGACCTATGCCAATGAAAGCGCAGGAATATTCGGTTCGCGCGCAGGAACTTCCGGCGCGGTATACACGGTGCGCGCCGCGGCGGCCAGTGTCGATGCCGGCGGCCCATCACAGGTCAAGGGTTCGGGCGTGCTGTCCACGATCAAGAACATCAAGAGCACCGTCCCCTACATCACCTTCCGCCGCTACAACAAGGCGCTGCGGCGGCTGATCAAGCTGCCGGGCTATCTCGGCACGAGCCATGTCTGCCCGATCTGCGGCGTCGGCCTCCGCGCCTTCAAGCCGATGTGGAAGTCCTACGGCCGCAACATCGAGCGTTTCGGCTATGTCCACCGCCATCGCGAGATGGAGACGTTCAACCTCGCGGCCATGACCTGCCCGAAATGCGACGCCACCGACCGCGAGCGGCTGATGGCGATCTATCTCGACGAGGTCTGGCCGTCGTTTCCGTCCGGCAAGGCGGTGCGGCTGTTCGATTTCGCGCCGGCCTATCCGCTCAGCCAGAAGCTCAGGCGTTATCCGTCGATCGCCTATCGCAGCGCCGACCTGTCCCGCCGCGACGTGCAGGACCATATCGACCTGACCAACATTGCCTATGCCGACGAATCGGCCGACATCTTCATCTGCTCGCACATCCTCGAGCATATTCCGGACGACCGGAAGGCGATGCGCGAGCTGCGCCGCATTCTGCATCCCGAGGGCCTGGGCCTGATGCTGGTGCCGCTGGTGATCGGCGTCGATGAGACCACCGAAGAGCAGGGCGAGACCTCGGTCGAGTATCGCTGGAAGCATTTCGGCATGGGCGACCACGTCCGCCAATACGGCCGGCGCGATTTCGTCGACCGCCTCGCGCAATCCGGCTTCAAGGTCGAGCAGCTCGGCATCGCCCATTTCGGCGCCGAGAAATTCCGGCGGCACGGCATCGCGGAGAATTCGATTTTATACGTCGTCCGGCGCTAGAGGTCGACCCGAGCGACCGCCGCAGCGCCCTTGCGAGCGAGGCCGAGGCGCTCGTGGGCCAAAGCCTGCTCCACCGATTCAGCGAAGCGGTCACACAGCGCGTTCAGATACGGCGGCTGCAGAATCGATTCATGCGATCCGCCGATCGGAACGATCGTCAATTCTTCACAGACCCGCCGCCACCCAAAATCAGGCGACCAATCCCGGTGGTCGTCGGATCGGAAAAGTGTCGTGGAAACATCGAGCGGTGCGACATTCCATTGGTGGATCGCCCGCAACCGCATTTGCCCCGTCAGATGCCGCTGGAACGTGAGCGCCAATCCGGTCGACATCAACGCGATGGTCTTTTCCATGATGTTGAGCGTCGGCAACTTTGAGCGTCTCAGCAGAGCTTTCATGACCGGATCGATCAAGGCCTCCATGCCGGGCGACGAACGCACCTGACGCATAAACCGGCCGGCTTTGGCACTCATGGTTATCCGCGGATGCAGCAGACCGTCCAATGCCGTATCGATCAGGCCGACAAATGCGACGTCGTGCCCGCGATGCACCAAACGTCTTGCGATTTCCGCGGCCACAATCCCACCGAACGAATATCCGGCCAACGCACAGGCGCGGCCATCAACCTGCGGCAAGATCTGTCTGAACACGGCATCGACAATGGCCTCGAACCGACCTTCAGACTTCACCATCTCTTTCCAGCCAGGATAGTGCACCACGGAAAAGCGAATCCGGTCTTCCAAGGCAGCGCGAAACCGGACCAGCAACGGAAGATCGCCGTCATAGGGCGGCATGAAAAAAACGAGTGGTGTCGGGCCTGATTTTTCTTCACGGGCGATTGTGCCCCGCTGCAAATGGCAAACGATCGCCTGAACCAGAGCGCTGGGGCTCATCTGCGGCCGGAAGATGTCCAAGGGCAAAGGGCCCAACGCCTGCTCGATGCCGAACCAGAGATTCAGGCTCGCAAGCGAGTCTCCGCCAGCTTCGTCCCATGGCTTGTCCACTTCGAAGGAGGATCGATCGAGCGCAATCCGCCAGGCGCTTTCAACGGCAGCCCGAACGGCCCGGTGGGACTCGACGGTCGTCGCGACGACGGCCGGCGCCGCGGATGTCCTCCGACTTTCGTCAGCAACTCCTTGGGCAAGCTCTTGGGCAAGTTCTTGGGCAAGCTCTTGCCGATCGATGGCCGATAGTTTCTGCAGATCAGGCTTCAGGCCGGACAGCTTGGGAATTTCACGCAGCAAGCGGAAATGAACGGGCCGCATGTATGACGGCAAATGCTTCTCGATTTCCTCCTTGAGCTCGAGCGTGATCTCGCTGTCCGCGGGCGCCGACGGTACGACAAATGCGACCAGCGCAGAGACGTCCTCTGCTGCCCTGCGCGCAATCACGGCTGCGTCGGCTATTCCCGGAGAGTCGCGAAGCACCGCTTCAACCTCGTTGAGATTGACGCGGTATCCTCGCAACTTGACCTGCCGGTCCTTGCGTCCGAGCATCTCCACGAGTCCATCGGATCGCACCCGAACGACGTCCCCGGTGTGCAGGACGCGCATGGACGGATCCTTGTCACATCGAACGAATGGCCCCTCGATCAGCCGTCCGCCCTGCCAGTAGCCAAGCGCAAGATACCGGCTTCGCACGATGAGCTCGCCGGCCATCTCAACGGACAGATCGTCGGCCGGGATATCCAACCGGCATTCAAATCCGGGCTGCAAGTAACCGATCGGAAGCCGCGACCGCTCCGATTGCCAATCCGGCGGCACGAACCACTGAAACGCCGTCGGCATCTCCGTCGAGCTGAACGCGATGAGAATCGACGTGTGCGGCGCAACGCTTCGAATGCCACCCAGGTCGCTTTTCAGCGGATTGTCTCCGCCGGTCCGCAGAATTCGAAACGTGGAAAACGCTTCCCTGGCCGACGGAGCGGACAGCAACGAGCGCAAGAGAACGGGGACCACGTAACCGATGGTGACCCTGGATTCCTGCATCGTTTTGAGAAGGCCTGAGATGCCCAAGCGAGCCGGATCCATGACATGCAGCGTTGCGCCATTCAGCAGGGCGGAAAAACATTCCCTTACGCCCGCTATGGTGCAGAACGAGCTGAACAGCGCGAACCGGTCTTCGCAGGAAATGCGGCAGGAGTTGGTGGCCTGGAAGACGCGCTGCAACAGCGCGCGCTGCGAATTGCAGATTCCTTTTGGATCGCCGGTGGTTCCGGACGTGAAAAGGATCAGAGCCGGACTGTCCGGATCGGAGGGGTGCGGCTGGAGCTCCCCGGTGGCCAGCAACGAGCTTGCGATATCGATGCAAGGCAAACCGGCATCGACATCATGGGCATCGGCGGCATGACCGACAATGACCGCTCCTGCGCCCAATTCCTGCATCACCTTGAGGTTTCTGAGCCGCGGATAGCTTCGATCGATCGGAGCAAACGGTCTTCCCGCGGCCAGACACGCCAACGCAGCGACCGAAAAGAGCGCTCCTTGCGGCAACACGACAGCAACCGGACGCGTCGCGGGACCGCGCTGGCGCAGACGACGCGCGAGATCAAGCGCGCTTCGATGCAATTGGTCATAGGTCAGGGACAAGGTGCCGTCGGCAACAGCAATCCTGGGCCCGTGACGACGCGCTATCTCACGAAATCGGTTGAAGATCGGCTGATTCAGATCGGCCGGATCAAAGGGAATGAACCCGTAGGGCTCCGTGCAATCGACGCAATCGACCCGATGATCTTCGGCTGCTGACAGCCAACCGTCGGCAGGGATCTGCGGCACGGCTCGCCCCATTCATGCAATCGGTTTGCAAGAACTTCCTCCGTCGATCTGGCCTCGGTTGCGTCTCTGCTGCAATCATCATTCGGGAGTAATCATCTCGTGACCGGACGCAGCTTCGGTCGGTTAACATGGTACCTCGAAGGTAGACTGAAGCCGTCCCCGATGCGCCATTGCGCTCGCGTGTGACGCGCCACAAGAATTGACACTCCCTTTCAAGTCCGGGGCAGATACGTCGTCAAGGCAGACGCGCGTCTCAGACGCGCGTCTTGGGCGCGCAGGGTGGCGGCGAGCTTTCCGCCCCGGAGACAGGACGCATGCGAACAGGCCGGTCAATCGGTGTCTGGGTTTGGCGTATTGCTTCCGCAAAACCGAACTTGACGATCGCGGATCAAGCGATCGTCAGCGGCACCAACTTCCTGACAACCGTGCTGATCGGCCGCTTCGCAGCCCTGAGCGAGCTCGGGCTTTACATCCTCGGCATGTCAATACTGACGGCGATTCTGTGCGTTCAGGAATCGCTGATCACGCAGCCGTACACAATCAACCGGCACAAGGACGTCATGACTCCGGCCCAGCACACCGGTGCGGCCCTGGTCCTTGGCATCATGTTTTCGGCGATGAGCGTTCTCGTCATCGTCGGTATCGCCTCGGGTGTCTCGGGCCTGGACCGAAGCCCGGAATTCACCGCGCTCATTTGGACTCTCGCGGGAATTGGACCATTTGTGCTCGTGCGCGAGTTCGGCCGACAAACCGAGTTTGGCCACCTGAACCCGGCCAAGGCACTCATGATGGATATTGCTGCGGCCGTCACTCAGATTGCCACGCTGGCGTGGCTCGGATGGAGCGGACGCATGTCCGCGATCACTGCGCTCGCAGCGTCGGCCGCGGGCTGCGCCGTCGCCGGCGCGATCTGGTGCTTGCTGTTCCGGCGAGCGGCTGCATTCGACAGGAGCCGATTGCCGACCGCCATGAAGCAAAGCTGGAATTTGGGAAAGTGGCTCCTTGCCAACCAGGTGATTCTCGTGGCCCAGGCCAACGTCAGCATCTGGATGCTGGCGGCCATTGCCGGGACAACGGACACAGGCATTTATGCCGCGTGTGTGAGCGTGGTCTCCCTTTCAAATCCGGTTGTTCTGGGACTCAGCAATCTGTTGCTGGCGAA
This sequence comes from Xanthobacteraceae bacterium, assembly GCA_019746355.1. Next base: position 44,385 of record JAIESC010000076.1, on the reverse strand, counting down.
AGCCGCGGCATCATTCAAGGACGGGGGACCCGCGCGGCTGCGTCGCGAGACACGCAAGGACGCGCTGATGCTCGGCGCAATCATGACGTTGTTCGCGGTGCCTCTATCGGTCTTCGGCAACGACATCATGCGTTTGGTGTATCCAGCTCAGCATTATCAGAACTACAACCTTGTGCTCGCGCTTCTGGCCACGGGGCAGCTGGTCACCGCGGTCGCCATACCCCCGTTCAATGCGCTCTCGGGAATGGACCATGTCCGCCTGAACTTCTGGATCGGCCTGACCGCGACCATCCTCACCACGGTTTTGCTGGCGGTGCTGGTGACAAAATGGGGCGCGGTCGGCGCTGCCTGCGCGCTCCTGGCGGGTGCCGTCGTGCGGTGTTCCGCACGGTGGTGGGCATGCCTTGTGCTTTCCGCTCAGCAACCGTACCGGGGGCCTGCTAGCCGCGCGCGGTGCGCAGCATCTTGAGCGCTTCGACCGCATCAAGCCGCCCGTCGTAGAGCGCACGTCCGGCAATCGCGCCTTCGAGATTTTTGGCGCGCGGCTCGGTCAGCACCTTCACGTCTTCGATCGACGCAAGCCCGCCGGAGGCGATCACCGGTATCGAGATCGCGTCGGCGAGCCCGATCGTCGCGTCCCAGTTGATGCCCTGCAGCATCCCGTCGCGCGACACGTCGGTGTAGATGATCGCCGACACGCCCGCGTCCTCGAAGCGTTTGGCAAGCTCGAGCGCGGAAAGCTCCGACGTCTCGGCCCAGCCTTCGACCGCGACCTTGCCGTCCTTGGCATCGAGGCCGACCGCGACCTGCCGGGGAAATTTTTTCGCCGCTTCCTTCACCAGCGCCGGATTGCGCACCGCCGCGGTGCCGATGATCACCCGGTCCACGCCCTTGCCGAGCCAGCCCTCGACCGTCGCCATGTCGCGGATGCCGCCGCCAAGCTGCACGCACAGACCGACCGTCTCGAGAATGCGGTCCACCGCGGCCCCGTTCATCGGCTTGCCGGCGAACGCGCCGTCGAGGTCGACGACGTGCAGATGCCGGAAGCCCTGGGTCTCGAAGATGTGCGCCTGCGCCGCAGGGTCGCGGTTGAACACGGTGGCGCGGTCCATGTCGCCCTGCTGCAGGCGCACGGCGAGGCCGTCCTTCAGATCGATGGCGGGAAACAGGATCACAGGCTGCTCGCGGACGGGACGGGCTTCGGCTCGGTCAGCCGGCAAAAGCGCCGGTTCACGGCTTCCATTTCAGGAAATTAGCGATCAGCGCAAGCCCAAGTTTCTGGCTCTTTTCCGGGTGGAATTGCGTGCCCGCCATATTGCCGCGCGCGACGATGGCGGTGACCGGCCCGCCATAGTCGGCCTCGGCCACCGCATCGGCGGGGTCCACCGGCCGAAGCTGGTAGGAGTGCACAAAATAGGCGTGCAGGCCGTCCGGCCCGACCGGAATGCCCTCGAGCAGCTTGTGCGGCGCCCGGGCCGCCAGCGTGTTCCAACCCATGTGCGGGATTTTCAGCGACGGATCGGTGGGCGCGATCCGGTCGACCTCGCCGTGAATCCAGCCGAGACCGTCGGTCACCACATATTCACGGCCGCGATCGGCCATCAATTGCATGCCGACGCAGATGCCGAGGAACGGCCGGCCCTTGCCGCGCACCGCCTCCTCCAGCGCCGCAACCATGCCCGGCACGGCGTCGAGGCCGTGGCGGCAATCGGCGAAGGCGCCCACACCCGGCAGCACCACACGGTCGGCTTTGCGCACGACATCGGGATCGCGCGTCACGGCGATCGGCTGCTCATGGCCGCTCTCGCGCGCCGAGCGCTCGAACGCCTTCGCCGCCGAATGCAGATTGCCGGAGCCGTAATCGACGATCGCGACGCTCATGTTCGATCAAGATCTCTTCACTCAAGACCTTGGGCGCGGCTCGGGTTGCGGAAACAGCCCGAGCACGTCGGGCGAGGCCTTCGCCATCGGCGAAACCGGCGGCGGAACGTAGGACGACATCGCCGGTGCCGGCGGCAATGCATCGCCGGTCCATTCCTCGAAGAAGCGGCGCTCGGCCTCTTCGAGATCGCGCGCGGCGACGACGCCGACCTGGGTGAAGCGGCGGCGCAGGCTCCAGCGCCGCAGCGAGCCTGCTTCGCAGCCGATCAGCAGTGCAATCAGGAAACCGACCGCGAATTTCACCACACCCGACACGCCGAGCGCGAACAGGCCCCATTGAACGGCGGCGGTGCCGACGAGATAGATCACGAGCACCAGCCACAACCGGTGCCACAGCATCCAGAGCGGCCCGAGCAGAAACGCCCAGAAATGGAACCCGTCGCGGATGAAGCGGATGCGGTCCGGATTGGCCGCAACTTCGTCCTTGCGCGGATCGGGCTCGTGAACCGTGTAGATCTTCATGTCACTCTCCGGCCGCGATCGCGACCAAACAGCACCGACTGCCGGCCGCTCAGTTGCCTAATGTGCCCTTGGTCGAAGGCACCTCGCCCGCGGCGCGCGGGTCGATGGCGAAGGCCGCGCGCAGCGCCCGCGCCAAGCCCTTGAAGCAAGACTCGGCAATGTGGTGATCGTTTGTCCCGTACAGCGTCTCGACATGCAGCGTGACGCCGGCGTTCATGGCGAACGCCTGGAACCACTCGCGCACCAGCTCGGTGTCGAAGGCGCCGACCTTGTCGCGGCTGAACTCCGCCTTGAACACCAGGAACGGCCGGCCCGACACGTCGATGGCGACGCGCGTCAGCGTCTCGTCCATCGGCATGTGCACGCTGGCGTAGCGGCCGATGCCCTTCATGTCGCCGAGCGCCTGCTTCACGGCCTGGCCGAGCGCAATGCCGACGTCCTCGGTGGTGTGGTGGTGGTCGATGTGCAGGTCGCCCTTGGCCTTCACGGTCATGTCGATGCGCGAGTGCCGCGCCAGGAGATCGAGCATATGGTCGAAGAAGCCGATGCCGGTCGAGATGTTCGACGCGCCCTTGCCGTCGAGATCAACCGCGACCTCGATGTCGGTTTCCTTGGTGGTGCGCTTGATCGCAGCGGTGCGGCCCTTGGCCTTCGCGGCCAGCGCCCGTCCGGCCTTCTTCGCGGTCACTTTGCGCGCGCGCGCCATTGGGATTGGTTTCCGGTTCGATTTCGCGCCCTTTTATCAGGGGTTTTCGGGATTCGCCACAATCCAAGTGCGCTTGCCAAGTGCGCTTGCCAGGTGCGCCGGGCGCAGCGATAACCGCGCCCGGCCAACCCGTCAGGCGGCCGCGGGCATAGCCGTCTAAAGGACGGCGTCGCCATAGCGCGTCGAAGACGCGCGTAAACGCGCTTATGGCGCGTCGAAGACGCGCGTAAACGCGCTTATGGCTCGCCTATGACCCGCAAGACCGTCAGCGACCGCCAGCCGCCGGCCGGCGTCTGCCATTCGATCGACTGGCCGACCGACAGACCGATCAGCGCGACGCCGATCGGCGTGAGGACCGAAATTTTCCCGGCCGCCACGTCCGCTTCATCGGGATAGACCAGCGTCACGGTGCGCACCTGGTCGCTGGCATCGTCCCTGAACTCGACCGTCGAGCCCATCGTCACCAGACCCGGCAGGGTGTGGGCCGAGGGCACGATCTCCGCGCGGGCAATTTCGCGCGCAAGAAAATCGGCGGTGCGGGGAAACTTGTCTGCGGCGGCGGACGCCAGCCGCTCAAGCCGTTCTAAATCCGGCGTGCTCAAGGTGATTGGCGGCAGCTCTGCCCGTGCGTAGCTCATGATGCGTATCCTGTCGTGAGTTGACCGTGGAGCCGCTGGTCAAGCGGCACGCGTACGGCGCTGGGTTGGCGGTTAACGAGAACGAGGTTTTTGGGAAGTCGGACGAATCCCGGACGGCAGACAGCGCTCGCCCGGGCTACCTGCCTGTGTGCAGGTGACCCGCGCGGCAAAACCGACCGGTCGAATGGCGCGACGGCGTCCTCATGTGCCTACAGTTAGGTACGGGTGCAACGCTGTCAACCTCGCGATTTGCCCTGCGGCGCGATGGCGCGACAGTCGTCACCAACCGGTCGTCATTGCATTCGGTTCGGCGATCGTTAGATGATGGCGTGAGTTCCCCACGCATTTGGGCCGCCTGGCGTCAATTTCATGCAGCAACCGCAATCCGATCTCTGGCACGGCACGACCATCCTGACGGTCCGAAAGGGCGGCGTGGTCGCCATCGGCGGCGATGGCCAGGTGTCGATCGGCCAGACCATCATCAAGGGCAACGCCAAGAAGGTGCGCCGCCTCGCCAAGGGCGACGTGATCGGCGGCTTCGCCGGCGCCACCGCCGATGCCTTCACGCTGTTCGAGCGGCTCGAAGCCAAGCTCGAGCAGTATCCCGGCCAGCTCACCCGCGCCGCGGTCGAGCTCGCCAAGGACTGGCGCACCGACCGCTATCTGCGCCGTCTCGAGGCGATGATGATCGTCGCCGACAAGGACGTCTCGCTGGTGCTGACCGGCACCGGCGACGTACTCGAGCCGGAAGCCGGCGTCATCGGCATCGGCTCCGGCGGCAACTATGCCCTCGCCGCGGCGCGGGCGCTGGTCGACGGCCCGCTCGATGCCGAGGCGATCGTGCGGAAGTCACTCGACATCGCCGCCGACATCTGCGTCTACACCAACCGCAACGTCACCATCGAGACGTTGAAGACCTGACCGTCCTGGTCGCAAGCAGGACTGGTCGCAAGCAGGACTGGTCGCAAGCAGGACCGGCCGCACCTAATACCGACCGCATGTGAGATTGGCAGCATGTACGAGTTTCGCCCCATGACTGCCGCCGACCTGCCGCTGATCAAGCGCTGGCAGATGATCGGCGAGCCGGACATGATCGAGCGCGGCCACGGGTCCGCCTTCATCCGATCGTTCATCGAAGGCTTGCTCGCGGCCGGTGTGCCGCGCGTCGTGACCGATCCCAATCCCACGAACGGACGCGCGATCCGCTGCTATGAAAAGGCCGGCTTTGCCAGGGATCGTCTGGTCGACACTGCCGATGGGGTTGCCCTGCTGATGATCCGAAACGCGAGCGCGCCATGACTGCCGAAGGCTCGATCCCGTTCGCAGGCGTCACCGACCTCGCCGTGCTCAAGGGCGCGGAGCTGACCAATGTTTCGGTCTGGAAATACGGCGTGACGCTGAGCTTCAACGATGAGCCGCTCAGCATCACGGTCGAGAATAATGCCGAATTCCAGTCGCAGGGCCGGACCGAAATTTTCAATCAGGAGATCATCGTGGGCTTCGGCGCGCGGATGCTGTCGCTGGTCGGGCGCCGCGTGTCCGACATGCAGGCGACCGAGGACAAGATTATCGCGCTGAGCTTCGACGACGGCGCAACGCTCGTGCTGCGCCCCGATGACTCCGGCTACGAAAGCTACACCGTTAATCTGCCGAACGGATCGATCTTCGTCGGCTGACGCACTGATGGACCATCAATGACAGACTTCTCGCCCCGCGAAATCGTTTCCGAGCTCGACCGCTTCATCATCGGCCAGGCCGATGCCAAGCGCGCGGTTGCCATCGCGCTGCGCAACCGCTGGCGGCGGCTGCAGCTCGACGAGAAGCTGCGCGAAGAGGTGCTGCCGAAGAACATCCTGATGATCGGGCCGACCGGCGTCGGCAAGACCGAGATCTCGCGCCGCCTCGCGAGGCTTGCCGGCGCGCCGTTCATCAAGGTCGAGGCGACGAAGTTCACCGAGGTCGGATATGTCGGGCGCGACGTCGAGCAGATCGTCCGCGATCTGGTCGAGGTCGGTATTGCGCTGACCCGCGAACGAAAGCGCAAGGACGTGCAGGTTCGCGCCGAGCAGGCCGCCGAATCGCGCGTCGTTGATGCGCTGGTCGGCCCGAACGCCAGCGCATCAACCAAGGAAACATTCCGCAGGAAGCTGCGGGCGGGCGAATTGAACGACAAGGAGATCGAGATCGAGGTGCAGGCCGGGGGCGGCGGCCTGCCGATGTTCGAAATTCCCGGCATGCCGGGCGCACAGATGGGTGCGATCAACATCGGCGACATCTTCGGCAAGCTCGGCGGCGGCCGCACCAAGACGCGGCGCGTCACGGTCGAGGAGTCGCACGAGATTCTCGTCGCCGAGGAATCCGACAAGCTGCTCGATCAGGAAATGCTGGTGCAGGACGCGATCAAGGCGGTGGAGCAGAACGGCATCGTATTCCTCGACGAGATCGACAAGATCGCGGGGCGCGAGGGCCGCACCGGCGCGGACGTGTCGCGCGAGGGCGTGCAGCGCGACCTGCTGCCGCTGATCGAAGGCACCACGGTCTCGACCAAGCATGGCGCGGTGAAGACCGACCACATCCTGTTCATCGCCTCCGGCGCGTTCCATCTGTCGAAACCGTCGGACCTCCTGCCCGAGCTGCAGGGCCGCCTGCCGATCCGCGTCGAGCTCAAACCCCTCACCCGCGACGACTTCCGGCGCATCCTCACCGAGACCGAGGCCTCGCTGATCAAGCAGTACATCGCGCTGATGGGCACCGAGGGCGTGACGCTGGATTTCACCGCGGACGCCATCGACGCCATTGCCGACGTGGCGGTGGCGGTCAATTCCAGCGTCGAGAACATCGGCGCGCGGCGGCTTCAGACCGTCATGGAGCGCATCCTCGACGAGATTTCGTTCAGCGCCACCGACCGCTCCGGCGAGACCGTGAAGATCGACGCGGCCTACGTGCAGGCGCACATCGGCGATCTGGCGAAGAACGCCGATCTGAGCCGGTTTATCCTCTAGCGCCGTCTTTTCTTTCGAGTTCGCGCCAGTTTATCCTCCGTTATTCTGGGGTGCCGCCATAAGCGCGTACTCACGCGCGTCTTCGATACGCTATGGCGGCGAGCCCGGAATCGAGGGCTCAGCGGGGACCGAATGCGTGGCTCTGGATTCCGGGCTCATGCGCTTCGCGCATGCCCCGGAATGACAGCGGAGCAAGATGCTGATGGCTGAAAGAAAATCAAAGGCCGGCAACCCGCTCGGGCCGATCGGCACCAAGGTGCTGTTCGAGAACGAACATGTTCGCGTCTGGAGCGTGGAGCTCGGGCCCAAAGGCCATCAGCCGCTGCACGAGCACGAGCACCCTTACGTCGTCGTGCCGGTGAGCGAGGGCAAGGCGTTGATGCGCTGGGAGGACGGCCGCGAGCGCGAGATCAACGACGTGCTCGGCAATGCGCTCTGGCGCGAAGCGGGCGGCGGCCCGCACGAGCTGTTCAACCTCGAAGCGAACAGCAAGATGCATACGGTGCTGGTGGAGATCAAAGGCTTAGGATGAAAGCCTTGCGCATGACCGCGTAAACGCGGCAACGAAATTTCGGGGGAGGACCGCATGCGTCTCGGAATGTTCATGATGCCGGTGCATCCGCCGGACCGCACGTTCTGGAGCACGCTCGACGAGGACACGGAAAAGTCCCTGCTTGCCGACCAGCTCGGCTTCGACGAGCTGTGGCTTGGCGAGCATTTCTCGGCCTCGACCGAGCCGATCCCCTCGCCCTTGATGTTCTTCGCCAATCTTCTCCACCGCACGAGGCACATCGCGTTCGGCACCGCGGTGATCAACATCCCGAACCATCATCCGGCGATCGTTGCGGCCGAATGCGCGCAGTTCGACCACATGAGCCGCGGCCGGTTCATGCTCGGCGTCGGACCGGGCGGGCTGATCTCGGACTTCGAGCTGTTCAAGCTGACCGACCACGCCGCCCGCAACCGCATGGTCGTCGAAGCCGTGGACATGATCCAGCGCATCTGGGCGCAGGATCCGCCTTATGCGCTGAAGGGCGAGTTCTGGGACATCTCGATCAAGGACGGCATCAACGCGAAGCTCGGCGTGGGCTTCATGCCGAAACCATACCGACAGCCCGGTCCGCCGGTGTTCATCTCGCTCGCCAGCCCGCGCTCGCCGTCGGCAAAAACCGCGGCAGAAAAGGGCTGGGGCATGATCTCCGCCAACATCATTCCCACCTATTCAGTGGCGTCGCACTGGACGGTCTTCAGCGACGCCTGCCGCGCGCTCGGCAGGAAGCCCTCCGGCGACAACTGGCGCGTCGCCCGCAACGTCATGGTGGCGGCATCCGATGCCGAGGCCGAAGATCGCGTGTTCGGGGTGCAGGCCTCGAACAACTACTTCTACGCCTACATGCGCGAGGTGCTGAACAGCGTCGGCCTGCTGGTGATCCTGAAGCCCAGGCCCGACATGCCCGATGCCGAGGCCACGGTGGAGGCGATCACCGCCGAATGCGTGCTGCACGGCTCGCCCAGGACCATGCTCGACAAGCTCGTGGCATTCCGTGAGCAGGTCGGGCCGTTCGGCGGGCTGCTGATGACCGGCCTCGACTGGGGCGGGCCGAACGCGGGCTGGGAGCGCGAGTCGATGCGGCTCCTGGCGCGGGAGGTGATGCCGAAATTCCGCCAGCACGCACTGGCGCAGGCAGCGGAGTAGCGGCTCGTTAATTGGTCGCATTTTCTAACGGCGAACCGCTTCACACCCCGGATCAGGTCCGGGGCAGGCTTTCGCCGGAAAATGCTCACTCTGCCTCCACCCGCCGCCACAGGATCCGCCGCACCTGGCCCTGCGCATCCGGCCGCGCCGACAGCGCGAGATTCGGCCCGTCGAAATGCACCCGGCGGATCATGGTCTGGCCGATCATGTTCGGATTGAGCGCCATCTCGACGTGATGGTGCACCTCGCCGTCCTTCACCTCGTAGCGTCCCGCATAGCAGGTCACCGCGCGGGTGGCGTCGACGAGCTCCTCCGGCGTCGCACCGGACAGATCGGTGCGACCCGCCGGCGCCGAGGTCTTCCTGCGGCCCGCCGGCGTGCTGACGACGCCGATATAGCCGTCGGGGCTGTACATGATCTGCGAGCTTCGGTTGTTGTCGGAATGGATCAGCTTGCCCTGCGCGTCCACCACCTCTTCGCCGGTCTGGCGATAGACCCCGACCATGTCTTCGGCTTTCAGCATTCCCGTCCCCTGTTCGACGCGTGTGGAAATTCCTCTAGGATATACGGGCAAGCGAAGGAATCGCCGCATGCGTCTCGGAATGTTCATGATGCCGGTGCATCCGCCCGGCCGGTCGCTGACCGAAACGCTCGCCGAGGACACCGCCAAATCCATCCTGGCCGACAGGCTCGGCTATGACGAGCTCTGGATGGGCGAGCACTTCTCTGCCACCACCGAGCCGTTCCCCGCCCCGCTGATGTTCCTCGCCGGCCTCGTGCCGCAGACCAAGAACCTCACCTTCGGCACCGCGGTCATCAACCTGCCCAATCACCATCCGGCGATCGTCGCCGGCGAATGCGCGCAGTTCGACCACATGAGCGGCGGCCGCTTCCTGATGGGGGTCGGCTCCGGCGGCCTCGCCTCGGACTTCGAGCTGTTCAACATCGATCCGGCGGCGCGGCAGCGCCAGTTCATGGAGTCGATCGACATGATCCTGCGCATCTGGGCGCAGGACCCGCCCTACGACATTCAGGGCGAGTTCTGGAACGTGCAGATCAAGAAGGCGATCATGCCGGAGCTCGGCGTGGGCTTCATGCCGAAGCCGCTGCAGAAGCCGCATCCGCCGATCCACATCTCGATCGCCAGCCCCGACTCGGCGTCGGCGAAGCTCGCAGGCTCGAAGGGCTGGGGCGTGATCTCCGGTCCTGTTGCTCCGCTCTATGCCGTCGCCAACCACTGGCAGGCCTACAGCGAAGCGCGGCGCGAGGCGGGTTCGCAGGCGCGCAGCGAGGACTGGCGGGTGTCGCGGCTCATCATCGTCGCACCGACCGACGCGGAGGCGCAGGAGCGCGTCTACGGCGAGCGCGCCTCGAACCGCTACTATTGCAGCTACATGCGCAAGGCGATCGCCGCAGCCAAGCGGCTCTGGATGATCAAGCCGCAGCCCGAGATGACCGACGAGGAATGCACGGCCGAGGCGATCATGAAGGAGTGTGTGATCCATGGATCGCCGCGCACCGTGCTTGATCGGCTGGTCGCGCTGCGCGACCGCGTCGGGCCGTTCGGCACGCTGCTGCAGATCGGCCTCGACTGGAGCGGCCCGAACGAGGCCTGGGAGCGCGACGGCATGCGTCTCTTGGCGCAAGAGGTGATGCCGCGCTTCCGCCAGCACGTCACCGCGCAGGCGGCGGAGTAGGCCCGTTATAACGTCCGCATCGGAAAACCGGTGGCCCACCCCGGATCAAGTCCGGGGCAGGCTTTTTCCGGGACATGCGCGCTGCGCTACTCGGCGAACATCTCGCGCAGCGCCGCGAGCGCGGCGCGCAGCGTCTTGCGATCGACCGAGCCGGCCTGCCGCGTCAGCGCGCGCTTCTCCACCGTCCTGATCTGCTCGAGGCGGATGACCGCGGGCTCGTTGGCAAAGGTGAGCGGCACACGATAGGCCGCGCGCGCCCCGCCATGGCTGATCGGCGCGATCGTCACCACGCCGAGATAGTCATGGATCTCCGGCGGCGACAGGATCACGCAAGGATGCGGCTCGGCGTTCTCGCCTGCGCCTTCCGGCGGCAACACCAGCCAGACGTCGCCGCGGCTCACCATGCAACGCTCCCGCGGTCGGGCCGATCTATCTCTGCGGCCAGACGCGCCCCGTCTCTCCCGCCTGCGCCAGCGCCTTGCTGTCGGCCGCCCAGCCCGCCCGCGCCTCGGTGCGAACCGGCGACAGGACGATGCGGCCCTTCTTGTTGACCTTAAGGTTCACCACATCGCCGTCGACGATGCCGATCTCATCAAGCAATGGCTTCGGAATGATGACACCGTGCGAATTTCCGACCTTGCGAACCTGGCTCTTCATCGGAACGCGGCTCCGCCGACGTTATAACTTCGTTAAACAGGAAGCGCCGAATCGGCTTGTTATAACAGCCTGTTGGAAAGCGCCTCGCAAGAGGTTTGGAACATTGTTATAATCCCCCTGACGCTGACCGGCTTTTCCGCAGCGTCACGTAAAGCGCGCCTTCGCCGCCGTGACCCACGGCGGCGCTCTCGAAGCCGATCACATAGCTGCGGAACTCGGCGGTCCCGAGCCATAACGGCACCATGCGCTTGAGCACGCCGCGCTCACCCACGGACGTGTCGCCGCGAACGCCTTTGCCGGTGATGATCAGCACCAGCCTCGCGCCGCGGGCGTGGCGGGTGCGCAGAAAATGCAGCAGCGCGTCATGCGCCTCGACCTGGGTGAAGCCGTGCAGATCGAGCCGGCCGTCGATCGCATGCGAGCCGCGCGCGACGCGCTTCCTGAGCTTGCGGCCGAGCGGCGTGAGCGGCGGCGGGCCAGCGGGCTTCGGCGCGGGCGCCGCGAGCGGCGGCCTCGAAGCAGGCTTGGATGCGGAATGGGCCGCGGCCTTGGCGCGCGAAGCCGGCACCGAAGGCGCTGTCTCAGGTTCTTCAGAAATCTGCTGGCGTCTGGTCCGCTTGCGGAGCGGTGACACCGAGCGGGCCACACCTTGCCACAGGGCGTGCTCGTCGTCGGTCAGACGCCGCCGGCTCATCCCCGGGTCTCATCCCCGAATTTTGGATTTGCGCTTCTTCACAGGCTTGTCGTCGTCGGCCCCGCCTGCCGCTTCCTTCTTGTCGGACTGCTTGGCCGTGGCGACGCCCTTTGCAGGCTTCTCGCCTTTGCCGGCCTCTTCGTCCTTGGGCGGATTTTTCTTGTACTCGCTGATCTGCTGCTCGGTCGGCCGCGGCAGCGGCAGCGGAATATCGCCCTTGAGCGCCCGCGGATCGAGCTCATGCGGCAACAGCATCACGAAGCGGCCGTTGTGCTTGATGCGGCCGGCAATGCTCGCCGCCTCGTCACCGGCCCCGAAATAGAGATCGGCACGCGCCGGACCGATGATGGCGCCGCCGGTGTCCTGCGCGATCATCAGCCGCTGGAACACCTCCGACGACTTCTCGTCCTCAATCGGCAACTGAGCGGAGATGAAGAACGGCGTGCCGTAGACGTGCAGGTTGCGGTCCACCGCGATCGAGCGGCCCGGCGTCAGCGAAACGCCCTGCGCGCCGACCGGCTCCTGGTCATTGGCAAGCCCGGTCTCGCGGAAGAACACATAGGACTTGTTCCTGCGCCGCAGCTCCTTGCCTTCGGCCGGATTGCGCTCCATCCACTCGCGGATGCGATCCATCGACATGTCTTCCTTGGCGACGATCTTGCGGTCGATCAGCCAGCGCCCCACCGCGTAGTAGGGATGTCCGTTCGCGGCCTGATAGTTCAGCCGCATCACCTTGCCGTCCTCGGTGCGCACCCGCACCGAGCCCTGGATGTGGATGAAGAACGCGTCGATCGGGTCCTTCAGCCAGCAGATTTCCAGGTTGCGGCCGGCGAGCACGCCGTCATCGATCGCCGCGCGATCATAGAACGCCACGAGCTTCTTCTTGCGCGCCTTCTTCTTGCCGACCGCGGCGCCGGCAACCGCCATCTTGCCGCCCGACAGAAGGCTTGCGGGTTTGCGATAGAGCGGCCAGTCGTAGCCCTTGGTCGGCTCGGTCACGCCTTCGACGATCGGCTCGTAGTAGCCGGTGAGAAAACCGTCCGGCGTGCCGAGCGGCGCGATCTTGATCGGCGAGAAGTTGTTTTCGAAGAAGGCGCGCGTCGCACCAGGCTTGCTGGTGTCGACGCCGGCAACTTTACGGCAAATCTTTTGCAGCGCCGCCTGCATCGGCCGGCCGTCGACCGCGTCGGCGGACTTGCGCAGCAGCGCCCTGCAGCTGTTGCGGAACGAGGCGAAGGCGGCGTCGTGGTCGTCCTCGGCCCAGCCGGCGATGTCGGAAAACATCGTCGGCTCGTACTGAGCCTCGGAAAGCTTCATCGGATTGCGGCCTTCGGCGCGCGCGCCGGAGACCATGCCCACCACCCCGAGCGCTGCGCCGGCAACCAGTCCTGCCCTGAGAGTCCTGCCCCAGCGCCCCGATGTCATTGCCCGGCTTCGGTGGCCACAAGCTTCCAGTTGGGATCGCGCGAAGACACGTCGCGCGCGAAGGTCCAGACGTCGGTCACGTCGGTGACCTTGTCCGGGTTGCCATCGATCACATTGCCCGCCTTGTCGCGTGTCACCGAGACGAGCTGCGACTGGAAGCGGACGGTGACCTGCGCGGTCTTGCCGCGCATCTCGGCGCCGATCAGGTTGGCGCCGTCGATCGACACGAACCGCGTCTCGACGGTTTCGCCGCGGCTTTCCCGGTCCTTGATGGCGGCGTCGAAGCCGTCATAGACGTCCTTGCCCAGCAGATTCTTGAGCTGCCGGCGGTCGCCCGCCGCATAGGCGGTCACGATCATGTCATAGGCGGCGCGGGCGCCGGTGACGAAATGCTTGGGATCGAAGGTCTTGTCCTCGCGGACAATGGCATCGAGCCCCACGGCGAGCGTCGACCCCGGCTCGGCCACGCCTTTCCAGCGATCGGCCGGTTCCGCGGGCTCGGAGGACTTTTGTGTGTCGGGCGCCCGGCCCGGCAGCGCCACCACCTTGTCGCCGGGGGACGGCCGCATGGCGTCGCGTGCCGACGAATAGGGGTCATAGGGCGGCCGCTCGCGCCCGGTGCGCTGGCCCAGCACGCTGCGCAGCCGCAGGAAAATGAACACCGCGAGCGCCAGGAAGATGATGGTATAGATGTCGAACAAGTCCCGAAGCTCCCGAGGCGGCTATCGCCCGAAACCATCCTGGCCGAAACGCGCAACTCCGGCACGCGGTCCCCGTCCCAACGCTATAATGTAGGAACGCGACTACGGCCATCTAGAGGCGGGACGGTCGAAGCGGCCGACAGAATTGCCTCGTCCGACCATAGACGATTAAGGCCCGAAGGCCAACCTCGGCGACCGGAATTCGGCATATGGTGAAACACATTATCGTTGCCATCCTGCTGCTGCCGGTCGCCGAAATCGCCGTATTTCTGCTGGTGGCGGCCTGCATCGGGTTCCTCGGCGCGTTCACCTTAATGCTGGCGACCACCCTTGCCGGAGTGGCGGTGTTGCGGCGGGCCGGCCGCGGCCGGATTGCCCAGTTCCGCGTCGCCGTGTCGGACGGCGAAGTCACCGGGGTTGAAGCGAACACCGGCGGATTCCTGACCGTGCTCGCCGGACTGCTGCTGGTGCTGCCCGGCTTCATCACCGACCTGGTCGGCGCCGCGCTGCTGATCCGGCCGCTGCGCCAGTGGTGCGGCCAAACGTTCAAGGCCTGGGTGGGCAGAAGGCAAGCAGCACGACGCGGCGTGATCGATCTTTCGCCGGACGAATGGCAGCAGGTGCCCGACCGCGAAATCGAGAACCGCTCGAGCAAGCGAAAATCGCGCTAAATGCATGTATCGCGGCGAGGCGTTTTTCTTGTCCGGGTCCGGGCGGCGTGTTAGCCACTGCCCGCGCCAAAACGGATCCATGGAGAGTATTCAGTGAGCATCACCAACGGCGGCCCGGCACCGGGACGGGACCAGGCATCCGCCCAGGGCGGCGCGCCGCAGCTCATGGTCCTGGCGCAGTACGTCAAGGACCTGTCGTTCGAGAACCCGAACGCGCCGCAGTCGCTGCAGCAGAACGCCCAGCCGCAGATCAACATCATGGTGAATGTCGCGGCGAAACAGCTCAGCCCGGGCGACTTTGAGGTCGAGCTGCGTCTCGAAGGCAAGGCCGAAGTCAGCGGCAGCGTGATGTTCAACGTCGAGCTGGTGTTCGCCGCGGCGTTCCGCATCCAGAACATTCCGGAGGAAAATCTCCAGCCGGTGCTGATGATCGAATGCCCGCGGCTGCTGTTCCCGTTCGCGCGCGAGATCATCGCCACGTCAGTCCGCAACGGCGGCTTCCCGCCGCTGCTGCTCGACCCGATCGACTTCGTTGCGCTCTATCAGCAGCGGATGGCGCAGATGCAGCCGGGCGCGCCAAGCCTCGCGTAGCAGGGCGGAATTTACGGCGTGGCCGGGCCGGCGGTGGTTTCGTCCGGCCGATATTTCAGCCAGATCGCTTGCTGCCCCAGCGTCGTGACGAACGCGCGGTGCGCGGCGCGCTCCGCATCGGTGACCCGCGGCAGAAGCGGCACCGAACGCACCTTGATGGTGGCCGAAACCGTGCGCGTTTCTGCGCCACTGACAACGATCGCCGCAAGACCGAGATTGGCCTGCCGCGCACCGATCAGCTCGATGTACACCTCGGCCAGAAGCTCCGCGTCGAGCAGCGCGCCGTGCTTCACGCGCTTGGAGTTGTCGACCTTGTAGCGGGCGCAAAGATCATCGAGACGGTTCGAGCCGCCCGGATGCTTTCTTCGCGCGAGCATCAGCGTGTCGACCAAGCGTTCGCGAGCCACTACCACCTTCTTCGCGCGCTCGAGCTCCGCGTTGAGGAAGGTCAGATCGAACATCGCGTTGTGCGCAACCAGCGGCGCGTCGCCGAGGAACTCGACCAGCTCATCGACCTTCTGCGCAAACAGCGGCTTATCCTTGAGAAAGTCGATGCTCAACCCATGCACTTTGAACGCCGCCTCCGGCATATCGCGTTCCGGATTGAAGTAGCAGTGGAACGTGCGGCCGGACGGGAAGCGGTTGACCAGCTCGATGCAGCCGATCTCGACCAGGCGGTCCCCAGAATTGGGATCGAGCCCAGTGGTCTCGGTGTCAAAGACGATCTCGCGCATCAATCTTCTCGCCGCGGCGAATCGGTTAGCGCCGCTTCGGCATCTTAGCAACCGCCGCAAGGATTTGCCGGACCTGGCCGCGCGCGGGCTCGATTCCCTGCGAGCTATCCACGACGAAATCCGCGCGTTCGCGCTTTTCCGCGTCGGGCATCTGCCGGGCGAGCAAGGCCTCCAGGCGTTCCATGCTGATCCCGCGTTCCAGAAGCCGCGCGCGCTGCACCTCCGCCGGCGCCGAGACCACCACCACGGCATCGACGCGCTTGTCCCCGCCGGTCTCCAGCAGCAGCGGGATGTCGAGCACGACCACCTTGGCGCCGGACGCCTCCGCCTCGCGCAGGAACTCGATCTCGGTTCCGCGCACCAGCGGGTGCACGATCTGCTCGAGCCGCCGCAACGCCTCCTTGTCGCCGGCAACGCGCTCTCCCAGCGCGGCACGGTCGACCTTGCCGTCTTTCGTCACGCCCGGAAATTCCGCTTCAATCGGCGCCGCCGCTTCGCCTTCGTAAAGCCGGTGGACCGCGGCGTCGGCATCGTGCACCGGCACGCCCTCCTCCGAGAACAGCCGCGCGGTCGTCGACTTTCCCATCGCGATCGAACCGGTGAGACCGATGACGAACATCGGGTTCATGTCGCCAGCAGGCCCGCGTTGCGCAGCCATTTCAGCAGCGCAAACAGCGGCAACCCGAGCACGGTGAAATGATCGCCTTCGACGCGCTCGAACAGCTGGATGCCGGTGCCCTCGAGCTGATAGCCGCCGACGCTCGCGAGCGCCTTGTCGCCCACCGCATCGAGATAGCTGTCGAGATAGGCGTCGGAGAAAGTCCGCATCGTCAGATGCGCCGCATCGACATGCTCGAACAAGGCCGTGCCGCCGCGCATCACCGCCGCGGCCGAATGCAGCGAATGCGTCGCCCCGCGCAAGGCCGAAAGCTGCTCGCGCGCCGCGGCACGGTCTGGCGCCTTGGAGAAGCGGCGTTGCCCCAGCGCCAGCGTCTGATCAGCGCCGAGCACCGTGCGGTCAGGATGCCTGGCCGACACCGCGCGCGCCTTCTCCCGCGCCAGCAGCGCCGCAACCATGCCGGGATCCTGCGCGCTCGCCTGCGCTTCGATGCCACGCTCGTCGATATCAGCGGGCTCGATCTCGATCGGGATGCCGGCCGCCTCCAGCACGACGCGGCGCGCGGCACTCTTCGAAGCCAGCATCAAGGGTTTCGCAGCGAGCCACAGAGCCATGAATTTTCTCGTTCGCTCAGGCCGGAGACTGGCGGCGGCGCTCGGCGAGCAGCGCCATCACTTCGGCGGCGGTTTCTTCGATCGAACGCCGCGTCACGTCAATGATCGGCCAGTTGTGCCGGGCGCAGAGCTTGCGCGCCGCCGCGATCTCGCCTGCCACCGCCTGCTTGTCGATGTATTGGTCGGCATCGTGTACCGCTCTGAGCCCGAGCAGCCGGTTCTGGCGAATCTGCACGATCCGCTCCGGCGTGGCGGTCAGACCGACCACCAGCGGCTGCGCCAAGCTTTCGAGATTGGGCGGCGCAGGCACGCCCGGCACCAGCGGGATGTTTGCGGTCTTGACGCCGCGGTTGGCGAGATAGATCGAGGTCGGCGTCTTCGATGTGCGCGAAACGCCGACCAGCACGACGTCGGCCTGTTCGAGATCGTCGGCATGCTGCCCGTCGTCATGCAGCATCGTGTAGTTCAGCGCATCGATGCGCTTGAAATACTCGGCGTTGAGCGTGTGCTGGGCGCCGATCCGCGGTTTCGTCTCGCCGCCGAGATAGGCTTGAAACAGCTGCAGCACCGGTCCGAGGATCGACAGATACGGCACGCCGAGATTGCGGCAGGCCTCCTCGAGCCGCGTCGCGAGCTCCTTTTCGAGGAGCGTGTAGAGCACGATGCCCGGCGAGTTCTCGATCTCCGCCAGCACCCGATCGAGCTGCTTGTGCGAGCGCACCAGCGGATGCATGTGCTCGACCGGCGAAACGCTCGCATACTGCGCCGCGGCCGCGCGCGCGACCGTGATCAGCGTCTCACCGGTGGCGTCCGAGACGAGATGCAGATGAAAGTAATTGGTGCCGCGATGAGGCATGGACCAAGGCTTGGATCACGGTGGACGGTCTGTGGATCGCTGGGGAACAGGCCACGGCTGCACCCGCCGCGCAAGCGCCCCGGACCGGCCGGCTGCAAAACGTCCACACGGGTGCCTTCGGGAGGTCGTTCCGGCACCGGACCGAGGATTGCGGGAAGCCTTGGCCGAGACCGTCTGCCGGCCACTGGAATTCCGCGATTAAGCTTTGAAAACACAGCGAAAATCGCTATCCAAAGGTATCCACAGGCTGACGGTCCGGCGTTGGGGACAGCCGGTGCCCGCGTGAATGGTGTGTGGACCTCGAGTCATGAGTCAAACCCACCGCGTAACAACTAAAACAACTAAGAATCTAGTATTTGGGATTGAAGGGCAGATGGCCGCAGAGCCCGTGCATAAATCGCTCCGTGACGTGCTCGACGGCCGGCGCCAAGCCGCGCCGCCGGTCTGGATGATGCGGCAGGCCGGGCGGTATCTGCCGGAATACCGGGAGGTGCGGAAAACCGCCGGCAGCTTCCTTGATCTTTGTTTCACGCCGAAACTCGCGGCCGAAGTGACGCTGCAGCCGGTCCGGCGCTTTGGCTTCGACGCGGCCATCCTGTTCTCGGATATTCTGGTCATTCCGCACGCGCTCGGCCGCAGCGTTCGTTTCGTGGAAGGCGAAGGCCCACAGCTCGATCCGCTCGACGAACCGGCGGCGGTCGAGAGGCTGCAACCCGCCATCGACGACAATAAGCTTGCTCCGGTCTACGAGGCGATCGGTCTGGTGAAACCGGAGCTGCCTCCGAACGTGACCTTCCTCGGCTTCTGCGGCGCGCCGTGGACGGTTGCGACCTACATGGTGGTGGGGCACGGCACGCCGGACCAGGCGCCGGCGCGGCTGTTCGCCTATCGACATCCGGAAGCGTTCGGACGTTTGATTGATATTCTGGCCGATGCTTCCGCGAAGTATCTCGTTCGGCAGCTTCAGGCCGGCGTCGATGCCGTGCAGATTTTCGACACCTGGGCCGGCGTTCTGCCGCCGGACGAGTTTGAGCGCTGGTGTGTCGCGCCAACGAAGCGGATCGTCGAGAGCGTCCGGACAGCAATCCCGGATGCAAGAATCATCGGTTTCCCGCGCGGCGCGGCCACCCAGCTGAAACGCTACGTCGAGCAGGTTCCGGTCAATGCCGTCGGCCTCGACTGGATGATCGATCTCGATTTCGCCCGCGATGCGATCCAGTCGCAGCGGCCCGTGCAGGGCAATCTCGATCCGCTGGTTCTGCGCGCGGGCGGCGCGGCGCTCGACCGCGGCGTGGAGCGGATCCTCGCCGCATTTTCGAGCGGCCCATTCATCTTCAATCTAGGCCACGGCATCCTGCCGGATACGCCGATCGCTCATGTTGCGCGCATGCTCGGGCGGATACGATCTTAGGCGGGCGCAGCGTTAGCCGAGAAACGCCGTATCATAGCCCCAAGTGTTGCAAAGCCGTTCGAGCTTGCAGCGCAGCTCCGCCGTGACGCGCGCATAGTCGTCGGTGGCGTAGCAAGGCTTGGCAACGAGATATCGTTGCTCGGCGCTGTTGTGCAACGCGGACAGCGTTTCGTTCGGGTCCATTGCGTCCGGCGTCAGCCGGGTGGTTCCAAGCTCGATGGCGTTCTTGAAATCGTCGTCGAAGTGCTCGACGCGAACACGAAAATCCGGACGGCACGCTTCGACGATATCCATCCAGTAAACCAGCGAAGCGATGGCACGTTCGAGCGGATCGTCGAGCAAGGCAAGATCGACGCCGAACTGGTTCCAGATGTGATAACGCCGAAACAAGAACGAGTTCGACTTGCCGTTTTCAAGCACGATCGACGGTATGGCGTCTTTGGGGTGGCGAAGAAATGCGCCGGTTTCACCGAAGCGGCAGCGAGCGGTCGGGTCGCCATAAGGCACCGAGACATCGTCCACCGCGGCTATCCAGCTGCACACACCGTCGGTGGAAAGACGGTCGTGTTCGATGTTGATCTTGCGTGCCTGAAACGCCTGCGCCACGTAGCCTGAGCCGCATCGCGGATGTCCGATCATGCGTAGCGCATAGCTGCCGGTATTGATCTGCGGTCTGCCAGACTTGGCCTCGAGCTCGGCGAACTCGGCAAGGACGTTGCGCCGGTGCAGTTTGTCCGTTTGATGTGGCTCGGCAGAGAATTCGAGGACCGGAGCATCAGCGAACGGCCGGCTTCGGATCAGGGACGCTGCGAGCGAGAAATCCAGATCCCAAACCAGTGACCCTCTGGTGTTATGGCCGGCCCAATAGTCCGCGATGCTGCCGACGTCCAGAGCGATCCCGCCGCGGCGCTTGACGTGATCGCACATCAGCTTGCCGACAATGCCCGCACCGATCAGATAGACATCGCCCGGCTCGACCTCGGCTGATTCCATGAAGGCCTTCAGGCCGTTCGGAAACAGCGGGGTGATGCCGCGGTTGTCCGCAGACATCGCCTCGGCAAATTGGTTTTCCGGCGGTGTCCTGAAACACCATTTTGTTCTCAGCCCGAAGTTTTCGAGAAGAACGGGCGAGAGATCGTGACAGGAAACGTAACAAACCTCGCGCAGCCCCGCCAAAATCTCTCCATAGAGATTCCAGTTCAGCAAATCGAGGTGCGCGTTGCACGAGAACAGGAGCTCGAAGCAGTATTTGTCGCGTGGAATGTCGAGGAATTGATTGAGGGCGGTACGAAGCCCTCTCGCCCGTTGCGTGTCGAACGTTCCGTGCAGCAGGTGATCCTTGGCGACTCGCTCGGTGTTGGGCAGTCCGATTGCGTCGGCGTTGAGCAACGTATCCTGAAGGTGCTGCGACAATCGCTCCTGCAGCGGAGCCTCGAGCATGTGCTCGGCTCTCCACCAGATCTGCTGGATGTACTTGCGATCGCGGGTTTCGTGACTCTTGATCTCGTCCTCATAGGGAAGGAACGTTCCTTCGCCATCGCCGACCCGCACGATGCTGGTCGGCTGGGCTCGATCGATCCGCCTTCGGATCCACTTGGCGAGCTTGGCTGCATCCGTGAGGCTTTCGCTGTTCAGCGCGGTCGGCAGATTCTTGCGGTCGGCATTCATCGCCACGACGGCGGGCAGTCGCATCAGCGGCTTGTCCGCCGACAGCGCAGCCTGCTGAACCTTGTCGTAGACTTGGTTCGACTCTGTCTCGACGTCCGTCCAGCTTAGCGAGCCGAGCGCGGCGGCATCGAGCTGCTGGATCTGTTGCGCTCGGAGCAGGGATGCCCGGAATATGATCTGAAACGCGATGTCCGGCAGGCCGGCAATCGTGGCCTCGAGCTCGGAAGCCATCGAGGTTGGAATTTTGTCGACGATCGATTGGAAATTGCGGCTCTTCTCGAAAATCCAGCGGCTTCCGATTGCGGTTCGTATGAGGCGGACTTTCGTCGCCTCGTCGATCGCTGCCGGCGGCAGACGGCAAAAGCATGCGAGTTGGGTTTCGTCAGGCGATGCTTCGAAAAACTTGCTGAACTCGCGCTGAAATGCGTCTCGCTCGCCGAGCCTGTAAAGCACGTACAGCACGTGGAATGCATATTCAGCGTTGGCGGTGACATCGACGCCGAACGCGTGATGACTGCCGGCAAGCTCGCGATACTTCCCGGATTGGTAAAGCACGCGGCTGTAGGCAGCCCATGCCTCGGGACCGAACTTTTCCTTGGGAAAGGTCTCGCAAACCGCTCTCGCTTGATGGTGGAGACCGAGCTGGAGGTAACCGGGCACGATCGCCCGGAGCGCGAAGTCGTGGTCGGCGCGCAAGCTGTCGGGAATCGATGAAAGCGCCGCTCGCAACCTGTCGAGATCGCCAAGCTCACGAAGCGCGGTGAACAAGCGGTGGTAAGGAACCGGCTCGTTGGGATCGAGTTCGATGAGGTATTGCCAGGCTTCGGCTGCGTCAGCCCATTCGCTGTTGTTCGCAAGACAACGCGCGTAACCGCGTGCGGCGGGGACGGACTTTGGATCGAGCGCACGCGCCTCGGCGAACAAGGCCTTGGCGTCGGCGTTTCGATTGTCCTTGAACGCCGCGCGCGCATCCCGCAGCAGCGACCTTGTCTTGCGCGTCGCGAATTTCGCCGCCACCTCGGCATATCCGCGGCGGGCAATGGCCGACGCGGGATTGCGTTCCAGGACCTCGCAAAACAGCCGTTCGGCCCTTGCGAGCTGGCCGTGCAAGACGGCTTGCTGAGCTTCCAGAATCAGGTGATCTAATTTCGGTTTGCGGGATTGGGCGTCGTTTGAATTCAAATTGGCCTCATCGCCAGGCGCCGACCAGCCAGTTTTAACCAGCAAGCATCGACAGGCCGGCAAATGTATGAATGGCTGAAAGCGTTCCACGTCATCGCCGTCATCGCCTGGATGGCGGGAATGCTCTATCTGCCCCGCCTGTTCGTCTATCACTGCGAGGCCGACGTCGGCTCGATCCAGTCCGAGACCTTCAAGGTCATGGAGCGCCGGCTGCTGAAGGCGATCATCAACCCGGCGATGATCGCGACCTGGGTGCTCGGGCTGTGGCTCGCCTGGCGGGGCGGCTGGTTTGCGGCGCACTGGTTTCACGCCAAATTCGCATTGGTGCTCGGGATGAGCGGCGTTCACGGCATGCTGAGCCGCTACGTCAAGGACTTCGCCGCCGACCGCCGCCGCCAATCGCAAAAATTCTTCCGGCTTATCAACGAGGTACCAACGGTCCTGATGATCCTAATCGTGATCCTCGTGATCGTGAAACCGTTCTGACGGCGGCCGCGTTCATCCCCAGCCGGAGGCGATGGTTCGCCCTTCCTCTTGCGGATTCGCCTGTCTTTTCGTATATTTATCTTATCCCACCGAACGCAGGCGGATGCAGTCGAGTCCCGGTCCCCTTATCCGGACCAACCGCCGCATCGGGTTAGACCGAATTTTCGTCAAGCCGACACCCAAGACCTGCGCCCTTCCCTGCCCTTTTGCCGCGTTCGTTCGTTGTTTGAAGCGACGGCCGGTCACTCCCATAGGACGCCCCGTATGCGGGAAATGAAACTACAAGACCTGAAATCCAAGACTCCTCCCGAGCTTCTGGCCTTTGCCGAGGAGCATGAGATCGAGAACGCCAGCACCATGCGCAAGCAGGAGCTGATGTTCGCCATCCTCAAGCAGCTCGCCACCAAGGAAGTCGACATTATCGGCGAAGGCGTGGTCGAGGTGCTGTCCGACGGCTTCGGCTTCCTGCGCTCGCCGGAGGCGAACTACCTGCCCGGCCCCGACGACATCTATGTCTCGCCCTCGCAGATCCGCCGCTTCGGCCTCCGCACCGGCGACACGGTCGACGGCCAGATCCGCTCGCCCAAGGACGGCGAGCGTTATTTTGCGCTGCTCAAGGTCAACACCATCAACTTCGAAGACCCCGAGAAGGCGCGCCACAAGATCAATTTCGACAATCTGACGCCGCTCTATCCCGAGCAGCGGCTGCGGATGGAGCACGAGGACGCGAGCAAGAAGGACCTGTCGGCGCGTGTCATCGACATCGTTGCGCCGATCGGCAAGGGCCAGCGCGCGCTGATCGTCTCGCCGCCGCGCACCGGCAAGACCGTGCTGCTGCAGAACATCGCGCACTCGATCACGGCAAACCACCCCGAATGCTACCTCATCGTGCTGCTGATCGACGAGCGGCCGGAGGAAGTCACCGACATGCAGCGCTCGGTCAAGGGCGAGGTCGTGTCCTCGACCTTCGACGAGCCGGCATCGCGTCACGTCGCCGTGGCCGAGATGGTGATCGAGAAGGCCAAACGCCTGGTCGAGCACGGCCGCGACGTCGTGATCCTGCTCGACTCGATCACCCGCCTCGGCCGCGCCTACAACACCGTGGTGCCGTCATCCGGCAAGGTGCTGACCGGCGGCGTCGACGCCAATGCCTTGCAGCGGCCGAAGCGCTTCTTCGGCGCGGCGCGCAACATCGAGGAAGGCGGCTCGCTGACCATCATCGCCACCGCCCTGATCGACACCGGCAGCCGCATGGACGAGGTGATTTTCGAAGAGTTCAAGGGCACCGGCAATTCGGAGCTGATTCTCGACCGGAAAGTCGCCGACAAGCGCACCTTCCCGGCCATGGACATCACCCGCTCCGGCACCCGCAAGGAAGAGCTGCTCACCCCGCCCGATCAGCTCAAGAAAATGTACGTGCTCCGCCGCATTCTTAACCCGATGGGAACCATGGATGCGATTGACTTCCTGCTCGACAAATTGCGCAGCACCAAAAACAACGCCGAATTCTTCGAGTCGATGAACACCTGATGCGAGCCGCCCGAACCGCCGCCATCGCGTTGGTGCTTGCTGCCGCCGCGACCGCGCCGGCGTTCGGGATCGCGTCGGTTTCGGTGTACGGGTTGCGGGCGCCGGAGGAGATCTCCGGCTTCACGCTCAACGACTCGACGAACTTCGAGAAGACCAAGCCCGGCGACGGCTACGGCCTCGATTACTCGCAATCCGGCTGGAAGCTCGACGTCTTCATCTACGATCTCAAGCGCGCGGCGATCCCCGACGACGCCAAATCGGCGATCGTGCGCGCCGAATTCGAGCGGGCCCGGGCGGACGCGTTCCTGGCCCAGCCGCGCGGCATTTACGCGCAGGTCTACCTGCGGCGTAACTTCACCATCGAGGATGGCGGCAAACGCACGCGGTTTCAGTGCGCCACCTTTCATATGACCCGCGATGGCGCGAAGCCTCAGGACGGGTTTCTCTGCATCACCTCGTGGAACAACAAGTTCGTCAAGCTCAGGCTTGCCACGCTCGCCGACACCAACACCGAGGCCGATGCCCGAAAATTTGTTTCGGCCTGGATCCCGGTGCTGTGGGGCGGTGGCTCGCGCGTCGTTGAGGAAAAGCCGGCGAAGCCCGTTCCCGCAGCACGTTCGGAGCGGCGGGCGGCCCAACAGCCTGAGCCGCGCGCCCAGCAGGGTGCTGAACCCGCACGTCCGCAGCCCCGCCCGCGGCCAGTGGTGCGCCGGCCGAAGTGCCCGGAAGGCTATATCTGCGAATATCGTTAAACGCCGCGACCCGGCCGCATCGCCGCAACGACTTCGGCGATCTTCTCCGGATCGGCCACCGGCAGCGAGCAGGTTTCGCCGACGCAGATGAACGCCGCGCTCGCGGGCCCCGCTGCGATCTTGGCCTGCGCCGGATGATGCAGCGGCAGCGCGCCGGCCTCGGGCGCCCGCAGCACGACGCGGTTGAGAAAGGGCAGCCGCAGCGCCGCGGCGGCAAAGCGTCCGTGCTCCGGACCGGTGACGACGATCTCCGCAGCATTCAGCCGCAGATCGATTGCGTTCAGCAGCGCCGCATGCCCCAGCGCGTTGCCGCCCTCCGCAGCCAGCACCCCCTCGATCAGCCGGTCGGCGCTTTCGCGCCACTGATGGTCGCCGGTCAGCGCTGCAAGCCGCAGCAGATTTTGCGCAGCAACGGCGTTCGGGTTTGGCGTGGCGTCGTCGCTGGTCGAGGCCGGCCGCACCACCAGCCCTTCGGCGTCGTCGGCGGTGAGGAAGTAGCCGCCGTTGGCTGGGTTGGCGTAGTGCGCATCGAACGCCCTTTGCCAGCTTAGCGCCTGATCGAGCCGTTCGCCGCGTCCGGTGGCTTCATAGAGCGCGAGCGCTGCGCGGATCATGTTGGCGAAATCGGAGGCGAGCCCCGGGTAAAGCAACCGGCCCTCGCGCCAGGAATGTCCGAGTCGGTCGCCTTGGACCATCGATCTGGCGATGAAATCGAAGGCCTTGTCGGCCATTGCGATCCAGTCCGGCTGCTCCAGCATCGCGCCTGCGTTGGCCAGCGCCGCGATCATCAGGCCGTTCCAGTCGGCCAGCACCTTGTCGTCCAGGCCGGGCCGGATACGTTTCTCCCGCGGCATAAAAAGCTTGTCCCGCAGCACGGCCAGTCGATCCTCGATTGCATCGCTGCGCGGTAAACGTTTAAGAAGATTGAGGATATTGTGGCCCTCGAAATTGCCCTCGGCGGTCACGTCGTAATGCTGCACAAAAAAAGCAGCATCGTCTGGCCCCAGGATTTGCTGCACCTCGGCCAGCGACCAGACGTAGAACTTGCCCTCTTCGCCCTCGGAATCGGCGTCCAGCGAGGCCGAGAACGCCCCTTCCGGGGTGGTCATCTCACGCGTCAGCCAGCCGACGGTTTCGACGGCCCGCTGGCGGTAGAGCGGGTGCCCGCTGCGGACATGCGCCAGCGCCAGAAGCTCCAGAAGCTGGGAGTTGTCGTAGAGCATCTTCTCGAAGTGCGGCACCAGCCACTTCTCGTCGACCGAGTAGCGCGAGAAGCCGCCGCCGAGATGATCGTAGATGCCGCCCTCGCAGATGTGCTCGAGCGTGTGCTCGATCAGCTTGAACAGCCGCTCGTCACCGGTTCGAAAGCCCGCGCGCCATACCAGCTCGTACAGTGCCGCGTTGGGGAATTTCGGCGCGCCGCGAAGCCCGCCATGCCGTTGGTCGAATGCGCCGGCGACCTGAAGTGCGAGCTGGTTGAGCTCCTTTGCGCCGATCACCACCTGGCCCGCGGGCCGCGCCCGGGCCTCCAGCCGCTCCATCAGGGCATCGCGATTTTGATCGATCTTGTGCCGTTCCTCGCGAAACAGCCGCGAAACCTCCCGGAGCACGTCGACAAAGGCCGGCCTGCCGAACCGCGAGGTCTTCGGGAAATACGTCCCGCCCCACACCGGCTCGCCCTTCGGCGTCAGAAACATGGTCAGCGGCCAGCCGCCCTGCTCGCCGAGATGATGCAGCGCCGACATGTAGATCTGGTCGATGTCGGGCCGCTCCTCGCGGTCGACTTTGATGTTCACGAACAGGTCGTTCATGACGGCCGCGGTGCCCGTGTCTTCGAAGCTCTCGTGCGCCATGACGTGACACCAGTGGCAGGCGGCGTAGCCCACCGAAAGCAGGATGGGCTTATCGAGCCGCTGCGCCTCGGCCAAGGCCTCCGGCCCCCAGGGCCACCACGCAACCGGGTTGTGCTTGTGCTGCAGGAGATAGGGGCTCGTCTCGCGACCCAGTCGGTTTTCGGGCCCATGCTTGTCGGGGCCATGCGGAGCGCTGGTTGATGAACCTGGTGCGGACATGCTCGGACTTTAGGCCAATTGCGCCGATTGTGGCACCCGGACTGGCGGCAACGATGGAACTCGGCTAGGAATACACGCCGCCTCGGGCACGTCAGGCGGGCGTTTTCGCGTCGGCAAGCATCCTACGTTTGGAGATCGAGAGTGGCGACAGGCACTGTGAAGTGGTTCAACCCGACCAAGGGTTACGGCTTTATCCAACCGCAAGGCGGCGGCAAAGATGTGTTCGTGCACATCTCCGCGGTCGAGCGCGCCGGGTTGAGCACGCTCAATGAAGGTCAGCATATTGAGTATGAGATCGTTGAGCACCGCGGCAAGAGCGCGGCGGAAAATCTGAAAATGAAATAAGTTGGTCTACCGCGGGCGGCGTCTGCGGCGAGTTCCATCCGATGGGTAAAAAGAAGCCCGGCAGCGACGCCGGGCTTTTTTGATGCCGCTGAAATATTTGTTGAGCGGCCGCGAGTCGGGTTCTTTTGCCGCATTGGAACGTCCGGTCGCTTTCCCGATTACTGTGCTCAGGGGGCGCGTAGCTGTTTGTCTGTAGAGGTCGCGAATGACCGTAGGGGAAGTATCGAAGGAACTGCCGGGGGATTCCTACCGGGTCAAGGCCTCCGAGCTGAATGCGGAAGCCCGGCAAGAGCCGGACGCGCAGCGGCGAAACGAGCTCAAGAGTCTGGCGATGGCCTATCTGCGGCTTGCAGATCAGGCCGAGCGCAACGCGCAAAACAACGTCGTGTATGAGACGCCGTCGCCCCGGCCCACCTTGCAACAGCAGCAGCAGCCGCAGGCGCGCGCCAAGGATGACGGTGGGCAGGGTTAGCTGGCGCGCGGCGCGCAGGATTGCGCGCTGCTGCGATGCTGAGGCTACGCAGGTTTCTTCCAGGAGCCTGCGATCTGTCGAACCGCGCAATTGACCCTGTTCCGGATGCGGATCTGGCTGATCGACAGGATCAGCGCCGCCAGCGCGTTCTCGTCGTAATGGCGCGTTGCCTCCTCCCAGACGTCGTCGGGCACCGGTCGGCGTGGTCGCTGAGCCGCGTCAGCGACTCGGTGAGCGCCAGCGCCGCCCGCTCGGCTTCGGTGTGGTACGGCGTCTCGCGCCAGGCTGCGACCGCTGTCGCGCAGGGGAACAAGCTTGTGCGTCTTGGGCGGCACCCGGTCGATTTCGATCGCCTTGTTCAAGGCGTAGAGCGCCTTCATGGCATCGGGCAGGATGAACACCGGGCTTTTCATTCGCGCTTGCTTTTGCTGGCGCGTCAGCTCGGCCTCGTCTGGCCGACCCGCGCCTTGCACGCGGCGGCGGGCGCGGCTTGCGAGCTGACGCGCCGCGGCTGGTGCGCGCCCGACCGTCGATGCGTTCCTCACGGCGGCGCGCGGCGGCGATCTTCAGGGCCTGCTCGCTGCGCTCGATCCGGATGTCGTGCTTCGGGGGGACGATGCGGCCGTGCGGATGGGCGGACCGCGCGAGCTGCGCGGCGCGGAAGCGGCCGCGGGGTTCTTCCTCGGGCTCGCGCAGGCCGGACGCTCCGCGCTCATTGACGGTGCGGTGGGCGTTGTTGTGGCGCCGAACGGGTGGCTCATGGTGGTGCTGGACGTCACGATCAGCAACGGCAAGATCGCGGCGATCGATGTGGTCGCGGATCCGGAGCGCCTTGGGCGGATCGAGCTGTCGACGTTCGGCGGCTGAGTGTGGTTTTGCGCGCGCCCGATCCGCGCTACATGCTGCGGCATGTCCTCTCCCCGCGACACCATCTTCGCCCTCTCCTCCGGCCGGCCGCCGGCGGCGATCGCGGTGGTGCGCCTGTCCGGGCCGCGCGCCGGCGACGCGCTGAAGGCACTGGCCGGAAAAATCCCCGAGCCACGCAAGGCCGCGCTTGCGCGCGTGCGCGATCCGCTAAGCGGCGAGATGATCGACGAGGCGCTGGCGTTGTGGTTTCCCGGGCCGCGCAGCGAGACCGGTGAGGACACGGCGGAGTTGCAGCTGCACGGCGGCCGCGCGGTGGTCGCCGCGGTGTTCGCGGCGCTCTCGCGCATCGAGGGTCTGCGGATGGCGGAGCCCGGCGAGTTCGCCCGCCGGGCGTTCGAGAACGGCCATCTCGATCTCACGGCAGTCGAGGGGCTGGGCGATCTGATCTACGCCGAGACCGAGGCGCAGCGGCGCCAGGCCTACCGGCAGCTCAAGGGGCTTCTGGGCGACCGGGCCGAGACTTGGCGCAAACGTCTGATCGAGGCGCTGGCGCTGGTCGAGGCGCGGATCGATTTCTCCGACGAGGCGGACGTGCCGGAGGAGCTGGTGGGCCCGGCGCTGAAAATTGCTGCAGAGCTTGCTGCGGAGATGGCTGCAGCATTGGCTGGTGCAGCGCGCGGCGAGCGGCTGCGCGACGGGCTGGTGGTGGCGATCGCCGGGCCGCCGAACGCGGGCAAGTCGACCCTGCTCAACCGCATCGCCCGGCGGGAGGCCGCGATCGTTTCGCCGGTCGCCGGCACCACCCGCGACGTGATCGAGGTGCATCTCGATCTCGGCGGCTACCCGGTGACGCTGCTGGACACTGCGGGTATCCGCGACAGCGACGACCCGGTGGAGCAGGAGGGCGTGCGTCGGGCACGCGAGCGGGCGCAACAGGCGGACCTGATTTTGTGGGTGGAGGATGCGGCGGCATCCTCGGTTCAGGCCGATCCCGCTATTCAGAATGCGCCTTCGTGGATCATTCGGAACAAAATTGATTTAATACCGAAAATTAAGAATGAAGTCTTAACAAATGAATCCAGATTATCAAGTATCGATTTTAGTATTTCTGCCACAACGGGCGAGGGCTTCGAGCCGTTTTTGGCTCACTTGGCGCGCCATGCTGCGGAGTTCTTCGGAACCGAGCCAGCGCTGATCAGCCGCGAACGGCATCGGAAGGCGCTGGAAAGTGCACGCCAAGCCCTCGCCCGGGCCATCGCCGAAGGTGAGCGCGGCCGGGAGGATATTATCGCCGAGGAGCTTCGGCTGGCGGCTCAGATTCTCGGCCGGCTGACCGGTCGGGTCGATGTCGAGGACATCCTGGACGTCATTTTCCGCGATTTCTGTATCGGTAAATAGCGTCGCGCTGTTTCACGTGAAACAGCGCTTTGACCAGCCTCGTTTGCTTCTGTAGAACCGCGCCATTCGGGATTTCCCATGAACTCGCGCTACGACGTCATCGTGATTGGCGGCGGCCACGCCGGCTGTGAGGCCGCGGCCGCAGCCGCACGCTTGGGCGCAAAGACAGCCCTGTTCACCCACCGCTTTTCGACCATTGGTGCCATGTCCTGCAATCCGGCGATCGGCGGGCTCGGCAAGGGCCATCTGGTCCGCGAGATCGACGCCCTTGACGGACTGATGGGCCGCGTCGCCGACCAGGGCGGCATCCAGTTCCGGGTCCTCAACCGGCGGAAGGGGCCAGCGGTTCGGGGGCCGCGGGCCCAGGCAGACCGCAAGCTCTATGCGCAAGCCATGCAGAGCGCGATCCGGGCGACTCCGAACCTGACGGTGATCGAGGCGGAGGTGCACGAGCTCGTGCATGC
Source organism: Xanthobacteraceae bacterium (assembly GCA_019746355.1). Next base: position 14,034 of record JAIESC010000076.1, on the reverse strand, counting down.
CGACGGCCGGGCGACGGGCGTTCGGACCGCTGATGGCCAGGAGTTTGCAACTGGCGCCGTGGTGCTGACCACCGGCACATTCCTGCGTGGTTTGATCCATATCGGCGAGAAGCAGACCCCGGCCGGCCGGGTGGGCGAGGCACCGGCAATGGGTCTTTCGCGATCGCTCGAAGGCATTGGCTTTTCGCTCGGCCGGCTGAAGACCGGCACCCCGCCGCGGCTGGACAGTAGGACCATCGACTGGGGCGCCGTCGAAATGCAGCCCGGCGACGATCCGCCAGAGCCGTTCTCGACGCTGACCGACCGCATCGAAACCCGGCAGATCCAATGCGGAATCACCCGCACCAACGAGCGCACCCATGCGGTGATCCGGGCCAACGTACACCGCTCACCGATGTATTCCGGCCAGATCCAGAGCCGCGGCCCGCGCTATTGTCCGTCGATCGAGGACAAGATCGTGCGCTTCGGGGAACGCGACGGGCACCAGATCTTCCTTGAGCCGGAGGGGCTCGACGACGACACGGTCTATCCGAACGGAATCTCGACGTCGCTGCCGGAGGACGTGCAGCTGGCGCTTCTGGCGACCATTCCGGGGCTGGAAAGGGCGCGGATGGTTCGACCCGGCTATGCCATCGAATACGACCACGTCGATCCGCGGGAGCTGAAGAGCAGTCTCGAGACCAAGCGGATGGAGAGCCTGTTCCTGGCCGGCCAGATCAACGGCACGACGGGATACGAGGAGGCCGCCGCGCAGGGGCTGGTGGCCGGTCTGAACGCGGCAGCGAAAGCTGGAAACCGCCCGGAAATCGTGTTCGACCGCGCCGAAGGCTATCTTGGCGTGATGATCGATGACCTCGTGACCCGTGGGATCACCGAGCCGTACCGCATGTTCACGTCGCGGGCCGAATACCGGCTGACGCTGCGGGCGGACAATGCGGACCAGCGGCTGACCGGGAAGGGGGTTGCCATCGGCTGCGTTGGCGGAAGGCGTCAGGCGCACTTTGAGCAGAAGATGTTTGCGCTTGAACAGGTCCGCGCGCGGGCCACCGCACTATCGATCACTCCAAAACAGGCCGCCGATCACCGCGTTCGGCTCAATCAGGACGGCAAGCGCCGCTCCGCGTTCGAGCTCCTCTCGTATCCGGCCATTGGCATGGCCGACATCGCGCGGATCTGGCCGGAGTTTGCCGATTTGCCTCCGAAGATCGCCGAACAACTCGAGATCGACGCCAAATACGCCGTTTATCTCGACCGCCAGAGCGCCGATATCGAGTCCTACCGCAAGGATGAGAGCTTTGAGCTTCCCGAGCAGCTCGATTACGCCGCCCTGCAGGGTCTCTCGAACGAAATCCGCCAGAAGCTGCAGGCCCACAAGCCTCGCACCATCGGCCAAGCCGGCCGAATCGACGGCATCACGCCTGCGGCGCTGACGTTGCTGGTGGCCCATGTCCGGCGGGCGAACAAGGGCCGCCCGGCGGCCTGACCGCCATGACCAAGAGCAAGAACAGCGAATACTCGACCCTCGATCTGGCCGATGATCGAGCGCGCGCACTGCAGCTCACACCTGTTTCACGTGAAACGCTGGCACGGCTCGACCGCCTGGTCGAAATCCTGCTGCCGGCGGCGGCACACACCAACCTCATCGCCCGCTCCACCATCCCACAGCTCTGGACAAGACACATTGCCGATTCGCTTCAGCTTCTGTCGCTCGCGCCTGATGCGAAATGCTGGATCGACCTCGGCTCGGGCGCAGGCTTTCCCGGTCTCGTGATCGCCTGCGCGATCGCCGATCAACCGGGCGCCTCGGTCCACCTCGTCGAGAGCATCCAGAAAAAGGCCGCGTTCCTGCGCGACGCCGCGCGGCAAATTCAAGTGCCGGCGAAAGTGCACGCTGTGCGTATTGAGGATTTCGGGAAGAACAACGACATCAAAGCCGACGCGGTCACCGCGCGCGCGCTCGCTCCGTTAGATCACCTGATGCGGCTCGCGCACCCGCTGCTCAGCTCAGGTGCGCTGGGCCTGTTTCCCAAGGGACAAGATGTAGAGGGTGAATTGACGGAAGCCTCTAAATCTTGGAACATCGAAGCGAATCTCGTCCCGAGCAAGACGAGCCCCGCAAGCCGCATCGTCGTCGTCAAGGCGCTCGCCCCGCGCAGCAAAAATGTGAAATCTCATGTCCGATCAAGACGATAACAACGTTCATCCGATCCCCGCGCCGGTCTTATCCGAACGCGCCGCCGAGCTGAAAGAGAAGGTCGCGGAGGCGCAGATCAGTCCCGACGACTCGCAGGTTGTGGTTCTCGCCGAACGGCAGGAGCCGGCCAAGGCGCCGCGCGTGCTTGCCATCGCCAACCAGAAAGGCGGCGTCGGCAAAACCACGACGGCGATCAATCTCGGCACCGCGCTCGCGGCGATCGGCGAGCGCGTGCTGGTGGTCGACCTCGATCCGCAAGGCAACGCCTCGACCGGGCTCGGCATCGACCGCCGGCACCGCAAGGTCTCGACCTACGACGTCCTGGTTGGCGAGGCGCCGTTGCGCGAAGCGATCGTTGCGACCGCGGTGCCGCGGCTCTCGATTGCGCCTTCGACCATGGACCTGTCCGGCCTGGAGCTCGAGATCGGCCAGGCGCGCGACCGTGCGTTCCGGCTGCGCAGCGCCATCGCACCGCTCAACAACGGCAAGTATGTCGGCGTCGGCGACTTCTCTTACGTGCTGGTCGATTGCCCGCCGTCGCTCAACCTGCTCACCGTCAACGCGATGGCGGCCGCGAACGCGATCCTTGTGCCGCTGCAATGCGAGTTCTTCGCCCTCGAAGGTCTGTCGCAGCTTTTGCAGACCGTCGAGCAGGTGAAGTCTACGCTCAATCCCGGTCTCTCGATCCACGGCATCGTGCTGACCATGTTCGACGCGCGCAACAACCTGTCGAACCAGGTCGTCGCCGACGTGCGCGAGTTCATGGGGCCGAAGGTTTACGACACCATCATCCCGCGCAACGTGCGCGTCTCCGAGGCGCCGTCGCACGGCAAGCCGGTGCTGGTGTACGACCTCAAGTGTGTCGGCAGCGAAGCCTATCTGCGGCTCGCGACCGAGATCATCCAGCGTGAGAAGGAATTGAAGGCGAGCTGATCGCCAGAATGCTCGCTGGGATGATCGCATTGTCGTCACGTGCAGGCCCGTGGCTTGCGCCTTCGTCCCTCGCGCGAGAGGGACGGATTGCCGGCTTCATCCGGCGATGGCCAAGAAGACTTGGAATGAGGTGATCGAGTGAAAACTTCCGAGGAGGCCGCCATGGCCGACGATGCAGGACGATCACGGCTGGGACGCGGTCTCGCATCGCTGATGGGCGACGTCGGCGTGGAGGCGCAGCCCGGCGAGCGCACCGCGCGCAGCCAGCGCAAGGTGCCGATCGAATACGTGCGCGCCAATCCGCGCAACCCGCGCAAGCTGTTCTCCGACGCCGAGCTCTCCGAGCTTGCCGACTCGATCCGCGAGCGCGGCATCATCCAGCCGATCGTGGTGCGGGCGCGCGGTGCCGACAACTACGAGATCATCGCCGGCGAGCGGCGCTGGCGCGCGGCGCAGCGCGCCGGCCTGCACGAGGTGCCGATCGTCGCGCTCGACGTCACCGACGCCGAGGCGCTCGAGCTCGCGATCATCGAGAACGTCCAGCGCAGCGACCTCAATCCGCTGGAGGAGGCGAGCGGCTATCTCTCGCTCGCAAACGAATACCAGCACTCGCAGGAAGACATCGCCAGGATCGTCGGCAAGAGCCGGAGCCACATCGCCAATACGCTGCGGCTCCTGCATCTGCCGGAGAAGGTGAAGGCCTACATCAACTCGGGCAAGCTCACGGCGGGGCACGCCCGCATGCTGGTCGGCCAGCCGAACGCCGAGGAGCTGGCGGATCAGATCGTCAACCAGGGCCTCAACGTGCGCCAGGTCGAAGCGATGGCGCGCAAGAGCGGCCAGAAGCAGGTGCGTGAAGGCAAGCGCGCCGCGCAGACCGGCAAGGACGCCGACACCGAGGCGGTGGAGAAACGCCTGAGCGACGTCCTCGGGCTTGCGGTGACGATTGATCATCGTGCCCACGGCGGTGGCACGTTGCAGGTCAAGTACAAGACGCTCGAGCAGCTCGACGACGTGATCGCGCGGCTGGAGCAGGGGCCGAAGATGCGGAGCACCGGGTCGTAGGCGAACGAAGCGCGTAGCCCGGATGGCGCCATAAGCGCGTTCACGCGCGTCTTCGACGCGCTATGGCGAAATCCGGGGCGGTCTACCCGCATTCCGCTTCGCTCCATGCGGGCTACGAAGCGCGCCGTAACGCGCGCATCTACTTTCGCCGCGCCGCCATCGCCACATTGAGCAGAGCGCGCTGCGCCAGCGCTTCCGCCAGCGCCGGCGTGCGGCGCACGTTCAGCGCTGCCTCCGCAAGCTGCTCCATCGCACGGGCGAGCCGCGGCGCGGGCCAGCTCCGCAGCGCCGCCTCGACGGTGCTCTGGCGGCGGAAGTGGATCGGCGGGATGAACGAGCGCATCGCCTCGTCGGAGGAGCCCGTGTCGAACGCCACCCGCGCCTTGTGAAGCTGCGAGACGTAGCGCAGCGTGCCGGACATGATCGTGCCCGGCCCGGTGCCCGAAGCGATGGCCTTGCCGAACTGCGATTCGAGGTCGGCGGTCTTGCCGGCAAAGGCCGCGTCGATCACGGCGTCCATCGCCAGCGCCGACGCGTCGGCGACCACCGCAAGCACGTCGTCGAGCGTGACGCGCTCCTTGCCGTGGGCGTAGAGCGCGAGCTTGCGGATCTCGTTGCGCGAGGCCTGCCGGTCGCCACCGATCAGCGACACGAGCGCCGCACGCGCGTCGGGCGCGATGGCGAGCTTCGCCTGCTTCATCTCGTCGTCGACGAGGCGAACAAGGTCGCGCTCGGTGTCGACGTAGCAGCCGATGACGGCGGCGAACTTCGATTTCTCGCACATCGAACGCACCGGCGCGGTGCGGCGAAGATCGCCGGCCTCGATGACGATCCTACAATCGGTTGGCGGCGTGGCGAGAACGGTCTCGACGGCTGACGCGAAGTTGCGGCTGCCAGCCTTCACCCACACCGCGCGCTTGCCGCCGAACAGCGGCACGGTGTGCGCCTCCTCGGCGAGCCGCGACGGCTCGGAGGCGAGCGCGTCACCGTCAAGCCGCACCAGCGCGAACGGGTCGTTCACGTCCGCAACCGAGGCGTTGATGAGCCTTTCCGCGCGCTCGTGCACCAGGCCCGCGTCAGGGCCGAACACCAGCACGATCGGCTGCGCCGGATTGGGGCGCGCGACGAAGGCGTCGGCATCCTGGTTTTTGATCGCGACCATCAGGAGAACTTAAGCGATCACGTGCTGGAAATGAAACCAGACGTGACCATCGCCCACGGTATTCCGCGGCGCGCGCACGCAGGGCGGAGCGCTATGCGCCGGCGCTGAAATAGGATGCGAGACGCGACTTGATGTTGTCGGCAATCGTCTTGGCGGCGCGGTTCTCGGCGTCGCGTTGGCCGCGGGCGTTGGAGAAGCGCTGCGCCTGGCCGGGGTTGTCGTAGGACACCCGGGCGAAGGTCTGCCCGGTGACCACCGGCTTGCCGGTGGCCTTCTCGACCAGCGTATAGGTGGCATCGATGCCGTATTGCTGCACGTCGGCGCGGGCGGTGGTGATGTCGACGATCACTTGCTGATTGTTCGTCGTAAGATTGATGCGAAGCTGGTGCGTCGGCGTCAGGCCGCCGGAGCCGCCCTGCAGGTCGAAGATCAGGTCATTGCGGACCTCGTTGGCGATGCGCGCGACCGGCGTGCCGTTCGGAACGTCGATCCGCACGACATCGACCGAGGCCATGCGCTGGCGCAGGCCCGGGCCGCCGGTCAGCGAGCGTTCGCCATAGAGCGGCTCGAAGCAACCGCCGAGCAGCGCCGCCAACGCCAGTGCACCCACCAGGCGGCAGGGGCGGGTCCAATCCTTGCGGATCAACGCGTTGCGGCGCTCAGGCGACCACATTCACGATCCTTTGCGGGACGACGATGACCTTTTTCGGGCGTTTGCCGTCGAGGGCTTTTTGTACCGTATCCAGCGCCAGCACGGCAGCCTCAATTTCCGGGGCCTTGGCCTCGCGGGCCACCGTCACATCGGCCCGTTTCTTACCGTTAATCTGCACCGGTAAAGTAATGGTGTTCTCGACCAGGAGCCCGGCCTCGAGCGCTGGCCAGGCCTCGTCGGCGACCAGCGTCGTGTGGCCGAGCGCCGCCCAGCACTCCTCGGCCAGATGCGGCATCATCGGGTGGAACAGCCGCACCAGGATGCCGGCCGCCTCCTTCACCGCCCAAGAAAAATCAGGAGCAAAATCGGGCGTCAACCTGGTGTTGGCGACCGCGGAGCCGAGCGCGTTGGCGAACTCGTAGATCTGGGCGACGCAGACGTTGAAGTGCAGCTTCTCGACCGCGTCGGTCACCTTCGACAGTGCGCCGTGGGTGGCCTTGCGCAGCGCGAGAGCTGGTTCACTGAACGAGTCGGGCCGGTTTGCCGGCGCCTGCGCGGCGATGCTCGCGGCCTCGCCGACGAGGCGCCACAGCCGGTTGGTGAAGCGCCAGGCGCCCTGCACCCCACGCTCGGTCCATTCGACGTCACGCTCGGGCGGCGAGTCCGAGAGCATGAACCAGCGCGCCACGTCGGCACCGTAGGTCGCCATGATGTCGTCGGGGTCGATGGTGTTCCTCTTCGACTTCGACATCTTCTCGATGCTGCCGATTTTGATCGGCTCGCCGGTTGAGGTGAGCTTGGCGGTGCGCTTGTCGTCGGCGCCGTCGATCGTCACCTCGGCCGGCGTGACCCATTCGCCGTCCGCCTTCTGGTAGGTCTCGTGTACCACCATGCCCTGGGTGAACAGGCCCGCAAACGGCTCGTCGAGATTGACATGGCCGGTCTTCCTCATCGCGCGGGTGAAGAAGCGCGAATAGAGCAAATGCAAAATCGCGTGCTCGATGCCGCCGATGTACTGGTTCACCGGCATCCAGGCGTTGGCGACTTTTGGATCGGTCGGCGCGCTCTCGTTCCACGGATCGGTGAAGCGGATGAAGTACCACGACGAGTCGACGAAGGTGTCCATCGTGTCGGTCTCGCGCCGGGCCGGCTTGCCGCATTGCGGGCAGGGCACGTTGCGCCAGGTCGGGTGGCGGTCGAGCGGATTGCCCGGCTTGTCGAACGTGACGTCCTCGGGGAGTTGTACCGGCAGGTCCTTTACCGGCACGGGGACCACGCCACACGCCTCGCAATGAATGATCGGGATCGGGCAGCCCCAGTAGCGCTGCCGCGAGATGCCCCAGTCGCGCAGCCGATAATTGACTTGGCGCTGTGCGACCGGACGGTTGCCGCGCGTTTGCGACTCCAGCCGCTTCGCCACTTCCTCCTTTGCCTGCGCGATGGTCATGCCGTCGAGGAAGCGCGAATTGATCATTGTGCCGTCTTCGAGATACGGCGTGTCGGTGATGACGAAGGTCTTCGGGTCCTGGCCGGGCGGGCAGACCACCGGCGTGTTGCCGAGCTTGTACTTGTTGGCGAACTCCAGGTCGCGGTCGTCGTGCGCCGGGCAGCCGAAGATCGCGCCGGTGCCATAGTCCATCAGGATGAAGTTCGCGACGTACACCGGCAGGTGCCATTTGTCGTCGAAGGGATGCACCGCCTTCATGCCGGTGTCGAAGCCTATCTTCTCCGCGGTGTCGATCTCTGCCTGAGCCGTGCCGCGGTGTTTGCACTCTTCGATGAACTCGGCGAGCTTCTGGTTCTTTGCCGCGGCCGCTCGCGCGAGCGGATGATCCGGCGCGATGGCGACGAACTTCGCGCCGAACAAGGTGTCCGGCCGCGTGGTGAAAATCTCGATCTCGCTCTCGCTGCCGGGCGTGGTCGCAGGATCAAGTGCGAAGCGCACGTGCAGGCCTTCGCTGCGCCCGATCCAGTTCTTCTGCATCAGCCGGACTTTTTCCGGCCAGCGGTCGAGCTTATCGAGCGCGTCGAGCAGGTCTTCCGAATAGTCGCTGATCTTGAAGAACCACTGGGTCAGCTCTTTCTGCTCGACCAGCGCGCCGGAGCGCCAGCCGCGGCCGTCGATCACCTGCTCATTGGCGAGCACGGTCATGTCGACCGGGTCCCAGTTCACCTTCGATTGCTTGCGCTCGACCAAGCCCGCCTTGAGGAAGTCGAGGAACATGCGCTGCTGGTGTTTGTAGTAGGTCGGGTCGCAGGTCGCGACCTCGCGGCTCCAGTCGAGCGACAGCCCCATCGACTGCAACTGCTTCTTCATCGCGGCAATGTTGGCGTAGGTCCAGGACTTAGGATGGACCTTGCGTTCCATCGCCGCGTTCTCCGCCGGCATGCCGAACGCGTCCCAGCCCATCGGATGCAGCACGTTCATGCCGCTGGCGCGCTTATAGCGCGCGACCACGTCGCCCATGGTGTAGTTGCGGACGTGACCCATATGGATGCGCCCCGACGGGTAGGGGAACATCTCCAGCACGTAGTATTTCGGGCGCGGGTCGTCGTTGGCGGTCTTGAAGATCGCCTGCTCGTCCCAGATTTTCTGCCAGCGGGCTTCGGCCTCGCGGGCGTTGTAGCGGTCGGATTTGGCTGATTCTGCGGTCATTTGCGGCTCTTTCTAGAGCCGCACGGGCGGTTGTGGAAGGGGGCAGGCGGCGAGGGGGGCAGCGCCTCATTTGAAGATGGAATCCATCGAAGAAACCCGGTCCGCACGGGCCCGCCAGCACAATGTCGGCGTGGTCTACAGTGCGGCCAAGATCGCCGAGCCCGAGCAGATCGCCGATGCGATCTCGCTGGCGGAAAGCGAACTCGGCGGTGTCGATATTCCGGTCAACAATGCCGGCATCCAGCATGTCGCGCCGATCGAGGAGTTTCCGGTCGAGAAGCGGAACGCGATCATCGCCATCAAGCTCTCCGGCTCGTTCCACACGACAAGGCTCGCGGTGCGCAATCTGCCCGCGCTACGTGCTGACGCCGCCAGGGCGTGCGGCATTTCCGAGGAGGCGGTGATCCGCGACGTGCTGCTCGCGGCCCAGCCGACCAAGCGTTTCGTCGAGGTGGCCGGGCTGACCGCCTTCCTGTGCAGCCTCGATGCCGGCTCGATCGCCGGCACCCTGCTACCGGTGGATGGCGGCTGGACGGCTCATTGGCCTCGGCGATTTCGGCCGCTCTGCCTTCTTTCTCCCATGGTCTCGCACCACTCTGGACCTGATTTTCATTGAGCACACCACAACGGGAGCAAGGTTTGCTATAGTCGCCTTGCTGTTGTGCTGAGTGAGCGTGTGATGTCCAAGGCCCCATTTGCGTTCGCCGTCCTATTGGCGCTTGCCCTGCTGCCGGGCTGTGCCGGCTCCGGCGGGGAGCTCGCCAGCAGCAGCGGCTCCCAGGTGGCGGGCGACGAGAACGGCGGCAAAATCCCGAATGCGCTCGGCTCGAGTTCCGGGCAGAGCGCGGCCTACCAGCAGGTCACGACGCATTGCGAGAAGTTCGGCAAGAAAGGCATCATCACCAAAATGGATTACGACACCGGGCTCGTGACGTTCGAGTGCCGCCTGCTCAAGGGGCGGTCGACCGGCTGAGCTCGTCGACGGCACCGGCCGGTCGCGTGTCGGGTAGTCCGGATTTAGATCGTATTTCGTCCCGCCAGGTTCGCGGAAACTCCCGACATGCGATACACCACCCTCGGCCGCACCGGCCTGCGCGTCAGCGTCGCGGGCCTCGGCACCGGCGGCTTCAGCCGTCTCGGCCTCAAGTCCGGCAAGACCGAGGACGAATCCGCAAGGCTGATCCACGAAGCGGTGGACCTCGGCATCAACTTCATCGACACCGCGGCGAGCTACGGCACTGAAGGTGTGGTCGGGAAGGCGCTGAAGACCATCCCGCGCGACAAGGTGGTGATCGCCACCAAGGCACAGATTCGCGGCGGGCAAGGCGCCGCACACGTGACCGCGTGCATCGACAACGCGCTGCGGCTGATGGGCACTGACTATGTCGACGTATTCAACCTGCACGGCATCGAGCTGCACGAATACGATCACGCGATGTCGGTGGTGCCCGCGCTGCTCGAGGCGAAGCGCCAGGGCAAGATCAGGCACATCGGCATCACCGAGAATCCGATCGTCGATTTCACCAACGCGATGCTCAAGCGAGCGGTGAACGATCCCGTGTGGGAAGTCTATATGGTGGGCTTTCACATGATGCATCAGATTGCGCGGAGCAATGTGTTTCCGGTGACGCGCGAGAAGGGTATCGGCACGCTTCTGATGTTCGCGGTGCGGAGCATCTTTGCCGATCCGCCGCGCGTCGCGCGCGAGATGAAGGAGCTCGCCGCCAAGGGCCTGGTCGAGAAATGGCTCGGCGAAACCGACGATCCGCTGGGCTTCCTTGTCCACGAGGGTGGTGCCTCGAGCATGATCGAGGCGGCCTATCGTTACGCGCGGCACGAGCCGGGCGTCGACGTGACGCTGTTCGGCACCGGCGACGTCGGGCACTTGCGGAAAAACGTCGAAGCATTGCTCAAGCCGCCGCTGCCGGAGGCGGACCGGGAGAAACTTGCGCGGCTGTTTGGGCATTTGACCGGCATCGGCCTCGACTCGCATTCGGGCGCGCTGGCCAAGCGATAATCTTCGTGTTGCAAGGCTGCGCAGGTCCGGCTTGCCAGTTTTACCGCTCCGACCTAGCGTTACCGGGACGCTGGACGGTTCAGCGGAGGGCGCGAGCCTTGTCGGACACCCAGTCACGCGATCAGGTCCAGAGCCTTGCGGCGGGCGCCGCGGCCGGCGCGGGCCTGCTGGCCTTCCTCGCCGCGATGGCGACGCGGCGGGCGCCGCGTTGGCTGCGGGTGACGGTGATCCTGGGCCTCCTGGCGACCGCCTTCGGCGCGGGCATCTTTGCCTACCGCTATTCCAAGCAACCGACCACGCTGACGGTTGCGGCCGGCTCGCTGGACGGCGACGCGCCCAAGCTGATGGAGGCGATCGCGGCGAGACTCGCGGTCACCAACGCGCCGGTGCGGCTGAAGGTGGTCGACGAGCTCACGGCGGCCGATGCCACCTCATCCTTCGCGGCGGGCAAGACCGACCTTGCGGTGATACGGCCGGACGTCGGCGACCTGTCGTCGGCGCGCACGCTGATGATCGTCGCCCGTGCGGTGGTGCTGATCATCGCACTGCCCGGCAGCAACGTCACGAGCATGGACAATCTGAAGGGCAAGACCGTCGGCGTGATCGGCGGCGCCATGAATCACTCGGTCGTCCAAGTCCTCACGCGGGAATACGACCTCGAGCGGGCGCGCACGCGTTTCCGCGACATGTTGCCCGCGGAGGTGCCGCAGGCGGTGCAGGCCAAGCAGGTCCAGGCACTGCTGCTCGTGGTGCCGATTTCGGAAAACTACATCGGCCGGATCCGCGACACGCTGCGCGCCACCAAGGGCAAGGTCGCGCTGGTACCGATCGAATCGGCCGGCGCGATCGCCAACATCCAGCGTGCGTATGAAAGCTATGAGCTGCCGAAAGGAACGATCCGCGGCTCGCCTGCGGTGCCCGACGAAGACCTGACGACCCTGCGCTTGCCGCTCTATCTCGTCGCCAACAAGAAGATCAGCGATGACGTCGCCGGCGCGCTGGTCAAGGCGGTGTTCGACGCGCGGCGCGAGCTGTCGAAGGAGCATCCGCTGCTGGCGCAGATCGCCGAGCCGGACAAGGACAAGGACGCATTTATCCCGATTCATCCCGGCGCGGCGCAGTATTTCGAGGACGAGCAGAAGTCGTTCTTCGACAAGTACGGCGATCAGCTGTTCTACGGCTCGATGCTGCTCGGCATGCTGACCTCGATGCTGGCCGGCGTGTGGCGGTATATGCTGAAGGGCGATCCAAAGCCGTTGCAAGAGCGGCCGCTGTCGCGGCTGTTCGCACTGATGGATCGCGTGCGCGAGGCTCGTGACGAGACCGAGCTGGCGCAGGCCGAGCAGGAGATCGACGAGATCCTCAAATTGCAGCTTCAACAATGCGCCCCCGGCGAGATCGACGCCGGCGAGGCGGCGGCCGTGAGCCTTGCGACCCATCGTCTCGAGCATCTCGTGAGCCAGCGGCGCGCCGCGCTCCGAAGCGGCGTTGGTTCCACATCAATCGTGCGGGCGGTGTAGGCGGCCAATCCTCGCAAGTCTCAGGACGTGGCAAATGAAGGCTTAACGCCCGCGAAGGCGTGTGGCCATGCGGCAACGGCCTCTCCGGGGACCTGGGCGCCGCCAACTGGGGGCAGGCGCCCCAAAAATGCGACTTTGGGCTGCAATCGCGCGATGCCTGGCCAACGGCCGGGGGCCGGAACGTGCCGGGCCGTGCCCCGAGCAGCGCCCCGATTCACCCGCTGCAACCGGCTCACATAACCGAAAACTAATGGGTTCCCAGTAATTTGCCCGAGTTTTCGGGGCGTTGTGTCGATGGCATTCAGCGAGCTCGTGCAAAAATTCAGGACCGAATGGCTGCCGTATGTCGGCCACGGCTCCGCACTGATCGGCGCGTTGCTCATCGGATTCATCTGGCTGAGCGTCAACTTCTTCCTGGAGAATGAACGCCACACGGCGGAGCGCGCGGCGGTCAAGAATTCGATGAACCTCGCCGGCGCGTTCGACGAGCATCTGTCGCGCTCGCTGTCGGAAATCGACCGCACGCTGAAGCTTTTGCGGAGCCGCTACGTTCGTGCGCCAGGCGAATTCGATCTGGGCGACTGGCTGAACTCGGTGCAACTCCTCGACAACGAAATCCTGCAGGTCAGTATCATCGACCAGAACGGGATTCTGCGGCTATCCAGCGTCGATCCGCGATTCGTCGGCATGGATCTCAGCGACCGTGAGCATTTCAGGGTTCACGTCCATTCAGACAGCGACGATCTGTTTATCAGCAAGCCGGTGGTCGGCCGCACCACCCAGAAGTGGTCGATCCAGCTTACCCGGCGTATCGAAAACAGCGACGGCTCGTTCGGCGGCGTGATTGTCGCCTCCCTCGATCCGGCCTACCTGACGCGCATCTACAACGCCGTGAACTCCGGCTCCGCCGGCCACATCCGCGTCATCGGCACCGACGGCATCGTGCGTGCCACGAGCGGATCGACGCTGGCGCTTTTGGGCAAGGACTTCAACGGCGCCGAATTGTTCAAGCGCTATCCGCGCGAGACCACCGGCTGGTACTACTCCGAGTCGATCTTCAGCGACCGGATTCCCCGGATGATCGCGTTCCGCGCGCTCAAGAGCCATCAGCTGATCATCACGGTTGGCCAGTCGTCGCACGAAATCTTCGCGCTGCTGGGCATCAAGCAGCGTGTCGGCTATCTCGTCGCGTCGGTGCTGACGCTGGTGATTTTGGCCGTCGCAGGCTTCAGCATCAACGGCAGCATGGCGCGCGAGCAGGACAAGAAGCGGCTCGAACGCGCCAACATGCTGCTGAATGCCACGCTGGCGCACATGCCGCACGGCATCTGCATGTTTGGCGCCGACAAGAAGCTCGCGCTGGCCAACGATCTTTATAGCACGATGTACGGCCTCCAGCCCGAGCAGGTTCCGCCGGGAACGCCGCTTCTGGACATCCTGAATGCGCGGATCGCCGCCGGCAGCAGCCCGAAGGATGCCGACAAATATATCGAGGAGCGCCTCGCCGACGCCAACTCGCTGCGGCCGAGCTATGTCATCAACGAGCTGCAGGACGGGCGCATTCTCGCGATCAGCCGTCAAGCGATGCCCGACGGCGGCTCCGTCGCAATCCATCAGGACATCACGACGCAGAAGCGCGCCGAAGAAAAAATAGCGTATCTGGCGCACTATGACGCGCTGACCAACCTCGCCAACCGGGCGCGCTTCCTCGAGCACGTCAGCGCTGCCGCGGAGGAGTATCGGCGGGATGGCAAGCGGTTCGCCGTCCACCTTCTCGATCTCGACCGGTTCAAGGAGGTGAACGATTCGCTCGGGCACGCGATCGGCGATGCGCT
>JAIESC010000074.1 GCA_019746355.1 Xanthobacteraceae bacterium | reverse complement strand
ATAGCCGTCCGAAGGACGGCGTCGCTTCGCTCGCCTATAGCCGTCCGAAGGACGGCGTCGCTTCGCTCGCCTATGTCGCGGGCATCCAGCTAGGCCGTGAACTCATAAAAGGCGGGTGGTCGAGGAGTTCGAGTGGCAACGGCCTTTTGCTGGAGACCAAATTTCGGCTCAGAATGAACTGGTGCGCAGCCGACCCTCGTAATCACGTTTACCGAGCGGCACGCCTCGCGAGCGCAGGATGTTGTATGCGGTGACGGCGTGGAAATGGAAGTTTGGCAGAGAGAAAGAGAGAATGAAGGTCTCCGACGTGAAAGCAAGCCGTCGCGGGCCGATCTGGAGGTCTAGGTGCTTGCCCGCGCAGTCGTTAATCTCTTCGGGGACGAACGCCTCCAGCGCCGTTTCTGCCTTGCCGATCATCGCCTGTAGGTCAGTGAAGGGAACAGGTCCGACCAAGGCGGGAGGGGTGAACGCGCCGGTCTTGAGAGCCTCGACCCCCCACACGGAATGATGCGATGCCGCTTCGATCTGAAAATGAAATGGTGCCATGTCGTCGAAGAGGCGGGTGTGCACGAAATTATCGGGATCGACACCGGTGTTTGAAAAGTGGGTGGCGGCACGGTCGAGAAAGCCTCCGACGGATCTTACGGTTTGCAGGAAGGTCGGCACGCTGAGGTCGTAGAGTGATGTCCGCATTGCCTTCCTCTCTCGAGCAATTTGAATCATAGTGAGCATGTGGCGTGATGGCCACAATGGCAAGGCAAGCGCGGTCATAGGCTGGCGGTCTTGCCCATTGGGTGGAACCCTGCTTCAGCAAGCGCCTCTACCGCGAGCGCAACCTGATCGAGCGCTTCTTCTCGAAGCTGATGCACTTCCGCCGCGTCGCTACCCGCTACGACAAGCTCGCCGCCAACTTCCTCGCCATGATCCAACTCGCCTCGATGCGGCTGTCGCTCCGAGCTTGTGAGTCTGCGGCCTAAGCATCGCGCGCTGGACTCAGATCAGGTTGATCGCAACGTCGATATTTCCTCGTGTCGCTTTCGAGTATGGGCAGTTCTCGTGCGCTTCGCCGAGCAAGGTCTCGGCGATGTCGCGGTCGACGCCCGGCAGGCTGACGTTGAGCCGGACGCTGAGGAAGGTGCCGCCGTCCGCGGCGTTCAGGTCGACTTCGGCCTCGACGACCACATCGGCCGGCAACGCGATTTTTCTTTTGCGGGCTGCAAGTGCGATCGCGCTTTCGAGGCAGGCCGACCAGCCGGCGGCGAGCAGTTGCTCCGGATTGGTGCCGACGCGCGCCGAGCCGGGGGTCGAGAGCCGGACGTCAAGACAGCCGTCCAGGCTGCGCGCGGTGCCGTTCTCCCGGCCGCCGGTGGTGCGGGTCCTGGCTGTGTACAGCCGTTTTGCCGTCTGACCTTCTGCCGTCTGGCTCATGGTGCATGTCCACTTTCTTGTTGCCGCGGCCGGCGGCGCCGCCCAGGCGCCAGGCACAGGCGTCAGGCACAGGCGTCAGGCACAGGCGTCAGGCCTGGGCAACGTCGATCACGGCCTGGGCAAAGTCCCGCGGCGCCTCCTGCGGCAGGTTGTGACCGATGCCGCCCTTGATCAGCCGATGCGAATACTTGCCGGAGAATTTCTTCGCATAGACGCTGGGGTCCGGATGCGGGGCGCCGTTCGCGTCACCTTCCATGGTGATGGTTGGTACGGTGATCACCGGGCCCGTGGCCAGCCGTTTCTCCAACTCGTCGTACTTCGCTTCACCTTCGGCCAGGCCGAGCCGCCAGCGGTAGTTATGGATCACGATGGCGACATGGTCCGGGTTGTCGAACGCCGCCGCGCTGCGGTCGAACGTGGCGTCGTCGAACCGCCACTTCGGCGAGGCGAGCTGCCAGATCAGCTTCGAGAACTCGCGCCGGTATTTGTCGTAGCCCAGGCGGCCGCGCTCGGTGGCGAAGTAGAACTGGTACCACCATTCGAGCTCGGCCTTGGGCGGCAGCGGCATCTTGCCGGCCTCCTGGCTGCCGATCAGGTAGCCGCTCACCGACACCGTGGCTTTGGCTCGCTCCGGCCAAAGCGCGGACACGATATTGACGGTCCGCGCGCCCCAATCGAAGCCGGCGAGAACCGTCTTGTCGATCTTGAGCGCATCCATGAAGGCGACCGCGTCCGAAGCGATCGCCGACGGCTGGCCGTTGCGGACCGTGTCGTTCGCAAGAAAGCGCGTCGCGCCGTAGCCGCGCAGATAGGGGATGAGCACGCGGTGGCCGGCCGAGGCGAGCAAGGGCGCGACGTCGACGAAGCTGTAGATGTCGTAGGGCCAGCCATGCAGGAGCACGACCGGCGGGCCGTCGGCCGGCCCTGTTTCGGCGTATGCGACATTGAGGGCGCCGGCATCGATCTGCTTCAGCGGGCCGAACGACGTGTGCGTCCCCGGCTTGACGGCCGGCAGCTTGGTTTTGGCGGGCTGCGCGTTCGCGGCGGCCAGCACGCCGAGCTGGGCGGCCGCGGCGGTCATCGCGGCCGCACCCAGGAAGCGGCGGCGATCGCGATCGATGTCGTCGGCGATTTTTCTGGCGTCCATGGGACTCTCCTTGTTTCGACGGTTGCGCAGCGGATCAGCCGAACGTGAACGCGAAAGCCTCCGCGCCCGGCCCCAAAAACTCGATTTCGAACTGGCGATCGGCGATCGGGCCGGACTGCCGGATCAGCTGGTAGAGCCGCTGTTCGGCCACGGTGCCGGTGCCTTGCTCGTCGACGTCGCCGCCGTGCGCCGCGCCCGGCGGCTGTCCATCGATCCGCACGCGGAATTTCACCGAGATCCCCGGCGTCGCCGGGCCCATGACGAGATGAAGATCGCGCGCATGGAAGCGGTAGGTGATGCTGCCGCCGGCCTTGTTCAGCGCCGCGGTCTCATGCTTCACGGTCCAATCGCCGGACAGCGCCCATTGATTGAGGCGCAGCTGCGCGGGCCGTTCATACATGCGGGGCTTGTCGGGCACGGCCCCGCCCGGCGACGCAAAGTTCTCGCTGCGCTCGAACCCGACGTAGTTTTCCGGCGACCGGAGGTTGCCCCAGTCGGCGGCCGCATCGAGACCGCGGGCATTCACTGCAACCGCCTCACGGCTGACGTCGGTGGCGCCGGCCTCGCGCAGCAGCGCCTGGATCACCATTTCCGATTGCTCGTACGCGCCTTCGCCGAAATGATGATGCCGGACGCGTCCCTGCGCATCGATGAAATACAGCGCCGGCCACGCCTGGTTGCTGAAGGCGCGCCAGATGACATGGTTGTTGTCGACCGCGACCGGGTGGTCGATCTTCATGTCTTTGGTGGCCCAGCGTACGTTGGCGATGTTCTTTTCGAATGAGAACTCCGGCGCATGGACGCCGATCACCACCAGTCCCTGGTCCTTGTATTTCTCGGCCCAGGCCTGGACATAAGGAAGCTGACGCCGCCAGTTGATGCACGTGTAAGTCCAGAAATTGACCAGGACGACCTTGCCGCGCAGATCTGCAGGTGTGAGCGGTTGCGAATTCAGCCATTGGTCCGCGCGCCCGAGAGAAGCCAGCTCGGATTGGCTGCCGGTCTGACCGATGGGGAACCCATGCAGGAATGGGACCCTGACGCCTGTCGATGTCATGGACTGACCCTTCATTTCTCCGACGAAGCCGGCGATCGGCGCGCCGATGGCGACGGCGAGGACCGCGGCGACCAGAAGCTTGTTTGTCGTCATCGAATTGTCTCCTTCCACCGTCCGGCCGTTTGTGTGCATGGGGCACCGGCGCAGCGTTTGTCCTGTCGCCGGTGCCATCACGTCGTTGACTACAGCGGCAGCTCCTGGCCGGCCTGTTCGCGGACGATGTGCTCGGCGTACCAATCCGGCCAGTTCGCATCGTGCCGGCCGCCGTTCCGCTTCTCGTGCTCGCCGTGCGCCGCCGCCGCACGGCGGAGCGCGCTCGCGAGGTCAGCCACCGAGGCGAACGTCGTCTCGTTCGGGTCGACGCGTCCGGGGAGCCGCGCGGTGACCTCCTGGAGCAGCCAGCCGTTGCCGTCCGGATCGCTGAACGAGGCGTACGACTGGTAGGTGCGGCGCTCGGGATCCGGACCGCTGACCCGGCGGCTTCCGAACAGGTAAGGCTCGTCCGGACCGGTGTGCGCGACGCCCTCGTGGTGGAACACGGCGCTGACCGCGATCCCACGCGCGAGCAGCTCCTTGCGGGCGGCTTCGATGTCGGAGACGACGAGGTAAAGGCCCTTCGCGGAGCCCGGCGCCGCCGGGGTCACGTTCTTGCCGAAGATGACCGACGCTCCGGAGCCCGGCGGCGTGAACTGGATCACGCGGAAGTCGTCGCCGGAGGTGAACTCGGCGTCGAGCCGCCAGCCCAGCTTGCTGTAGAACTGCTTGGCGCGATCGACGTCGGAAACGGGGATGACGACGACCTCGAGTTTCATGTCGAGCTTCCGGGCGTTCTGGGACGCGACGGCGGCTTCGCTGCGCATTTCAATGGTGCTCATGTTCAGCTCCTCAAGTCTGCGTGAAGTTCAAACGATTGAAGACAAAGTCTTGAGCAAATGGCTTGCGCTCACTTGCCCTGGGCGACGAGCGGCTTTCCTTTCTCGACGATGTAGGTGGCGAGCTCGGCAGCCTTGCCGCTGCCGACGTTCTTGACCGCGTGGAATGCACCGGCCGGGATGAACAGCACCTCACCGGCCTTGACCGTCACCGGCGGCTTGCCGTCGAGCTGGTACTCCAGCTCGCCTTCGACGACATAGACGATCTCTTCGCCCGGATGCGCATGCCTGGGAGCAACCACCCCCGGGGCGAACTCGACCAGCACCTGGTTCACCTCGCGTCCGGGGACGCTGAGATCGTGCCGCTGAAGATCGGTGCGCTTGATGCCGCCCCACGGCTGTGCCGATGCCGCGTTCAGCGCGAACGCGCTTCCGGCGATCAGCAGTGCGGCTGCGATGGTTCGAATTGCGTTCATCTAAAAAATCCTTTCCTCGTTCGATATGCGTCGGTTGGCTTCGTCCTTGGCTGTCCAACACCTACGCCCGTAAGGCAGGAATCGCCCGTTATGCGTTGTGAGATGGTGTTAGCCGCTGCTGTCGCTTTACCTCCCTGCCGGCCGAAGTGATCCGAACGCGGCTCGGATCTCGGCACTGAAGAGCTGCGGCTCTTCCCAGGCCGCGAAGTGTCCGCCCTTGTCGACCTCGTGGAAGTAGACGAGGTTGCGGTAGGCGCGCCGGGCCCAGGTTTCCGGGGCGCGATAGACCTCCTCCGGAAACACCGTGATGGCGACCGGCAGCGAGATCTCGGCGGTCTTCTGCGCAGCCGCGAGCAGAACGCTTTGGCCGGCGGTTTCCCAGTAGAGCCGCGCCGACGAGGTCGCGCTGTTCGTCAGCCAGTACAGCGTGACGTCGTCCAGCATCTCGTCTCTGGTGAGCAGGCGTTCGGGCTCGCCGTTGTTGTAGTCGTACATCCAGGCGGCAAGGCCCACGGGCGAGTCCGTCAAGGCGTAGCCGATCGTCTGCGGCCGCGTGCCCATCATCGCGGCGTAGGCCCGGTGCTTCTTGTAGAAGGTGTTGAGCGAGGCGAATGCCGCGCGTTCCTTCTCGGTGAGGCCTGCGGGCGCGGGCCCGCCGCCGGCGAGCACTGTGGCGATGTCCACCGGTACCGTCGCCGGCAAATTGATGTGGATGCCGAGCAATCCGGCCGGCGCCTGGCGCGCCATCGCGCCCGAGACCGGCGCGCCCCAGTCGCCGCCCTGGGCGACGTAGCGCGTGTAGCCCAGGCGCTTCATCAGTTCGGCCCAGGCGCGCGCGATGCGGTCCGGATTCCAGCCCGTGCCCTTTGGCTTGCCGGAGAACCCGTAGCCCGGCATCGAGGGCAACACGAGATCGAATGCGTCCTCCGCGCGTCCACCGTGGGCCGTGGGATCGGTGAGCGGACCGACGGTCTTGAGCAACTCGAACACCGAGCCGGGCCAGCCGTGCGTCATGATCAGCGGCAATGCGTTCGGATGCCGCGAGCGCACGTGGATGAAGTGGATGTCGAGCCCGTCGATCTCGGTGATGAACTGGGGCAGGGCGTTGAGCCTGGCCTCGGCCTTGCGCCAGTCGTAGTCCGTGCCCCAGTAGCGCACGACCTCCTGAAGGTTCTTGAGCTGCACGCCCTGCGACCGGTCGTTGACGGTCTCGCGATCGGGCCATCGCGTGGCGGCGATGCGCCGGCGGAGATCGGCGAGTTGCTCCTCCGGTATATTGACGCGGAACGGGCGGATGGCGTCGGCCGCGGCCGCCGCAGCCAGTGATGATGGGATCAGGCTCGCGGTGCTCGCAGCGATGCCCACCGCGGTCATGCCCAACAGCCGGCGACGACCCTGGTCGATTGCTTCTGCGGTATTCATGGGATCTCCCTCGGTTTCGTGGCGGTTTTGGCCTGACCTTTGGCTGGCCCAACAGCTACGCCCGCGCGCAGGAAATCGCCCGTTATGCGTTGTGAGATGCTGTTAGCCGCAGATGTCGGTGGCGGAGGCGCCTCGCGCGGCCGCCGGGTTTGCCGCGGCCCTGCCTCACTCGGCCTCGCCGTGCCCGGCCATGCAGGCGCGATAGGCGTCCCACTGGGAGACGCCCCAGAGGTAATCGAGAAGGCGCACGGCCTTGTCGTTGCACTCGCGCAGCGCTCGGGCGCGGTTCGGCGAGACGATGCCGCCGCCGACGTCCTGCGTGATCGCCTGGGCCCGCGCCTTATGGCCGGGCGGGACGACGCGGCTCGCGCCGAGTGCCGGCAACGTGCTGGTGACGACCAGGCCGAGCACCAGCCCGGCGGTGATGTTCGAGAGAGTGATCATTTTCGTGCTCCATCGTGAAGGCGGTTTCACCGGAGCTGAGATACGTCCGTCGCGGCGGGAACACCCGTTATGCGTCGTGAGATGCTGTTAGACGCTGACAGCGACCCGCATTCTTCGCCGATTGTGGCGTGCCAGGGGCCGGAACGTCCGATCACCGCCCTCTGTATGGTGCAGGGGCTGCCTTTGCCCTAAGTTCCCGGCATTGCCTTGAATGCGGACGGGAACCGGCGGCTCCCAAACCAGACGCCATGGCGACAGCGGCAGTTCAGACCAAAGACGTGTTGTCGTTTGGTCCTTTCAATTTGGTCGCGAGCGAACGGCTCCTTACGAACGGGGGCGCGCCCGTGGAGTTGGGTGCGCGCGCGCTCGACATTCTGATTGCGCTGATTTCCACGCCGAACCAGGTCGTCAGCAAGAAGGACCTGATGGCGCGGGTCTGGCCCGACGTCACCGTCGAGGAAGGCAGCTTGCGCTTTCATATGACGAGCCTCCGCAAGGCGCTGGGCGATGGCAAGAACGGGGCGCGGTACATTACGACGCTGGCGGGACGCGGCTATTGCTTCGTCGCGCCGGTCACGCGCGCCAGCAGCGCGCCCGAGCCAGCGTCTGCTCCTGCTACGGCCGCCGCCGCCAGTTTTCCGCACGCCAACCTTCCCGGCCGCCTGAGCCGAATGGTCGGCCGCGATGACGACGTTCGGAGGTTGGCGGCAGACCTGTCCGCGTCGCGCCTCGTCACCATTGTCGGCTCAGGCGGCGTCGGCAAGACGACCGTCGCGATCGCCGTGGCCCATCACTTGTCAGAGGCGTTCGCGGGCTCGGTTCTGTTCGTTGATTTTGGGATGCTCGCCGATCCGAAACTCGCGGCAACGGCTGTCACGTCGATGCTGGGGGTATCGGTTCAGTCGGAGGATCCGACGCCGGGTCTCATTGCGTTTTTGAAAGGCAGGCGAATTCTTTTGATCCTCGATACTTGCGAGCATCTGGTGGAAGCAGTCGCCGTGCTCGCGGCAAGCATCATCGAGGCTGCGCCACAGGTCCACATCCTGGCGACAAGCCGCGAGGCGCTGCGGGTAGAAGGCGAGCACATCTACCGGCTGGACGCGCTGGCGTGCCCGCCGGACGGCCCGGGGCTCACGGCGGCAACGGTCCAGCAGTTTCCGGCAATTCAGCTGTTCATGGAGCGCGCGATCGCGAGCGGTGCGCGCCTCGATCTCAGCGATGCGGAAGCGCCGATTGTCGCCGATATCTGCCGCAAGCTTGACGGCGTCGCGCTTGCGATCGAGCTCGCAGCGCGGCGGGTCGAGTCCCACGGCTTGCAGCAGACCGCCACGCTTCTCGACCAAAGTCTGACACGGCTGTGGCAGGGGTCACGCACGGCACCGCCGCGCCAGAAGACACTGCAGGCCACGCTCGACTGGAGCTACGGACTTTTGTCCGACGTGGAGCGTTTGGTGCTTCGCCGGCTCGCCGTCCTCGTTGGACATTTCACGCTCGATGCAGCGCTGGACGTCGTCACCAGCCCGCCGCTCGATCGATCGGCTGTGTTCGGTGCGATCGACAGCCTCGTCGCCAAGTCGATGTTGGCCACCCGCCCGATCGGGGCGATGATGCGCTACCGGCTGCTCGACACGACGCGCGCCTATGCCCGCGACATCGATATGGACGCGGCTGAAGCCACCGATCTGGCCGTGCGCCACGCGACCTACTACCAGCGCTGGCTGGAGCAGACCGGAGCCGAATGGCCGACCTATTCGAACGGCACGCAGCGCGCGCCTTACTTTGCCGGTCTCAACAACGTCCGGGCGGCGTTGGAATGGTCCTTTGGCGACACCGGCAATATTGAGATCGGCGTTCGGCTTGCCGCCGCCGCCGCACCGGTCTTTCTGGCGATGTCTCTGCTCCCGGAGGGGCACCGCTGGTCCGAACGTGCAATCCTTGCGCTCGACGAAGCCACGCGCGGCGGGGCCGAAGAGATGCGCCTTCAGGCGGTGCTGGGCGTGGCGTTGATGTTCACGCGCGGCAACGGCGAAGCGGCGCGGCTGGCCCTGGACAGAAGCCTTACGATTGCCGAAGCGCGTGGTGAGGCGCCCGACCAGTTGCAGCTGTTGAACCTGCTGCACATGTTCCACCACCGGATTGGAGATTTCAGAGCCGCGCTGCACTACGCAACGCGCAGTCTCCCGGTTGCCGAAGCTATTGCGACGCCGGCGGCGCTCGGGCTGGCTCATTGCCTCGTGGGGAGCGCGCTGCACCATGCCGGAGATCTTGGCGGCGCTCGCGCGGAGTTGGAGGCTGCGCTGCGGAGCGGGCCGGGCCACCGGCCGACCAGCACGATTTACGTCGACTATGAGCACTACAATTACGCCGGTATCGCTTTGGCACGGACCCTGTGGTTGCAAGGCCGTCCGGTTCAGGCCCTGGAGCTCGCAAACCAGAGCGTCAAGGAAGCCCTGTCGATGGGGCATCCGGTGGCGATATCCAGGACGTTGGTTTGGGCCGTCTCGGTATTCCTGCGCGCCGGCGATCTGCAAAGCGCCGATGCGAATACGGATTTGCTGATCTCCCATGCCGAGACCCAGGCGATGGGGCCCTATCTCGCGCTCGGACGCGGTTACAAGGCTGCAATTGCCATTCGCCGGGGCGATGCGAGGGCCGGGGTCGAGAGCCTGCAACGATGCCTGGAGACACTGCACGCGGCGCGGTACGAGCTTCTGACCGTAACCTTCAACATCGCGCTCGCTCGCGGATTTGCGGCGCTCGGTCGATTCGCCGAAGCCTTGGCCCTGATCGACGAGACAGACGGGCTGGTCGAGTCGAGCGGCGCGTTGTCTGACATGCCTGAATTGCTGCGGATGAAGGGCGACCTGCTTCTTGCGGTGCCGCAGCGGCGCGTTGACGAGGCGGAAGCTTGCTTCACGCAGTCGCTTGAATTGAGCCGCCGCCAGGGCGCGCGGGCGTGGGAGCTGCGAACCGCGACCGATCTCGCGGCGCTGTGGGCCGGGCAGGGGCGCTCCAGGGAGGCGCGTGCCCTGTTGCAACCGGTCTTCGAGCAATTCACCGAGGGCACCGATCTGCCCGATCTGAAAGCCGCTGAACGCACGCTGGCGACCTTAAGCTGACCTCCAGTAGACGTCTTCGTGAGATGGAGCATTCCATGTGGTCTGTACGACGCCGCTTGCGGAAGATGGTTGCCGGCGCAGGAGCTGGCCTCGCGTTGCTCCTGCTCGTTCCCTTGTTCGTGGGCGACGACGCAGTCGCACAAAGGCGCGCCGCGCAGACCGGCCGCGCTCCGGCCTGCTTCGATGCATGCTCCGCCCAATGTGGTTCCGCTGGAAGCAGCGGTGCAAGCTGCTCACGAACCTGCTACGCCCGGTGCAGTGGCGTAAACGGCGACATTGAAAATCGCCATTGAGCGCTCGACCCTTTTAGGTTTTCGAGCGCGGCCTGTGGCGTGCTCCGGAAGCTGATGGCCGTTCGGTTGTAGACGTTCATCAGGCCGATCGCGATCCCATCAATATGGCGTCGGTCCCAAATTTCGTTTGGCGCGCAGCGCCTCGGCATACCACTCGAACTCGGCGAGGAATCGCGCGCCGGCCTTCTCGATCCATGCCTCTGATGGCGTGCCGTCGTCGGACAGCGCCGTGCCGATCGTCGGGATCGCCAGGATTGAAGGGACGCTCGGCATGCCGAGCTCGGCGAGAACTGTCCGCAGCGTGACCGCGGCCCGGACGCCGCCGAACCGGCCGGCGGAGTAGCTGACGATCGCCGAAGGCCGCCAGAAGTACTCCTCGAGGAAGTGGTCGAGCAGGTTCTTCAGCGCCGGCGGAACGGACTGGTTGTACTCCGCCGTGACGATCATGAAGCCGTCGGCGCGCCGGTAGAGGCCCGCGAGCTCTTCCAGAACGGCCGGTGCCTGTCCGGACGGGTATTCCTTGTACATGCGATCGAGCAGCGGCAACCGCTTTTCCAATGGGTCGACCAGGACGGGTTGGTGACCGCGGGCTTTGAGCTGCCCGATGATGAAGCGCGCAGCCTTGATGCCCTGGCGGTCCGATCGAACGGATCCGAGGATGACCGGGATCAACAGACTCATGATTGTCTCCTGCGCGTCGGCTTCGGCTGCGCAGATACTTATTGCCGCGATCCAGGAAGCGCCCGTTATGCGTTGTGAGACTTTGTTGAATCCGCGAGGACTCTACGCATCGTGAGGAAATTTGAGGTGCCGGCCCGGGCGGGCAGCTTCGGGGCGCGGGGTTGACATGTTCTCTTTTTGTTCTATTAGAGTGGCATCCCCGCTCGTTCGAGGGCGTCACCGGAGACAGCTGTTGGTGGAGCGGGGAGCGGTGCCTGCGGGTCCGGGCTTGTCACCCGGACACCTCGGGGCGCCTCGGGACCCCGCCTTTGGGCACTATGACCCGCTAGCTGGGAGCCAGCTGTACGACCGGTGAACAATCTCGCCGGCACGAAAGCGCGACCCGAGCGTGTGGGGCCAGGCTCCACGGAAATCACCGCGGTGAAGCGCCGCAAGGCGCGCCGGCCCGCGTCATGGGCCGGCAGTCCCTTCCGCTGAAGGGACTGGCCTGACCGCAAGGTGGCCACGGGTGCGGCGTTCCGCACCAGCGCTTCGCGGCGCTTCACCCTCCTCGATCTGTTTCGAGGCGGACAGGACGGACGGCGGCCGGGTGCCGAGCATTTCCCCGGAGCGCTGACGCTTGTCCTTGGCGCGCCGTAGTTCGCCACCAGCGCGTTCACGCGCGTCTTCGACGCGCCATGGCGAGCGAAGGCGGCCGCCGGGCTGTTTGACAACGTGAATCAGTTACGGACGCACACCCATGCGACACGGGCAGCGCTGTAGGGTGGACCAAGGCGCGCAAGCGCCGGGCCCACGTCTTCTTGTTCGGCGCGACTTCTCGTTCGCGCGACGGCGTGGACACGCCGCTTCGGTTTTGCCCACCCTGCACTGCTCGCATTGAGCGGAGGCGAGGCGCGCACGCCACGTCGATCTGGACAGGAGGAACATCGCACAGCCGCTTCGCCTATTTCCGCTCTGGCTCACTTGAGTTGGCGATCTGGGCGCGGTGATGCTTCCACATTCCGTAAGGCGCAAACACATAACCAAGCAGCGCCCAACACACCATCCAGATGAACGGCAGCCAACCCGGCAACTGCACGAACGTCCTTGCGGCATGCGGGACAAACATTCCCGCAATCCAGACCAGTGCAACAATGAGGGCTTTTGCCCAACCATGGCTGGCCGAGACGTAAGCCCGGTAGGCTCGCAAGTACTCGCCAATATCCCGCATTGGCTTGGCCCTTCCGCGACCGCCGCTACTTTGGTGCGGGCTGCCAGCCGGCCTTGGTCCAGTGCTCGCGCATCGCCGGTCCCGTCAGGGCCGCAACGAAGGCGCGGGCATGCTCGGGCTCGCTGCTGCTCGCCGGGATCGCAGCGGCGTAAACCGTCCAGAGCTGGATCGCTTCGGGGAGCGGACCCGCAAGCCGGGCATCTTTCGCATGGACGTCGCTGATCGGGGCGATCGCGATTTCGGCCTGGCCGTTTGCGACCTTCTCGGCGGAGTCATTGCCGCCGGCGGACGGCACGCCCTTGCGCATCACCTCGTCCTTGATGCCAAACTCGTCGGCGATCTTCATCAGGTGCGTCGTCGAGGTCGCGCCGAGCTTGGGATCGGAATAGGCGATGCTCGCCGCTTTCACCAGCGCCTGCTTCACCGCGTCGGGAGTGGAGACGTCCGGCACCGGCGCGCCGGCCTTCACCACGACGCCGAGCCCGACGCGGCCGATGTCGACGCGGCTGCCCGGCGTGATCCTTCCGGTCTTCTCGAGCTCGGCCATCAGCGGGGCGGAGGCGATGATCAGGTCCGCCGCCTTTCCCGATGCGATGGTGTCGCGCAGCAGCCCGGTCGGGCCGACGGTGAAGTTGAACTTGTGGCCGCTCGATTTGGCGTAGTCGTCGATCATGCCGCCGACCACGCCGCGCACCGCGCCCGCGGCGATCACGTTGATCTCGGCGGCGTCGGCCGGAACGGCCGTCGCGAGGGCGGCGACCAGCAGTCCGGTGCGGGCTGCCGGCATGATGGGATCAGGCGTGGCCGACTTCGCTGGACAGCATGCCGGGGCGAACGCCGATCTTGCGGAGCGCCCGGTCGTATTTCGCCTCGATGTCCAGCCCGAAGATCAGCTCGGGATCGGCGCTGCAATGCAGCCAGCCGTTCTGCTGCATCTCGTTCTCGAGCTGGCCCGGCGACCAGCCGGCATAGCCGAGCGCGAGGATGGCGCTGGCCGGCCCGGTGCCGCGCGCGATCGCCTTGAGGATATCGAGCGTCGCGGTGAGGCAGATGCCTTCGTCGATCGGCAGCGTCGAGTTCTCGATGAAGAAGTCGGCGCTGTGCAGCACGAAGCCGCGCTCGGTCTCGACCGGTCCGCCCCGCAGCACGGTGACGTCGGCGCGGTTCGGAAGCTGGATCTTGTCCTTCTCGGGGATCACGTCGAGCTTGACCAGCAGCTCGGAGAAGCTGATGTGCGGCGCAGGCTGATTGACGACGATGCCCATCGCGCCCTCCGACGAGTGCGCGCACATGTAGATCACGGTGCGCGCGAAGCGTTCGTCCCGCATGCCGGGCGACGCGATCAGCATCTGCCCGTCGAGGAAGCCGCGCCCCTTGCCGGAACTGCCTTGCTGCTTCTGCAGCACTTTGCGTGTGAGTTTCATGTTGGCAAGGTTACTCCCATCGAACGGGCTTTGAAAAGGCAACTTGACGATAACGCTGTGTTATGATCACGACGATTTCAATGGTCTGTGTCCGCTGCCCCAATTAGATCAACGCTATGTCCAAGCACCCACGCACCGCCCTCCTTGTCTTTTTTGTGGCTCTCACCGGCCTGCCTGTTGTTGCGGCTGCGCCCGCGATTGCGGCGGATGCATCGCACTGGGATGACGGGCTGCAGTCGTCGGTGCGCCTGATTGCCGCGCGAACAAAAGGCGAAGGTGCGGAACGCATCCATCGGGCGGGCATCGAGTTCAAGCTCAACGCCGGCTGGAAGACCTATTGGCGCTATCCGGGCGATTCCGGCGTGCCGCCGTCGTTCGATTTTTCCAAATCGGACAACGTCAAATCGGCAGCCGTGCTGTTCCCTGCGCCGGTGCGGTTCCCTGATGGCGCAGGCGGCGACTCCGTCGGCTACAAGAAGTCATTGGTGCTGCCGGTGCATGTCGTGCCCAACGACCCGGCAAAGCCGGTCATGCTTCGCCTGAAGCTCGACTACGCCGTCTGCGAAAAATTGTGCGTGCCGGCGGAAGCCAACGTCGAGCTGAAGCTGATCGGCACCGACAAAGCCAACGATGCCGCGGTCGGTGCAGCCGAAGCGCTCGTTCCGAAGACCTCCGCGATCGGCGACAGCGGAGCCTTCGCCATCCGCGCGGTGCATCGCGGAGGCGGCCCGAAGCCCAAAATCCTTGTCGACGTGGCCGCGCCCACGGGCGCAGCGCCGGTGCTGCTCGCCGAAGGGCCCACCGCGCTATGGGCTTTGCCGCTGCCGGAGCCGGTCGCGGGCGCGCCCGCGGGCCTGCAGCGGTTCGCCTTCGTGCTGGACGGCTTGCCGCCCGGCGAGAGCGGAAAGGGTGCCACGCTGCGGCTGACCTTGGTCGCCGACGGCAAGGCCATTGAGGCCGGATACCGTCTCGACTAATTCGCCGGAGGCGCTAACTTGGCGCCCATCATAAATCCCATACCCCTGCGAGAGGACGTGAGTCATGGCGATCAAGGTTGGCGACAAGGTGCCGAGCGGCAGTTTCACGGTGATGACGGGCGAAGGCCCGAAGCCGATGACCACCGATGAATTGTTCAAGGGCAAGAAGGTGGTGCTGTTCGCGGTGCCGGGCGCGTTCACGCCGACCTGCCACAAGAACCATCTGCCGGGCTTCGTGAAGAACCTGGCCGCGATCAAGGCCAAGGGCATCAACACGGTGGCCGTGACCGGCGTGAACGACGTGTTCGTGATGGACGCCTGGAAAAAAGCCTCCGGCGGCGACGGCATCGAGTTTCTCGCCGACGGCAGCGCCAACTGGGCCAAGGCCGTGGGCATCACCGCAGACCTGACCGAGCGCGGCCTCGGCGTACGTTCGGGCCGCTACTGCATGTTGGTCGAGGACGGCGTGGTGAAATCCCTGAGCGTCGAAGATGCTCCGGGCAAGGCCGATCTCTCCAGCGCAGACAATCTGCTCAAGGGCCTCTGAGTTTTTTTTCGACGAGCAAGGGACCTCTCCCGGCGCAAGCGGGGAGAGGTCTTTCATTTGTTGGCGGCGCGGATGTCCGCAATCGCGGCGACGGCGAGCCGGTCGGCGCGTTCGTTCAGGTCGTGGCCGGCATGGCCTTTGACCCAGTGCCATTTCACCTGATGCTGCTGGATCGCCGCATCGAGCCGCTGCCACAGATCGACGTTCTTCACCGGCTTCTTGTCGGCAGTCTTCCAGCCGTTGCGCTTCCAGCCGTGAATCCATTTCGAGATGCCGTCGTGGACGTACTTGCTGTCGGTGTGCAGCTCGACCGTCGATGGCCGCTTCAGCGCTTCGAGGCCTGCGATCGCGCCCATCAGCTCCATGCGGTTGTTGGTGGTGTGCGCCTCGCCGCCCTTCAGCTCTTTCTCGTGCTCGCCATAGGTCAGGATCGCGCCCCAGCCGCCCGGTCCCGGATTGCCGGAGCAGGCACCGTCGGTGTGGATGATGACGTGCGGTCCTTCGGTCACGCGCTCACTCGCTTGGCGGGCAGGCCATAGTCGCCGGCGCTGCGCGCCTTCTGATGAAAGCGCAGCTTGCGGAAATATTCGATCGGGTCCTTCGGCTTGACCAGCGCGCCGGGCGGCACGTTCAGCCAGTCCACCAGCCGCGTCAGCAGGAAGCGCAGCGCAGCACCGCGCGCCAGCAGCGGCAGGGCGTCGAGCTCGGCCTGCGAGAGCGGCCGGGTCTTGCTGTAGGCGTTGAGCAGGCTCTGGCCCTTGGTGACGTTGTAGGAGTGATCCGTCTCGAAGCACCAGGCGTTGAGGCAGATCGCGACGTCATAGGCCAGCGTGTCGGTGCAGGCGAAATAGAAGTCGATCAGGCCGGACAGCGTGTCGCCGAGGAAGAACACATTGTCGGGAAACAAGTCGGCGTGGATCACGCCCGCGGGCAGGCCGCGCGGCCAATGTTTTTCGAGATGCGTCAACTCCTCGGTGATCGCCGCGTGCAGACCGGGCTGGACGTTGTCCGCACGGCCGTCGGCCTGCTCGGACAGCGGCCGCCAGTCGTTTACGGACAGCGCGTTGCGGCGCTTGCCGGGGAAATCCGCGCCGGCGAGATGCATCCGCGCCAGCGCCTCGCCGACCGCGGCGCAGTGCAGCGCGTCCGGCCGCCGCATCCACATGCCGTCGAGAAAGGTGACGATCGCGGCCGGGCGGCCGCACAGCGTGCCGAGCGTGCCGCCGTTCCTGGCTGCCACCGGCTGCGGGCAGGTGATGCCGCGCGCGTGCAGGTGCTCCATCAGGGCCAGAAAGAACGGCACATCGCCCGCCGCGACGCGCTTTTCGTAGAGCGTCAGGATGTAATAGGCGTCGCCGGCGTGGACGAGAAAGTTCGAGTTCTCGACGCCCTCGGCGATGCCCTTGTAGGACTTGAGCTTCCCCAGATCGTAGCCCGAGAGAAAGCTCTCCAGCGCTTCGGTGGGGACATCGGTGTAGACGGCCATGCCGCAAGTCAGGCCCTGCGTCGGCCTGTCCCGTCAAGTCCCTCTCCACTGTCATTCCGGGGCGCCCGCCACAAGCGCGTTCACGCGCGTCTTCGACGCGCTATGGCGGGCGAACCCGGAATCTAGACCCGAGGGAAATCGCTGTTTGACTGGATTCCGGGCCCGGCCCTTCGGCCCGTCCCGGAATGACGAAAGAGAAGGTCAGGCCGCGGCGGTGTCGCGAAGCTGGCGCGGCAGCGGGAAGAACATGCCCGATTCGTCGGCGCCCGACACGGTCTCGACCTCGAGCTTGAAGCGCGCGGCGAAGGCATCGAGGATTTCCTCGACCAGCACCTCGGGGGCGGACGCGCCCGCTGTGACGCCGAGCGTCTTGATGCGGTCGAACTTCGACCAGTCGATGTCGGCGGCGCGCTGCACCAGCACCGAATAGCGGCAGCCGGCGCGCTCGGCGACCTCCTGAAGCCGTCGCGAATTCGACGAGTTCGGCGCGCCGACCACGACCAGCGCGTCGACCTGCGGAGCCACGCGCTTGACCGCCTCCTGGCGGTTGGTGGTGGCGTAGCAGATGTCTTCCTTGTGCGGAGCGATGATGTTGGGAAAGCGCCGCTTCAACGTGGCGACGATCTCGGCGGTGTCGTCGAGCGACAGCGTCGTCTGCGTCACGTAGGCGAGGTTGTTCGGGTCCTTCGGCTGAAGGGCTTCGGCCTCTTCGACCGTCTGCACCAGCGTGATCGCACCCTCGGGCAGCTGGCCGAGCGTACCGACCACCTCGGGATGCCCGGCATGGCCGATCAGAAGGATGTTGCGGCCGCGCTTGTGATGGATCTCGGCCTCGCGGTGCACCTTGGTCACCAGCGGGCAGGTGGCGTCGAGATGAAAGAAATTCCGGCGCTGCGACTCCGCCGGGATCGACTTCGGCACCCCGTGGGCCGAGAAGATCACCGGCGCGGTGGTGTCGGGGATCTCGTCCAGTTCCTCGACGAAGACCGCGCCCTTGGCCTTCAGGCTTTCCACCACGTAGCGGTTGTGGACGATCTCGTGGCGGACATAGACCGGGGCGCCGTAGCGCTTGAGCGCCTGCTCGACGGAATCGATCGCCCGCACCACGCCGGCGCAGAAGCCGCGGGGCGAACAAAGCAGGACCTTCAGCAACGGTTTTTCAGTGTTTGCGGCGTTCATGGGGAAGAAATGAGGTTCCTGGGCGGGCCCTGTCAAGCCAAAGAACCCGAGGCCGTGGCATTGGACTTCCGGGGGGCACGTGCCTATATTCAGGCCATATTCCAGTCATCTTGGATGACACGGGCCTCGTCCGGAAGGGCGGGCGGGGCACAGGAGGAGATTTATCCATGCAAGAAGCGCCATTGATGCCCAAGGCGACCGCCGTCTGGCTGGTGGAGAACACCGCCCTGTCGTTCGACCAGGTGGCCGAGTTCTGCAAGCTGCACCCCCTCGAGGTGAAGGCGATCGCCGACGGCGACGCGGCCCAGGGGATCAAGGGCCTGGACCCGATCCAGACCGGCCAGCTCAGCCGCGACGAGATCGACAAGGGCGTCGCCGACCCGGACCACAAGCTGCAGCTTTCCAGGCCCAAGGTCGGCATCCCGGAGCCCAAGCCCGGCACGAAGAAGAAGGGCCCGCGCTACACCCCGGTGTCGCGCCGCCAGGACCGCCCGAACGCGATCCTGTGGCTGCTGCGCAATCACCCGGAGCTCAAGGATGCGCAGATCATGCGGCTCGTCGGCACCACGAAGTCGACCATCGCCGGCATCCGCGACCGCACCCACTGGAACGCAGCGAGCCTCACCCCGCTCGATCCGGTGACGCTCGGGCTGTGCTCGCAGATCGACCTCGATTTCGAGGTGCAGCGTGCCTCAAAGGAAAAGCCCGCACCGGCCGACAGCGGCGTGACGCTGTTGCCCGCCGCGGTCACGACCGCGCCGCAAGCGCCGGCCGAGCCGGAAACCCCGGCCGCGGCCAAGGCCAAGGACGATCTCGACACCGCCGCGGTGTTCGCCAAGCTCAAGCAGCTCGGCGGCGGCAAGTCCGACAAGGACGAGTAGTCTCGTCCCTGCGTTCGATCGGTCAGGGCCGCCACCGCATCCGGTTGACCGGGCGGCCCGACACCGGATTGACGTCCTCGCCTGCGTAGACAAATCCGTTCTTCTCGTAGAATGCGATCGCGCGGGCGTTGTCCTTGTTGACCAGCAGCTCCAGCAACGCCGGCGAGATCCGCTTGCCGGCGTCGAGCAGCATGACGCCCACGTTGCTGCCCCAGAACTCGGGCGCCACCACGATCTGGTCGAGATAGCCGGTCTTCGGATCGACGGTGACGAAGCCTTCGAGCACCCCGTTCATCTCGGCGACCGTGATCTGCGTCTGCGGCACCAGTTCGTTGCGCCAGCGCTCGCGCCACCAGTCGACGCGCTCATTAAAGTCGATGTTCGGATAGGCCTTCTGCCAGGTGCGGCGCCACAGCTCGATCGCCGCCGCTTCATCGGCGGCGGTGTAACTGCGGAGTTTGAGGGAAGCTGGCATGACTGGCCGTCTCATCGCTCACTGAGAAACGATGGCGCGTCGCGCGCCGTATGCCGAACATGGAGGATCACGAGTTCATCGTCCCCGATTGTGTACAAGATCATCGGGGGAAAACGGCCGGCTGGCATCCTGCGCACCCCCGGCTCGTCGGTCATTTGCGCCAGTTCCGGAAATTCCGCGAGATTACCGACGGTCCGTTCTACGCGGGCAAGGACGTCTCGTGCCGCAAGACGATTGAATAGTTCGCTGGCCGCTGTGCATCAGCGAACGCGATTGAAGATGGCGGCCACGCGCTCTTCGCTCGCGAACTTGCCCTGCCGCATCTCTTCAAGGCCACGACGGACCGCCGCCCGCTCGTCGTCGGTCAGATGATAGAGGCCCACGTGCTTTTCCTCGATTTCGAGGAGCGATTGGATCAGTTCCGCTCTGGCTTGGTCGGGCCAGCTTTCGATGCGGTCCAGAATTTCTTCGGCGAGCTTTGACATATTGCAAGTATAGCACGCCCTCTTGTCGCGTACGAGCGGCAGCCCGCTCACCGCTCCGTCAGCTTCAATTCGATGCGGCGGTTGCGGCTGTAGGCGTCCTCGCCGGTGCCGGGATCGATCGGCTGGAATTCGCCGAAGCCCGCGGCGACGAGCCGCTGCGGCGGCATGCCTTTGGCGATCAGGTACTGCACCACGGCAATGGCGCGCGCCGCCGACAGATCCCAGTTGGTGCGCCCGCCGGCGATCGGCCGCACGTCGGTGTGACCGTCGACGCGCAGCACCCAGCCGATGTCCTGCGGAATCTGCCGGTTGAGCTCGAGCAGCGCCGTCGCGATCTTGTCCATCTCGGCGCGGCCCTCGGGCTTCAGCACCGACTGGCCGGTGTCGAAGAACACCTCCGATTGCAGCACGAAACGGTCGCCGACGATGCGGATGTCGGGGCGGTTGCCGAGGATTTCGCGTAAGCGTCCAAAGAAGTCCGAGCGGTAGCGCGACAGCTCCTGCACCCGCTGCGCCAGCGCGAGATTGAGCCGCTGGCCGAGATCGGTGATGCGCGCCTGCGATTCCTTGTCCTTTTGCTCCGCAGCCTCCAGCGCTTGCTCGATCGCGCCGAGCTGGCGGCGCAGCGCCGCGAGTTGCTGGTTCAGCACTTCGACCTGGGCGAGCGCGCGCAGCGACACCTGCTTCTCGGCGTCGAGCTTGCCGGTGAGGTCGGAAATCTGGCCCTGCTGGTTGCCGCCGAGCCCCTCATAGAGCCCTTTGTAGCGGTCGCGCTCGCCTTCGGTTGTCGCGAGGCTCGCGCGCAGTTGCGCGAGCTGCTCCTCGAGCGACACCTTGCTGGTCTGCTCCAGCGACAGCAATTCCGACAGTTGTGCGATGCGCGCGGACAGCCGCGACAGCGCAGTGTCCTTGCCGGTCATCTCCTGCGACAGAAAGAACTGCACGATCGCGAAGACCGACAGCATAAAGACGATGCCGAGGATCAGGGTCGACAGGGCATCGACGAAGCCCGGCCAATAATCGACCCCGGAACCTCTTCTTCGGCTTCGCGCCAGCGCCATTTCAATTCACTCGTTTTGCGATCTGCGCTGTCATCGGTCGACGCGTTCCTGGACCATCAACTCCAGCAGCCGTCTGATCTCACGGTGCTGCTCCGCCTGCGAGTCGACCCAGTCGCGGATCATCTGCTGCTCGGTCCGCATGTGATGCACCAGCCCCTGGATCGCCTCGGCCAAATTGGCCATCGCGGTGGTGGCGGCCTTGCCGGAGCCGGGACCGGTCGGATGAGTCATCGCCTCGCGCAGCCGCTCGATCGCCATGCCCATCTCGCCCAGCGTGTTGCCGATCGGCAGAGTTGCGGCATCGGCCGGCTGGACATTGATGTCGCTGACGGTGGTCGCGAGCCAGTCTTCGAGCTCGGTCAGAAAGCGGTTCTGTGCCTGGCTCATCTGCAGATCAAGGAAGCCCAGGACCAGTGAGCCTGCGAGACCGAACAGCGAGGACGAAAACGAGATGCCCATGCCCGACAGGGGGGCGGAGAGACCTTCGCGCAAGGCGTCGAACGTAGCGCCCGCGTCCCCGCCGACCTTGAGGTTGTTGATAACGCCGCCGACCGAGCTCACCGTCTCGATCAGGCCCCAGAACGTGCCGAGCAGGCCGAGGAAGATCAGCAGGCCGGTCATGTATCGGGAAATCTCGCGCGCCTCGTCGAGCCGGATCGCGATCGAATCGAGCAGGCTGCGCATGGTCTGCGCCGAGATCGACATGCTGCCGGCCTGGTCGCGCAGGATCGCGGCCATCGGCGCAAGCATCGCCGGCGGACGCTCCTGGGCCGCGCCGGGGTCCAATCGGAAGCTGTTGACCCAGGAAACCTCCGGGAACAGCCGGATCACCTGCCGGAACGACAGCAGAATGCCGATCACCAGCACACCGATGATCAGTGCGTTGAGCGGCGGGTTGGCCTTGAAGGCAATCCAGATCTGCGGATGGATGACGACGACGATCAATCCGCACAGGATCAGGAAAATCAGCATCCGCACCAGAAAGATTCGGGGTGAGGACACCTTGAATGGATCGACGTCTTTCGCCATGACCGGCCTTGTTCGTCGCCGAAGCACGTAGCCACATTATGGCACGCGCGCGGCGAAAGTAACGCAGCTTCTGGTCTAATCAACGCAAATGACGGCCAAACAGGTCCGTTGCCGCATTGCAGACTTGACCGACGCTCAGGCCTTGCCCGCCGCCTTGAGCAGACGCTGCAATTCGCGGTGCACCGCTTCGTTGCCCACGACGATGTTGCGCTTGGCGAACATGGCATCGCCACCGTCGATGTCGGTGGCAAAGCCACCGGCTTCGCGGATCAGGATGATCCCCGCCGCGATATCCCAGGGCGAGATATTCTGCTCCCAGTAGCCGTCGAGCCGGCCGGTTGCGACATAAGCGAGGTCGAGGGCGGCCGCGCCAAAGCGGCGCAGCCCGGCGACCTTGTCCTGCACCGCGCCCAATTCCTTCAGCCCCAATTCCAGGTCGCCGCGGCCGCGGTGCGGCAGGCCGCAGGCGATCACCGCGTCGGCGAGGCTCTTTCGGGCCGCGACCCGCATCCGCCGGTCGTTCAGGAACGCGCCCTTGCCGCGCTCGGCGGTGAACAGTTCGTCGGTGATCGGATTGTACACGAGGCCCGCAACGATGGTGCCGGAGCGCTCGAGCCCGATCGAGATGGCGAACTGCGGAATGCCGTGCAGGAAGTTGGTGGTGCCGTCGAGCGGATCGACGATCCAGGTGTGGGTCTGGTCGGTGCCCTCGTGCTTGCCGCCTTCCTCGCCGAGGAAGCCATAGCCGGGGCGTGCCTTGGTGAGCTCGGCGCGGAGAATCTCCTCGGCGCGGCGGTCGGCGGCGGTGACGAAGTTCGCCGGTCCCTTCAGCGACACCTGCAAATTCTCGACTTCGCCGAAGTCGCGCTTGAGCGAGCGCGCAGCCTTGCGCGCGGCGGCGATCATCACCGTGAGCAGGGCAGAATGGGCCATTTACTCGGCCCGCCGCACGTAGGCGACCTCGTCGGTCGACACCACGATCTTCTCGCCCGTGGCGATGAACGGCGGCACCTGGATGCGGAGCCCGTTCTCCAGCGTCGCCGACTTGTAGGACGAGGCCGCGGTCTGTCCCTTGATATGCGCGTCGGCCTCGGTGACGCGGAGCACGACCGTTTCCGGCAGCTTGATGCCGATCGGCTTGTCCTGATGCAGTTGCACCTGCACGTTCATGCCGTCCTGGAGGAATGTCGCGCGCTCGCCGACGAAATCCTCGGAGAGCTCGATCTGGTCGTAGGTCGTCGTATCCATGAACACGAGCTGGTCGCCTTGCCTGTAGAGAAACTGAAACTGCCGCCGCTCGACTTCGGTCTCCTCGACCCGGTCGCTGCCGCCGAAGCGCTGGTTGAGCTTGCGGCCGTCGAGGATGTTCTTGAGCTCGACCTGGTTGTAGGCGGGACCCTTGCCGGGTTTCACCGCCATTGTTTTGACCGCGGCCCAGAGCGAGCCGTCTTGCTCGATCACCATGCCCGCACGGATGTCGCTGCCGCTGATCTTGGCCATGACGGTCGCTGGGACAGGTCCGCTGAATTGCGCTGCTTCGGTTCTGGTGGGGCAGATGCCCCGACGCCGCAGCGTCCGTCAAGGCTCGGCGCAAGCTATTGCTTGGGCTGCTCGGGATCGGGGAAGGGGGAGGGGCCGGCGACCTTCATGCGCGCGATCCAGGGCTTGGCCTTGTCCTCGCCGGCGGTGCGGTCGGTGGGCTTCATCTTGCGGACGTAGTCGTCGAGAAACTGATCGTTGGAGCCGCCCGCCTTGGCGATCAGGTGCCAGCGGGCGGCCTCGACCGGGTCGGCCTTGAGGCCTTTGCCGAGGGCATACATCAGCGCCAGCCGGCTTTGCGCCGGCGCGCTGTTCTTGCGGGCGGCTTTCGTCAGGTATTCGCCCGCGGCCCGCTCGTTCTTGGCGGTCCCCGTGCCGTTGAACAGGGCGATGCCGTACTCGATCTCGGCGTCGGTGTAGCCCGATCGGGCGGCGGTCCCCATCCAGCGTGTCGCTTCGTTGATGTCCTGCTTCACGCCGCGGCCGTCCTTGTAGAAGGTCGCGAGCGCGTACTGCGCCTGCTGGCTGCCCGCCTCGGCGGCCGTCTTCATCAGCTCAGCGGCGCGGCCGAGATCCTGTGGCAGCATCTGGCCTTCGAGGTAGAGCAGGGCAAGGTTGTAGGCCGAAACCACGTGGCCGAGCTTGGCTGCGTCGGCGAGGAGCTTCGCCCCCTCGGCGCGGTTCTGCGGTCCGGCGCGGCCGGTGAGGCGGAACATGGCGAGCGCGAACATCGCCTCGCGGTCGCCGCGCGCGGCGGCGAGGCGGTACCACTCGTCGGCCTTCTTGTCGTCGTTGGGGACGCCGAGCCCGTCGGCATAGAGCTCGCCCAGCAGGGTCATCGCCTTGGGATCGGCCTTTTCGTCGACCCGCTTGGTCGCCTCGCGGAAGGCGGTGAGAAAGTAGCCGCGCTGGAACGCGCCATAGGCGAGGTCCGGCTCGCTCGCCGCGGCCGGCGGAGCCGGAGCAGGCCTGGGTTGCGCCATCGCCGGCGAGGCGAGCAGCACCGCCGCAAGTCCGATGCCCGAAAATCTGAACATGTGTCTCATTGCGCCGGCTCCGGCACGCCGAGCCTTGTCGCCGCGTCGGCAACCGCAGCCGCGGGCCCCCGCGGATCGTCCCAGATGCTTTCGCCCAGGGCAACAAAGTCGGCCCCCGCTGCGGCCAGCGGGCCCACCTCGTCCAGCGTTGCGGCAAAACCGACGCAGGGGATCTCGAACACCTCGGCCCACCATTCGACGCGGTCTATAATAGCTGGAAGCGAAGGCCTTCGGCCCTCTGCCTCCGGCTCGCCGAACATCACGTAGTCCGCGCCGTTCTCGCCCGCCATCATCGCATCGTCGCGCGTGTGAAGACCGCCGCAGCCGGCGATGCGCGCCGGCTTCAGGCCCTCGACCGCGGCAGTGAATGCGGCGACGCCGGTCAGGTGCGCGCCATCGGCTCCGGCACGCGCGGCGATGTCGGGCTGGCCGTCGAGCACCAGCGCCGCGCCGGTTTCCTGAACGACGCTCGCGAGAGCCTTCACCCGGTTGACCATCTC
Organism: Xanthobacteraceae bacterium; assembly: GCA_019746355.1. The sequence goes on along the minus strand of JAIESC010000074.1, from coordinate 26,977 downwards.
GCGCTCGCCGGCGCCCTTGAGCCGCAGCAGCACCGCCGCGATGTCCGCCGCCCGCACGGCCTCGCCAAGCTCGCGCGCGAATGCGTTCGTTTCGCCGAGGCGCGGCGTCACGAGGTAGAGGCGCGGGGCGGGGCGCTTGTCGGGTTGCGGTTGTCTCGCCATGACGCTCGGATGCGATCCCAATAGGGCGGAAATCGGGTTACCACAGGGAGGTTACTGCGAGCCTTCCAGGCCGAGCTTGCGCACCAGCGTCCCCCATTTCTCGCCTTCGGCCTTGATATAGGCCATCTGGCTTGCGACCGGTACGATGTTCTGCGGGATCAGCCCCACGTCTGCGACCTTCTTTCGCATATCGGGCGCTTCCATGATCCGCTTCATCTCGCCGTGCAGCTTTCCAACCACCTCGGATGGCGTGCCGGCGGGCGCGAGCAGCACATGCCACGACACTGTTTCGAAGTCCGGCGCGCCGACCGCTTCGCCGAACGGCGGCAGGTCCGGCACCGTCGGCAGCCGCGTCGATGACGTTACTGCGAGGGCGCGCAGCTTGCCGTCACGGATGAGCGGTAGCGATGCACCGGCTTCAGCGAACGCCATCGACACGTGGCCTGCCGCGACGTCGGCGATCGATTGCGGGCTGTTGCGGTAGGGCACGTGGGCGAGGTCGATGCCGAAGCGCTGTTTCATGTATTCGGCGGAGAGGTGCGGCGCGCCGCCGACACCCGAGGACGAATAGCTGAGCTGGCCTGGCCGCTCCTTGACGTATTTGATCAGGTCGGGGACCGAGTGGATCGGCAGTTTTGGATCGACCACCAGGATGAACGGCGACTTCACGTAGAGCGCGATCGGGATGAAGTCCTTCTGCGCGTCGTAGGGCGTGCTCTTGAGCAACGTCGGGCGGATCGCCATCACCGCGCTGGTCGCGACGACCAGCGTATAGCCGTCCGCGGGCGCAGCCTTCAGCGCCGCAATGCCGACGAGGCCCGCGCTGCCCGGCTTGTTTTCGACCACCACCGGCTTGCCGAAGCTCTGCGAAAGCTGGTCGGCATAGAGCCGCACCACCACGTCGAGGCCGGTCCCGGCCGCAAGCAGCGGCATGATGGTGATCTGTTTGGACGGATAGGTGTCGGCTCGCGCCGAACTGGCGAGTGTGGCCGCGGCCAGCGCAAGCGGCAACAGCATCCGCTTCAATGAGAACGGCATGAAAATCCCCGGCGTGATGGTACGCCGGGGAGGGTAGGTTCAGCCGTTCAGGCCGGCAAGCGGGATCAGGCTGCCTTCTTCTCCAGGTCCTGCTTCCACTGGCCCTTGGAGGCGAGGCCGTTCATCGCGGCGCGGTGTGCGAACACGCGCTGGGCTGCGGCGACGTTCTCACTCTTGCCCGACCACGCCTTCTGCGGCGCGTGCTGCAGCGCGCGGCCGTAGGAGAAGGTGAGCTTCCACGGCAGATGGCCGATCTTGTTCATCAGATCGAGATGTGCGGTCGCTTCCTCGTCGGACTGGCCGCCCGACAGGAAGGCGATGCCCGGCACCGCGCCCGGCACGCAGTTCTTCAGCATCTTAACGGTCTTCTCGGCGACCTCTTCGACGCCAGCGCGCTTGGCGTTCTTTTTGCCGGAGATCGCCATGTTGGGCTTGAGCACGATGCCCTCGAGCGCGACGCGCTGGGCAAAGAGTTCTTCGAACTGCGCCTTCAGCACCGCGGTGGTGACCTCGTAACAACGATCGATGTCGTTGTCGCCGTCCATGAGCACTTCCGGCTCGACGATCGGTACGATGTTCGCCGCCTGGCACAGCGCCGCATAGCGCGCGAGCGCGTGTGTGTTGGTGCGGATTGCGGTGGTGGTCGGGATACCGGCGCCGATATCGATCACGCCGCGCCACTTCGCAAAGCGCGCGCCCTGCTCGTAATACTTGGGCAGACGGTCGGCAAGTTTGTCGAGGCCGATGGTGACGGTCTCGCCCGGGCAATTCGGCAAGGGCTTCACGCCCTCGTCGACCTTGATGCCCGGAATGGAGCCGGCCTTTTTGATGAGTTCGACCAGCGGCGTGCCGTCCTTCGCCTTCTGCCAGATCGTCTCGTCGTAAAGGATGACACCGGAGATGTGCTTCATGCCCTCGGTCGAGCGGAACAGCATCTCGCGGTAATCGCGGCGGTTGTCTTCGGTGGACTCGACGCCGATTGCGTCGAAACGCTTCTTGATCGTGCCGGAGGATTCGTCGGCGGCCAGGATGCCCCGGCCGGGCGCGACCATCGCCTCGGCCACTTTGTTGAGGTCTGCGAGATTCATCGCCCTCTCCTTGAATAGCTGTCGGGTAACCGTCTCAGGAACGTGTGTCCGGCGCGTGGAGTTGCGTCCGAAACGCCCCTTTTCGGGGTCATTTTTGCCTCAACACCTCGACGCCCGGCAAGGCCTTGCCTTCCATCCACTCCAGGAACGCGCCGCCGGCTGTGGACACATAGGTAAAACTGTCCGCCACGCCAGCGGCGTTGAGCGCCGCCACGGTGTCGCCACCGCCTGCCACGGAAACGAGCTTGCCGGCCTTGGTTCGGGCGGCGGCGTGGCGGGCCACCGCGACCGTGCCCTTGTCGAAGGGCTGCATTTCGAAGGCGCCCATCGGCCCGTTCCAGACCAGGGTGGCGGCGTCGTCGATCGCGCCCTTGACCCGCTCGACTGACTGATCGCCGACGTCGAGCATCATGCCGTCGGCCGGGATCGCGTCGACGCCGTAGGCCTGCGATGGCGCGTGCGCCTGGAAATGGAACGCGACGGTGGCGTCGACCGGCAGGATGATCGCGCAATTCGCGCGCTCCGCCTTGTCGAGGATGCGCCGCGCGGTGTCGGCGAGGTCCTTCTCGACCAGCGACTTGCCGACATTCATGCCCTGGGCGTGCAGGAATGTGTTGGCCATCGCGCCGCCGATCACGAGCCCTTGCACCTTGGTGATGAGGTTTTCCAGAAGATCGAGCTTGGTCGAAACCTTGGCGCCGCCGACGATGGCGACGACCGGCCGCTTCGGCGTGCCGAGCGCCTTGTCGAGCGCTTCGATCTCGGCCTGCATGGTTCGGCCCGCGTAAGCCGGGAGCTTATGGCCGAGACCTTCGGTCGAGGCATGAGCCCGGTGCGCGGCGGAGAACGCGTCGTTGACCCAGAGATCGCCGAGCTTGGCAAGCTCGGCGACGAAGGCCGGGTCGTTCTTCTCCTCGCCTTTGTGGAAGCGCGTGTTCTCGAGACAGAGAATGTCGCCGGGTTGCATCGCCGCGACCGCGGCCTCGGCCGCAGGTCCGATGCAATCCTCGGCGAACGCGACCGGCCGCTTCACCGTATGCTCGACGGCCTCGGCGACCGGCCTCAGCGACTCCTTCGGGTCCGGGCCCTTCGGCCGTCCGAAGTGGGCGAGGATGATCACCTTGGCGCCCTTGCCGGCGAGCTCGGTGATGGTCGGCGCGACGCGCTCGATGCGCGTCGCGTCGGTGACCTTGCCGTTCTCCATCGGCACGTTGAGGTCGACGCGAAGCAGAACGCGCTTGCCCTTCACGTCGGCCTGATCGAGCGTGCGGAACGAACTCATGACCGCGCCTTCAGCAGCAGCGGATCAGATCAGCTTGCCCATCGCCACGGCGGTGTCGGCCATGCGGTTGGAGAAGCCCCATTCGTTGTCGTACCAGGACATGATGCGGACGAGCGTTCCGTCCATCACCTTGGTCTGGTCCATGTGGAACACCGAGCTGTGCGGGTCGTGGTTGAAGTCGCCCGACACGTTCGGATGATCGGTGTAGCCCAGGATGCCCTTGAGCTGCTGATCGGCCGCGCGCTTGATCGCGCCGTTGATCTCGTCCTTGTTCGTCGCCTTCTTCGCCACGAACTTGAGATCCACCACCGAGACGTTCGGCGTCGGCACGCGGATCGCGACGCCGTCGAGCTTGCCGTTGAGTTCCGGCAGCACCAGGCCCACGGCCTTCGCTGCGCCCGTCGAGGTCGGGATCATGTTCAGCGCCGCGGCCCGCGCGCGATAGAGGTCCTTGTGCATGGTGTCGAGCGTCGGCTGGTCGCCCGTGTACGAGTGGATCGTGGTCATGAAGCCCTTCTCGATGCCGACCGCGTCATTGAGCACCTTGGCGACCGGGGCGAGGCAGTTGGTCGTGCACGAGGCGTTGGAGACGACCGTGTGATCCTTCGTCAGCTTCTCGTGGTTGACGCCGTAGACCACCGTGAGATCGACGCCGTCGGCCGGGGCCGACACCAGCACGCGCTTGGCGCCCGCGGTCAGATGCGCCGAGGCCTTGTCCTTCGAGGCGAAGATGCCGGTGCACTCCAGCGCAATGTCGACGCCGAGGTCCTTCCACGGCAGCTTCGAGGGGTCCTTCTCGGCGGTGACCCTGATGGCGCCGTTGCCGACGCTGATGGTGTCGCCCTTCACGGTGACCTGGCCGGGGAAACGGCCGTGCACGCTGTCGTAGCGGAGCAGGTGGGCATTGGTCTCGACCGGGCCGAGGTCGTTGATGGCGACCACTTCGATATCCTTGCGACCTGCTTCGGCGATGGCGCGCAGCACGTTGCGGCCGATGCGGCCAAATCCGTTGATGGCGACCCGGACAGTCATGTTCGCTCCCATTTGAGATGAGGTCACGCCCGGCGAAGGGCATTCGCAGTCTCAGAGATAAGACGCGAATGGCCCGGACTTAAGGGGCGAAGACGGGGCTTCGCACCTTTTGGGCCCCGGCCGTGACGAAGAAAAAACCTAGGCTCGGCCGGTTGTTATCACCTTTTGGGGAGCCTGCTCAACGCGGCATCCGCGACCTTCGCGGCTGTTATGCCGAAATGGCTGTAGAGCTCCTTGTAGGGCGCGCTGGCGCCGAACGTGCTCATGCCGACAAAGGCGCCGTCCGAGCCGATGATGGCGTCCCAGCCCTGCCGGACCGCGGCCTCGACGCCCACTTTCACCGGCGCGTCGCCGATCACGGCGCGGCGGACGTCGTCCGGCGCGGCCTGGAACAATTCGAAGCAGGGCACGGATACCACCCGGGCCTGCACGCCCTGGCCGGCGAGCAGCTTCTGCGCCTCGACCGCAATGGAAACCTCCGAGCCGGTGGCGAAGATCGAGACCTGCGCCGTTCCTTGCGCCGGCGAGATCTCGTAGGCGCCGTGCACGCATTTGTTGCGCTCGTCCAGCGTCCGGCGGAGCTGCGGCAGGTTCTGCCGGGTCAGCGCCAGCACGCTCGGCGTCTGCCGGCCTTCCAGCGCCAGTTGCCAGCACTCCACCGTCTCGACCGCGTCGGCCGGCCGGAACACGTTCAGGTTCGGGATCGCCCGCAGCGCCGCGAGATGCTCGACCGGCTGGTGCGTCGGTCCGTCCTCGCCCAGGCCGATCGAGTCGTGGGTCATGACATGAACGACCCGCTCGCCCATCAGCGCGGCGAGCCGGATCGACGGCCGGCAGTAGTCGGAGAACACCAGGAAGGTGCCGCTGTAGGGGATGATGCCGCCGTGCAGCGCCATGCCGTTCATCGCCGCGGCCATGCCGTGCTCGCGGATGCCCCAGTGCACGAAGCGGCCGGAGAAGTCGGTGGGCGTGATCGCCTTCATCGACTTGGTGCGGGTGTTGTTGGAGCCGGTCAGGTCGGCCGAGCCGCCGATCATCTCCGGCACCGCCGGGATGATGCTCTCCAGCGCAAACTCGCAGGCCGTGCGGGTGGCGATCTCCTTCGGCTCCGCGGCGAGCTTTTCCTTCAGCGCGCGGATCGCGGCGTTCAGCGCGCCCGGCAGATCGCCCTTCATGCGGCGCTCGAACTCGGCGCGCTTCTCGGCGGAAAGGGTGGCCAGGCGCTTTTCCCATTCCTTGTGCGCGGTCTTGCCGCGCTGGCCCGCGGCGCGCCACTGCGTCAGCACGTCGGCCGGGATCTGGAACGGCGCCTCGCTCCAACCGAGCTTTTCACGTGCGCCCTTGATCTCGTCGGCACCGAGCGGTGAGCCGTGCGACGACGCCTTGCCGGCCTTGGTCGGCGCGCCATAGCCGATCACCGTCTTGCAGGCGATCATGGTCGGACGGTCGGAGCTGCGGGCCTGCTCGATCGCCGCGGCAATCGCCGCCGGATCGTGGCCGTCGATGCGCGACGCGTTCCAGCCGGCCGCCTCGAAGCGCTTCACCTGATCGACCGAGTCGGAAAGCAACAGCGGCCCGTCGATCGAGATGCCGTTGTCGTCGAACAGCACGATCAGCTTGCTGAGCTTGAGATGGCCCGCGAGCGCGATGGCCTCCTGGCTGATGCCCTCCATCAGATCGCCGTCCGAGGCGATCACGAAGGTCGAATGGTTGACGACGCCGTCGCCGAACTCGGTCGCCAGATGCCGCTCCGCCATCGCCATGCCGACGGCATTGGCGATGCCCTGGCCGAGCGGGCCGGTGGTGGTCTCGACGCCCGGCGTGATGAAGTTTTCCGGGTGCCCCGGCGTCATCGAGCCGAGCTGGCGAAATTTCTTGAGCTGATCGAGCGTCATCGCCTCGTAGCCGAGGAGGTACAACGCCGCGTAGACCAGCATCGAGCCGTGACCGGCCGACAGAATGAACCGGTCGCGGTCCGGCCATGCCGGATCGGCCGGATCGAACTTCATCGCCTGCGTGAACAGCACGGTCGCGATGTCGGCGGCCCCCATCGGCAGGCCGGGATGGCCGGATTTGGCCTGTTCCACGGCGTCCATTGCGAGCGCCCGAATGGCGTTCGCCAGCCGGTCATGGTGGGCACGGGTCATAGGCACTCCATCACCGTTGCGCGAGGAACTCGCCACGGCGGTCGTCGATGCTGTTGCGTTCATGAGGTCCTGTCCGGATGGCCGGTGGATAGCACGCGCGGGCCACGAGTCCAACGAATGCGGCGGGGCTGCCTGCGCGCCGTGCACAGGGTCGCGAAAACCCAGGGATAACGTGGCTTTGCGGCGTTGACGGGCAGGTGACGCAACACCTAAAGTTTCGCTTCTACATTATTGCCGACTCAGCATTTTCCATCGCGCATTTGCCGCATTAATGGCGCGAAGGCGCGAAAGAAAGAACGTCGGCCCGATTGAACAAACCCATGACCGAGCAGACCGCGATCGAGCAGGCGACGAGGCGTCTTACGGAGGCGCTGGATGCGCTCGACGCCGCGGTCGAGCGCCGGATCGAAAGCGACCGCGAGCAGGCGACGCTGGGCGAGCAGGTCCATGCGCTCGCCGCCGACCGTTCGAGGCTTGCCGCCGATCTCGACGCGGTGCTGGCGCGCAGCCGCAGCCTCGAAACCGCCAACCGCGACATCGCCCGCCGGATCGATGCCGCGATGGAGAACGTCCGGCTGGTCCTCGAATCGAACGATTGATGCGAGCATCGCTGTGAGCACGCCATGTCGCAGGTGAACGTCAGCATCAACGGCCGCCAGTACCGCATGGCCTGCGAGGACGGCCAGGAGGACCATCTGCGTTCGCTGGCGAAGGCGCTGGAAGAGCGGATCGGCGCGCTGCGCGGACAGTTCGGCGAGATCGGCGATGCGCGGCTGATGGTGATGGCGGCCATGACGGTCGCTGACGACGCGATGGAAGCCGGCAAGAAGGTGCAGAAACTGGAGCAGGAGATCGCCGCCTTGAAGGATGCGCGCAGCAGTTCCGCCGAAAAGTCGCAGGCGACACAGGCTGCGCTTGTTGCGGCCTTCACCTCGGCCGCCGAGCGGATCGAGGGCATGGCCAAGAAGCTGAACGCCGCCGGCAGCGCTACGAACGAGCCGTCCGCCGGGTGAGCTCCCCGCCGGTGGCATCCCTCGTCGCAAAGCACTACATTGGTTTCGCGGGGCTGCGGGGCGCGTTTGGAGTAAATTCCCCGGGGCCTTACGATCCTGACGGGAGCTGTCCCTGACCTGGTCCCTGGACCGGGACATATGGCGCCCACCTACTTCTGTAGGTTCCCGGGATCACAACTCCGACGGCCACTGCGGCTCCGCACTGTTCTTCCGTCGGCCGGATGGGACGCGCTTTTGTTGATGACGACCATTCCGATCGACCAGCTCAAGGCCGAACTTCGCAAAACGGCGCTGGCGCGGCGCGAGACATTGCCCGCCGACGAACGGCAGGCCGCGGCGGCCACCATTGCCGCGCGGCCGTTCCCCTTGCCGGTCGCGCCCGGTGCCATCGTTTCCGGCTTTTTCCCGCTCAAGAGCGAGATCAATCCGCTGCTGCTGCTGCGCAAGCTCGCGGACGCCGGCGCAGGGCTCGCCTTGCCGGTCGTCGCCGGCCGCGGCGAGCCGCTGATCATGCGCGCTTATGCGTTCGGCCAGGAGCTCAAGTCCGGCGTCTGGGGCATCCGCGAGCCCAAGGACGACGCCCCCGAGGTCGATCCCGACATTCTGATCGTGCCGCTCGCCGCCTTTGACCGCCGTGGCAACCGCATCGGCTATGGCGCGGGCTACTACGACATGACCATCAACCGGCTGCGGGCCCTGAAACCGGTCAAGGCGGTGGGCATCGCCTATGCCGCGCAGGAGGTGCCCGAAGTCCCCGTTACCGAGCGCGACGCGACGCTCGATCTTGTGCTAACCGAGCGTGAAGTGATCGACTGCCGCAGGATTTGAGATGCGAATTCTTTTCATCGGCGACATTGTCGGGCGGAGCGGCCGTACCATCCTGCTCGACCGGCTGCCCAAGCTGATCGCCGAATGGAAGCTCGATCTCGCAATCGTCAACGGCGAGAACGCGGCCGGCGGCTTCGGCATCACCGAAACGATCTACGAGGAGTTCGTCGATGCGGGCGCGGACGCCATCACGCTCGGCAACCACGCCTGGGACCAGCGCGAGGCGCTGGTGTTCATCGAGCGCGCGCCGCGGCTGATCCGTCCGATCAACTATCCGTCCGGCACGCCGGGGCGCGGCGCGGCGATGATCGACACCAGGAACGGCAAGCGCGCGCTGGTGATGAACGTCATGGGCCGCATCTTCATGGATGCGCTCGACGATCCGTTTGCGGCGGTGGAGCGCGAGCTTTCGGCCTGCGCGCTCGGCTCCGGCGCCGACGCCATCGTCATCGACATGCATTGCGAGGCGACCAGCGAGAAGCAGGCGATGGGCTACATTGCCGACGGACGCGCGAGCCTCGTGGTCGGCACCCACACCCATGTGCCGACGTCCGATCACCGCATCCTCAAGGCGGGCACCGCGTTCATTTCCGACGTCGGCATGACCGGCGATTACGACTCGGTCATCGGCATGTCGAAGGAAGAGCCGCTGGGCCGTTTCATCCGCAAGATTCCGCAAGCCAAGTTCGAGGCCGCGAGCGGGCCGGCGACGCTCTGCGCGCTTGCGGTCGAGACCGACGACGCGACCGGCCTTGCCACGCGGGTCGGCCCGGTGCGGCTTGGCGGCGCGCTCGAGGAAGTGCGGCCGGCCTTCTGGGGCTAAAGCCCGACGGAAATCGCAGCTAGCGTTAACCGGAGATTGCAAATCGCGGCCCGCGCATGCCGGTTGCCTATGTGAAACTGAATCAAAGGCAAAACGGCTTTTTTGTCAGTCGGTTCACGGCAATTGTGACATGTCAGGTTTTTACCGGATCGTAAGGCCCCGTTCCTATCGTTGGTCGAATATCGATAGCCACCAGAACGGTTCACGTGCTCGCAGGCAACAATTCCCTCATCGCCGAAGTTGAAAGCGCCATCTCGTCCGGATCGGCGGATAGGCGCGTCGACACGCTGCGCAAGATCACCGACCTGTTCATGCTCCGCGCGGAGAGCTACTCCAACGATCAGGTCGAGGTGTTCGACGACGTCATCTCGCGGCTTGCCGAGAAGATCGAATCCCAGGCGCGCGCCGAGCTGGCCAAGCGGCTGGCGCCGGTGGCCCGCGCGCCGCTCGCGGTGATCCGCTCGCTGGCGGGCGACCAGTCGATCGCTGTTGCGGCTCCCGTGCTGACCCATTCGCCGCGGCTCAGCGAGGAAGAGCTGCTGGCCATCGCCAAGGGCGAAGGCCAGGACCGGCTGCTGGCGATCTCCAAGCGCGTGACCGTCAGCGAGGCGGTCAGCGACGTGCTGGTGACGCGTGGCGACCGCGAGGTCCTGTGCTCGGTCGTCAGCAACGAGGGTGCGCGGTTCTCGCATGCGGGCTTCGGCCGGCTGGTCGAACGCTCGGTCGGCGACGATGAGCTTTCGGCGAGCGTCGGCCTTCGCAAGGACATTCCGAAGGAGCACTTCAAGACGCTCGTGTCCAAGGCGTCGGAGGCCGTGTTCAAAAAGATTTCCGCCGCCAATCCGGCCGCGGCGAACGAAATCAACCGCATCCTGTTCGAGCTCACCGGCCACAAGGCCGGCACGGAGCTGCCGCCGGTTCCGGCCGTGCAGCGCGATTTCACCAACGCGAAAGCCCATTTCGAGGTATTGCAGCAGTCGGGCAAGCCGCTTGAGCCGGCGCTGCAGCAGCTTGCCGGCACCGGCCGCTACGAGGAGATCGTCGTCGCGGTCGCGACGCTTTGCCAGTTGCCGGTCGAGACCGTCGACCGCATCTTCAGCGACAAGTCGGCCGACAACGATCTGGTGCTGCTCCTGCTCAAGGCCGCCGAATTGCGCTGGCCGACCGCCAGGCTGATCCTCGACCTGCGCCGTGGCGAGCGCTTGGCCCCTGCGACGGCCGACACCGCCCGCGTGCACTTCGAGCGCCTGCAGACCACCACCGCCAAGCGGGTGGTCCGCTTCTACCAGGTCCGCCGCGCCTCCGGCGAAGTGCAGTAACCGGCAAGCCCGGCCGGCTGGCCTTTCTGGATTTTCCCGCTGGCGCGTTTTATAACGCGACTCATCTCACCATCGAGGGATCGCGGTCCCGCCTCCGAGCGGGCGCGGACCTGTGTCGGACAGAGCGCGTCATGGCCGGACATTCGCAATTCAAGAACATCATGCACCGCAAGGGGCGCCAGGATAAGGCGCGCTCCAAGCTGTTCTCCAAGCTCGCCCGCGAAATCACCACCGCGGCCAAGCTCGGCCTGCCGGACCCGGCGATGAACGCGCGGCTGCGCGCCGCGATCCTTGCCGCCCGCGCCGAGAACATGCCGAAGGACGGCATCGAGCGCGCAATCAAGAAGTCGCAGGGCAACGACAGCGAGAACTACGAGGACATGCGCTACGAGGGCTACGGCCCGGGTGGCGTCGCGGTGATCGTCGAGGTGCTGACCGACAACAGGAACCGCACCGCAGGCGACGTGCGCGCGGCGTTCACCAAGAGCGGCGGCAACCTCGCCGAAACCGGTGCGGTGTCGTTCATGTTCGACCACGTCGGCCTGGTCGAGTTCGACGCCAAGGTCGCCAATGCCGACCAGATGCTCGAGGCCGCGATCGACGCCGGTGCCGACGATGTGGTTTCGAACGAGAACGGCCACGAGATCTACGCCGCCTCGGACTCGCTTGGCGAGGTGGCGAAGGCGCTGGAGGCGAAGTTCGGCGAGCCGCGCAAGGCGGCGCTGGTGTGGAAGCCGAAGAACACCATGGCGGTCGACGACGAGAAGGGCGAGAAGCTGCTCGGCCTGCTCGATACGCTGAACGAGCATGACGACGTGCAGAACGTCTACGCCAATTTCGAGATGTCGGACGCATTGCTCGCCAAAGCGAGCGCCTAGCTGAACGCCAGCGTCACCATGGCTGCGGCGGCGATGACAAGCCCGCCGCGCTTGCGCCATGACAACGTCTCGGCAAACAGCAGGCGGCCGAGCACCGCGGTGAACACGAAGCCCAGTTGCGCGACCGGGATGAGCACGCTTGCGGGGCCGACCGCGAGGCCGTTGAGCAGCGCAATGAAACCTGCGAGCAGGGTCACGCCGGCCAGCGCCCCGTAGCGAAAGCCCGCGCGCGGCGGCCTGATGCGGCCGTCGGAAAACCACACGAACGCCGTGGCAAGCGAGCAGAACACCCAGGCCTGGGTCGCGAGCAGCGTCTCCGGCGACGAGCCGGCCAGAAGCCCGATCTTGTAGAGCAGGTTGCCGATGCCCGCCGCGCCGGTGGCGAGCAGCACGCGGGTCAGCGAGCCGACGCTCGTGGCCGGGCGCAGCGCTGCCTGAGGCTCGCCGGCGAGCGCCAGCACCGCGATCAGAGCCAGCGCGAGCCCCGCGAGCTTGGTCAGCGTCAGCGGCTCGCCCAGAAAGCCGATCGCCAGCGCCGCGGTCAGCGTGAAGCTCAGCCGGAAGATCGGCGCGTTGGTGCTGATCGAGCCACTGCGCAGGCTGCGCGAGAAATTATAGAAGGCGAAGAACATCACGAGGCCGGCGAGCGAGCCCCACAGCGCCGCAGGCTCCAGCGCGAGCTTTCGTCGCGTGAGCGCATAGACCGTCACCAGCGGGCAGAAGAACCACGCCTGCAGCATGATGAAGTGGCGCGCCTCGATGCCTGCCGCCGCCGCGCGCTTGTAGATCAGGTCCCCGGCGCCGAATAGGACCATGGCCAGCAGCGCGAGACCGATGCCGGGGGTCATCGGCCGGCAAATTCCAGGATGAACAGTCCGGCGTTGTAGTCGGTCGAATAAATCAGCCCGGCCGCATCCACGAACACGTCGGCCGACTGGATGACCTGCGCCCGGTTCGGGCGGTGATCCATCATCCGCGCCGGCCGAGGCGGCACCCAGGCGCCGGCTTCCACGGGCATCCGCTCGTTGCGAATGTCGAACACGCGAACGCCCGCATTCTGATAGGTCGCAAAGATCAGCTCGGAGCTGACGAACGTGCCGGGCCGGTTCTCGTGAATGTTGTGCGGCCCGATATGCCCGCCCTTGCTGCGGTAGTCGGCTTCGCCGGGCTGCGGAAAGGTCGCGATCAGGCCGGGGTTGGATTTCACCTTGTTGTCGAACACCCAGATGTGTTTGACGCCGTCCTCCTGATGGTCGAGCACGGCCTCATCCAGCACGATCAGCAGGTCGCGGTCGGGGAGCGGCAGGCAGTTGTGCGTGCCGCCGCCGAACGGCGGCGCGCCGTCGCGGTGCGCGATCAGCTTCGGCTTGGCGCGGTCGGCGACGTCGATCACCACCATCCCGGCGTCGCGCCAGGCCGCATAGGCGGTGTCGCCATGGACGATGGCGTGATGCAGCCCGAAGCGGCTCGTGCCCGGCCATGACGGCCTTTCGCCCGCCGCCTGGTTCATGCCTGGGATCCACCAACGGCCGGCTTCGCGCGGACTCTGCGGATCGCTCATGTCGATGGTGATGAAGATGTAGTCGGTGAAGCCGTCGATCAGCGCCGATGCGTAGGCCCAGCGTCCGCCGGTGTACCAGACGCGGTGGATGCCGCCGCCCTTGACCGGCATGAAGCCGATCCGGCGCGGCTCGGCAGGCTTCGCGATGTCGTAGACCGCAAGCCCGGCCGACCAGTCCCGTTCGGCCTTCGGCTTGGCTTCGGCCGTGCCGACCACCTGGCCGAGCTGGCCCTTGTAGTAGGCCTTCTCGTCGGCGAACTCGGCGGCGGCGAACATGTCCTTGGCGTGGATCACCAGCAGCAGGTCGCCGTGGGTCTGCAGATGGATGTTCCAGGTGCCGGGCGGCGCAGCGATGTAGTTTGCGGATTTCGGGTTCTTCGGATCGCGAACGTCGACGATGGAAAATCCCTTCGAGAACATGTGGCCGATGTAGGCGTGGCCGCGATGCACCATCACCTGCACGCCGTCGGGCCGTCCGCCCTGGTCGGAATGGCCGACGATCCGCATGTTGCGCGCGAAATCGGGTTTGGGAAGCTCGCTCATCGTCAAACGCTCACTTGCAAAGCTCACTTATAAGCGTCGAGGAAATTCGGCACCGCGATCCAGTCCATCATCGCGCCGTCGTCCTGCAACAGCTCGTGCATGCGGCGATCCTCCTCGGTCTTGAGGTTCACGCCCATGTGCGTGCCGAGCTTGCGGCTGTGCATGACGATGGTGTTGCCGATCGGCTGGCGCTCGGCGTTGTAGGCCTTGAGCGCGGTGTCGATGTCGTCGTGGTCGCGCAGCGCGTTGGCCAGCGCCTGCGCGTCGCCGCCCGCCTTGGCGACGCCGAAACCCATGTGCGGACGCGCATTCGCCGCGGCGTCGCCGACCATGGCGACGCGGCCGAACACGATGCTCGGCGCGGTGAAATCGTAGATCGGCGTGATGAAGGGCTGCTTCATCGTCATCACGCAGTCGAGCATCACCTCCGGCATGATCTCGCGCGCGTCGGCGTACATCTCCGCGATCAGGTCCTTGCGGATGAGCGGCGGCGGCACCGAGAACTCGTGCTGATGGCCGTTCTCGTCGACGTTCATCTCGCGGAGCCTGGCCGCGTCCGCCACGCGGTACCAGATGAAATTGTAGCGGCGGTGGCCGGGGCGGAGGTCGTTGTTGAACCCCGAGATCGGATAGGTGATGACCTCCTGCCGCGGCGGCAGGTAGAAGCAGAAATACGGAAAGATCTCCTGCAGCGTCTTCGGCGACAGATCCGCTTCGTTCGGCGCGCCGCGCCAGATGTAGTAGCCGGCATAGTGAGGTTGCAGCTCCGGCGCGACCTCCCCGCGCACCGAGGAGCGGATGCCGTCGCCGCCGACCAGGATGTCGGCATGCTCGACCCGGCCGCCATCGAAATGCACCCGCACGCCATGGCCGTCCTGCTCGACGCGCTCGAACGCCCAGCCGAGATGGTAATGCGCCGGATCAATGGTTTCGCGCAGGAGCCGCTGCAGCCGGTCCCACGATGTGAGGATCTGCCGCAGCGGCCGTTCGCCGGTGATGCGGCCCTTCCGGTCGAGCGCGATGCGCTTGGGAACCTCGACGCCGAGATCGCGCGTGCCGGCGCCGCTCGCCTCCAGCGCGTCGAGCAGCTCCGGATGGGTGGTGATGCCCGCGCCGCGGCCGACCAGCTCGACGCCGGAGCGCTCGTAGACGTCGCACTCCCAGCCGATCTGGCGCAGGAAGGCCGCGGTGAACAGGCCCGACATCGAGCCGCCGATGATGATGGCCCGGCGCTTGCGCGCTGGCGATGAGTTTTGTCCCGGCATGGCGGCGCGGATGCTAACTCTCAGCGCAGGAGCGAGTCGAGCACCGGCAGGCTGACGATGGCCGCGAGCGTGATGATGACATAGGCCATGGTCCTGTAGAGTTTCTCCGAGGCACCGTGAAAGAAGCGTGCGCCGATTGCCATGCCGACGAGATAGGGAACGCCGAGCAGCAAGGACAAAGCCAGCGGACGTGCCTCGAACATGCCCTGATGCCCGAAGATCGCGACCAGCAGCACATCGCAGATCATGAAAAGGACCATCAGGTTCGCGCGCAGGACTTTCGGACTGCTGCCGCCGCCGAGCCAGTAAAGAATGACCGGAGGTCCGGCGATCAGCACCGCGCCGCCGGAGACGCCGGAGAACAGCCCGACGCCGAGCGTGAGCGGCAGACGCGGCGGGCCATGATAGCGCCAGCCCGACGCCAGCATCGGCACGAGGCTCAGCACCACGATGGCGATGCACCAGCGCAGCACGATCGGATCGAGCACGACGAGGAGCCACACGCCGAGCGGCAGCCCCGCGGCCATGGCGATCGACAGCGGGCCCACCTCGCGCCAGGTGCAGCGGCGCAACTCCGGAATGGCAAAAGGCGTCGCCGCCACCAGATCCACCAGCAGGACGGTGACCGCAGCAATGCGCGGATCGTAGATCGCCGACACCAGCGGCATGTAGATCATCGCGCCGCCGAAGCCGGAAAAGCCGCGCGTGACGCCGGC
The DNA here is from genome assembly GCA_019746355.1 of Xanthobacteraceae bacterium. The sequence continues at coordinate 11,282 of JAIESC010000074.1, read as the reverse complement.
CAGCACCGCGACCGCCATCGCGGCGTAGACGCGGGGCTCGGCGAGCGCCGCCGCGAAGGTTTCACTGGTGGGAAGATCGATCACGTTAAGGTTCCGACGCTTCATCTCTATCAGCCGCTTGCCGGTATAGGGATTGGGGAGAGCGGGGAGCCGCCATGCGGATGCTTTGTCCACAACCCGCATACGGGCTATCAACAGCGCATCATGAACCGTCCGATTCGCATCCTCGGCATCGATCCGGGTCTCCGCCGCACTGGCTGGGGCGTGATCGAGGTCGACGGTAACCGCCTGATCTACTCGGCCTGCGGCTCGGTCGCGACCAACGACAAGGCGAGCCTTGCCGAACGGCTGGTGACGATTCACGACGGGCTTGCCAGGGTGGTCGAGGACTTCGCGCCGGACGAGGCCGCGGTGGAAGCCACGTTCGTCAACAAGGATGCCAATGCCACGCTCAAGCTCGGGCAGGCGCGCGGCGTGGCGTTGCTGATTCCGGCGCGCTCGGGGATATCGGTCGCCGAATACGCGCCGAACCTGGTGAAGAAGACCATCGTCGGCGCGGGCCACTGCGAGAAAGAGCAGATCAGGCTGATGCTGCGCGTGCTGCTGCCCAAGGCCGATCCGCCGAGCCATGACGCGGCCGACGCGCTCGCCATTGCCGTGTGCCACGCGCATCACCGGCAGAGCGTGGCGCTCAAGCTCAAGGTCGCGGCGCGATGATCGGCAAGCTGAAGGGCGTCATCGACAGCTACGGCGAGGACTTCATCGTTCTCGACGTGCACGGCGTCGGCTATCTGGTGCATTGCTCCGCGCGCACGCTGCAGGCGTTGCCGGCGCCCGGCGAGGCGGTGACGCTGGCGATCGAGACCCATGTGCGCGAGGACCAGATCCGGCTGTTCGGCTTTCTCAGCGACGCCGAGCGCGAATGGTTCCGCCTGCTGCAGACCGTGCAGGGCGTCGGCGCCAAGGTCGCGCTCTCGGTCCTGAGCACGTTCAGGCCCGGCGATCTCGCATCCGCCATCGCCATCGGCGACAAGGCCGCGATCAAGCGCGCGCCGGGCGTCGGCCCCAAGGTCGCCGAGCGGCTGGTCATCGAGCTCAAGGACAAGGCGCCTGCCTATTCCGACCTTGATCCCGCCGTGATCAAGCTGTCCGGTTCGGTCGCCGAGAAGCGCGCGCCGCAGCCGGTGCTCGACGCGGTCTCGGCGCTGGTCAATCTCGGCTATGGTCAGCCGCAGGCGGCGGCGGCGATTGCGGCGGCAAGCCGAAATGCAGGCGAGGGCGCGGAGACGGCGCAATTGATCCGGCTGGGCTTGAAGGAGCTTTCGAAGTGACGGCGCTGAGCAAGGCCGACCAGGAGTTGATCGAGGCAGCAACCGGCGCGATCCGAAAGCGCTACCGCTTCGACTGGCAGGAGGTGGGCGCTGCGATCCGTTTGCGCTCAGGCAAGATATTCACCGGCGTCAGCCTCGACGCTTATCTCGGCCGCATGGCGGTCTGCGCCGAGGCGGTCGCGCTCGGGCAGGCCATCACGGTCGCCGGCGAGCTCGGCATCGACAGCATCGTCGCGGTCCGGCATCCGCCGCCCGAGGAAAAGGACCGGCCGATCTCGGTCGTCTCGCCTTGCGGTGCCTGCCGCGAGCTGATCTGGGACTACGACCGCAACGCGCGGGTCATCGTGCCGGGACCGAATGGTCCCATGTCAATTGCGATCAGCGAGCTCCTTCCGAACAAATACAGCCGCGAGCGGAATTTGTAGGGCACGAGCCGCAAATGACTCAGATTCCGAGCAAGGCAACATTGACAGATCGTCTCGCACGGCTTCTTGGGACCATCTTGGTGTTCATCTTGGTAGGTCCCCCCATTGGTGGTCTGGTCGCGGTCTTTGTCTGGCTTTTTTTCGACTTGGCCATGAATAAAGGCGTTGATGGTTCACTCAGTGAATACCTTGCCGCTGCATTATTGCTTGTAGGGTTGAGTTATTTCCCTGGCTTTGTGCCGGCTGCTTTCGCAGGTTTCGTTGTCGGGATAACGCATGCGTTCCTGGGTCGCATTCCTTGGGTTGCCGCGATTCTCGCGGCGGTGTCAGCCGGGTTCGCATACGGGCTACTATTTTCACGGACAGCGCCAGGCAACGAGTTGGTCATGGTACCAGTAGGAATCATAGCGATCCTTGTGCCTGTGGTCGTCTGCACCGCGATAGTGCGCTCAATGGAGCAGCGTTGGTGGCGGCGAACAGACTCGTCCATCGGGAGCGCCTGAGTTGACGACACACCCCCGCCTGGTCACCGCCGAGCGCCGCGAGGAAGACGCAGCCGAGCTGAAGCTGCGGCCGCAGCGGCTCGCCGAATTCATCGGCCAGCAGCAGGCGCGTGCCAACCTCTCGGTGTTCATCGAGGCGGCGCGCGCGCGCAACGAGGCGCTCGATCACGTGCTGCTGGTCGGCCCGCCGGGTCTCGGCAAGACCACGCTGGCGCAGATCGTCTCGCGCGAGCTCGGCGTCAATTTCCGCGCCACCTCCGGGCCGGTCATCGCCAAGGCCGGTGATCTCGCGGCGCTGCTCACCAATCTCGAAGAACGCGATGTCCTCTTCATCGACGAGATCCACCGGCTCAATCCGGCGGTCGAAGAGGTGCTTTATCCGGCGATGGAGGATTTCCAGCTCGATCTCATCATCGGCGAGGGCCCCGCGGCGCGCTCGGTGAAGATCGATCTTGCGAAGTTCACGCTGGTCGGCGCGACCACGCGGGCGGGCCTGCTCACCAATCCGCTGCGCGACCGCTTCGGCATTCCGGTGCGGCTCAACTTCTACACCGAGCAGGAGCTCGAGCTGATCGTCAACCGCGGCGCGCGCGTGCTCGGCCTTGGCATGACCGAGGACGGCGCCAACGAGATCGCGCGGCGCTCGCGCGGCACGCCGCGCATCGCCGGCCGGCTGCTGCGCCGGGTGCGCGACTTCGCCCATGTCGGCAAGGCCGACAAGGTGGATAGGAAGCTCGCCAACAAGGCGCTGCTGGAGCTCGAGGTGGATGCCGCGGGCCTCGACTCGATGGACCGCCGCTATCTCACCACCATCGCCGAGCATTACGGCGGCGGACCGGTCGGGGTGGAGACGCTTGCGGCCGCGCTGTCGGAGCCGCGCGACGCCATCGAGGAGATCATCGAGCCGTATCTGATCCAGAAGGGCTTTCTCCAGCGCACGCCGCGCGGGCGCCTGATCACGGGGCACGCCTTCAAGCATCTCGGCCTGGCGGAGCCCGCGCGCGACCCGTCACAGTTCGGGCTGTTCGCGCAGGACGAGGAGTAGCGTCAGCCTTCGCGGCTGTGCCGCAGCACCTTGGCGGCGATGTCCTTGACGCGGTCGAGCGTGATGCCGTTGCGCTGCTCGACCGCGAGCGGATGATCCGCCGGCTGGATCTCGAACGACGGCCGCCGCCGCGCGTTTTTCATCACGGCGTTGCAGGGAAGACCGAGCGTCGCCGGATAGATCGGGTTGTCGTTGGCGAGCTCAGCCTGCAGCGGCGGCTCGTGGTCGCGGACCGGTGCGTCCCAGAGCTTGCCGAACCGCTCGAAGCTCTCGCGCGACACCGAGGCCCAGCAGCCCCAGATGAACGGATCGGCGTGGCCGACGATCGGAATGACGATCCGGCCGCGGATGAAGTACTGCTGCTGGTCGATCACGCAGGAATCGGTCCAGAGGATGCCGCGATCACAGCGCTCGTCCTCGGGCACGGCAAGCCACGCATCGGGCGCGTCGAGCGCATAGGCCAACGACAGCTTGTCGTATTGCTTGCCGCAGCACGGGCAAGTCCAGAACAGGTCTAAAGTGTACGGCACGTGCGCTACGATCCTTCGCGCCCTGTTAGAGCATTTTCCGGCGAAGTGTGCAGCGGTTCGCCGTAGAAAATGCGACCAGACAAAGAGGCTGGAGCCGTTCCCGATTCCGTAGGATCGGGAACGGCTCCAGCGATGGATTTCGCGCTTGAGTCAATGGCCGGCTTTGCTTAAACGCGCGGGCAGGGAGCGAGGCTTCGGATGTTGCAGACCTACGAGGGCGGGTGTCATTGCGGTCGCGTCCGCTTCCGCGTCAGCGGTGATCTCGATCAGACTGTCTATTGCAACTGCTCGCTCTGCGGCATGAAGGGGTTTCTGCATCTGATCGTGCCGCCGCAGCAATTCCAGTGCACCAGCGGCGAAAGCGAGCTGTCCACCTACCAGTTCGGCACAAAGACCGCGAAGCACACGTTCTGCAAGACGTGCGGCGTTCATCCGTTCTATGTTCCACGCTCGGACCCCGACAAGATCGACGTCAATGTCCGTTGCATCGACGGTGTTGATCTCGCGGCCCTGTCGCCCAAGCCGTTCGACGGCCGGAACTGGGAAACCGCCATCGAGGACAATCCATCGTGGCGATGACATCTCCGCTCGACGGCGAAATCCGCAATGGCCGGCATCACCAGCCGGTGCGGGTCCACTACGAGGACACCGACTTTTCCGGCGTCGTCTACCACGCGAGCTACCTGCGCTTCATGGAGCGCGGCCGCAGCAACTATCTGCGTCTCCTCGGCGCCGATCAGCGCGCGTTGTTCGAGGAGGTGGCGAAGGAGGCGCCGGGCTTTGCCTTCGTCGTCCGCTCGATGCAGATCGATTTCCGCAAGCCCGCGCGGATGGACGACGTTCTCGAGATCGTCTCGACCACCGCCGAGGTGAAAGGCGCGTCGGTCGTGCTGCATCAGCAGGTCATGCGCGGCGACGAGATGCTGGTCGAGGCAACGGTGCAGGTTGCCTTCGTCTCCGGCGGACGGGCGCGTCCGATCCCCAAGCCCTTGCGCATCGCCATGAGGGCCGATCAGGACGCGGCGGCCGAGCAGGCTCCGTAACGCTGTCGACGCGGCGCACGCCGTGATGTAAATGCTCTTCACATGAGCTGGTCGAAGCACGGCGGCGGCAAATCGCGCGGCGAGCAGCCGCGCGGCTATCATCACGGCAATCTCAAGGAAGCCTTGATCCGCGCGGCGCTTGAGCTGATCGCGCAGAAGGGGCCCGCGGGCTTCACCTTCGCCGAGGCCGCGCGCTGGGCCGGTGTCAGCCCCGCCGCGCCCTATCGTCACTATCGCGACCGCGACGAGCTCTTGTCCGATGTCGCCAGGCGCGGCTTCGATCAGTTCGAGGCGGCGCTGGCGGGCGCCTGGGACGACGGCAAGCCGAAGCCCTCCGAGGCGTTCGATCGGATGGGCAAGGCCTATCTCAATTTTGCGCGCACCGAGCCCGCGTACTACTCAGCAATGTTCGAGGCGGGCATCCCGCTCGATGCCAATCCCGAGCTGCGCGAAGCCGGTGACCGTGCGTTCAACGTGCTGCGCCGGGCCACCGAAGTCGTGATCGCGACCATGCCCGCCAAGAATCGTCCGCCGGTGATGATGATGGCGCTGCACATCTGGGCGCTGTCGCACGGCATCGCCTCGCTGTTCGGCCGGGGCGATGCGGCAAGCCGCAAGCTGCCGATGCAGCCCGAGGAATTGCTGGAAGCGGGCGTGCTCCTATATCTGCGGGGCCTCGGGCTGCCCGAGGCCTGAGCGCAGGGGATTCCCCGAGACCGCACGCCACACCTGAATTTTCGGGCTTCCCTTGACAGCCGGTTTGCCTCGCTCTAGTTATGTAAATGTTATTAACATTCACACGTGAGGTGTGCGATGCCGCTCGTTGCCAAGCTCGATGAACTCGGAAAGCCGGCCTGGATCGCGCTGATGATCCTGGCCTTCTACGTGTTTTGGCCGTTGGGTCTCGCGATCCTCGCCTTCGCATTCTGGAGTGGACGCATGGGCTGTTGGAGAGGTCAGGAGATGAGCCGCTGGAACCGCGGCGGCGAGATGCGCGGCGCGGGCGCCTGGTGGCAGCCGCCGCACCGGTCGAGCGGAAACCGCGCCTTCGACGAGTATCGTGCCGACACGCTGCGCCGGCTCGAGGAGGAGCAGCGCGAGTTCCACGAGTTCCTCGCACGGTTGCGCATGGCCAAGGACAAGGCCGAGTTCGACCAGTTCATGGCCGAGCGGCGCAACCGCCCCGCCCCGAACCAGAATCCGGAGCAGTCTCCGCCGCAGAATTGAGTGCGCGTATTCTGCGACAGCCCGCCCGCCGTGTTCCCCGACACGGCGGGCGCTTCTTTATTGCGCGGCAAGGCGATTTGCCGCGACCATTTCCCGCAGCCGGTCGAGCGCGCGATCTCAGGCCGGTCGCCGCATCGGGGCCCGATAGAGCGTCGAAGCCGCGCGTAAACGCCCCGTTGGTAACCCGGCGTTAACCCAAATAACGGTGCCTAGTCCCCGGACTGACCGGTCCGGTGCCCTAGTTTGGTCAAGTTGCGGGACTTTCTGGCCTTCGGCGGTGGTGGACGGCTGGAAGCTCTCGCGAAATTTGGCCACGCCCGCGGGTCGCGTTGCGATGTCGCGCTGAAGGCCTTTGGGGTTAAGCGGAGCACCGTCCCGGTTCTCGTATCGAAGTGCGGCCGGCCGTTGCGGTGCGGTGACCGCCGCAATGGGCTCGGAAGGGACTTGACGCGATGAATCCTGCGGACGTGGCGCAAGCGGCGCTGCCGCTGACCTCCTCCGACCTGTCGCTGTTCGCTCTGTTCTGGCAGGCGCACTGGCTGGTGAAGTGCGTCATGCTCGGCCTGCTGATCTCTTCGGTCTGGGTCTGGGCGATCGTCATCGACAAGTTCCTGCTCTACACGCGCACCAAGAAATCGATGGACCGCTTCGAGGAGGCGTTCTGGTCGGGCCAGTCGCTGGAGGACCTCTACAAGACGCTGTCCGCGCGCCCGGTCCATTCGATGTCGGCGCTGTTCGTCGCCGCCATGCGCGAATGGAAGCGCAGCTTCGAGGGCCAGTCGCGCTCGTTCGCGGGCCTGCAGACGCGGATCGAGAAGGTGATGGACGTCACCATCGCCCGCGAGATCGAGCGGCTGGAGCGCAGGCTTCTGGTGCTGGCGACCGTCGGCTCCGCCGGCCCCTTCATCGGCCTGTTCGGCACGGTCTGGGGCATCATGACGAGCTTCCAGTCGATCGCCGCCTCGAAGAACACTTCGTTGGCGGTTGTGGCGCCGGGCATCGCCGAAGCGCTGTTTGCGACCGCAATCGGCCTCATCGCCGCCATCCCGGCGACGATTTTCTATAACAAGTTCATCACCGAGGTGAACCGCCAGGCGCAGCGCCTGGAGGGCTTCGCCGACGAGTTCTCCGCGATCCTGTCGCGGCAGATCGACGAGCGGGGCGGGCACTAGGGGTAGCGAGAGGGGGACCGCCGAAATGGGGATGAGCGGCGGCGCGCATTCGGGGGCGTTCGGCAAGCGGCGGCACCGCCGCCAGCCGGTCATGGCCGAGATCAACGTCACCCCCATGGTCGACGTCATGCTGGTGTTGCTGATCATCTTCATGGTGTCGGCGCCGCTGCTCACCGTCGGCGTGCCGATCGACCTGCCGCAGACCCAGGCGGCGAGCCTCGACCAGGCCGACAAGGAGCCGCTTGCCATCTCGGTCAACACCAAGGGGCAGGTCTTCCTGCAGAACACCGAGGTCAAGCTCGACGAGCTCGTTCCGAAGCTTAGGGCCATCGCCGACGCGCGGGGCGGAAACGACGAGCGGATCTATGTTCGCGGCGATAAGACCGTGGATTATGGTACGGTGATGAAGGTCATGGGACGGCTCAACGCCGCGGGCTTCCGCAAGGTCGCGCTGGTCACGGAGGTGGAGCAGGGCTCGTGACGATGAAGCTGCCCGAGATGAAGACCGGTCTGGCGATCTCCGCGCTGGTGCATACGGCCCTGCTGTTGTGGGGGCTGATTTCTTTTGCCGCAAAGCCGCTCGAAGCCAAGCCCAACGACGCGTTGCCGGTCGACATCATCTCCGACAAGCAGTTCTCCGAGATGACCAAGGGCGTGAAGAACGCGCCGAAGGACGCCAAGCCCGCGCCGCTGGTCGAGAAGGTCGATACGCCGAAGCCGGTCGACGATTCGACCGCGAAGATCACGCCGAAGAAGGAGCTCGACGCGACCAAGGCCGAGGTCCAGCCGCCTCCGCCGACGCCCGAGCCCAAGCCGAAGCCCGTCGAGGCCAAGGCTGAGAACAAGCCCGAGAAGAAGCCGGAGCCCAAGGTCGATCCGATCGCCGAGACGCTGAAGAAGGAAGAGGCGAAGAAGAAGGCCGAGGAGCGCGCCGCCAAGGCCAAGGCGGAGAAGCTCGAGCGGGAAAAGAAGCAGGCGCAGGCCTACGACCCGACCAAGATCGCGGCGCTGCTCGACAAGCGCGAGGCGCGGCGGGAAGCCGCCGCCGGCGATCACCTCAGCACGAACCCGGGGCTCGGCAAGTCGCAGGGCAACGCCGCCGTGCTGTCGCAGAGCGAGATCGACGCGCTGCGGCGGCGGCTTGCCGAATGCTGGAATCCTCCGGTCGGCGCGTCCAACGCGCCCAATCTCAAGGTCGTGATGCGGGTGCTGTTCAAGCAGGACGGCTCGGTCGCAAACCAGCCGGTGCTAGTGGCCGGCACGGCCTCGCCGTTCGGCCCGGCGATGGCGGAAAGCGCCAAGCGCGCGATCCTGACCTGCCAGCCGTTCAAGATGCTGCGGCCGGAAAATTACGAGCTCTGGAAAGACATCGAGATCACCTTCGACCCGAAGGAGATGTTCGGGGGCTGACGAGATTGGTCGGGAAGCGCAATTCATGACGTTCGACAATTCGTATGCACGGCTGCCGGTCGTCTGCCGGCCGCTGCCGATGACGCGCCGCATGCTGCTCACAGGCGCCGCCGCCGGCACCGCGTCGCTCTGGATGCCTCGCGAGGCGCGCGCGCAGACCCGCATCGACGTGACGCAGGGCACCGTGAAGCCGATGCCGATCGCGCTGCCGGATTTCCTCGGTGGCACGCCGAACGACGGCGAGGTTGGGCGCAACGTGACGCAGGTGATCACCGCGAACCTCAAGCGTTCGGGCCTCTTTGCGCCGATTGACCAGGCCGCCTACATCGAGAAGGTCAATTTCGAGACGATGCCGCGTTTCCCCGAGTGGCGCACCATCGCCGCCCAGGCGCTGGTGACCGGCCGCATCACGCGGCAGAGCGACGGCCGCCTCAAGACCGAATTCCGGCTGTGGGACGTCGCCTCCACCGAGCAGCTCATCGGCCAGCAGTATTTCACCGTCGCCGACAACTGGCGCCGGATCGCGCACATCATCTCCGACGCGGTCTATCAGCGCCTCACCGGTGAGATGGGCTACTTCGACAGCCGCGTGGTGTTCGTCGACGAGTCCGGTCCGAAGAACCAGCGGGTCAAGCGGCTCGCGATCATGGATCAGGACGGCGCAAACGTCCGCTATCTGACCCGCGGTGATGATCTCGTGGTCACGCCGCGCTTCTCGCCGACCACGCAGGAGATCACCTACATGTCCTATGGCGGCCGCGAGCCGCGGGTGTTCCTGCTCAACATCGAGACCTTGCAGCGCGAGGTGGTCGGCAACTTCCCGAACATGAGCTTCTCGCCGCGCTTCTCGCCGGACGGCCAGCGCGTCATCATGAGCCTGCAGCAGGGCTCGAACTCGAACCTCTACGTGCTCGACCTGCGCTCGAAGGCGATGACCCGCCTCACCGAGACGCCGGCGATCGACACCGCGCCGTCCTATTCGCCCGACTCCGCCCGCATCTGCTTCGAGAGCGATCGCGGCGGCACGCAGCAGATCTACGTGATGCCCGCGACCGGCGGTCAGGCGCAGCGCATCAGCTTCGGGGAGGGCCGCTACTCGACCCCGGTCTGGTCGCCGCGCGGCGACTACATCGCCTTCACCAAGCAAAGCGGCGGCAGCTTTGGCATCGGCATCATCAAGCCGGACGGCTCGGGCGAGAGAATTCTCACCGAAGGCTTCCATAACGAAGGTCCGACCTTTGCGCCGAACGGCCGGGTCATCATGTTCTTCCGCGACCCGGGCGGCAGCGCCGGCCCGCAGCTCTATACCGTCGATATCAGCGGCCGGAACGAGCAGAAGGTCCCGACCCCGGGCTTCGCCTCGGATCCGGCGTGGTCGCCGCTGCTGTCATAGGGATATGGAACCTTGGGGCGGGCCACACCGGGGACACGTTCACGCCTCATTAACCATGAGAATATGTTTCCGCGTTAAGTGCTTTTTTCGCGGGTTTGACAACGCCTCGTCAAGGTTGACGGAACGTTCGTTTAACGAACCTCCGGTTAGATGGGGGCTGGTCCGGCGAAGACTCGAAAACGGAGGCACCGGGATGAATTCTATGTCGCGTATCGTCCGCAGTGCGGGGATCATTGCCGCGTTGTTCGCGGGTCTGGCGCTTTCGGCTTGTGCCAACAAGGCCGCCGATTCGCTGGCATCCGCCGGCGTCGCAGCGCCCGGCAGCCAGCAGGACTTCGTGGTCAATGTGGGTGACCGCGTGTTCTTTGAATCCGACTCGTCGGAGCTGACGATGCAGTCGCGCGCCACGCTCGACAAGCAGGCGCAGTGGTTGCAGCAGTACGCCAACTACACGTTCACCGTCGAAGGCCATGCCGACGAGCGCGGCACCCGCGAATACAACATCGCGCTCGGCGCTCGACGCGCCCAGGCGGTGCGGGACTATCTTGCGTCGCGGGGCATCCAGCCAAGTCGCATGCGGACGGTGTCCTACGGCAAGGAGCGCCCGGTCGCGGTCTGCAACGACATCTCGTGCTGGTCGCAGAACCGCCGCTCGGTCACCGTGCTGGGCGCCACGTCCTGACGGGACGGTACGGTTCACGGATCGCGTGCCGGCGCCCCGAAAGGGGCGCCGGTTTGCTTTGGGGATGGGTCTGGAAAAAGGCGCCAGTCACACTTTGGTCCCGATCCAGCCGTTATGGTAAAGCCTTGCCGGGCAGACAACGAAAGCCATGACCAGCGTGATGACTCGCGGCCTTTCCGCAGCGGCGCTTGCCGCTGCCCTCTGCCTTTCGACCGCTTCCTTCGCACAGGACGGCGGCGGCTCGCCGCTGACCGTGCTCGACCGCATGTTCGGCGGCAACCGGCAGCAGGCCCCGGCGCAGCCGCAGACCACCGGCCAGGAGCCGTCGCCCGATCAGGTGGTGCGGATCGAGCGCCTGGAAAACATGCTGCGGCAGGCGACCGGCCAGATCGAGCAGCTCCAGTACCGCAACCAGCAGCTCGAGGCGCAGATCCGCGCCATGGGCGGCGCGCCGGGCGGCGCGTCCGGTGCGCAGCCGATGCAGGGCGCCGCGGCGCAGCCGCCCGCGCCCGCCTCGCAGG
>JAIESC010000128.1 GCA_019746355.1 Xanthobacteraceae bacterium | reverse complement strand
TGCGGTGCCCGACAATGGCATCGCGTTGGAGCGCCGGGAGGCGCCGGGCCCTACGTCACTGGGCCAGCGCGCCCGAAAGCGGCAACCCCTGGTAACAGGGGACCTGCCGTGGCGCGCGGCGGACCCCGGATTTGGGTTCGCCAACCGGCGGCGATCCGCCGGTGGCGCCTCCCGGCGCTCCATCGCCTCTTGCGAGAGGGACGGAAAAAGGGAAACGGGCCGGCCCGGGCGCCCGAATTCAAAGCCCCGGGACTATGAAGCATGCGCTGTTTGACAGAAGGCGCCAAGCGAGGTGGCGCGATCAGCCGGTCAGTAATGAGCGTCCCTACCGCAACACCTGAATCAGTGACGGACGCGAGACGAGCCCCCCGCGGCCGGCGAAGGCAGGGCGCTCAAGATGATTTCATCGCTTCGCCGATTGCGAGCTCCGTGAGCATCGCCAGCGCCTCCAGCACCGAAAGCCTGCGGACCTCGGCGCGGCCGATCTCGCCGAAGCGCTTCTCCAGGTGCGTCAGGCGGCCGCTTCGCGTCACAGCGGCGAAATGCACGAGCCCGACCGGCTTCTCGGCCGTGCCGCCGCCCGGGCCGGCAATGCCGGTGATGGACACGGCAAGATCGGCCGGCGAATGCTTGAGCACGCCCTTCGCCATCGCCTCGGCCGTTGGCCTGCTCACCGCGCCGTGCGCCCGAAGGGTCTCGGCCGGGACACCAAGCATCTGCTCCTTCGCTTCGTTGGTATACGTGACGAAGCCGCGCTCGACCACCGCCGAAGAACCGGCAATGTCGGTCAGCGCGCCCGCCACCAGCCCGCCGGTGCAGGACTCCGCCGTCGCGACCATAAGCCTTTTGGCCTTGCAGATATCGAGGAGCGCGATCGCCGCGGCCTGCGTCTGCGCGTCGGCCATCGCCAAATTCCTTTTTTACCAGGTCCAGGGCAGGCGAACCGTTGCGGTCGCCATCGCGACGATGCCTTCCTTGCGGCCGGTGAAGCCGAGCTCCTCGCTGGTCGTGGCCTTCACCGCCACGCGCTCGACCGAAATCTCGGCGATCTCGGCGATGCGCTTTCGCATCGCATCCCGGTGCGGCCCGATGCGCGGCGCCTCGCAGACGATCGTCACGTCGATATGCGCGACCCGGCCGCCGCGCTTGGCGACGCGCTCGATCGCAAATTTCAGGAACTGGTCGGACGAGGCGCCCTTCCAGCGCGGATCGTTCGGCGGAAAGTGCTTGCCGATGTCACCGTCGGCGAGCGCGCCGAGGATCGCATCGACGATCGCATGGAGCGCCACGTCGGCGTCGGAATGGCCGGTGAGGCCGCGGTTGTGCGGGATCTTCAAGCCCCCAAGCCAGACATGGTCGCCGTCGCCGAAGGCATGCACGTCGAAGCCGTTGCCGAGCCTGAGATCCGTGAGGCTGGCGATGCGCCGCGCCTCGGCCTTGGCGAAATCCTCTTCAGTCGTGAGCTTCACGTTGCCGCTTTCTCCTGCAAACACCGCGACCTTGTGGCCGGCCCATTCGATCAGCGCCGCGTCGTCGGTGAAATCCTCACGGCCGGCCGCGGCCGCCTTGCGATGCGCCGCGAGCAGCGCCTCGAAGGCGAAGGCCTGCGGCGTCTGCACCGCGCGAAGCTCGGTCCGGTCGACGGTGCCCGCGACCAGGCCCCCGGCATCGACCCGCTTGATGGTGTCGGTGACCTCGAGGGCGGGGATTGCCGCGCCGGTCTTTTCGCAAGCCGCAATCGCACGCGACACCAATTCCGTGGAGCAGAACGGCCGGGCCGCGTCATGCACCAGCACGATGTCGGGGGCGCGCGCGCTCAGCGCCTCGAGCCCGGCCCGCACCGAGGCCTGCCGGGACGCCCCGCCTGCGACCGGGGGCAGGAGCTTGAGGCCTGCCGCGGCTGCCTCATAGTTGGCCCGGTCGTCCGGATGGATCACCGTCTGAACCGCGCCGACCTGGCCGTGCCAGGCGAACAGCGCGAGGCTCGAACGGATCACAGGTTCTCCCGCCAAGCTCCTATATTGCTTGGGCAAATTGCCACCGGCCCGGACCCCGCGTCCGGCTGCGACCACCACGGCGGCGACAGAAGGCCCCATGCGCTTTTCCCCAGTGAAATCGACGGTTTCGGCCCTGCCTTTACCGCGTTCCCAGGGTGGGCAAAAGGATTTCCACTGGGGTATGACGATGTTGCGATGCAGCGCTTGCGCCCCGGCAGCAAATGGCTAAACTCTATGCAGACTCCATGGCAGCCTAATTCGTAGGCAGACGTGAACCAGGCAACCGGCTCAGAACGATCCCGTCCGGAACCCAGTTTCTGCATCGGCAATGTTGCAGTGCAGAACCCGGTGCTGCTCGCACCCATGTCGGGCGTCACCGACGCGCCGTTCCGCCGTCTCGTCTCACAGCTCGGCGCCGGCCTCGTTGTCTCGGAGATGACCGCGAGCGACGCGCTGATCGAGGGCCGCCCCAACGCCGTGCTGCGGATGGAGGGGCAGGGGATCGGCACGCATGTCGTGCAGCTCGCCGGCTGCGAGCCGCACTGGATGGCGGAAGGCGCGCGGATCGCCGAAGACGCGGGCGCCGAGATCATCGACATCAACATGGGCTGCCCGGCCAAGCACGTCGCCAACAAACAGTCGGGTTCGGCGCTGATGCGCGATCTCGACCACGCGCTGACGCTGATCGACGCCACCGTCGGCGCGGTCGCGCTGCCGGTCACGCTGAAGATGCGGCTCGGCTGGGACGACAGTTCGATCAACGCGCCCGAGCTTGCGCGCCGCGCGCAGACCGCCGGCGTCCGGATGATCACCGTGCACGGCCGCACGCGCTGCCAGTTCTACAAGGGCAGCGCGAACTGGAACGCCGTCCGTGCGGTCAAGGACGCGATCTCCATACCGCTGGTCGTCAACGGCGACATCTGCGCCTTTGCCGACGCGAAAGCAGCCCTTGCCGCCTCCGGTGCCGACGCAATCATGATCGGCCGCGGCGCGCAGGGGCGGCCGTGGCTCCCTGGCCAGGTGGCGCGCTATCTGCAGACCGGCCGCCGCGAGGCCGCGCCGCCGCTGTCCCGGCAGTTTGCGCTGATCGCGGGGCTCTACGACGAGATGCTCGACCATCACGGGCTGCGCATCGGACTGAAGCACGCCCGCAAGCATCTTGGCTGGGCGCTCGATGCCGCCGCCGCCACCGCCGGCGTCGCCTTCGACACGCTCAAGCGCTGGCGCGGCACGGTGCTGACCGGCGAGAACCCGGCGGACGTGCGCACCCGGCTCGCCGACGCCTACGACGCCTTTTCGTCCGGAGCCCCGGCATGAACGACGCGGGCCTGCATGCCGCCGGCGCCGAATACCGCACCGCGGATGCGGTGCTGAACGCGTTGCCGCTGCCGGTCATCACCATCGCCGCCGACGGCAAGGTCGCCGACGCCAATGTCGCCGCCGAAGCCTTCTTTGAATCCTCCGTCGTTCTGTTGCGGCGGCTGCAATTGCGCGATCTCGTGCCGTTCGGCAGCCCGCTGCTTGCCTTGGTCGAGCAGGTACGAAGCCGCGGCGCAGCGGTCAACGAATACAAGGTGGATCTGTCGACGCCGCGCAATCCGGGCGACCGGCTGGTCGATCTGCACGTCGCGCCGCTGCCGGAGCGGCCCGACCATGTCGTGGTGATGCTGCAGGAGCGCACCATCGCCGACAAGATGGACCGCCAGCTCACCCACCGCGGCGCGGCGCGGTCGGTGTCGGCGCTCGCGGCGATGCTCGCGCACGAGATCAAGAACCCGCTGTCGGGCATCCGCGGCGCGGCGCAGCTGCTCGAGCAGTCCGCCGGTGACGACGATCGCACGCTGACGCGGCTCATCTGCGACGAGGCGGACCGCATCGTGAAGCTCGTCGACCGCATGGAGGTATTCTCCGACGAACGGCCGGTCGAGCGCGAGCCGGTGAACATCCATGTCGTGCTGGAGCACGTCAAACGCCTGGCGCAGTCCGGCTTCGCCCGGCACATCAAGTTCACCGAGACCTACGATCCCTCGTTGCCGCCGGTGCTCGCCAACCGCGACCAGCTCGTGCAGGTGTTCCTCAATCTCGTGAAGAACGCCGCCGAGTCGATCGGCGAGGCAGCGGCCGACGGCGAGATCCAGGTCACCACCGCGTTCCGCCCGGGCGTGCGGCTGTCGCTGCCCGGCGCGAAGACGCGCGTGTCGCTGCCGCTCGAATTCTGCGTCAAGGACAACGGGCCGGGCGTGCCCGAGGACCTGATGCCGCATCTGTTCGATCCGTTCGTGACCACCAAGCCGACCGGCTCGGGCCTGGGCTTGGCGCTCGTCGCCAAGATCGTCGGCGACCACGGCGGCATCATCGAATGCGAGTCACAGCAGAGGCACACGGTGTTCCGTGTGCTGATGCCCATGTTCACCGGTGACGGCGCCGGGCCGGCACCCGCTTGAGGACCTGAGACCCAGAGAGGAGCCGAAGAGGGCTCGAGAGGAATCCATGCCAGCGGGAAGCATCCTGGTCGCCGACGACGATGCGGCGATACGAACCGTGCTCAATCAGGCGCTGTCGCGCGCCGGATACGAGGTGCGATCCACCGGCAACGCCGCGACCTTGTGGCGTTGGGTCAGCCAGGGCGAGGGCGACCTGGTCATCACCGACGTGGTGATGCCGGACGAGAACGCCTTCGACCTGTTGCCGCGCATCAAGAAGCTCCGGCCCAATCTGCCGGTGCTGATCATGAGCGCGCAGAACACGTTCATGACCGCGATCCGCGCCTCCGAGCGCGGCGCCTACGAATACCTGCCGAAGCCGTTCGATCTGAAGGAATTGATCTCGATCGTCGGCCGCGCGCTGTCGGAGCCGAAGGAGCGGCCGAGCGACGGCGGCAGACCTGAGGACCTGGAGTCGATCCCGCTGGTCGGCCGCTCGCCGGCGATGCAGGAAATCTATCGGCTTGTTGCACGGTTGATGCAAACGGACCTGACGGTGATGATCTCCGGCGAGTCCGGCACCGGCAAGGAGCTGGTCGCCCGTGCCCTGCACGACTACGGCAAACGGCGGATCGGGCAGTTCGTCGCCATCAACATGGCGGCGATCCCGCGCGACCTCATCGAGTCCGAGCTGTTCGGTCACGAGAAGGGCGCGTTCACCGGCGCCAACACCCGCTCGTCCGGCCGCTTCGAGCAGGCCGAGGGCGGCACGCTGTTCCTTGACGAGATCGGCGACATGCCGATGGAGGCGCAGACCCGGCTGCTGCGCGTGCTGCAGAAGGGCGAGTACACCACGGTCGGCGGCCGCACCCCGATCAAGAGCGACGTGCGCATCATCGCCGCCACCAACAAGGACCTGCGGCTGCTGATCCAGCAGGGCCTGTTCCGCGAGGATCTGTTCTTCCGCCTCAACGTCGTGCCGCTGCGGCTGCCGCCGTTGCGCGAGCGGGTCGAGGACATCGCCGACCTGATCCGGCATTTCTTCACGCTCGCCGAGCGCGAGGGCCTGCCGCAGAAGCAGATCGACCAGGCCGCGCTCGACCGTCTCAAGCGCTACCGCTGGCCGGGCAACGTGCGCGAGCTGGAAAACCTCGCGCGGCGGCTCGCCGCGCTCTATCCGCAGGAGACCATCACCGCGGCGGTGATCGATGCCGAGCTGGCGCAGCCCGCCGCGGTGAGCCCCGACAAGCCCCCGACCGAGGACACCCTGTCGGCCGCGGTCGAGCGCAACCTGACGCGCTATTTCGCGGGCTTCGACAATGGCCTGCCGCCGCCAGGGCTCTACCACCGCATCCTGCGCGAGGTGGAATACCCGCTGCTGTCGGCCGCCCTGGCGGCCACGCGAGGCAACCAGATCCGGGCTGCGGACCTCCTGGGCCTCAACCGCAACACGCTTCGCAAGAAGATCCGCGATCTGGACATCCAGGTGATCCGCACCAGCAGCTGAGCCAATTCGGCCGGCGGATGGAAACTTCCATCCGCCTCTCCGCACGTCACGCTGTCACCGTATTGAGCAGTCTCTCCGCCAATCCGTTTCTGGCCGACAGCGCGTAGCCGTTCAGGGTTCCAAGAGAATGCCTCGCTGAGGCAATGAGTGCTCCAGGTTGTGCCGAATCCGACCGCAAATACTGCGCTGACCAACCATCTTGGTAGGATTCAGTGGGGAAGACTGTTGGCATCGATTCCATCGGGAGTTGCGCTTAGCCCGGTCGGATCGCTAGCATCAGTGGAGGTTGCGTAGTAGGGGGCGTGCCGGAATGGACGTTTTTCAGCTCGATACACAGCTCATCGAGCGATACGAAGCGTTTTCGCGCTCATTCGCCGAGATCGCGGCTCCCGAGATACGCGCGCAAGTCAATGCTGCATACGCAGCTCAGCGCTTCTGGCCTGAGCCCCTGATCACCATTAATCCTCGTTTTGAGGCTGGAGCTTCGATTGACGAGCTCGTCGTCCAAAATGTGCTTGATCCCGCCCTCAATCAAATCTTTGCGGCCGGCCCAGATCGGATGCCGATCAAGCTTCATCGTCACCAAGAAAGAGCTATCGCCAAAGTCCGCAACGGCGAAAGCTTTATTGTGACCACCGGAACGGGATCTGGAAAGTCACTGTGCTTCTTCGTGCCGATTGTCGATGCCGTCGTCCGTGCGCGACGCGCGAGTGAGCCGCGGCGCACACGTGCCGTGGTCATTTATCCGATGAACGCGCTCGCCAACAGCCAACTTGAGGAGCTTGAAAAGTTCATTGGTGGATCGGGAATCGAAGAGGCGCTGCGTCCCACATACCGCCGATACACCGGCCAGGAAAGTGACGCCGAGCGCCAAGCGATCGCAGCCGCCAAGCCCGACATTCTGTTGACGAACTTCATGATGCTCGAACTGTTGATGACGCGTCAGGACGAGCTCGATCGTGCTGTCATCGCGAACGCATCGGGTCTCGATTTCCTGGTACTCGACGAATTGCACACCTATCGCGGTAGGCAGGGCGCAGACGTCGCCATGCTTGTACGACGAGTGAAGGATCGGCTTGTCAGAGGGCAGAAGTTGATCTGCATCGGCACGTCGGCGACGATGTCGAGCGCATATGATGAAGTCGAACGGGCGACCGCCGTGGCTCGTGTTGGCAAACTGATCTTTGGCGAGGAGCTGAGTGCGGCCTCGATCATCGATGAGAATCTGGCTCGGGCGACAGATCCCCGGATCAATAGTGCGAATCTGGGAGCCTCGCTTAGGGATGCAGTTCTAGCGCCAATTCCTGAAGCGCTGACTGACGAGGCACTGTTTGCTCATCCGCTTGCCTGCTGGATTGAGACAGAGATCGGACTCTTCGAAGGTGAGAAGCTCAGGCGTCGGCTGCCTATGACATTGAGCGAGGCCAGTTTGGCACTCTCGACTCAGATCGGCGTCGCTCAAGAACAGTGCAAGGCGACCCTCGCCGGTATACTGTCCCTGATGGGACGTCGCGAAGACCTCCGAGGAGGCTCCAGCGATCGAGCCTTTCTAGCATTCAAGCTTCACCGTTTCATTTCCGGAGCCGGGCACGCTTATGCGACGCTTGAGCCGGCGGACAAGCGGCGCATCGTATTGGATGGCCAAATCTTTCATCCAGAGGATCCCAACGCACGCTTATATCCTGTGTTCTTCTGCCGTGAATGCGGGCAAGAGCATCACAGTGTTCGGATCGAGAATTTGCTGGATGGTGTTCGAGTTCTCGCGAGACCGATCGATGAGCCCCCAAGCGAGGAGGCGGAGGCGGACGGCGCGCGGACAGGTTTTCTCGTGCCGGCAGTTAATGCAGGGTTCTCGTTCGGAGGAGCTGTCGCCGATTATCCCGACGACTGGCAGGAGACCACGCCGGCCGGACAAGAGCGGCTGAAGAGCGGTCATCGCGGCAAGCACGAAGGGCAGCTTTATTACGTAGGGCCCGATGGCTCGCTCGAAGATGACGGCGTGCCCGCTTGGTTCTTCGCTGGGAAGTACCGATTCTGCCCGCATTGCCGTCATCAGCCGCCACAACAGGCACGTGACATCAACAAACTGGCGGGACTATCGGCCGAGGGCCGCAGCTCGGCGACGACGCTGATTGTCTCGACCATCCTGGCCCGGATGGAGGCGGACGGGACCCTGGAGGAAAGCACCCGAAAGCTCCTTGGGTTTACCGACAACCGGCAGGACGCCGCTCTTCAAGCCGGCCATTTCAATGACTTCATCTTTGTCAGCTTGCTGCGTGGCGGAATTCTGCGCGCAGTGCGGAGCGCCGGCGACAAGGGGCTGGCGGATGTGCGATTTGGCGAGGCGGTCCGCAAAGCACTCGGGTTCGACCTTCAAGAGCTTGGTCGCCTCGGAGACTGGATGTTTGATCCCCGCGTCAAGGGCTTCCACAACCGTCAAGCCGCTGAAGAAGTGCTTACTTCTGTTCTTGCTCACCGAGTGTGGGCTGACTTGCGTAAAGGCTGGCGCTTTACAAATCCCAATCTCGAAGAGGCCGGCCTATTAGAGGTCCGGTTTCCCGGACTTGAGGATTTGGCGAACGATGAGGAGGAGTTCGCTAGCAATCCGCGTCTGGCGGCTGTTTCGTCACAGGTGCGTGCCCGCCTCTTCAATCTGCTCTTCGACTACATGCGGCGCGGTCTGGGGATCGCAACGGAGGCACTGGACCGCCAACGAATCTTGCAGGTCGCAGAAGCATCCCGAAATCACCTTCGAGACCCGTGGCTCATCGACCAAAATGAAGAATACGAATTGCGGCAGGCTGGTTTCTTAATGATCGATCCGCCCAGCAAGGCGGATATCCGCGCGGCGGAAGACGTGTTGATCGTGCGCGGCGGATGGCGCACGGCGCTTGGCAAAGCCCTGCGCAGCAAAGATGTCTGGGGTGAACCGCTACCCGTGAAGGAGTACGGCGATGTTATCGCCACCCTCCTGCGAGCGGCCGAACGTCATCAGATAATTCGCCGTGTGGTCACCGGCGGCGACGCCCCGGCTTGGCGGCTCGCGTCGACGGCCTTGCGTCTGTTTCCGGCGACCAAACGAACCGATGGTAAGCGAGAGAATCCATTTTTCCGTACCCTGTACGAAGAAGTCGCGGAGATGCTCGGACAGGAGGGCGATCTACCGTTCGCCTTTGAGGCGCGAGAGCATACGGCGCAAGTCGACCAAAAGGTCAGAGCTTGGCGTGAAGATCGCTTTCGGTTCGGAAAAACGGACATCGAGCGGATTGCCGAGAACCGGGACGAGATGCGCCAGGAAGGCGAGCCTACCAGCTTCCTTCCCGCCTTGTTCTGCTCGCCGACCATGGAACTCGGAGTTGATATCAGTGCTTTGAATATGGTTTTTCTTCGGAATGCGCCCCCGACCCCTGCGAACTATGTTCAGCGGGCTGGTCGCGCGGGCCGAAGCGGGCAAGCGGCACTTGTTGTTACCTATTGCGCGGCCCAATCTCCTCACGACCAATATTACTTCAACAATCGACAGGGTTTGGTCGCAGGGGTGGTGAAGCCGCCCGCGTTGGATCTCGCCAATCGAGACCTCCTGAAAAGCCATCTCCATGCGGAATGGCTGGCAGCTGCGGTCGTGCCGTTGAAGCCTTCGATTCCGGAAAACCTGGATATGACCGATCCAGAGATGCCGGTTTCCGACGAGATCGCAAGTGCGTTCGCAAATCTTGTCGCGAGCGGAGCGGCAAGGCCAACTATGCGGCGGCTTCTTGAACAGACGGTCGGCGCTATCGATCTGGCAGATGCGCCTTGGCTAACGCAGATTGATGCGTTCGTGGAAGAGACGGATCGAGAGGCTGCACAGAATTTCGCAAGCAGCTTCGACCGTTGGCGGGAGCTCTACCGAGGCGCTCGCCGCGAGCAGGAGGAGGCCCATCAAATTCAGCAGAAGACGTCGTTCAAACCGGGTGAACGCAGAGAGGCGGCTCGTCGTCATTTCCGCGCAACGGAAGAACTCGACATGCTTGAACGGGGACAGGCTTCAAACGGATCGGATTTCTATACGTATCGTTACTTGGCCACCGAAGGATTTCTGCCTGGTTACAATTTCCCGCGGTTGCCGCTCTATGCATTCATCCCCGCGACCAAGCGGGCGGCTGTTCTGCAGAGGCCGCGCTTCCTCGCTATCTCCGAGTTTGGTCCCAACAGCCTGATCTATCATGAGGGCCGCGCCTATAGAGTGGTGCGTGCCAAGCTGCCGGCGCACGGCCGCCTTGATGACGGCAAACTGGCGACGACTAGTCTTATTTTGTGCGCCGAGTGCGGGGCGGCCCATCCCGATGACAAGCTGGAGAGGTGCCACTCCTGCGGCGCGTCGCTAGCCGGGGTGGATCGGCTCGATAACGTCTATCGGATCGACAATGTCGAAACGATGCCATCGTCCCGCATTACCGCGAACGATGAAGATCGCCAAAGGCGGGGCTTCGATATCCAAACAGTCTTTCAATGGCAGTTCGACAAGGGCGCTCCTGATACACGCTCGCTCACGCTGCGCGCCGGAGGAGAGCCATTTCTACTCCTAGACTACGGAGCGCGCGCAAAACTCTCACGCATCAACAAGGGCCTTCGTCGACGTAAGTCGAAGTCAATCACCGGGTTCTGCATCGATCCGACTTCGGGGCGCTGGGTCAAGGACACTTTGAATGGCGGAGATGATGACGACATCGACGTCACGATGCCGAAGTCGCAACGGATCGTCCCGATCGTCGAAGATCATAAAAATGCGCTTTTGCTGAGGCCCATCGCCAATTTCAACGAGCGGCAGATGGCTACGCTTCAGCATGCCTTCTTGCGTGGCATACAGATTGTCGCCGAGTTGGAGGAGGGGGAGCTACTGGGCGAGCCGTTGCCCACGCGCGATGAGCGCAAGGCCATTCTGCTTTATGAGGCAACGGAAGGCGGCGCGGGCGTCCTTAATCGTCTCGTCTCCGATGCAACTCGTATGGCGGAGGTCGCGCGTCAGGCGGTTGATCTGATGCACTATGACTTTCCGCCGGAAGGAGGAAGCATCAAAGCGCGGCCAGACGCTTGCGTGGCTGGTTGCTATCGCTGCTTGCTCTCTTACTTCAATCAGCCAGATCACAATTTGATCGATCGTCGCGACGCTGAGGTGAGGGCATTCCTCTGCGAGCTGGCGGAACCCGAGATCACAGAGCAGGCCGTTCATGAGGGAAGCAGCAATTGGAGCGACGCCATCCGGCGTTGGGGGCTGCCTCCACCGTCCAAGCGCAACATCGGCGGCGTCTCATACGACCTCTACTGGCCCAACTTCCAAGTGCTGGCAGTCCCAGGCCCGGTACCAGGTGAACTAGCCGGGACATGTGCCGATCTGGGGGTAGATGTTATCGAATTGCCGGATGAGCCCGAAGAAACGGCGCCGGCGCAACTGGTAGAGCTCTTGGGGGCGGCGTAGTGGAGGCGGTCCGATTTTCGCCAGGCGATCTGGTCAAGGCGCGGGGGCGCGAGTGGGTCGTTCTACCGTCGCCCGACGACGGCGTCCTCAACGTCCGGCCACTGTCGGGATCAGAGGCGGACGCGCAACGAATCGCTCTCGCGCTTGAAGTCAATCCAGTCGAGCCGGCCCGGTTTGCGCCGCCGTTGCCTGAGAGACG
Organism: Xanthobacteraceae bacterium; assembly: GCA_019746355.1. The sequence continues at coordinate 39,837 of JAIESC010000128.1, read as the reverse complement.
GGACACCCAGGACGGTGCTCGTCTGTTGGCCGACGCCCTGCGTCTTTCCCTTCGTCGCGGCGCAGGGCCTTTTCGGAGCGCTGCCCATCTCGGCGTAGAGCCTCGCGCCTATCAGCTGGTGCCGCTGATGATGGCGCTAAAGCTGTCGGTGGTGCGGCTGCTGATCGCCGATGACGTTGGCATCGGCAAGACGATCGAAGCGGGGTTGATCGTCCGCGAAATGCTGGACCGCGGTCTCATAGACCGTTTTTCGGTGCTGTGTCCGCCTCACTTGGTTGAACAGTGGGTTAGCGAACTCGCGGAAAAGTTCGATATCGACGCGGTTGCCGTCACGTCTGCGCAGGCTCGCAGCCTCGAGCGCGGGCTCCCTGCTGCACAAAGCCTCTTTGAGGCATATCCTCATACCGTAGTCAGCCTCGACTACATCAAGGCGGACAGCCGCCGGGACGAGTTCGCGCGAGCCTGCCCGTCGTTCGTGATCGTCGATGAAGCGCACGCCTGCGCAGGTGGTGAGCGCGGGCGCCACCAGCGCTACGAACTCCTCGAGCGTTTGGTGGCTGATGAAAACCGGCACATCTTGTTACTAACGGCGACGCCACATAGCGGGGATGAAGCAGCGTTCGATCGCCTGTTAGGGCTGATCAGCCCCGACTTCGCCGGTGGTCCGCAGGGCGATGAGAATGCCCGCGCTCGCTACGCACGCCGTCTCGCCCAGCACTACGTGCAGCGGCGTCGCCCAGACATCATGGAAAGCGGTTGGCACGAAAAACGGACATTCCCTGTCCACCGTGTGAAGGACGAGTCCTTCAGCCTCACCGGCGATTTCGCCGCCTTCCACGATCACGTTCTCGACTATTGCTTGGCGGTGACGCAGCGAGCGGGCGCTGACCAGCGGAGCCGGCGGCTCGCTTTCTGGGGAACGTTGGCGCTTATGCGCTGCGTCGGCTCGTCTCCGGCGGCCGCGGTCAATGCGCTGCGCAATCGCCAAAGCGGGATCGCCGACGAGGAGGCGATGCAGCCTGTGGTCTTCGATGAAAATGAAGGCTTGCTCGACGAGGGCGATGTCGAACCCAGCACAGCTACTGTCGATGCAGAGGAGCGCACTGAACTCGCGACGCTGATTGCGATGGCGGGGTCGCTTGATGCGCGCCGCTTGGAGGATCCCAAGGTTGCCCGGTTATTGAAGGTTTTGAAGGGCTTGCTTCAAGAGGGCGCCAAGCCTGTTATTTTCTGCCGGTTTATCGCGACCGCCGAAGCGCTCGGCGAGGAAATCCGGAGAGCTTGGCCAAAAGCCGGCATCGCTGTTGTAACAGGTCGGTTGACGCCCGAGGAACGTCGCGCCCGTATTGATGAGCTGGAAAGTTCAGAAAGCCGAATCTTGGTCGCGACGGACTGCCTTTCCGAAGGTATCAATCTGCAAGCGCTGTTCGATGCTGTCGTTCACTACGATCTCAGTTGGAACCCCACCCGTCATCAACAGCGCGAAGGACGCGTCGACCGGTTTGGCCAGCAGTCTCCAATCGTTCGATCCGTCACGATCTTCGGGGACAACAGCGCGATAGATGGCGCGGTGTTGCAGGTGATCCTGCGGAAGGCGGAAGCGATCCGGAAGGCAACCGGCATCTCCGTGCCTATGCCCGAAGACAGTGAAGGCGTGACGTCGGCGCTCATGCAGGCGCTCTTGCTTCGTGCCGAAGGGCCTCGCCAGCAGCTCGCCTTCGACTTCGGGCTGTCGAGCGAGCGGCTCGATAGCAAATGGCGAGACGCCGAGGAAAATGCCAAGGCGAGTCGCGCACGATATGCCCAAGGCGCACTGAAGCCCGATGAGGTTCTGCCAGAGTGGAGGCAGATGAGGGCGCTGAACGGCGGCCCCACGGAGGTGGCGCGCTTCACCGAACGAGCGCTGAAGCGGGTAGGTGTACCGTTGGAAAGAGCGGGGCCGCACTTTCTGGTCCACCTCGGTGCGTTGCCCGATGCCATCAAGGAGCGGCTAGAAGCACGCGGATTACGTGGGACACGAAAAGTTGGATTCGAGGATGACCCTGCGCCGGGCGTGACCCATTTAGGACGTGTTCATCCCCTTGTGGCCAGCTTGGCGGAGAATCTGGCGGAAGGGGCACTCGATCCTGACGGTGCGACATTCCCCCCGCTCGGCCGATGCGGCGCTTGGCGAACCAGCGTCGTCACTCAAATGACGACAATCCTGCTGCTGCGACTTCGCTTCAAGCTCATCACTAGCGGCCGCACAAATCGGCTGCTGTTGGCCGAGGAGGCCACGGGGATCGCCTTCGGGGGAATGGCGACCGTCGCAGTGCTCACCGGGCGTCCAGCGCTGGCGCTCCTTGAGTCGGAGGCGACCGGCAATCTCGACGAATTGGCTGCTGCGCGCCAGCTTAAGCGCGCTCACGAGCGATTGGCAGGTTGCGAACCTGCAATTGCGACATTTGCGGCCGAACGAGGAGTGGCGCTGTCGACCGACCATCTGCGGCTGACAGAAGCTGCACGCGGCGGCGGAATGGTCGAGGTTGTGCCCGCTCTCCCTGCGGATGTGATCGGGCTCTATGTCCTTCTTCCGGAGGGCGAATAGTGGCCCGGCATCCGAAGCGCGTTGCCGATATCGGGCTCACTGCGGTTTCGATTGAGGGCGGCCTCATTGCCCCCGATCAGGTTGCAGCCATTGCGGGTACCACGCCGGATCAGAAGGCAGCCGCGGACTATGGTTGCCCGAAGGGGACAAATCTGCGGGATGAGATCACCCGCTATTTCAGGATCGGCCAAGCCCATTGGCAGGCCTACGCGAAGCTGTCAGCGCCCACCGCGGCTCAGACTGCGGCCTTCGTAAAGAACCTGCTCGAAGAGGCCTTCGGGTTCGAGGCTCTGCGTGGCCCCAATGTTCATCATAGAGGTGGCCACACCTATCGAATCACTCTTGAGGCGAAGGGTGGGCGTGTGCCTGTCATGGTTGCGGCACCCTTGCTGGAATGGGACGCGTTCACCAAGGCGCTGCCGCAGCTAGGCGATGATCCTGGCGGGACCATCCCGCGTCGCTCGCCAAGCGTGGTCCTTCAAGACTGGCTGAACTCCGGTACCGATTTCTTGTGGGGCTTGGTTTTCGCCGGTGATCGCGTCCGCCTCATGCGGGACAATGCCAGCTTCACACGGCAGGCGTACATCGAAGCTGACCTCGGCGCGATTTTCCGTGACGAGATGTTCGCGGATTTCACCGTGGTTTGGCTACTCATCCACGCGACCCGCTTTGGTGGCGAGGGGGCGACCTCAGGCGATTGCGCTCTTGAGCGGTGGCGCGAGGCCGGCCTGATGGCCGGTACGGCTGCGCGTGAAAGATTGGGAGAGAGTGTCGAGGAGGCACTGCTCGCGCTTGGGCAAGGCTTTCTCGACGTCAACTCTGGTCTTCGGGCCAAGCTGGACGATGGCAGCGTCAGCATCCAAGGATGGTTTGAGCAGCTCTTGCGCGTGGTCTACAGGCTGATCTTTCTGGGGGTCGCGGAGGATCGTGATCTCCTGCATGGCCCGGATGCGTCGCCGGTTTCACGGGAGCTCTATGCTGCAGCCTACGGCTTCAACCACATGCGGGACCGGTCAGCCCGACGGTCGGCGCACGACCATCATCACGATGCGTGGGAGGGAGCGAAGGTCGTCTTCCGAGGCCTGCAGCACGGCGAGAATCTCTTGGGTTTGCCGGCGCTCGGCGGGCTATTTGCTCAAGGTCGGACCTCGGATCTGGACGATGCGAAACTGTCTAACAAAGCGTTCCTGCGCGCAGTGTTCCATCTAAGCTGGCTGGTTGAGGATAGTCGCCGCGTCCGCATCAACTGGCGCGACATGGCGACGGAGGAGTTGGGCTCGGTTTACGAAGGCCTTCTCGAACTTGTTCCCACACGCGAAGACAACGGCCGGCGCTTCAGCTTTGCCGGCGGCGCAGAGGCCCGCGGGAACGCGCGCAAGACGAGCGGAAGCTACTATACGCCGGATAGCCTCGTTCAGACCTTGCTCGACAGCACGCTCGATCCTGTGCTCGTGCGGGCGGAGGCCGAAGGCGGCCTCGAGGCGATCCTCAACCTTTCACTGATCGATCCGGCCTGCGGCTCTGGTCACTTTCTTCTCGGTGCGGCGCGGAGAATGGCAAGCCGCGTCGCGCTTCTGCGCAACAGTGAGGCACCGGATTACCCGGCGGCGATGCGTGACGTCGCAAGCCATTGCATTCATGGCGTTGACCGGAATCCGATGGCGGTAGAACTGGCCAAGGTGGCTCTATGGATCGAGACCGTTGAGCCGGGCAAGCCGCTCAGCTTCCTCGACAATAACATCCGCTGTGGCGACAGCCTGATAGGCGTCTTCGATATCGAGATGCTAAGGAAGGGAATTCCCGATGAAGCCTATAAGCCGTTAACTGGCGACGATAAAGAGGTCGCCCGGGCGTACGGCCGGTACAACAAGCAGCAGCGCGATGGCAAAGGCGCAACCGGCCTGTTGTCTGAATTGCGGCCACCGGAAAGCCTTTCGCGTGCGGATCGCCACCTACACGAACTCCCTGAAGACGACTTGAAGCAAGTGGAGGCCAAGAGTCGCGGCTTCGATGAGATGCGAGCTTCACATGATTGGCAGCGTCTCAAGTCGGCCAGCGATCTCTATGTATCTGCCTATCTTTACACGGCAGCCTACTTCGCACCCAAGTCACCAGCGGCATCGACCTTTGACGATCTGCCGCTGACGGAACATGTTTGGAGGGCTGCCGGCGGCCGTGAGGTCGCGCCGCATTTGATGGAGGGCGCAAGAAAAACCTCCGAATCTATCCGCGCCTTCCATTGGCATATCGAATTTCCGCGCATTTTTGACGCGCCGGATCCCAGTGAGCGCGGGTTTGACGTGGTGATCGGCAATCCGCCTTGGGACGTATCTCAGTTCGATGAAAAGGAGTTTTTTGCACATAGGGAACCGGGAATTGCAGCACTTGCCGGAGATAGCCGCAAAAAGGCTATTGCCCGTCTGCCAGTCGATGATCCTCACATTTGGCAAGAGTACGTCTTGGCCAAACGGGTGCCTGAAGCAGGCAATGAGTTCTTCCGCTCCAGCGGAAGATTTCCATTGGCGGCAGTCGGAAAGCTTAATACTTATGCGTTGTTTGCTGAGCTGTTCGCAAAGTTGGTTAAGCCGCTAGGCCGAGCCGGCGTCCTCGTGCCGACGGGTGTTGCAACCGACAGCTCGACGTCAGCGTTCTTTGGAAGTCTCGTTACGCAATCGAAGCTCGCATCTGTATACAGCTTCTACGAAATTCGTGGCTGGTTCAAAGGCACAGATGATCGAAAGTCGTTTTGTGTTCTGACTATCGGTACAACTAAGGGTGAAGCAGAATTCTGTTTCGATATTCGGGATATTTCTGAGCTTCAAAATCCAGAGCGCCGTTTCTCGCTGACAGCGGAACAGATCGCTCATATCAATCCAAATACTAGGACCGCGCCGATATTTCGCTCGCGTGCCGACGCAGCGTTAGCCGCCAAGTGTTACGCGCATGTGCCGGTGCTGATCGAAGAACGCGATGTAGAGCACGGAGGTGACGTCAACCCCTGGGGTATCACCTTTCAGCAAGGCCTATTCAACATGACATCGGCTTCCGAATTGTTTCGCACGGGAGCACAGCTGATCAATGAGGGCTGGTCGCGCAACGGAACAGATTGGGTCCGCGCCACCACAGTCGGCGAGGAGCGTCGCGTGCCACTCTATGAAGCCAAGATGATCCACCATTTTGATCATCGATGGGCAACGTATGCAGGGGCTGGTATTGACGATGAGGACAGCGCGCGAGACTCGACGGCCCTCGAAAAGGCAAACCCAAGCTTCGAGCCCGATCCCCGATATTGGGTGCCGGAGGGCGAAGTCAAAATCCGCGCCGCGCGTGTTCCATCGAGCCTCAAGCGAGGTCTTCGTGATGGAAACGTGGACCGGGTGCTAAGGAGTTTCGCGGAATGGTTGGTCGGGTATCACGCTGCCGAAGGCGATAGGCTGCGGGCGTCGGACCTTGCGAGCATATTGGGTGCCAGTCACTCGTGGCGGGTTGCCCTTGGAGCGTCGACGGACCGATTTCTTCTGGATCCCAAGACCATGGCCAGCGGCGGGGACATGCAGCGTGAAACCCCGCTTAGCTCTGACGATATCCGTTTCATCATCGATAGTGAGCTTGATCCGTTGTCGCTTGCATCCGCCATGATCGAGCGCAAACAGCCGCGCTGGCTGATGGGGTGGCGAGACATAGCGTTACGCAGCGTTGAGCGGACGGTAATCGCAAGCGTGTTTCCCAAGCGAGGTGTAGGTCATACCCTGCCGATCTTCTACGCGAACGCCACACCGGAAATGGCTGCCGCGAAATTGGCCATGTGGACATCAATCCCCTTTGACTACATGGCTCGGCTGTCAATCGGCGGCACACATCTGACCTACACCTACCTGAAGCAATTCCCTGCACTTCCTCCCTCGGCATTCACGAGGGCCGATCTTGCCTTCACTACGCCACGCGTGCTGGAGCTAACTTACACTAGCAATTTGATGCGTCTCTGGGCGGAGGATCTCGGCCACACGAGCCAACCTTTTGGATGGGACGAGAACCGCCGCGCAGTTGTCCGCGCGGAACTCGATGCCTTCTTTGCCCTGAAATACAGTTTGTCTCGTGACGAACTACGATACGTTCTCGATCCGACCGACGCGAAGGATGTGGATTATCCCTCCGAGACCTTTCGCGTGCTCAAGGCGAGCGAGGAACGGCGCTTCGGTGAATACCGTACCCGCCGGCTCGTGCTCGAAGCCTACGATAGGCTCGTCGGGACGCATGTCGCTGCCCGTCCGATCGAGCTTCGTCCGGCTCAGCATCTTGAGGTCACTTTGCCTGACGGCGCGTGGGCGCGAGTTGCACAGCCGCATCCAGGGGATGCTGGCGCAGTATTGGCCGCACTTCTCAAAGGTATGGATGGGCCGAAGTCAATTCGCGATGTTCGGTTAGCGGCTGCGTTCGTCTTGGAGCCGCGCTTGCTTGTTCCACTCCTGTCTGGTGCCCAGGCGGCCGAATGGCGCCGCCGGGTTGGGTCGGAAGCCAATCCGGTCGCCGGCAGTGTGATAGCGTTCGCAGCACGAAACAACGCGCCGTGGGGCGCTGCCGTCCGCAACCATCGTGGGAACGGCCGGCTTATCGAAGATATTGGCAGCAGCACATGGGCACGTGGATCCGGGCTGGAGTCGATCGACACGGCCGGTTGGCCGGACGGCCGCGCCGGCTTTGTCTTGAGCGTATTGAGAAGCATCGATCTCGGAGCAGCGGTTAGCTCACTGCCGGACGAGATACAGCAATGGATCGCCGATGCCGCGGCAGCCTGACCTGATAGGGCCGCGGCCTCTCACCGTCAGTCCAATTGCAGGCCTGACAGAGCCGCGGCTTTGGCTTCGACGGCTGGCGATATGGAAGGAGCCCGGTGGCGAGAAATTACGAGACACTACCCTTCGTCCTGGCCTCAACATCATCTGGTCGCCGGATGGTGCTGATGACGCTGGTTCGGCGGAACAAGCAAACGCAATCGGGCACGGCAGTGGCAAGACGCTGTTTTGCCGGCTTATCCGTTATTGCCTCGGCGAGGATCGCTTCGCGACCGAGTCTCAGCGCGACCGTATTGGAACAGCGTTCCTGAACGGCGTTGTTGGCGCCGAGGTCATGCTCGACGGGACCCGCTGGGCGATCGTCCGTCCGCTCGGCACTCGCCGCAGGCATATGGCCGTGCCAAACGGCAATCTCGATGAAGTGGCCGCGGGCGAGGGCACCTCGACCGGTATTGAGCCCTTCATCGAGGCCGTTGACCAAAGCATCATTACCACCGCGCTTGCGGAGCTGGTTCGCCCGCGGTCCGAGGGGCCTATCTGGCCGATCGCCTTGGCGTGGTTGACGCGTGATCAGGAATGCCGGTTCGACGATGTGCTGGATTGGCGATCGCCGGCCTCGGAATCGAATTCACCCCTGCCGGCGAGCGGTCAGGAGAAGGGCCCAAGGCTCGAGGCGCTCCGTGCATTCCTGATGGCAATCACGCCGGAGGAGCAGAGGACACGGACCGAAGTGAACAGCCTGACCGAGCAACGCCGAGTTCTCGATCAGGAGATTGGGCATCGACGGTGGGAGATCGAACGCACGCAAGCTCGCCTTCTCACTGCTCTCGACCTTGAAGGTCGATCGGTGCCCGACATGCCGCTGTTGATCGAAGTCATGCGTCGGTCGGCTACCGAGCGCCTCGCGGCGGCAAGCCAGGTTCCCGCTGGAGACGGCGGTGAACTCGCCGCGGCGCGCGAACAGCATGAAGTCGCTCTCCAAGAATGGATGCGCCTCGATAGAGAGAGAATCCGCATTGAGGCCCTTATTCCGGCCGAAGAACGCGCGCTGGCGATGATCCAGGGGGAGCTGCCTGGTCTTTCCTATTCGCAGGCCGAGGCGGAGAACCCGATCTGTCCCATATGCGAGGTACCGATCGATCGCGCTCTGGCTGAAGCGTGCAAGCTTTCGCACAAAGTTCCGGATGCGGAAGCATGCCGACGGCGCTGGGAGCAGCGGAAGCAAGATTTCGAGAAGCAGAAACAAACGCTGACGACTCTGCATCGGGATAAGACGCGTGTCCTGCAGGAGCTCGCGCTTGCCAAGCAGTATCTAGACCAGTCAGCCAGTCGCGTCGCCGCCATAGAGCGGACGCGGGACGCGAGGGAGGCTATTTGGTACGGCGCTCGCAGGATACAGGATGACGTCGAGCGCCTTGCTGAATTCATTGGAGCCCAGGATGACGCAACAAAGAGTCTCCGCGAGATTGGTGCAAGACTTGACACTGAAAGAGAGCGGCTGATTGCATTTCGCGACAAGCAGGCGCGCGTGTTCGGCCGAATGAGCGAGAAGTTTGATCCAATCATCCGGCGTTTGGTCGGACACGACGCTAAAGGCCGCATTACCCTCACCGGAACTGGACTCGATCTCTCAGTGGACATGGGCGGAGATCGTCGGACGGCGGCAATCGACTCGCTCAAGGTCATTGCGTTTGATCTGGCCGCGATGTGCCTCGGCATCGAGGGGGCGACGCGCGTTCCGTCTTTCCTGCTGCATGACAGCCCCCGCGAGGCCGACCTTGGGCTATCGATCTACGGCAGGCTATTTGACATTGCCGATGAACTGGAACGCGTCGGCGGAACACCGCTATTTCAGTATATCGTCACGACGACGACGGGGCCGCCGGTAGAGTTTCGAGAGCCTCCGCATCTGCGGCTCAAGGTGTATGGCGATCCGCCCGAGCAGCGCTTGCTACGGGTCGATTTATGATTGGCACGGACGCCCGCCTAACGGCCTATCCATTTGCGCTGCTCTCCGAGCTACGGGATGCGGCGAACGAACACGGCTATCGGATCGGTCCTGAGGAGGCAGCCGGATGGCTGTTCTTTCGGTCTGCCAGTGCGCCGGCCGAAATCGGACTGGCGGCGGCTGATCCGACGGGACCGTTCTTTGTGTCAGTGATGCACCAAGGCGTGGCGCAGACGCTGGATGCATCGCCTGCATCCCCGTGTGCCAGAGGACATGCGGGGGCTTTCGCGTTCATTACCCGCGAGGCACTGCATGCAGGTGTGGGGACGATTTATCGCCTGTCGGTTAGCCTGCCAAATTTCCCCCTCGAGAAATATCAGGAGGCGGTTTCCGGTCTAGGTGACACGGAGGGCGAGCGCGCTCAGAAGTTCAGGATCGGGCAGGATATTTTCAGGGACGCACTGGTGGAATACTGGGAAGGAAGCTGCCCTCTGACCGGGATATCAAGTCCGGAACTTCTGAGGGCGTCGCATATGATGCCTTGGTCCCGCTGTGAAACCGATGAGCAGCGGCTCGATGTCCACAACGGCCTGCTTTTGTCGGCGCTCTGGGACGCCGCATTCGATGCTGGCTTGGTGACATTCGATGATGATGGAAAGGTTCTGCTCTCCTCTCGTTTGGATTCGGCAGCGCGATCCGAGTTGAGCAACGCCGCAGTACGACAGTTAGTTCTGCGTAACGAGCACAAGCCTTACCTTGCCTATCATCGGACGCAGATATGGAAGAGATGACGGCTGAATTGTCCTTCGACCTGGTAAGGCAGCTATGCTGTGGATACCCCGCAGAAATGCGCGGACCTATTTCGTCGATCGCATTTTGAAGGACACGCCGCTTGGCAATGCCGAACAAATTCGAGCTTGTGATCAATTTGAGAGCTACCAGAACTCTGGGATTGACCATACCGATGAAACTGCTTGCCACCGCCGACCACGCGAATCGATTGCGCAGGTAGCGTAAGGGAAGGCCCGGAACTGTGTGAAGAATCAGGTAGATAGGTGAGGGCACAAGGATTCATGCCTTGGCCTCGATTGATGGGTTGATTTCCTACGTGTTCACGCTATGTTCACGACGTCTTGCTCAATCAACGATCGCCGTCGATCGCGGCGTTTGAAGAGGGAACAGGGTGCGGTGCCCGACAATGGCATCGCGTTGGAGCGCCGGGAGGCGCCGGGCCCTACGTCACTGGGCCCGCGCGCCCGAAGCGGCAACCCCTGGTAACAGGGACTTGCCGTGGCGCGCGCCGGACCCCGGATTTGGGTCCGGCACCGGCGGCGTTCCGCCGGTGGCGCCTCCCGGCGCTCCATCACCTCTTTCGAGAGGGACGGAAAAAGGGAAACGGGCCGGCCCGGGCGCCCGAATTCAAAGCCCCGGGACGATGAGGCGTGGCAAGCGCGAAGCGCTGCCAAAAATACGCGATCAAGGCCCCACCGCGAGCGGCGCGTGCATCTTGCGCAGCATCGCGATCACCGATAGCGCGACGTTCCTGCTGGTCTTCGGCTTCCATGGGCGCCCGGAAAATGTCGCAATCGGGCAACATGGTGTTGCACTAAAGCATCAGTCGGCCTATTCCAGCCGGCTGGGGCGGTGCCACGTTGCGCGGTCTCTGTGGCGCCGAGTCGACAGCCCCTGCCGGGGCTGATGGGGCATGATGACCAGTATCGCCAGCGTGGACCGAACGACACCTGCCGAAATCGCGGCCACGCCACCCAACTTGGCTATGCGGGTGCTGGGTCCGGTGGCCTCGGCGCTGGCCATGCTGTCGGCCTTTGCGACCTTCGTGGTGCTCGCCGATCTGACCCCGATCGCGCCGACCCATTCGGTCGTCGTCACGCTCCTCCTCATCAACGCCTTCACGGTGTTCCTGCTGCTCGGCATCATCGGCCGGGAGGTCTGGATGGTGGTGCAGGCGAGGCGGCGCGGCCGGGCGGCCGCGCAGCTCCACGTCCGCATCGTCGCGCTGTTTGCGGTGATCGCCGCGGTGCCCGCCATCCTGGTCGCCGTGGTCGCGAGCATCACGCTCGACCGCGGCCTCGACCGGCTGTTCTCGACCCGCACCAAGGCGATCATCGAGAACTCGCTGATCGTCGCCGACGCCTATCTGCAGGAGCAGGCGCGCATGATCCGCGGCGACATCATGGCGATGTCGTTCGACGTGGCGCGGGCGAAGCCCCTGTTCGACAGCGAGCGCGAGCGCTTCAAGCAGTTCTTCTCGGCGCAGGCGCGGGTGCGCGGGCTTGCCGCCGCGGTCATCATCGGCCCCGACACCACGGTGATCGAGCGCGCCGACGTCAACTCCGACCAGCCGATCCCGCTGCCGGAGGCCACCGGCCTCGCCAAGGTCAACGAGAGCGATCCGCAGATCGGCATGCTGCTCGGCGCCAATGCGGTTGCCGCCGTCGTCAAGCTGCACGGCTATGACAACGCCTATCTCAGCATCGTGCGGCCTCTCGATCCGCGGGTCGTGTCGCAGTTGCGGGAGACGCAAGCAACCGTCAGCGACTTCGCCAATCTGCAGACCCGGCGCACCGGCGTGCAGCTCGCCTTCGCGCTGATGTACACCGTGATCGCGCTCGCGGTGCTGCTGTCCGCGGCCTGGCTCGGGCTGAATTTCGCCAACCGCCTGGTCGCGCCCATCCGCCGGCTGATCGGCGCGGCCAACATCGTCTCGACCGGCAACCTCTACATCCAGGTGCCGGTGCAGCGCTCCGAGGGCGACCTCGCGCAGCTTGGCGAGACCTTCAACCGCATGACCTATGAGCTTCGCACCCAGCGCGACGACATCGTCCGCGCGCGCGACCTGATCGACCAGCGCCGCCTGTTCACCGAGGCGGTGCTCGCTGGCGCCAGCGCCGGCGTCATCGGTGTCGACGGCGAAGGGCGCATCAGCATCCTCAACCGCTCGGCGGAAAAGCTGATCGACCGGCTCGAACCCGACGTGATCGGCCAGCCGCTGGTCGAGGTCGTGCCGGAGCTCAAGGATCTGATCACCAGCGCCCAGCTCGGCATCCAGCGGCTGGTGCAGGGGCAGGTGACGATCAGCCGGCAGAACCGGGAGCGCAATCTTTCGGTGCGCGTCACCACCGAACAGACGCCGGCCGCGTTGCACGGCTTTGTGGTGACCCTTGACGACATCACCGAGCTGGTCGTGGCGCAGCGCACCTCGGCCTGGGCCGACATCGCCCGCCGCATCGCCCACGAGATCAAGAACCCGCTGACGCCGATCCAGCTTTCGGCCGAGCGGCTGCGGCGGAAATACGGCAAGTCGATCACCGAGGATCCGGCCGTCTTCCAGCAATGCACCGACACCATCGTGCGCCAGGTCGACGACATCAAGCGCATGGTCGACGAGTTCTCGAAGTTTGCGCGCATGCCCAAGGCCGTGATGGAGCCCGAGGACATCGCCGATACGGTGCGACAGGCGGTGTTCCTGCAGCGCGTCGGCAACGCCGACATCGACATCGATCTGGAGCTCGGCGAGGAGAAGATGCCGGCGCGTTTCGACCGCCGGCTGATCTCGCAGGCCTTGACCAACATCATCAAGAACGCGACGGAAGCGATTGCCGCCGTGCCGCAGGAGCAGCGCGGCCGCGGCCACATCCGCGTCCTGGCATCGCGTGAGGGCGCCGACGTCGCAATCGACGTGATCGATAACGGCATCGGCCTGCCGAAGGAAAACCGCAATCGGCTGCTTGAGCCTTACGTGACCACGCGCGAGAAGGGCACGGGCCTCGGCCTCGCCATCGTCGGCCGTATTCTGGAAGAGCACGGCGGCGGGATCGAGCTGCGCGACGCTGCCGAGAAATTTCCCGGCCAGCGCGGCGCATGGATGCGTTTGAAGTTCACCACGGAGCCTGTGGCCGCCGCCGCCGGCAATCCCAATAAAGCCGAAGTTCTCAGCGAGCGATAAAACATGGCGTCTGATGTCCTGATCGTCGATGACGAAGCCGATATTTGCGAACTGGTGGCGGGCCTTTTGCAGGACGAGGGCTACGCGACGCGGACTGCGCGCGACAGCGACTCGGCCTTGAACGAGGTCAAGAACCGGCGGCCGAACCTCGTGTTCCTGGACATCTGGCTGCAGGGCAGCCGGCTGGACGGCCTGCAGCTCCTGGATTCCGTCAAGGAGCTGCACCCCGAGCTTCCGGTGGTGATGATCTCCGGTCACGGCAACATCGAAACCGCGGTCTCGGCGATCAAGCGCGGCGCCTACGATTTCATCGAGAAGCCGTTCAAGGCCGACCGGCTGGTGCTGGTCGCCGACCGGGCGCTGGAAACCTCGCGGCTGAAGCGCGAGGTGAAGGAGCTGAAGGCGATCACGCCGCTGCAGACCGGCATGGTCGGCAAGTCGCCGGCGCTCAACCAGCTGCGCAGTTCGGTGGAAAAGATCGCCCCGACCAACAGCCGCATCATGATCGTCGGCCCGTCCGGCTCCGGCAAGGAGCTGGCCGCGCGCCACCTGCATTCGCTGTCGGGCCGCGCCAGCGGGCCATTCGTCGTCATCAACGCCGCCGCCATCACGCCCGAGCGCATGGAGATCGAGCTGTTCGGCGTCGAGCAGAGCAACGGCAGCCAGCAGCGCAAGGTGGGCGCGCTCGAGGAGGCGCACGGCGGCACGCTGTTCATCGACGAAATTGCGGACATGCCGCGCGACACGCAGAACAAGATCCTGCGCGTGCTGGTCGACCAGACCTTCCAGCGCGTCGGCGGCACGAACAAGGTTGCGGTCGACGTCCGCATCGTGTCCTCCACCAGCCGCAACATCGAGGCCGAGATTTCGGCCGGCAAGTTCCGCGAGGATCTCTATCACCGCCTCTCGGTCGTGCCGATCCGCGTCCCACCGCTCGCCGAGCGGCGCGAGGACATCCCCGAGCTCGTCAATTACTTCATGGAGCAGATTTCCCAGTTCACCGGCTTGCCGCAGCGCAAGATCGGCGGCGACGCGATGGCCGTGCTGCAATCGCACGACTGGCCAGGCAATGTGCGCCAGCTCCGCAACAACGTCGAGCGGCTGATGATCCTCGCCGGCGGCGATCCGGAAGCCGTGATCAGCGCCAGCATGCTGCCCCAGGACGTGGGCTCGATGGTGCCGTCGATGCCGAACGGCAACGGCGGCGAGCAGCTCATGGGCCTGCCGTTGCGCGAGGCGCGCGAGCTGTTCGAGCGCGAATATCTCCTGGCGCAGATCAACCGCTTTGGCGGCAACATCTCGCGAACCGCCGAGTTCGTCGGCATGGAGCGTTCGGCCTTGCACCGCAAGCTCAAGGCGCTGGGCATCGGCTAGCCACGGATTTCGGGAAAAACCAGCAATGTCGCGGATTGCCTACGTCAACGGCCGCTACCTGCCGCTCGCGCATGCGAGCGTGAACATCGAGGATCGCGGCTATCAGTTCTCCGACGGCGTCTATGAGGTCTGCGAGGTGAGGGGCGGGCGCCTCGTCGACGAGCGCCGGCATATCGAGCGGCTGCAGCGTTCGCTGTCCGAGCTGCGCATCGCCATGCCGATGACGCCGGAATCGCTCGGCGCGGTGCTGCACGAGGTGGTGCGGCGAAATCGCGTCCGCTGGGGCATCGTCTATCTGCAGATCACGCGCGGCGTGGCGCGGCGCGACCACGCCTTCCCGCCGCCGGGCACCAAGCCGAGCATTGTGGTCACTGCGCGCAACATGGATTTCGCCAATGCCGAGCGGCTCGCCGCCGACGGCGTCGCGGTGATCTCGGTGCCGGACAACCGCTGGGATCGCGTCGACATCAAATCCGTGTCGCTCCTGCCCAACGTGCTCGCCAAGCAGACCGCGCGCGAGCAAGGCGCCCGCGAGGCCTGGTTCGTCGACAAGCAGGGCTTCGTCACCGAAGGCTCGTCGTCGAACGCCTGGATCGTCACGCGCAACGGCACGGTGGTCACCCGCCAGGTGGACAACGCCATCCTCAAGGGCATCACCCGCACGGTCGTGCTCGACATCATTGCCGCCCAAGGGCTGAAGCTCGACATCCGGCCGTTCACGATGGAGGAGGCGCAGCAGGCGCGGGAGGCGTTCATCACCTCGGCGAGCCAGACCGTCATGCCGGTGGTCAAGATCGACAGCCGGCCGGTCGGCAACGGCGCGCCGGGCCTGATCGCGACGGCGCTGCGCCGGGACTTCTACCGGTTTGCCGAAATCAGCTGAGACCGTGGCCACGGGCACCCCGATCCACAAAAAAATCCTGATAGATCACGTGTATTTGTGGGCCTGCATCCAGAACTTGTGCTTGCGCTGCAGCAAAACGTGCAATCTAATACCAATGCCCCAAGTCCCATGCCCATCCCTCGGGGCTGCAGACTTGTGACCAACATTTCGCGGCGGGGGTCCGCGAGCAAAAAATAATGGACCAACGGCGATGGCAGCCGACCGAGCACAAAATCTCCAAGACACATTTCTCAATCACGTCCGCAAAAGCAAAGTTCCCCTCACCATCTTCCTGGTGAACGGCGTAAAATTGCAGGGCGTCGTGACCTGGTTTGACAATTTCTGCGTACTGCTGCGGCGGGACGGTCACTCGCAGCTGGTGTACAAGCACGCCATCTCGACGATCATGCCGGGTCATCCGATCCAGCTGTTCGAGGGTGGCGAGGAAGCAGCCGCAGGAGATAAGGCGTAGTTGGAGCCGCATCGACGTGAAACGCGTTCGGAGGAGCTGAGCCCGTCGGGCTCGGCGACCGGCCGCGCGATTGTGCTCGGGCCCTACGTGCGCCGCCCGGCCGGACGGCGCAATGCGCCGAAGGTCGAGCACGGCGAGCGCGCCCCGGAGGCTCGCCTGGAGGAAGCCGTCGGCCTTGCGCTCGCCATCGATCTCGACGTGGTGCAGGCCGGCATCGTCCCGCTCAACGAGATCCGGCCCGCGACCTACATCGGCAGCGGCAAGGTCGACGAGATCGCGGGCCTGGCGAAGAGCCTGGAGGCCGGCATCGTCGTCTGCGACTGCGCGCTTTCACCGGTGCAGCAGCGCAACCTCGAGAAAGCGTGGAACGCCAAGGTGCTCGACCGCACCGGGCTGATCCTGGAGATCTTCGGCCGCCGCGCCCGCACCAAGGAGGGCTCGCTCCAGGTCGAGCTCGCGCATCTGACCTATCAGCGCAGCCGCCTGGTGCGAAGCTGGACCCACCTCGAGCGGCAGCGCGGCGGCTTCGGCTTCCTCGGCGGCCCCGGCGAAAGCCAGCTCGAGATCGACCGCCGGCTGATCGAGGAGCGCATTGCGCGGATCGAGGCCGAGCTCGACAAGGTCAAGAAGCGCCGCAAGCTGCATCGCGACAGCCGCGCCCGCGTGCCTTATCCGGTCGCGGCGCTGGTCGGCTACACCAACGCCGGCAAGTCCACGCTGTTCAACCGGCTCACCCGTGCGAGCGTGATGGAAGCCGACATGCTGTTCGCAACGCTGGACCCGACGCTACGCGCGGTGCAGCTGCCGAGCGGCATGAAGATCATCCTGTCGGACACGGTCGGTTTCATCTCCGACCTGCCGACCATGCTGGTCGCGGCCTTCCGTGCGACGCTGGAAGAGGTCATCGAGGCGGACGTGATCCTGCACGTGCGCGACGTCTCGCATGAGGACACACAAGCGCAGTCGCACGACGTCGAGCAGGTCTTGCGTGCGCTCGGCATCGATCCGGACGACGAGGATCGGCTGATCGAGGTGTGGAACAAGATCGACCGGCTCGACGGCGACGGACGCGTGCGGCTGCAGAACCTCGCCGAGCGCCAGCCGCATGTCCGCCGGCCGGTGCTGGTTTCGGCGGTCACGGGTGAGGGGAGCGAGGCGCTGGTCGCGGCGATCGAGGAACGGCTCGGCCGCCGCCGGGTCGTGCTCGATCTGGTGCTCGACCCGGCCGATGGGGCGGGCGTGAGCTGGCTGCACCGCCACACCGAAGTGATGGAAAAGTCGCTCGGTGACGACGGCAAGCTTGCGATGACCGTCCGTGTCGATCCCAACAAGGCCGGCGTGGTGCGGGCGAAGTTTACGGCACTGCCGGCCCATTAGGCCGGGCGGCAGGAAGCTCATCCCCGCGGCTCGCGCTCCGCCGCTTTCGCGGCGTCCCAGAGCGCGTCCATTTCCGCGAGCGTCGCGTCCTGCGGCTTTCTGCCTTGCGCGGCCAGGGCCTGCTCGATCGCGGCAAAGCGCCGGACGAATTTCTGGTTGCAGGCGCGCAGTGTGGCCTCTGGATCCACGTCCAGATGCCGCGCCAGATTGACCACGGCGAACAGCAGGTCGCCGACTTCGGCCGCGGCCTTGTCGCTGTCGCCCGCGGCGATCTCGGCTTCGATCTCGTCGCATTCCTCCCGGATCTTCGACAGCACCGCGGTCGGGTCGTTCCAGTCGAAGCCGACCTTGCCAGCCTTGTCCTGAAGCTTCAGCGCGCGGGTGAGGGCGGTCATGCCGACCGGAACGCCGGACAGCGCGCCCGCTTCCGCAGGCTTGCCACGGGCGGCCTGCTCGGCCTTCTCCTCCGCCTTGATCCGGTCCCAGAGGCCCTTGACCTCTTCGGGGGTCGCGCCGCGCGCCTCGCCGAACACGTGCGGATGCCGCCGGATCAGCTTGTCGGTAATCGCGAACACCACGTCGTCGAACGCGAACGCACCCTGTTCCTCCGCCATTCGTGCGTGGAACACGACCTGGAGCAGCAGGTCGCCCAACTCGTCCTTCAGGTCGGCAAGATCGTTCCGGGCAATGGCGTCCGCCACCTCGTAGGCCTCTTCGAGCGTGTAGGGGGCGATCGTCGCGAAATTCTGCTCCAGATCCCACGGGCAGCCGGTTTCGGGCGTGCGCAGCGCCGCCATGATCTCGATCAGCCGTGACATGTCGCGCGAGGGTTTCATGGTGGAAGCCTACCAGTCCGGCCCGGTTGAGGGCACAAAAGCCGGGCGCGCCCCACAGGAATGGGGCGCGCCCGAAAGTTAACGCGGAAGGCCGCCTAGTGGCCGTCGTTGCTGGCGCCGCGGGCGGCCTCAAACAGGAACCAGGTGCGCTTTTCGGTCTGGTCGATCCAGTTCTCGATCAGGCTCGCGGTCGCGACGTCCTCGTGCTGGTCGGCCACCTCGTGGGCTTCGCGCATGCGCTGGGTCACCTTCTTGTTGTCGTCCATCAGCTCCTTGAGCATGACGCCCGGCGGCACGAAATCGGCATCGTTGTCCTCGATGGTCTGCAATTGCGCGATATGGCCGATCGACCGCAGCGTCGTTCCGCCGATCTTGCGGACCCGTTCCGCCATATCGTCGGTCGCGCCCAGGATATCGGCCGCTTGCTCGTCCAGGAGCAGGTGGTAATCGCGGAAATGCGGTCCGCTGACGTGCCAATGGAAATTCTTGGTCTTCAGATACAGCGCGAAGCTGTCGGCCAGAAGGCCGTTCAGCGCCTCGGAGACGGCCGCCACGGCGGCACCGTCAAGATCAGTCGGGGTATCGAGCGCAGCCGCAGGCTTGCGCGCCTTGAGCTTGGTCACTTTGCTGCTCACGGGGCACCTCCCAATGGAAGAAGGACTGGGATGGAGGGAGACAGGCGATCGACCCGACAACAGCTAAGCACCGTGCCGGTTCCGCGCCATGACGGCTGGCGAAATCTTGTCGCAATATCAAATTCGCATAAGACATATTATGGAATATATCTATATTTCTGCGGTCCTAGGCCCTGTCGTACACGCCTGATTTTGGCACGGGCGCGTATTGATTTTGGCGGTCGAAAAAATCAGAAAATATACATTATATCAAATTATTATGATCGTTTCCGCATGTAACACCGTAGCTGACAGACATCTTCGCCGGGTCAATTGGGCGGTACGATGCGCTCAGGTGGACTGAATCGGGCGGCTCGACCATTTGCCGCGACCACGGGGCCGCCTAAGCGCCGACCAGCGCCTGCGCAGTTGACGCGGCCAATCCGGCGGCGCAGGCGCGGAATTGTTCGCTCGGCCGCCTTGCGCAGACCAGCCTTGAGACGGGGCAATTGCGCCAGCACGAAATCGGCTCGGCTGGTGATGAAGCCCGGATACTCTCGGTCGTGAGGTCTCGGTCGTGTGGCCAAATCGACTATATGCGTCGGGCGCCTCTAAGGCGCTCGCTTCTCAACCGGATTTGGGGCGCCGTATAAACGATTCCAGACGTGGCTTAGCCACACGAGCGCGATGCACACGATCGTGTATCGAACCGTACGCGCAACAGCGACAACAGCTAAGAATTTGATGAAATCAAGCTGAACCACGCCCGAGAACAGAGTTGCGACTTGGAACGGAAAAGGCGTGACTCCCTTCAGCAAAATTATCCACCATCCCCAATCGCGAAAAGCCAGCACGAAGGAATTGTACGTTTCCAGGTATCCAAGATTCTCCAAAAGAAACTTCCCCAGCCACTCAAAGGCCACCACGCCGACCAGGTAACCGACAACGCTGCCGAAGACTGATCCGGCAAGACAGATAGCTCCATAGCGCCATACCCTGTGGGGACTAAAGAATACCATCGGAGCCAGAAGTGCCACAGGTGGGACGGGAAAGAACGAACTCTCGATCGCGGCCATTGCAAACAGAATGATTTGAGCTTGTGGGTGGGTCGACCATGCAGCGATACGGTTCTTCACGTTGGTGCTCAACGCTATTGCGGGCGCGCCGGTTGTCGTAAGTCCGCAAGTATGGTCTCGCCCGCGATACTACGCTGCCCGATTTTGACTAGCGGGACGCAGTTTTCGGGTAGATACACATCCACGCGGCTTCCAAAGCGGATTAGGCCATAACGGTCACCGGCCACGACCTCTGCGCCCTCGCCTACGTCGCATCGAATTCGGCGCACTATCGAACCTGCTATCTGGCATACGGCAACTGAGCCGCCCAAAGGCAGATCGAGACGAACTGCCATACGTTCGTTGTCCTCGCTGGATTTATCTAACGCCGTACTGAGCTTGCGGCCGGGCCGATAGACCGCTGCACCGACTCTTCCGGTCACCGGCATGCGGGTCACGTGGACGTCCGACAGGTTAAGAAACACGCTTACCCGCAGACATTGCTTCGCTGGCATCTCAAGCTCCGGCGGAGGTGCTGCTAGCGTAAGGGATGCAAAAATACCGTCCGCTGCGGACAACGCCCAGTGCGAACCGTCCGGAGGTACGCGATCCGGGTCACGGAAGAAAAAGACCAACGCGACGACCGCCATTGCGGCAAGCCAGAATGGCGCGCCGGCGCCCCAAGTACCGAAGAAAACAAGGGCGATACCGGCGGTCGGAGCGATATACAGCCAGCCGTCGCGGTGCATGGCTGGCCGCATCGATCGCAAGACGGTTTGCATCGTGTCGCCGCTTTCGACCCTGACGACCATTTCGCAACACATCGGTCGGAAAGGCGCGGTCGGTTTCAATGTCATCGTTGCATGTTGACACCTCGGTGTCAGCACGCAAGGGTTGCGGCATCTTGATAACCGGCTGCTGACAAACAACCGGCCTGGGGGCTATTTGAAACCTTGGCTATTACAGCTTCATGAATTGACGGCAGATCAGACGCCCGTTGTTGGCGGCAAGGCTTACAACCTTGGACGGCTAATTCGGGCGGGGTTCAAATGTCCTTCCGGTCTGGTCGTTAGTGCTATCGCCTATCGGGAGTTCGTCCAACAACATGGGCTGCTGCCGGAAATTGCCGCCTGGCTTGGCGAATGTGACGTCACCAATCCGCAATTACTCGAATTAACGGCCGACCATATCGGCGCAATGTTCATTCAGCGAGAGGTTTCCACCGCATTTGCTGATACCGTCGGATCCGCATTGTCAGCCTATGATGAAGCTCCGATGGCTGTTCGCTCATCGGGCAGCAGCGAGGATTTGCCATTCTTTTCGTTTGCCGGACAGCATGAAACGTTTCTGAACGTCACAGGATTTCCGTCAGTCCTGCTGGCTATCCAGCGGTGCTGGGCCTCCCTCTGGTCTGCTCGTGCGATTCAGTACCGTGCGCGTGCCGGAATAGATCACCGTACGTGCGTGATGGCTGTCATCCTCCAGCCGATGATTCAATCACACGTAGCGGGTGTTGCGTTCACCTCCGATCCTTCCCGGTCCGCCGACGATGCCGTGATTATCAACGCCGCGTCCGGTCTCGGTGAACAGGTTGTCGCCGGCAGTGTCTCGCCCGATACGCTTGTTGTAGATCGCCATACACTCTTGGCAAAGAACCTCGGTGGACCTGGAGCCGAAGCGCCGGACCCGGCACTCGACCCGGATCATGTTCGCGCCGTTGCAAAGGTGGCCCTCGGTGCCGAACGGTTGTTCGGACGCGCACAAGATGTCGAATGGGCGTTGTATGCGGGTGAAATCTACGTGTTGCAATCTCGCGACATCACGACGGCGGAACAGACTAAGAAAGCACGTATCGGCCCCCTTGATCGCATTTTCCTCGAGTTCTTTTACGACTACTTCCCGCGCCCCATGTATGCGTTTGACATGGCGATCACTGGGACTCTGGTCGATCACACCCTCGGCCTTGCCGCCGATTTCGCCTTACGGCCCGCGCACCATTCAGATGTACTTCGTGAAAACACCGACGGGTCCATTTCGGTCGCGTCCGCGCTGCCACGGGTTAGTGGACGAACGATCGCCTGTTTTGTGCCCGCACTTTTGCGCGCCTTGTCAACGCTCCGGCAGAATCCCGACACCTGGGCTGCCGTTCATTGGCCGCGACTTCAGCAGCATTTCGCGACGCTAGATGCCGTTGATCTAACGGTACTTGATGGCCCGGAACTCATTCGCCATTGCGAGACGCTGATGTCGCTCCGTGATAGCGAGGTATTTCTCGCCAGGCGGCCATACTTCTGGGGCGGCTGGTTGGCCCTAGCCATCTTTCCGCTTCTCGTGCGATGCGTGGCCGGCGCCGATGCGTCACGGCTTCAGCAGATCTTACTGAGCGATCTTGACCATCCGACGCAACGGATGAATGAGCAGATTGCAATTATCGTTGAGCGCGCGCGCGCGGAGGCCGTGCGCTTTACACTCGTTCCTCGCGGAAAAGGATGTCGCATGACATTTCCGTTGGCGACCGAGCCGCCCTGTCCGGAGATCGATCGCCGGCTGGAAAAGTTGATCCTCGAATTTGGTGGGCGCTCCAGCGAGCTGATCTCGCTTCCTTCAGGGAAATCCTGGGAATGCGATCCAGAAGGTATCCTTACTTTGTTTAACGGCCTATTGGCGGGAGCATACCGCAATCCGGCCGGTACTCCGGATAGACCTGTGAGCATCGTATCGGCTCAGACGCGATCCGGCGAATCGGTTTGGCGCTTGCGTCCTGCAGACGCTTTGCTGAAGAAGTTCCTTCCCAAGGTGCGCGCCATGGTGCGCGAACGTGATTGGGTCATCCATGGCTACGATTGCGTTTCGCGATACATCCGCGCCGTCATGTTCGAACTCGGTGATCGTCTTCTGGCAAAGGACGTTATCGTGAGACGCGAGGACATAAAATTCCTCAGCCTCTCGGAGGTTGAACGAGTGCTTTGCAGGCCCGTGGCCACGAGCGAGGCGAAGGATCTCGTCATGTTGCGGCAATTTGGTCGGCCGCGAACCACCTGGGAATGGCAGCGACCTGTCAAAGCCCGAAGGCTTGCAGCGCATTCGGACGTTGTTTTGTCTGGTCTCGCAGCGAGCCCCGGCACCCACCAAGGTGTCGCCCGTGTGGTGCGAAGCAGCGAAGATTTCTCTCGCGTGTCCCGTGGCGATATTCTCGTATGCCAGGCGACCACTCCATCATGGACCCCCCTGTTTGGCATCGCGGGAGCCGTAGTCGCGGATCTTGGTGGGGCATTGTCGCATGCCGCTATCGTGGCGAGAGAATACGGAATTCCCGCCGTCCTCAACACGTCGCGGGCAACTTCCGCATTGCACGACGGCGATCACTATGTCGTAGACGGTGACAAGGGCATCGTATGCGCGGTTCGCAAACGATGAACCGAAAACTCGATTGCAATGTTCTTGTCGCTGGCGCGGGGGTTGCCGGCTTGGCTGCAGCGCTTGGTTTCGCCCGCAACGGCGCGCGTGTGCAGGTGCTTGAACGGCGGGCGCTGGATCAAGGCGGCGAACGTGGTGACGTGCTTCATTTTGGGGGGTGGCAGGCTCTTGAGCGGCTCGGTGTAGGCGAATGGATCGAAAAATCCCGGCTACGGGAAGTCAGCCGTTTCGAAATATGGGATGAGGACCGCCGTGCCCTCGTGGCGCTGGATCTTTCGGAGAAAGGTCCTGCGCGGATCTTACGCACGATCCCGTATTCAAGACTCCGACATTGCTTGGTCGCTGCGTGCCTACGAACAGGAAACGTCAGCTTTTTGTGGAATCTCGCAGCAACGGATTTGGCCACGGACGATTCCACCGCCCGTGTTACTGGTTTTCTCACAACCCGTGGCCGATTGACCGCTTCCCTTTCGGTAATCGCGACAGGGACGACCGGTCTCGCGCGCTCCCAGCGCATTCCGGCGCGCCCTCAGCATGATTACCAGCAGATCTTCGTTAGCGCCCACGCGCAGGATCGCTCGGGCTCGCTACACGCCGGAATCTATGTTCTTTCGCGGCGCGGTATTTTGATCGCTGTTCCGTTGGCTGAGCAGCGATTGCGATTGGGACTCCAGGTGCCATCGGGAAGGCAAAGAATTGACGACAGTCGCAGCTTCCTGGAGGAAGCGGAGTTGCGGCTACCCCGGGTGGCGAGCCAGATTGATCAAGTAGGCGACGTGCAGCAATACGCACTCAAGAGCCAACTCGCCGATATATTCTCGGTGCCGGGTGCCGTTTTATGCGGCGATGCCGCGCATACCGTTCATCCGGCTGGCGGGCAAGGCATGAACCTCGCCCTCGTCAACGCTGTGTCCTTGGTGCATCGGTTGCACCCCGTCTTGGCTTCGCCGGAGCGCACGGATGCGGAAGGCGCGGCTTGGGGGCGCGAAGCTCGCGCGCGCGCAAAACGCGTCCATTTCCGGACGGACGTCTTGGGGCGTTTGGCGAGCACCCGATCGCCGTTGCCGCTTGCATTCGCCAAGGGTCTAATCGCTACCGGTGCCAACCTCCCTTACCTGAAAGCCCAAATATTTGCAGCTTTTGCGCGAGTCTCGTAAAGGTTGTAGAAGGAGCGTCGCACTGGCGGAGGCGGACTGCAGGGGAGCCCGCACCAGGTGGCCAGAGCGAGGGGTGCCATGCTTGCCGGGCCTTCTTTTGCCTTCAGCATCACGGCGGAAGACAGCGCGGTCGTCGAGGCAGCGCTTAAGCCCGGTGCTGGCCAGCACATCGTGAGCATTTGCTCTGCGGGCGATACGGCTCTCAACCTCCTGACACACGACGTCGCTCAGGTCACGGTGGTGGATCGAAATCCTGCCCAGATATTTTTAGCACAGCTAAAGGCGATCGGCGCAGCACATCTCGATATTGCTCAATACCGAAATCTCCTTGGAGCAACCGGCAGCGAGCGACCGTACGGTCAGCACTATAAGGAAGTTGCTCCGCACTTGCCGCAGGACGCTCGCGAGTTTTGGGACGGCCATCAGGGGCTATTGCGGCGTGGGGTTCTTTGGCAGGGGCACGTACAACAGCTTTTTCGCGCCATGCGGATTGTGCTTCGTGCTGCGCTCGGCAGGAAAGGACTTGAAGCTCTGCGTGCCATAAGCACATCGGCCGACGCCGCGCGTTTCGTAGAGACGTACCTGCAGTCGGTCCGGACTCGCCTCGCTGCACAGATTGTCTTCAGCAGACCGTTTTTTCGTCTGTTCTATCCCGAACAGGGATTCAAGTACCTGCCGCCGGGGCAGACGCCCCGCGCCTTCGCTCTGCAAAGGATCGAAGATGCACTTCGCCGGACCCCAATCGCCGGCAATCCATATCTGAATGCCTTTCTTTTCGGGATGTATCCGGACCTGGAAGAAGCGCCTCCCTATCTCCGCAAGGGGGGCCACGCGCTCGCTCGATCGCGCATCAGTCGCATTCGTTGGTCTCACGGCGATATTCTCGATGTACTTTCGGGTCTCGACAAAAAAACGGTTGATGGATTCGACCTTTGCAATGTCGTGGATTGGATGGACGGTGAAGCGTTCATCCACCTGCTGAAGCTTGCAACAGAGGTCGCGCGGCCGGGCGGTCGTATCCTGATCTTTTCGCGTTCTCGCGCGATAACAATACCGCCCGAGTTGGCTTCGAGGTGCCACATCGAGCACGAGATGAGCGCGCGGCTCGGTCGGGCTGAACGCACTGGTTACTATGCAGCAGTGAACGCTTTGACGGTGCAATAATTGTCATGAGGCTCGGATGCTTTCGAGGATATGTATCGCCGGCGCGGGCCACGCCATCGGGTCGAAGGTGGTCTCAAACCGCGACACCTCCATCGCGTTGGGGCTCGATGCTTTTTCGCTCGAAGAGCGGACGGGCATCGTCACCCGTCGCGTTTGTGCCGAAGGCGAGAGTGTCACGACCCTGGCAAAGGCTGCCATTGTTCGTAGTCTCGAGGATGCGGGAATTGGGGTTGGCGCTCTCGGCCCGGAAACGGTGTTTCTTTATATTCAGAATGGTCTGCAGTATCTAACGCCTCCTGCAGGCATAATTATCGTGCACCAGTTGGAATGCCCTCGCGTGCGGGTGCTCTCTCTGGATGGCGTATGTTCAGAACCGGTGCATGCGATGGAGGTCGCGGCTCTCCTGCTCGAAAAGAAACGTTGCGACAGGGTCATCATCTGCGCTGCCGTAGACTTTATGGGCGTTGTTGATCCGCGCGATGAAGACACCGCCGGCTTATTCGGTGCCGGTGCAGGTGCGATTGTTCTTCGCCGGAGCGGCCCCCACGATACTGGTGAACTGCGCAGTATCGCTTGGGAAACCGATGCAACGTATTGGGACTTAGGTCTTATCGCGTTGCGCGGTTACCAGTCCGTGTCTGAAGGCATCAATGCTCAATTCAGCTACTATCAAATGAAGGGAACTGAACTCGCGCGGGTCACTGTTCGATCGATACGACGTCTAATCGAAAAAGTCACTTTCGACGCAGGGTGGACGATAGGAGGGATCGACCGATTCATCTCGCACCAACCGAACCCGAAAATGCTTGAGATCGGCGTTCGAAAAATCGGAATCCCCTTGGATAGGGTCGCAGTACCCGGGCGCACGCTTGGCAATATGGGGCCAGCTAGTGTTCTCGTGGCCCTGTCAATGTTGAAAGCCGACGGAGCGTTGCCCCGAGGGATGAACCTCTTGATCGTCTCTTTTGGACTGGGCTTTTCATGCGGTTGTGCGGCGTTGGTGATGTGAAGCTCGCCGATGTCAGAAGACGGCATCACTGAACGTTTCGAGCGCGGACGGAGATCACAAAACGTAGAACAGGCCCGGATCGACAATCTGTATCTGAACGCAGCGATGCGTCAGCAGCGATGCGACGACGGGCACGTTCGGCGGATTGCCGTGTTCGGAGCCGGTTCGCCGGTAATATTCGTTCCGATGATTTGCGAGCTTGCCTTCGTGTACGCGCCACAGATGGCCGTCCTTCAGGCCCAGTTCAAGACTATACTGTATGAGCCGCGCATTCGTCACGATTCGAGTTTGCATGTTGAGGAACGCGTCGCTGAGCTAATGGTGGTCATGCGAACCGTTGGCGTGGCGAGCGCCCATATTGTGGCTTGGAGCGACACGGGAGCTGTCGCGTACCGCCTTGCAAGTGAGCATCCTGATTGCTGTCTCTCGGTTTCGTTCCTAACCGTGCCGGATCGTTATCGCCTGCCGTTGCCGATCCATTTTGGTATGCAGGTTCTCAGAAAATGGCCGCTTCCGCGATTGCTTCCGGCTTTCCTATTGAGACAGCTTCTTGCGTATTTCATGAGTGGTCCCACGGTGCGCTATCGTGAGGTTGTTGAGCTTGCGCGAAGCGTGCCTGATCTTTCACGTGTTTTCGTCTACAGCTGCTTGCCAAATATGATGGAGCACATGCCTACCGCGCGCCCTTTGCATGTGCCGGCTATGGTCGTGTACGGCGACCGAGATCCGGTCGTTCGTCCCGCCCAAGCCCAAGCGCTCGCATCACTCATGGGCCCGCGCGCCAAAAGCTGGTTTGTGGCAGAGGGCGAACACTTGCTGCCTTGGTCCAACGATGTTCCGACCGCAGAAGCTCTGCTGAATTTCTTGGCCGCAGTGGAGCGCAAAGCTCTCTAGATGAGACGTTCCAGGTTTTTGAATTCTTGCTGAACGTGTCGCTTTAGAATTTCTTGCCGCTCGGATGTAAAGGCGAATCGTTCGATTGCTGGGTCGAGTACGCTGGTGGGCCAAGATGTTCCGCCGATCTGCAGGAGATGGCGTACCTTTGTGCCGTCAGCGCATCGCGTGAGGTCAAGTTCGAGCGTGACCGGGTACGGAAGTCGCGCCCGGAACACCGCTCGCTCCGCTGGTGTACAATCGGTGATTTCCCATACGAGATTGATGCGGAATTTTCCCTCGAGACACTCGTCAAATCTGAAACGCATGCCAATCAATTTCTTGGAAGGCCGGATTAGGCTATAGCTGCGGTGATCGGGATGCCAGAGTAAGTACTTTTCGTTTGTCATTGTCAGCATCCAGCTCCAGATTTTTTCTGGGGCGACACCCGACACGAACACTTCGACGGATTGGCTTATCATGTTTACAATTTAGCAGCGCGGGCGTGTGCCGTCCGCAAACAATGTGTGCCCCCGTCGTCGAATGTCTGTCGTACTGGAGCGTCGCTTTTTCTTGCCCACGACGATGGCGCTCCCATTTTTTGATGCGACCTCGACAGCTTTCCCGGAGCTTCCCCGTTTCATTCACCTGCGTATTTCAATCATTCCTGCAGATTTCAAGAACCAGCGCGCCAATGATCCACGCCTCTGCGGAAGCGGGAAACGCTACCAATAAAATTGTTGGATATGAAATTGCGCAATTTCCACCCCAGCGACGCCGCAGCCCGACCGGCTCGACTTTCTAGCTTTCCAACAACGTGAAGCGAAGCGCTTCCAAAGCACTTTAACTCGGCAAAGTAACGCCGATGCCGTCATAGGCCGGCTCCACGTATGGCGGGAGCTGCGCGCGCAGGGCCTCGTAGTCGAGGTCGGAATGCAGGTTGGTCAGGATCGCGCGCTTGGGCTTGATGCGCTCGATCCAGGCGAGCGCATCGGCCAGGCTGAAGTGGCTCGGATGCGGCTGATAGCGCAGTGCATCGACCACCCAGACCTCGAGCCCGGCCAGCGCCTTGGCGCTGTCCGACGGCAGGTCGTTCAGGTCGCAGGAATAGGCAAAGTTGCCGAACCGGAACCCCAGCGAGGCGATGTCGCCGTGCTGCTGCAGGATGGGCAGGGCGGTGATCGGCCCCCCTTCCCCGTCAATCGTCACGGCGGTTCCAGGCGCGATGCGGTGGTCGTTGGCGATAGGCGGATATTCGCTGCCGGGCGGCGTCGCAAAGCAGTAGCCGAAGCGGGCGCGGATGACCGCCGCGGTGGCCTCGGTCATGTGCATGTCGAGCCGCCGGCGCTTTTTCACGAACAGCGCCCGCAGATCATCGATCCCGTGACAGTGGTCGGCGTGCTCGTGGGTCATGAGCACACCGTCGAGCCATTGCACGTCGGCATCGAGCAGTTGCTCGCGAAGGTCGGGCGAGGTGTCGACCAGCACCCGGGTCGCGCCGTTGGGCCCGGTGCGCTCGACCAGCAACGAGGTCCGCCGCCGTCGGTTCTTCGGATTGTTGGGATCGCAGGCGCCCCAGCCGAGCGCCGGCCGCGGCACGCCCATCGACGACCCGCAGCCCAGGATCGTGAATTTCATCGTCATGCGATTTTTGCTTGCGCAGAGTGCGTCGCAGGGCGCGGGACCTTGCCGAACAGCCGGAAGAAGTTTTCGGTCGTCTGCCGGGCGATCTCGTTCGTGCTCACGCCACGGATCTCCGCCAGCATCCTGGCGGTCTCGGTCACGTAAGCAGGCTCGCAGCGCTTGCCGCGGAATTTGCCCGGCGCAAGGTAGGGCGCGTCGGTCTCGACCAGGATGCGGTCGGCGGGCAGGTCGCGGGCGATGGCCCTGAGCTCATCGGTTTTCTTGTAGGTCAGGATGCCGGTGAACGACACGTAGAGGCCGAGCTCGATGCCGGTGAAGGCGAGGTCGCGCCCGCCGGTGAAGCAATGCAGCACGGCCGGGAAGGCACCCTTCCCGGCTTCCTCGCGCAGGATTTTCGCGACATCCGCGTCGGCGTCGCGGGCGTGGATCACCAGCGGCAGGCCGGTCTCGCGGGCCGCCGCGATGTGCGCGCGGAAGCCCTGCGCCTGTGCCTCGCGCGGCGAGTTGTCATAGTGGTAGTCGAGCCCCGCTTCGCCGATCGCCACGACCTTCGGGTGCCTGGTTCGCGCCACGAGATCGGCCGTGCCGATGTCGAGCTCCTCATGGGCATGGTGAGGATGCGTGCCGACCGAGCAGAACACCTCGGGAAACCGCTCGGCGATGACAATAAGGTTGTCCTGACGCCGCACCCGCGTCGAGATCGTGACGAAACGGCCGATGCCGGCGGCCTTGGCACGGCCGACCACGGCATCCAGCTCTTCCTTGAAGTCCGGAAAATCGAGATGGCAATGGCTGTCGACCAGCATTTCACTCACGCCTTTGCGCTCAAGCTTTGGCGGCCTCGGGCTCGACATAGCGCGGAAACACCGGCGCAGGCGCGAGCAGCGCCGCACCTGGCGCAAGCCGCCTGCCGGCATCGCCCAACCGGTCGAAGGAGCGCTCTCCCGAGGGCACACCCAGAATATCGAGCAGCTTGGCAGCCGATGCCGGAATGAACGGCTGGCACAGGATGGCGACCTGCCGCAGCACCTCGGCGGTGACGTAGAGCACCGTGCCCTGCCGCGCCGGATCGGTCTTGGCCAGCGCCCACGGCGCCTCGCCGGCAAAATAGCGGTTGGCTTCCGCCACAACGGCCCAGATGGCGTTGAGCATCTGATGCAGCTGCTGCGTCTTCATGTGCTCGCGCGCCATCCCGATCATGGCGTCCGCCTGGGCGAGGATCGCCTTGTCGTTGTCGCTGAAGCTGCCGGGCGCCGGCAGCTTGCCGCCAAGTTGCCTGTTCACCATGGTCAGCGAGCGCTGCGCGAGATTGCCGAGATCGTTGGCGAGGTCGGCGTTGATGCGGTTGACGATCGCCTCGTGGCTGTAGTTGCCGTCCTGGCCGAACGGCACCTCGCGCAGGAAGAAGTAGCGGAACTGATCGACGCCATAGGCGTCGGCCATCGTGAACGGATCGATCACGTTGCCGACCGACTTCGACATCTTTTCGCCGCGGTTGAACAGGAAGCCGTGCGAGAAGATGCGCCTGGGCACCTCGATGCCCGCCGACATCAGGAACGCCGGCCAATAGACCGCGTGAAAGCGCACGATGTCCTTGCCGATCACGTGCAGGTCGGCCGGCCAGTAGCGCTTGAACTTCTCGCTCCCGGTGTCGGGGAAGCCTGCCGCCGTGATGTAGTTGGTCAGTGCATCGACCCACACATACATGATGTGCTTGTCGTTGCCGGGCACGCGCACGCCCCAGTCGAACGTGGTGCGCGAGATCGAGAGATCCTGCAGGCCGCCGCGCACGAAGCTCGCCACCTCGTTGAGGCGCTCCTTGGGCAGCACGTAGTCGGGCCGCTCGTAGAGATCGAGCAGCTTCTGCTGGTAGGCCGAGAGCTTGAAGAAATAGCTCTCCTCCTCCACCCATTCGACCGGGGTGCCGCTCTTGGTGGCGATGCGAACCTTGTGCTCGTTAACGTGCGTCTCGTCCGCGGCGTAATAGGCCTCGTCCCGCACCGAATACCAGCCGGCGTACTTCGAAAGATAAATGTCGCCGTTCTTTTCCATCCGCTGCCAGATCGCCTGCGAGGAGCGGTGGTGACGCTCTTCCGTCGTGCGGATGTAATCATCGTTCGAGCAGTTCATCCGCTCGACCATGGCGCGGAACTGCAGCACATTGCGGTCGACGAGCTCGCGGGGCGTGATGCCCTCGCGCGTCGCGGTCTGCTGGATCTTCTGGCCGTGCTCGTCGGTGCCGGTGAGGAAAAACACGTCATAGCCGTCGAGCCGCTTGAAGCGGGCGATGGCGTCGGTGGCGATCACCTCGTAGGCGTGGCCGATGTGCGGCGGGCCGTTGGGATAGGCAATCGCAGTGGTGATGTAATAGCGGGGTTTTTCGGACATGCGGCCCCGTAGGTATCAACCGGATGCCCGAACGGCAACCGCCAGCGGCGCATTCACGGCCCACCTGCTCCCCGGACCCGGTCGATCAGCGCCATGGCGTCCGCCGGCGCTGTATCCGCCCGCCAGGCCACGTGCCCATCGGGCCGTACCAGAACCAACTTGCGCTGGTACAGCGCGGCTGCCTCGGGCTCGTCCACCACCGCGACGGACAACGGGACGCCGCGAGCCTGCGCAGCGGCGGTAATCGCGGAAGGATCGGGCGCACCAGGAAACCGCAGCAGGGTAAACCCGCGCCCATGGAGATCGAGGATCGAGCGCCCGTCACGCAGGAACATGTGGGGCGCCCGCGAGCCCGGGCGCGCGGAAGGCGTGTAGTCGGCCGGGTCGTCCGGCGGTGAGGCGGTGCCGTCGCCCACGCAGATGGGCGAATTCTCGTAACGATAGCCCAGTTGCAATCCGACAGTGCGGAACTCCGGGCCGATGGCGCGCAGCAACTGCTCGCCCACCTCGGCACGAAGGCGCGTGCCCCGCTCGCTGTTCTCGATCAGCGCCGGATTGCCTTTCGGGAAGTTCTCGCTGTTCTTGTAGAAATAAGTCGCCATTCGCACCGCCCGCGCTCCGACCGGCCGGCGCTCGGCATCGTAGCTTTCGAGCAGCCCCGGCCCGCCCCAGCCCTGCAGCACGGCGGCGAGCTTCCAGCCGAGGTCGGCCGCATCGGCGACGCCGGTATTCATGCCCATGCCGCCGGTCGGCGAAAGCTGGTGAACGGCATCGCCGGCCAGAAACACCCGGCCGCGCCCGTAGCGTTCGGCGAGCGCGCTGCGCCGCCGCCAGATGTTCACGTCGACCCACTCGACCGGGAAATCGCCGCCCAGCGCGCGGCGCAGATAGAACGCCCGGTCCACTGTGTCCGGTGTCGCGGAGCCGTCCGTGGAGTCGATCATCAGCCGCCACAGCCCATTCACCGGATCGATGATGCGGAGGCTGCCCCACAGTCCGGTTTCGTCGATGCCGAGAAAGAACGTCGCCGGGCGCTTGCCGCAACGCGCGACGAGGTTCGATGCGCGGAAGAACAGATTGATCGGATGGCCGATGGTTCCCTGCCCTTCGAGCTCGATACGGAGGCTTCGGCGCACGAAACTGCCGGCACCATCGCAGCCGACGAGATACTCGGCTTCGAGCTCTTCGGTCTTGCCGCTGGCAAGCTCCGTCAATCTGGCAAGCACGCCGCCATTGTTCTGCTCGAAGCTCTCGAGACGGACACGGTGG
The DNA here is from genome assembly GCA_019746355.1 of Xanthobacteraceae bacterium. The sequence goes on along the minus strand of JAIESC010000128.1, from coordinate 7,010 downwards.
CGCAAGCGCACAGCGGGAAAGCCGCCGGCGAATTCGCGCAGGATCGGATCGAACCAAATCTGCGAGCAGGCCTGCATCCGGTGCGGGCTCTCGGGCGGCAGGCTTTGGCCGCTGCGACCGGGTCGCAGCAGGCGGCTCAACTCGTAGCCCGCAAGGCTCGTGACGAACACCACGTCGAGCGGCCAGTCCGCCGGAAACGGGCAATTGAAAACCTTGTCGGCGATGCCCCAGCGGCGGCAAATCTCCATCGAGCGGGCGTTCACCTCGTTCATTTTCGGCGAGGCGATCGCGCCGTCCGTCTGCTCGATCAGCTCGCAGCCGATGCCGCGCCAGCCGAGTTCGCCCGCGAGCGCCAGACCAACCGGCCCGCCCCCCACGATCAGCACCGGCACCTTGCGGGTCATGGCTGTTGTGTGCCGGACAGCGGTCAGGCGCGCGCGGCGTCCGCGAGCTGTCCGAAGACGGAGAACACCAAGGGCTTGCGGTCGAGGTTGTACTCCTCGGCCTCGCGCCCGGCCTTGTTCACGCTGGTCCAGACATCGGCGATGCGGGCGAGCCGTCTCGGCTCCTGCGAGCCATTCTTCAGACGCTCGCCGAGCCAGGCGTTCACCGTGTCCATGAAGGCCGCAAGCGTCTCGGCCTCGGTGCCGGCGATTTCGTCGCCCAGGGCGTGCAACGCCGATGGATCGAGCTCGGGCAGACGCCCGAGCGCGGTGAGCATATGCCTGCGCAAGTCGAGCGCATCGCCTTCGAGCAGCCTCAGCGCGCGCCCGACCGAGCCGTCCGAGGCCTCGGCGGCAGTCCGGATTTCGTCGGTGATGTTCTTTTCGCCAAGAGCGGCGGCGGCAGCCCGCGCCACGTCGTCGGCCGCGAGCGGCCTCAGGATCAGCGTGCGGCAGCGCGAGCGGATGGTCGGCAGCACGCGGCCGGGCGCATCGGTGATCAGCAGCAGAAGCGCGCGCTGTGGCGGCTCTTCCAGAACCTTGAGCAGGGCGTTGATGCCGTATTTGTTCAAATCCTCGATCGGATCAACGATGGCGACACGCCAGCCGCCCTCGCCTGCCGTCGAACCGAAAAACGACACGCTCTCGCGCACCTGGTCGACCCGCGTTTCCGTAAACAGCTTGCCGGTCTTCTCGTTGACGACCCGTTCCAGCACCAGGAGATCGCTGTGCGCCTGGCCGGCGATCCGCCGCGCCGTGGGATGATCCGGTGGGACAGCGAGCGACGTGGCTTTCTGAACGGTCGGCTGGTCGGGATCAGGATTCGCCAATACGAAGCGCGCCAGACGATAGGCGAGTGTCGCCTTGCCGATGCCACCTTCGCCGCCAATCAACCAGGCGTGCGGAATGCGGCCGCCGCGATAGGCTTCCAGCAGCGCCTGCTCGGCCTCGGCAAGGCCGAACAGCACAGATGTTTCGCGTGGATGCGGCGGCTCGTCGTCGCTCACTCGGGCGGGACACATATGTTGGACCTCTTGCGCCGCGCCTAGCTCGCCACGTCCTCGAAGGCGATCGGCGCGGTCGCCGGATCGAGGCGCTTGGACACCACGCGCCAGATCTGCTCGGACACCTCCTCCTTCGGCAGCGTCGCATCGATCAGCACGCAGCGGCCCGGCTCGTTCGCGGCCAAGGTGAGGAACCCGTCGCGAAGCTTTTCGTGGAACGCCAGCGCCTCCGCCTCGAAACGGTCGGCGCCGTCCTTGCCGCGGCGGGCGGCCGCACGCTTCATGCCCTCCTTCGCCGGCACGTCGAGGATAAAGGTGAGATCGGGCTTGGTGTCGCCGACGATGATGCGCTCCATCGCCCGGATCGCCATCGGATCGACCTTGCCGGCCACACCCTGATAGACGCGGGTTGAATCCGCGAAGCGGTCGCAGATCACCCATTTGCCCTGCTCGAGTGACGGCCGGATCAGCGTGGTAAGATGATCGTCGCGGGCGGCAGCAAACACCACGGCCTCGGCATTGGGTCCGAGCGGCCGCACGGCTCCCGACAGCAGGACGTAGCGCATCACCTCGGCGCCGGGCGATCCACCCGGTTCCCGCGTCAGCAGCGTGCTGATGCCGAACGCCTTGATCCGCGACGCGAGCAGGGCCGCGTGCGTGGATTTCCCGGTGCCCTCGCCGCCCTCGAAGGTGATGAAGCGTCCGCGCATAAGTCCGATCCAGACGGGACGAATGACCCGCTTGCAAATATTCGCTTGTCGCAGCCGGTTGTTACAATCGCTTGGCTGCCGAACGGAACATGTTGACCACAAGTTCCGTGGCCGCATCGAAGGCGCGCTGGGACACGGAACCGACCTCGACGCTTTCGGTGGCCTGCAGCGGCACCTCCAGCACCTTGGTGTCGCCGCGCGAAACCTGGAGATGGCCGATCGGCTGGCCCTCGCGGACCGGAGCGCGGACCGGTCCGACATAGACCATCTTTGCCGAAATGCGCTCGCTGACGTTCCGAGGGACCATCAGCTTGATCTGGTTCCTGGCGGTGACCGGAACCTTGCCCTGCGCGCCGCCATAGACCTTGGCTTCGGCGAGGATCTGATTTTCCGCGAACAGGATACGGGCGTCGAACTCCCGGAACCCGTAGTCCAGGAGCTTCTTGGCCTCGTCGGCGCGCTCCTTGGCGTTCTTCAAGCCGGTGACGACGACGATCAGGCGCAGCCCGTTGCGCGTGGCAGACCCGACCAGGTTGTACCCGGCCTCGTTGGTGAAGCCGGTTTTCATGCCGTCGGCACCCTCGACCGTGCCGAGCAACGGATTACGGTTCTGCTGCCGGATCTTGTTCCAGGTGAACTCGCGCTCGCCGAACCACTTGTAGTATTCGGGATACGCGTTGACGATGTGCCGGGCGATCATCGCCATTTCGCGCGCGGTGACGCGCATCTTCGGATCGGGCAGACCGTCCACATTGGTGAAGTTCGATTTGGTGAGGCCGAGCTCGCGCGCGCGGTCGTTCATCATGCGGACGAACGACGCCTCATTGCCGGCGATGCCCTCGGCCAGCGCGATGCAGCCGTCGTTGGCGGACTGGATGATGACGCCCTTCAGCAGATCCTCGACCTTCACCCGGCTGTGGATCGCGGCATACATCGTCGATCCGCTCGACACCGCCCCGCCCTTGCGCCAGGCGTTCTCGCTGATGACGAAGGCATCGGTCAGCTTGATGTTGCCGAGCTCGATCTGCTCGAACGCCACGTTGAGGGTCATGAGCTTGGCAATGCTCGCCGGCGCCACCAGCGCGTCGGCGCCCTTCTCAAACAGCACCGAGCCGGTTTCGGCCTCGACCAGGATGGCGTGCGGCGCGGCCGTGTGCGGTGGTGCTGCGCTTGAAGGCGCGCAGGGCACGGCCCACAGGCCCGCCGCGGCCAGCATCATCCGCCAAAATCGCCGCATGCCGCACTCCCGATGCCGCAAATCTGTGCGCTGGCCGGGCCAATAAGATGTCCGCGAACGCCCGCGCGCCCTGCATCAGCCTATGCTTAGCAAGCCTTCGGTGGCTTTAAAATGGCGATGTCATCGGCCGAATCGCCGGCTTCCGCTCAATCAATAGAGCCCGCGGCCGCTCATCACCGCCCCTTGAGACGGCGCGGCATAGGCCGACACTGGTCCGCCCCGATCCGGCATGGCTGGCCCGGCATTGGCCGGCGCAAATCGTGCGTCAAAATTTGCCCGTTCGCCGGGTTTCATCTGTGCCAGGACCTGCCGCGATGGGGCTGCCACCGGAGCGATCGGAACTCGCTCGACCGTGGCCACGGCTCGTGCATTTGCTTGTGCGTTCGCGCGTCCGGCGACGCGAGCCGAGCCCTGATCGTGCCCGAGTTCGAACGGGCGCTCGACCGGGGTCGGCACGGTGCCGCGAACGGCTGAGGCTTCGGATCGAACGGCAAATGCCTGCGAGGCGGCAAGCTTGATCTCCGCAGGGCCCGGCGCGGGCGTGCCGCGCCGAAGCGTCGCCTCCAGCCGCGTGTCGTCGGAGCCCGCAAGCGACGCGCGGCCGACATAGTCCACCCGCACACGGGCCGTACCGTGGTCCTGGAAGCCAAGCAGCCGCGCCGTTCGCGCCGACAGGTCGATCAGACGTCCGGCGTGGTACGGACCGCGATCGTTCACCCGCACGATGATCGAGCGCTGGTTGGAAAGATTGGTCACGCGGGCATAGCTCGGGATCGGCAGCGTCGGGTGTGCCGCCGAGATCGACTGCATGTCGTAGATTTCGCCATTGGCGGTCCGGCGGCCGTGGAAATCGTCGCCATACCAGGAGGCAATGCCCTCGGCGCTGTACGATGTATTTTCCTCCGGGCTGTAGGTCTGCCCGCCGACCACGTAGGGCTTGCCGACGCGATACGTGCCGCCGCCCTTGGGCACCGGCTCGCCCAACTGAACGACTCGCGGACTGGCGGATACGCCGTATTTCGGATCGACCTTGCTGGAAACCGGACCGCCGCAATGGGCCAGGGCGAGACAACTGCCCCCCACCGCTCCGATCCGCGCGACCGCGCTCAGTGTCGCCCCAATGCCGCTCAGCCCCATGCCGTCCCCAATACGCCGGACACCGGCCCCTGGCAGCCCACCTTGGCTGCCACCCCTCTTCTCATCCAATTGTTAACAATACCGCGGCCTGAAGCCGGCCGAAATAGGGCCGGCGGTCGTATGGTAAACGACCACTTTACCGTGAATGGGGCGCCGGGGCCGGGCCGAAGGGGAATGCGGAGTCCGGTCCGGTGTCCGGTGTTCGCACGATCTCGCAGCAAGCACTCTTTAATTGCGGGCTGAGGGACAAGAGCCCGCGATGCGACGGTCAATGCGGACGCTGGCGTGCCTCGTCGTCCTGGCTTCGCAGCAGGACATCGGCATCAACGGCCAATCGGAAACCGCCGCTTCGCAGGTTCTCGAACGAAATGCCGCGCTCAGTCCAAAACCCTTGAATTTTAAGCACGGTCCGGCGCTTGGGCTGCACCGCGCCCTGCTCGATCCGGTGGACCGACTTTTGCGTCAGGCCGATGTGTCTGGCGAACTGACCCTGACTGAGCCCCAGCACCGCACGCGCCGCGCGGGTCTTGGCGGCAAAGGCGGCGCGCTCGAGCCGAAGAACGTCATCGAGCGCCGGGTGCGGCCTTCGGGCGACGGACACAACGGTTGCCTCCATGGGCTCCTCCTCACTTCAAGTGGCGTCAAAGCGGTGGACCCCGGCGGCCGAAGCCACCGGGGTCTGGTTCAGGCGGAGAACCGCGATGTCATCAGCCCCACGTCAGGGGATGAAGTCGCGATGCACGCGCCACGTCACGTTGACCGCATCCTGGTCCGAGTTGCGGTAGAAGCCTGCCCCCTTGCCGGAAGGCAGGGCGCTGGTCGCAATGAACGCCCCCGACGAGCCGATCGAACCCGACTCGAGCTTGGCGTAGATCACGTCGACACCGACGTAGAGGTCCTTGGTGATGTTCCACTGCGAGCGCGAGCCGACGGCCCACGACGCGAAGTCGGCAGAGCAGCCCGCACCGCCGCCACCGGTGGTGACCGCCGCCACCCTGGCGCAGAACGCAGCGGTGGCATTCGCATTGTACGACACGTTAAGGTACGAGCCGTAGATCGACGTCCGCAGCGACGGGGTCCAGAAATGCTCGTAAGACGCGAACATGCTCCAGGCCGTCGTCAGGTCGAGCCCGGTGCTCGTGACGGCGGTGCCGTTGAACGTCGCATCGGTCAGCTGGGCGAATGCGAACTGGTCGCCTGACCACTTGTTCTGGTACCCGGCGGCGCCGCCCAAGGACGAGGCGTACTTGATGGCACCTTCCGTGTAGCTCACCTGGGTCTGGAAGTAGTCGCCCGGGCCGATCATCGGCGCATTCAGGCGCAGGCCGCCACTGATCGCAAAGCCCCACTTGTCGTCGGGATGGCCGTTAGCCTCGTTGAAGGCGGGAGTGCCGGCGACACCGCCACCAGTCCCCATACCATAGTAAGAAGCAGCGACACGGTGGGCTGCTGCAGACACCTGCGCCGCGCCCCAGGCCTGGTCGACGCGGAGGTTGCCGGTGATGTCCGGCATTCCGGTGGTCTGGTTGACGGCACCGCCCTGGCTAGAAATGGAGGCGGTGTTAACGGGGGAGGAGCCGCCTTGGGTCCACAGCGCGGAGAACACGGAACTCGTCGCCACGCCGTTCATATAGACCACGTTGCCCGCCCGGCTCTGCTCGATGCCGACGGTCGCGGACACGCCGTTGCCGAGTTGTGCGGTGTACCACGCGCCGATCCAGCCCGTGTCGCCGGTGTCCACCGAACCGGCGAGATAGCCGGCGTTGTAGGCGACCGCCGCGGTCGAGGCGAAATCATAGAACGACGTCGCCTTGCCGAAGGTGAAGCCCGCGATCTGGATGAAGGCGCGCGTGAAATACGGCGGCGTCAGTGCGCCGGCCGGCAGGGGCGCGCCCTGGTTGGCGTTGGTGTCGTGGGTGTAGCCCAGGATCAGGTAGGTCCGCAGCGTGCCGTACGCGGTCTGCTGCCGGGTGTCGAACGTCGCGATCGCCCGGACGCGCTGATTGAAGTCGTGCGTGCCAACGCGTGTGCTGGTGCCTTCGGCGCCCGAGAACGGACCGGCGGTGATGCTCCCGCCGCCATAGCCCATCTGATAGCGGACATAGCCGCCGATCTTCATGCAGATATCGGTGCCGGGCATGTAGAAGAAGCCCGCACCATACAGGGAGCAAACCTTCACGTACTCCGCGGATGATCGCGCTGCGGCCCATCGTGCCGATTGACAGCGCTGGAGAAAATTCTGCAGCGGCTGCCAAACGCAGAAAATCTCTGCGTTCGCGCTCCCGGTGCCCGCTCGGTAGGCTGATGGCGAACGGCGCGGAAAGATCGCGTCTGATGCGTCGCGCGTTGACGAAACGCGGCGATTTCGCTCCCGGTATGGTCTCGGTCGGGTGGAAATCGCGCAATCGGGTAGGGGGAAAGCCTTGCGGCCTCCCCCTCCCACACCACCGTACGTACGGTTCCGTATACGGCGGTTCGT
>JAIESC010000091.1 GCA_019746355.1 Xanthobacteraceae bacterium | reverse complement strand
TTCTGCTCCCGCTTCGGCCACCGCGATCGACGGCGACCGCCATAAGAACAGAACAGGAACATTTATAGGGCCTGCGGCGCAGGAGTCAACCGCGGGAAAAGCGTGATCGCGACCGAACCCGCCGGCGGCGCGGCCGATGCCGGAATTCATTTCAACAGTCATGGAAATGAATTTGCCTGCGCCCGGATATTTCGATAAACACTGAAATATGAAAAAGCCCCAGGCTCTGGCCGGACTGGCCGCACTCGCGCAGGAAAACCGCCTCGATACCTTCCGCCTGCTGGTGCAGGCAGGACCGGAAGGCATGCCCGCCGGCGAGGTCGCGGCGGCGCTCGGCCTGCCTCCGAACACCCTCACCTTCCATTTCGACCGGTTGCGCGAAGCCGGACTCGTCACCGTCCGGCGTGAAGGCCGTTCGATGATCTATGCAGCGCGCTATGACACGATGAACGACCTGCTCGCCTACCTGACCGAGAATTGCTGCGGGCAAGCGAGCTGCGGCCCGGCGGAGTGTCAGCCGGTGCGCAAGCGCGCCAAGGTCCCTGCCTGAAGGAGTCCGCCATGAAACGCCTCCACGTTCACGTCGCCGTCGATGACCTCGCACACGCGATCGGCTTCTATTCGGCGCTGTTTGCCGCGAAGCCCGCGGTCGCCAAGCCCGACTATGCAAAGTGGATGCTCGACGACCCCCGCGTGAATTTCGCGATTTCGACCAGGGGCCGGACGCCGGGCCTCGATCATCTCGGCATCCAAGTGGAAAGCGAAGGTGAGCTGCGCGAGGTTTATGCGCGGCTGCGCCAAGCGGGCGGCCCGGTGATCGAGCAGGGACAAACGACGTGCTGCTACGCCAAGTCGGAAAAATCGTGGATCGACGACCCGGCAGGCATCGCCTGGGAAACGTTCTACACGACGGGGGAAAGCACGACCTACGGCGACGGCAGCGGCGAGCGTGTTGCGCGCATCGCGCACGAAAGGCAGTCCGCCTGCTGCGCGCCGCAACCCGCGGCCGAACAGCCAGCCTCGGCGGCCTGCTGCTCCGCGACCTGAGGCGACGATGAACGATCGGGCCTACAACGTCCTGTTTCTGTGCACCGGCAATTCGGCGCGCTCGATCATCGCCGAAGCGATCCTGAACAAGGTTGGCGGCGGCAGGTTTCGCGCCTACAGCGCGGGCAGTGCGCCGAAGGGCCAGGTGAACCCGCACACACTGACGCTGCTGCGCGGGCTGGGCTTCGACGTGTCCGGCTTCCGATCCAAATCATGGGCGGAGTTTGCCAAGCCCGGCGCGCTGCCGCTCGATTTCATTTTCACGGTTTGTGACAACGCCGCCGGCGAAGCCTGCCCGGTCTGGCCGGGCAAGCCGATGACGGCGCACTGGGGCATTCCCGATCCTACCGAAGCCACCGGCACCAACGCTCAAATCGGCCGGGCATTCTCGGATGCCTATCGAATGCTGAGCCAGCGCATCGGCCTGTTCACCGCGCTGCCGATCGCATCGCTGGACAATCTGACATTGCAAAACCGGCTGCGCGGGATTGGCCGCAGCCAGGGCGCGACCGCCAAGGCGGAGGCGCAGTGACGCCCGATCTGCCACGCCGCGCCGCTGCGGAGGCGCTTGGCACAGCACTCCTGCTCGCTGCGGTGGTCGGCTCCGGCATCATGGCGCAGCGGCTGGCCGGTGGGAATGTCGCGCTGGCGCTGCTCTGCAACACCATCGCCACCGGCGCTGCGCTCACGGTGCTGATCCTGATTTTCGGGCCGCTGTCCGGCGCGCATTTCAATCCGGCAGTCAGCGCGGCCTTTGCCATTCGCCGCGATCTCGCCTGGCCTGATGCCGCGCTTTACATCGCGGCGCAGATTGCCGGCGGCATTGTCGGCGTTTGGGTGGCGCACCTGATGTTCGATCTTTCGCCATTTCAACTTTCGCAAACGGTCCGGACCGGACCAGGCCAATGGCTGTCCGAAGCGGTGGCGACCTTCGGGCTGCTGCTGACTATTCTCGGATGCCTCGCCGGCACGCCCGCTTCCGTTCCCTATGCGGTTGGCCTCTACATCACCGCCGCCTATTGGTTCACCGCTTCGACCTCGTTCGCCAACCCGGCTGTGACGATGGCGCGCGCGCTGTCCGATACATTTGCTGGAATTGCGCCTGTTGACGTACCAGGGTTCATCATGGCTCAAATGATCGGCAGCCTCGCCGCGCTGCGGCTTTTCGACTGGTTGTGGCGGTCACCCAAACCGGGATCGAGCGCCTAGCCCAACATGGATCAGCCTTATCAAGTCTCGTCGCCCCGCGTGTCCGGCGCGGCCCTGGTCGCCATCGTCTGTATCGCCCAGGTTCTGGCGCAGATCGGCGCTTCGGTCTGGCCCGCCTTGCTGCCGGACATGATGCGGCTGTGGGGACTGACCTACAGCGAGGCGGCGTGGATCACGGCCATTTTCCTCGCGGCCTATATGGTGGCGGTGCCCTTGCTCGTGCCGCTGACGGACCGGTTTGATCCGCGCGCCGTCTACCTGTTTGGCGTCGGCCTGACGTGTCTCGGTCACCTGCTGTTTGGGCTGCTCGCGGAAGGTTTCTGGACGGCGTTTTTTGCTCGCGCGCTCACCGGCATCGGGTGGGCGGGCACGTACATGACGGGGCTGAAGCTCCTTGCCGACCGCGTGGAAGGGCGGCTGATGTCGCGGGCCACCGCCGGCCACGCCGCCAGCATCGGCATCTCAGGCGCATTGTCGTTTTCGTTTGCCGATGTGCTCGCGGCCAAGCTTGGCTGGAGCGCGCCTTTCATCGCGGCAGCGGCAAGCGCAGGCGCGGCCTGGCTCCTCGTCCTGTGCACCGTTCCGCGCGGCGCGCCTCAGCATGCCGCGCACAGCGGGACCAGCCTGTTTGATTTCCGCCCGGTGCTGAAGAACCGGTCGGCGATGGCCTATGCGCTGACCTATTGCGTCCATACGCTTGAATATCATGCCGTGCGCGGCTGGGGCGTCGCGTTCCTCGGCTTCGTCGCCGCCAGCGCAGGTTTGGCCGGATCAATCGTCTCACCCGCCACCGTGCTGACGGTTCTTGGAATTCTCGCCACGGTCGCCACCGTCATGGGCAACGAATTGTCGATCCGGTTCGGACGGCGGCGCTTGATCGCGGGTGCCTTGCTCGCGTCGATCGCCTGCGCCTTTCTGCTCGGGTTTGCCGCGCAGCAATCCTATTGGGTCGCAATTGTCCTGATCCTGATCTACGGCTTCATGATCTCGCTGGATTCGTCCTCGCTCACGGCGGGCACGGCCGGCAGCGCGGAGCCGTCGCGGCGCGGCGCGACGCTGGCGGTCCACTCCAGTCTCGGCTATCTCGGCGGCTTCATGGGCCCGCTCATCATCGGCTGGACGCTCGATCTATCGGGCGGAATGTCGTTTGGGAGCTGGGCGGCGGCTTTCTCAACCGTCGCGCTGTTCGTGCTTTGCTCGCTGATCCTGTTCCGGATCATGCGGCCGCGCGAACTGGCAGGGGATCGCTTCGAAAGCAAGGGCTAGAGCGCATCCCGGTTAAGTTGAACCGGGATACGCTCTCGATTCTTGCTTTTGCGCATGTCCTTTTCGGAAAACCGGTGCCCACCCCGGATCAAGTCCGGGGCAGGCTTTTTCCGGGACATGCGCTCGTTAAAGCGCGCTGGGTTCCGCCGCGATCAACAACCGCACGGCAACACTGGGGCGCAGCAGGCACGAGCTTGTGAAACAGGCAGGATCGGGATTGCGCTAAGCTTGCAAAATCCGAACATATCGGAGAGACGATGTTCTTCGCTGGAGACCGCCCATGATGTTCAGCCGCCGTATGGCTCTGCTCACCCTCGCATCCGCCGCCGTGGCAGCCACGGCGCGAAGCGGCAACGCCGCCGGCCCCACCGTCGTCGTGTCGAAAGACCCGAACTGCGGCTGTTGCGTCGGCTGGGCCGAGCATCTGCGCGCCGCGGGCTTCACGGTCGACCTTCGCGATGTGACCGATCTTGGCCCGGTGAAGACCCGGCTCGGTGTGCCGGGCGATCTTGCCTCCTGCCACACGGCTGAGGTCGGCGGCTACGTGATCGAAGGCCACGTGCCCGCGAGCGCGATCCGGCGGCTGCTCGATGAGAAGCCGCAGGCCAAGGGCCTTGCCGTGCCGGGGATGCCCACGGGTTCGCCGGGCATGGAAGTGCCCGGATCGCGGCCCGAGGAATATGCGGTGATCCTGTTCGGGGACACGCGCCGGACCTATGCCCGCTTCAAGGGGGCGACCGAGTTGCCAACGCGTTGATGCCGGCCGGCTTGCGCGCTCTGAAACCTGCGGTCGGCTTCGTGGACACGCTGCGCCGGACGCCCGGGGATGTCAGCGCCCGCCGTGCAAAAAAATGCCCCGCCGGAGCGGGGCAGGACAGCCCGGGTGGAAATTGCGCAAAAGGAGCCCGATGCGCGGCGCAGGGACCTCGCATCACGCCACATGGACGCGGCCGCACTTGACGCTCCTGCTCCGGTGGGATCTCGCGCTGACGAGCGAAGCGAGTGGCCAGCGCGAGCACTTTGCAGTGGTCGCGCCGGACCCTCGCATCCGCTCGGCGGCGCGCACTTTGCAGTGGTCGCGCCGGACCCTCGCATCCGCTCGGCGGCGCGACGCGGAACGCGCTTGTTTTCCATGTGCGAACGTTCACGCGCGTCGCCGCGTGGTTACTTCCAGGGCTGCGCGCCGAGCGGATTGAACGCATCCCGCCAGAACGCGGCCACCTGGTCCTGCCGCATGTCCATGTACGGATTGCCCGGCCAGTCGGACGACGACGCGGTCGCCGGGTGGACAGCGCGGTGATAAACCACGTGGTGATGCTTGGTGGGTTGAGCGGCGTAGGCGGTGCCGGTTGCCGAGACGGCAACGAGCGCCGCGAGAAGGACGACGTGAGCTTTCATTTCCCCAGTACCCATTCGGTTGCTTCGTCGCCCTTGCCGCAAAGAATGCACGATTGCGGTGGCTGCGAAACCATGTCGCACCTGGCTTTCGGAAATTTAATGTGTTCGCAAGGCGCGTCACGCGGCCGTGATCGAAGCGTCAGCGTCCGTCTTCGTGCGCCGCGAACGGCCCATCGGCATAGACGATGCGGCCGTTGACCATGGTGAGAAGTGAAACCGTGCTGCCGATCTCGCCGATCGGCACCGTGAGGTAGTCCTTGCTCAGCACCGCGAGGTCGGCAAGCTTGCCTGTCGCAAGCGAGCCGCGTGTGTCTTCCTCGAACGAGAACCAGGCGCTGCCCGCCGTGTAGAGCCGCAGCGCTTCGAGACGCGACGGCGTCTCCTGCGGCCCGCGCATCGGGATGCCGGAAACGGTCTTGCCATCGAGCATCCATTGCAGCGACACGAACGGGCTCGGCCCCATGACGCGGTGCGCGTCGGTGCCGCCGCCGACCGGAATGCCCATCCGCAGCGCGCTGACGATCGGCGGCGAGACCCGCGCCACCTCCGCGCCGCGCTGGCCGAGGAAGGCCTCGCCGCGGAAGTAGAACGCGTTCTGCATCAGCCAGCCCACGCCCATGGCCTTCATGCGCTTCAGGCTTTCCGGCGAGGCATCGTTCAGATGCGCGATCGACCAGCGCAGCCTCGCGATCGGTGTCTCGGCGTTGACGCGCTCCAGCACCTCGATGAGGTGATGCACCGCGCGGTCGTTGTGCCAGTGGAACGTCGCGGTCATGCCGCGCGACACCGCCCAGCGCAGCACCTGATGGAGCCGCTCCTTCTGCTCGGGCGTCGGACTGTCGTTGTTGTAAAGCCCCCAGGCGGCGTTTTCGCCGATGCCGTTGAAGCGCAGGTATCCGTCGCCGAAGCCCATCGGCAATAGCTGCGTCAGGTCCTGAAAGTCCTGAAGCTCGCGGTCGCGGCGCGGCGCGCTGAGGCTGTAGCGCACGCGCAGCGTCAGGCCGCCGTCGCGCCAGAGCCGCAGCAGCGGCCCGTAGCCGGCGACGGCGATGTTGTAACCGCCGGGGTCCATCACGCCGGTGAGGCCGAGCGCATTGAGATGGCGGAAGAACGCGCGCGTGCCTTCGACGTTCTGGGCGAACGTGGGACGCGGCAGCAGGTCGAACAGATCGCTGATGGCGCGGTTGTCGCCGGTGACCCAGCCGGTCGGCTTGTTCTCGGGATCGGCATTGCGCTCGAGGTTGAGCCGGGCGGCAAGGTCCGGCCTCACGCCGAGCGCCTCGTAGCCGCCGGGGCTCATCAGCGCGCGGCTGTAGAGGAGCTGCACATAGACGAGGTGATCGGGCGCGGCGGCGACGATCTCGGCCTGGGTCGGCCGCCGGCCTTCCTCGAACTGCCGCTCGGTCCAGCCGCCGGCGACGATCAGCCAGCTTCCCTTCGGCTGGGTTTTCGCCGCGGCGCGGAGACGGCCGAGCGCCGCGGCGAGCGTGCGCGCGCCGGTCCAGTGCACCTCGGTGGTGTAGGTGAGGCCGGCGCGGATCGCGTGGATGTGGGAATCGATCAGGCCGGGAATGACGGTGCGGCCGCCGAGATCGATGACGCGGGTTGCGGGTCCGGCGAGTGCGCGGATGTCGTCGGTGTTGCCGATAGCGGCGATTTTTCCATCGCGCACGGCGAGCGCCTGCGCGGGCTCGGCGTCATAGACGACAACCTTGCCGTTGAGCAGGACGGCGTCGGCGGATTGCGCCAGCGATGGCGCGAGCCCGACGACCAGCACGCCGGCGATTGCGAGGAACGTGGTTGCTGTCGATAGAAACCGGGGTCCCGGGCCTTCGCCACGCCGAAGTGGCTTCGGCCACGCAGGCGGGTCGGCGTCGCAACACTTCGTGTTGCAACGCGCCCGAGACACGAGAGCGTGCATCGGCGCTATAGCCGCGCTACAGCCGCCGCAGCGTGCAGTCGGTCTCGATGAACATCGCGCCGGGCTCGGTGCGGCGGAACACCCGCTCCTGCCGGTAGCCGGACTTCTCGCACGAGATCGTCACGTCCTCGGGCTTCACATCCTTGTTGATGTGGCTGCGGTAGAGCCCGAGCACGTTGGTCTTCAGCGCCACCGGGTCGCCGGTCTTCGGCTTGAGGAACACCTGCGCGTCGGACACCGGCGAGCCGCGGTGGTCGCGCACGAAGCCGAAATAGGCCGGTCCCGCGCCTTCCTTGTCGTTCATCGCGTCGTAGTCGTCGCCGCCGGCCAAGGCCTGCGCGCCGAGCGCAAGGCCCAAGCCAACGCCTAAGCCCCCCACAAGCGCAACCGTCCGGAACTTCGCCATCATCAGTCCCTCCGGAATTTCGCTGCCGATGCCTCGGCCGTCATCCTATCACCAGCGCCAGAAAAAGCGGAGCGCATAGATCAGCACGGGCACCGCCGCGAGCGGCACGATCCAGGTGAGCGACAGCGGGATTTTCCCGGCGATCCGATCCGGCAGGAATGCGGCGATCAGGCCGAGAATCGCCGAGCCGATGATCGTCAACACGGTCCAGCCGTACCAGTGCATCGCCGGGCCCTGGTCGCGCACCGCCGCCGAGTAGCCGAGATCGATCCGGTTGGTGCCCGGATGGTAGGTGAACAGCGGCCAGTTCTGCATCTCGCAGATCACGTAGATGATCGGGGTCGTCACCGCCATCACCACCGCGAACCTGCGGAACGCGGCTGACGTCGCAAGCGACGACGCGGAGGCTTGCGGTGCGGAGCGGACGTCCGTGGTGGTGGTGGTCATGAGCCGAACCCCCGCACGTTGTTGACGATGTGGCCGACCAGGAACATGAACCAGACCATGGCGGCGAGCAGAACCGTGAGCCACTTCCTCGGGCTTTCGTATTCCGGATTGCGCGCGTCCTTCCAGAACAGCCAGTAGACCGGCAGAAGGCCCATGCCGATGACGGCGAGGTGCTCCTTCAGCTCGAACACGCCCTGCGTCTTCCAGAAGCCCTGCTGCTCGATCGGGATCCGGACATACATGCGGTACTTGGTGTAGATCCACGCGCCGAAGATGAACGTCACCACCCAGAGCACGCAGACCGCGGCGGCATAGCCCGCGCCCTGCACCGCGCGGAAGCGCGTGACGAAGCCCGGGCTCGCGCCCGCCGCACCGGCCATCTGCCGCACCGGCATGAGCACCGACATCGCCTGATGAGTGAGCGCGCCGAGCAGCGCCACCGCGAGCAGCCCGTGGACGATCATCAGGATCGTCCAGAACGTGCTGACGTCGATGTAGTCGAGGATGAAGTCAGGTACCAATCCCATTCGTCGCTCCGTCAGCCTGCTTCAACATCACCTTGCCAGCGGATCGGGGCGAAGCTGGAACTTCACCACCTTCGGCCGCGTGCCTTTGCCGGTCTCGAGATGGAACGGCGCGCGGGTGCCGTAGGTCGCCCACACGCCCCTGCCCTTCCAGCCGGCGTTCGGATCGTCGATGCGGCCGTCCATCCACTTGGCGTAGAAGCCCATCGGATAAGGCACGACGAAATTGAGCCACGCGCCGTCAACCAGCGCCATCAGCGACTCGTTGGCGTTGCCGGTCGCCCACGGCACGTTGCGCCCAAGCCCGAACGTGTCGAACTGATCGACCCAGGTGTAGTAGCTCGCCTCGGCGCTGCCGGTGCTTTCGATCCCCGTAAGCTGCGGGCCGGGGAATGGATAGAGCGTCCAGCCCTCCGGGCAGTGCCGACCGGTCGCGGTCTCGGGCCCGCGCAGCACCTTGCACTTGCTCCGGTCGAACTTGCCCATGTGGCCGCTTGCAAGCGGCACCCAGGCGATGCCCTCGCGGTCGATGTCGAAGCCGCGCGGGCCATAGCCCGGCATCGGCGGTTCGAAGATTTCCGCGAGCGCCGTCTCCGACGGATTTGCGCCCGGCTCGACGCGGATCACATAGCCCGGATAGGTCAGCACCGAGCCCCAGACCGAACCGTCCTTCGGATTGACGCCGACACCGTAGAGCGCGCCGACCACGCGGCGGTCTTTCGCCGGATCGAGCGGCTGGTTCGGCTCGGTCCATTCGTCGCGCTTGCCGTTGCCGTTGGTGTCGAGAACGATCGGCGTCCAGCCCTGCGCCTTCGCCTCGTCGCCGGTTTCCTCGAACACTTTACGATCAAGCCAGCCGAGCACGCCCGAGCCCGGCCCCCCGGCGCTGGTCCAGAGCGTGTTGTTGGCATCCTCCGCGAACACGAGATGGTGCGTCGGATAGCAGGTGCGGATCAGCGTGACCTTTTCGGTCTTGGGATCGAACACCGCCAGATGCCGCGTCGAGGTCTCGAGCGGGAACACTTTCGCGGACGGATGGCTCGATCCCTTCTTGCAGAAGTCCGGATTGGGCGGGGGGCCCACGCGCGAGGTGTACCAGACACGGCCGGTCTCATCGAACATCGGATTGTGCGTGGTGCTCTGCCCCTGCCAGATCGGCTCGTCGCCCCAGTAGGGCGACGGCGACAGCGGATCGTTCTTGAAGTTGTGCGCCTTCGGATCGCGCACCGGCATCGTGAACGACGACGCCACGTGCTTCACCGGATCGAGCACCGGGATGGTGTCGGTCGAGTTCTCGACCGCGCCGTAGACCTTGCCGTTGGCGTTGACCGTGGGCTTGCGTTTGTCGGTCGAGATCACGTCATGCAGGTAGTGCTTGGGATCGGAAAAATCCCACTGCGTGATGACGACGTTGCGCTCTTTGCCTTGCGGCCGCGCAGGCTTCGATGCGGGAAGCTCGCCCGCGGCGATGCGGTCGGTCCAGTCGGCGAAGAGCTTCAGCGCCCGCGGCGTTTCGATCCGGCCGATCGAGGTCGCCATGCTGGTCATGGCTTGCCCTGACAAGATGCGCCGCGCCCAGGCGTCCTCCGGCTTCATGTCGGAGAACAGCGCCGGGATGGTGCGCGTCGCCTTGTTGCCGAGCGCGTGGCAGGTGTAGCAGCCGTTGGTCTTGGTGACGTTGAGCCATTCTGCTTGTGTTTTCACGTTGCCGAGCGGGAACTCGCTCGCCGCCGGCGTCTTCAGCATCGCGTACCAGTAGATCGCCGGATAATACTCGGCGGCGGCCTTCGGCGACGGCGCAAGCGCCGCCGTGATGTTGACGATGCGGCCGGGCGCGCTTGCGCTCTTTGCAGAGTCGACGAGGCCGTAGCCGCGGGCCCAGACCTGATAGCTGGCCTGCGGCAATTCCGGGATGACGTAGCGGCCCTGGTCGTCGGTGACGACGCTCTTGATGTAGCGTGTCGGCAGATCGGTGGTCTCGGCGATCACCCAGACGCCGGCCTCGGGGCCGTTCGGACCGGTCACGGTGCCGCCGATGTCGGTTGCGCCGATCTGGACCCCGGTCTGCTGCGCGCGGGCCTCATGCATCGGAGTGGAAAGGGAAAGAATGATTGCGGCCGCGCCGCAGAGAAGAACACTGCGCAACATCATGTCACCCTCCTGCCGTCGCCAAACTCAGTCGGGGTATGGCTTACTTAGTGGCGCATGATCTTGTCCGAAAACCGGCACCCGCCCCGGATCAAGTCCGGGGCAGGCTTTTTCGGGATCATGCGCGTTGGGGCCGCACTCGCCGCACGGCCCCAACGAAGCACTTTCAGGTCGCCAGCCTCCCTACTTCGCCAGCGGGTCGGGCCGCACCTGGATGTGCACGGCCATCGGATACGCGCCCTTGCCGCGCTCGTTGAGCCAGGGCGTACGGTCGCCGGAGGCGCTCCACAAGCCGCGGCCCTTCCAGCCGGCGCTCGGATCGTCGATGCGCGCATCGAGACCCTTGGCGTAGTAGCCCATCGGGTACGGCACCCGCATCAGCACCATCTTGCCGTTCACCAGCGCGACGAAGCCGTCCTGCAGGTTCGCCGTCGAGATCGGCACGTCCTTGCCGAAGCCGACCGCGTCGTGATGGTCAACCCAGGTGTAGTAGCTCGCCTCCGCGCTCGAATTCGGCACGTCGTCGAAGCCCGGCCCCGGATACTTGTGCAGCGTGAAGCCCTCCGGGCAATGATTGCCGGTGGCGTTCGGGCCGCTCAGCGGAGCCTTGCACTTGGAACGGTCGAACTCGATCAGGTGACCGGCCGACCCCGAGCCCCAGAGCCTTCCGTCCGCACCGATGTCGCCGCCGCGCACGCCGATCGCCTCCTTCGGCAGTGCGTAGAACTCACTGAGCTTGGTCTTCGGATCGAAGCGCAGGAAGCCTGCGGTGCCGCCGAACACGCCGGAGGTGTACCAGATCGACCCGTCGGTCGGATGCGGCATCACCGCGTAAGGCCCGGAGCCCGGGTTGAAGCGGGTATCCTTGCCCTCTTCCGGCTTGTCGCCGAACTCGTCGAGCTTGCCGTTGCCATTGCTGTCGAGCACGAACGGGAACCAGCCGACCGCCTTCTCTGCGCTGCCGGTCTCGTCGAACACCTTGGTGTTGATCCAGCCCGCGACCGGTCCGGTGCCGGACATCCACAGCGTGTTGTCGGCGTCATAGCCGAACTGCGGATGGTGCGTGCCGAAGCAGGTGTCGACGAACTTGTACTCCTTGGTCTTGGGATCGAACACCGCCGCCTGACGCGACGAGCGCTCGATCGGGAACACCTTCGCCGACGGATGCTCCGAGCCCTTCTTGCACCAGGCCGGGTTGTCGAGGCCGCGCACGTTCGCCGCGAGCCAGACGCGGCCCTTGTCGTCGAACATGGCGTTGTGCTGGTTCGCCCGCGTGTCCCAGAGGATCTCGTCGCCCCAGTAGGCCGACGGCGTCGTCGGCTTCACCGCGCCGGCATGGCCCGGACCAAGCGAGACCGGCATGCTGGGATCGGCGACCGGCATCTTGAAGGTGGAGACCTTGTGGGTCTTGGGATCAAGAACCGGCATCAGGTCGGTCGAATATTCCGGCGCGCCATAGAGCAGCCCGCCCGCGTTGACCGTGGGCTTTCTGCGATCCGACGAGATCAGGTCGTGCAGGTACTTGTCCGGCGTCGACCAGTCCCAGGTGGTGACGACGAGATTGCGCTCGAGGCCTGAGGGCCGCGGCGGCTTGTTCTTCGGCAGTTCGCCTTTGGCGACGCGGTCGGTCCAGTCGCCGAAATACTTATAGGGGGCCCCGCCGAGCTGACCGGCGATGCGGCTGGTCATCATCTCACCGGACTGGCCGGCTTGAATGCGCCGCATCCAGGCTTCCGCGCCCGAGTCGAACTTGCCGAACTGCGCCGGAATGGTGCGCGTCGCTTCCTGCCCGAGCTGGTGGCAGCCGATGCAGTCGACGTTGTTCATCCGCTGACGCCAGGTGTCGCGCGTGATGTTCTTCGGGATCTCGGACGAGCCGCCGAAGTCCTTCTCCGGCGGCAGCTTCATCATCACGTACCAGTAGATCGCCGGATAGTAATGCGCCGCCACGGCCGCGTTCGGCGCGGGCACCGAGGTGAAGTTGAGCTGCTGGCCGGGCTTCGCTCGCAGCTTCGGCGAGTCGACGAGGCCATAGCCGCGCACCCAGACCTGGTAGTTGGCGACCGGCAGATCGGGAATGACAAAGCGGCCCTGATCGTCGGTGACGACGCTGCGGGTGAAACGCGTCGGGAGATCGGTGGTCTCGGCGATCACCCAGACGCCGGCCTCGGGCTTGCCGTTCGGCGCCTTGACCACGCCGCCGATATCGTCGGCATCGATCGCGACCGGCGCCGTGATCGACGCGGTGCGCGGCTTCGGCTGTGCGCTGGCGGGCGCAAGCGCTGCCGCGCCGAGCGCCGCTATTCCCGCAAAAGCCAGTGCCGCGCCGCCGAGCGGAGCGAAGCGAAGCGAGGGGCCGGCGCGGCGTTCATTAAGTGCTCGCGCTGGCCGCTCGCTTCGCTCGCCAGCGCGAGTGGTAGAAAAAAGAACCTGTTTGAGGCTCATCGGTGATCCTCCCTATAAATTCCGCCCACAAATCCGGGGTTGTTATTTTTGCGTCTGCTACCCCGTTGTCGGGCCGATCTTATACCAAATAGGATGCGGCGGAAGGCAGAACCGGCGGCTCAAGCAGAACCGGCACAACGACGCGTCGGAGGAAACGGAATGCGATCCGCGAGGACGGCGATCACAACAATCGCCATGCTCATCCTGCTGCAGGCCGCTGCGGGTGTTTGCATCGCGCAGGCGCAAAACTACCCGACCCGCTCGATCACCTTGGTCGTGCCCTACCCCGCGGGCGGCCCGTCCGACACGCTCGCGCGCATCATCGGCGACCGGATGAAGGCGGCGCTCGGGCAAACCGTCATCATCGAGAACGTCACCGGCGCGGGCGGCTCGATCGGCACCGGCCGCGTCGCGCGCGCCGCGCCCGACGGCACCACCTTGAGCCTTGGCCACGTGCAGACCCACGTGATCAACGCCGCGACACAGAACCTGCAATACGACGTGGTCAAGGACTTCGAGCCGGTGGCGCTGATCGCTGACACGCCGCAATGGCTGGTCGTGCGCAAGACCCTGCCGGCCGACGACGTCAAGGGCTTCATCGCCTGGCTGAAGCAGCAGGACGGCAAGGCCACCGGCGGCGCGGTCGGCGTCGGCGGGCCGACCGATCTCGCCGCCGCCTATTTCCAGAAGGAGACCGGCACCAAATTCACGCTCGCGCCCTATCGCGGCGGCGCGCCGCTCATCCAGGACCTGCTGGCCGGCCAGATCGACTTCACCTTCGGCCAGGCGGCCAACTATCTCGGGCCGGTGCGCAGCGGCCAATTGAAACCCCTCGCGGTTCTCTCGAAGAAACGCTGGTGGGCCGCGCCCGACGTGCCGACCATGGACGAAGCGGGCGTGATGGGACTCCACTCGTCGTTCTGGCACGGGCTCTGGGTGCCGAAGGGCACGCCGAAGGAGATCGTCGCCAGGCTTAACGCCGCGGTCGTCGAGACGCTGGCCGACGACACGGTGAAGAAGCGGCTCTCCGACATCGGCCAGGAGATCTGGCCGGTGGCGCAGCAGACGCCGGCGGCGCTGCTGGCGCAGCAGCAGGCCGAGATCGAGCGCTGGTGGCCGGTGGTGAAGGCCGCCGGGATCAAGGGCGAGTAAGGTGTCGCCCATCTCGAAGACCTGTAGCCCGGATGGAGCGAAAACGAAATCCGGGACCCACCCTTGCCGATCCGCCGTCCCGCATTCCGCTTCGCTCCATGCGGGCTACGACGCTGCTGAATGCTCAGCAGCCTTTTCATGACAACGTGAGCCTCCATCCCCCATGAGAATCAACGACGCCAAGCTGCTGCTGGTGCTGTGCGGCACCGGCTGGGGTCTGATGTGGCCGCTGATCAAGATCGGCCTGTCGGGGCTCTCGCCCTGGAGCTTTCGGCTGATCGGCTTCACGGTCGGCGCGGTGACCCTCATGAGCGTCGTCAAGCTCAGCGGCCGCAGCCTCGCGGTCAAGGGCGCAATGACATGGGTGCATCTCTTCGTATCGAGCATCCTCAATATCGTGGCGTTCGGCGTGCTCTGCACGTTTGCGATGCTCACCACGTCCACGGGGCGCGTCGCGGTCGTCAGCTACTCGTTTCCGGTCTGGACCTGCCTGTTCGCCTGGCTGATCCTCGGCGAGAAGCTGCGCGGCATGGTCGCGCTGGGCCT
This sequence comes from Xanthobacteraceae bacterium, assembly GCA_019746355.1. Next base: position 35,781 of record JAIESC010000091.1, on the reverse strand, counting down.
TGCGCTCTGCATCGGCGGGCTCGGCGTGCTGGTCTACCCGCTGCTCGGCTCGGCCGACGTGATCGGGCTTTCGCTTTCGGTCGCCTCCGCGGTGATGTGGGCGGCAGGGACGATCTATCTGAAGCTCGTCAAAATCCCCGGCGACGTGGTTACGGTCACGGCCTGGCAGATCGTCATCGCCGCCGTCGTGCTGCTGTTCTGCACGCTGCTGTTTCAGGGCTGGCCGACCTTCGCGCTTGCTCCGGCCAAGGCGCTTATCGCCGCGTTCCTGAACGGGCTGATCGGCTCGGCGTTCTGCTATTTGCTCTGGTACAGGATCGTCGACCGGCTGCCCGCCACGACCGCTTCGCTCGGGTCGCTGCTGTCGCCGGTGCTCGGCGTCGTGATATCGGCGCTGATCCTCCGCGAAGTTCCGAGCGCCATGGACGTGATCGGGTTCAGCCTGATCTTTGCCGCGGCCATGTGCGTCATCCTGCGGCCGCGCGCCGACACCACCGCGGCGGTCCCCGCGGCAACGCAGCGATGAACGGTCCGGACGGACGTTCCGCTTTCGCTACTTCTTGCCCGCGGCGTCGATCTTCGCCTTCATCTGCGCGAGCTCGCCGTTCAATTTCTCCAGCGTCGACTTGAGGGTGGCAATTTCAGCCCGCGCGGCCGCGAGTTCCCGGCCCGAAGCGGCGAGCCTCGCCTGCGTCTCGCGCGACAGCTTCGACAGCATCTGCGCGAGGAAGTCGTCATTGCTTTGCAGGCATCCGGTGCGCCGCTCCATTGTTTTTTCGGCGGTGCAGGTTTCGAGGCCGGGGACGTCCTGGGCGAACACTGGCGACGCCGACATCAATGCCGACATCAGTCCAAAGCGCGTCACCGCACAGCGCAAGGATCGTCCCATGGTGCCTCCGATTTGGCGCGGCCAGCGTCCGCCGACATCATAGGCGACAATTCACGCCAATTCCGCGCCCCGGCCAAAAAGCCGGGCTCTCTTCTTCTCGTACAGCCATCCGCCTCAAGGGGAGCAGGATGCCGCCTGAAAAATGATGCTACGCTGGCCGGCGGATTGCCTGGCCGGTTCGGGGGCCGTGGCAGTCACAAGGTGGAATGAGGTGCCGTGCATCTGACGTGACGTCATGGCGAACCGGGAGCGCGCGATGATGAAATGGGCGGTCACAGTCGCACTTTGTGCGATCGCATGGGCAACGACTTCGGGCGCAAACGCGCAGACCGAGCCCTATCCCAGCAAGCCGGTGCGCGTCATCGTCGACTCCGCGCCCGGCAGCGCCACCGACGTCGCGGCGCGGCTGATGGCCGACCGCCTGTCGCAGGTGTGGGGCCAGCAGGTGATCATCGACAACCGGCCCGGCGCCGGCGGCTCGATCGCGGCGCGCGCGGCCGCGCAGGCCGAGCCCGACGGCTACACGCTCTATGTCGGCGCGGCCTCGATCTTCACCGCGGTGAAGGGCGCGCCGGGCGTGCCGCCGAACTTCCCGATCGAGCTGCCGCGCGACTTCACGTCGATCGGCTTCATGACGCAGCAGCCGATGTATATCGCGGTCGCACCGTCGCTCGGGGTGGGCACGCTGCCGGAGCTGATTGCGCTCGCCAAGCAGAAGCCCGGCGAGCTGTCCTACGCCACCACCGGCCGCGGCCGCATCACCCATCTGACGATGGAGCTGTTGCAGAGCCGCGCCGGCATCAAGCTGCAGATGATCCCCTACAGCGGCGGGCCGCATGCGGCGATGGGCGACATCGCGACCGGCCGCGTGCAGATCGTGATCGAAGGCTATTCGGGGCTCGCCGGCGCAGTCACCAGCGGCACCATCAAGGGCATCGCGATCGCATCGACCGAGCGGCTGCCGGGGCACAACAACCTGCCGACCGTGGCCGAAACGCTGCCGGGCTTCTTCGCCGGCGGCTGGAACGTGCTGCTTGCGCCGGTCGGCACGCCGGAGCCGATCATCCGCAAGGCCAATGTCGACCTGCGCAAGGCGCTCGACGATCAGGCGCTGCGCGAGCGGCTCGCGACGCTCGGCTCGTATCTGCGCAGCATGACGCCCGAGGAGGTGACGGCGTGGAGCCAGGAGCAGCAGCGCACCTGGCGGCCGGTCGCCGAGATGGTGGCGAAGCAGATGGCGGAAGGCACGAAGTAGTGCGATGACGCAAGGACAATCCATGCGGCTGCTGCTTGCAGCCATGCGGATGCTGCTTGCAGCGCTGAGGTCGCGTCGGTGACCTATTACGGATTTCGCGCCGGCGGGCACGCCCGCAGACGCCGTCCGGCGCATCAACGCCGCGGTCAATGACAGCCTGAAGGCCGCAGACATTGCCGCAGCGATCCGGCGCATCGGCTTCGAGCCGCATGGCGGCACGCCGGAGGATTTCGCGAAGCTTCTGGCGAGCGAGATGAAGGTGTGGGCGCCGATCGTGCAGGCAACCGGCTTCCAGATGAATTGATCGGAGTGACCTAACGATATTTGACCTTCACGCGCATCGCGTGCTGGCAGCGCGGGCACTCGAACAGGCGCAGGTCGTGGTCCGGCTTGTCGGCGGGCTCGATGATCGAAAGCCACATGAACGTGCTGCACTCGGAGCACCGGGGGTGCCCGATGATCTCCGTGGCAAACAGCCGAAACTCGAAATCACGCATACGCCACCTCCGGACCAGAGGGCAGACGCAAGCCGACTCCAAGCTTAGCGGAGGTTCCAAAGACAGCCAACGAACATTGCGAGCAAAAAAGTGTCAGCCCTGCTGCAGCAAGCCGGGTTCTGACGCCGCCGCGGAACACCAGTCGCGTGCTGTGAATTATCGCCGCAGAACTCCCTGCAGATCCCGGCCAGGAGCTGTCATGCGGGCTCCCACGGAACGTGTGCTGCTTGCGCTCGCCGCCTTGGGCATGGCCGGCGCGGCGGTCGGCCTCTATGTCCAGCGTGACGCCCAGCGCGCACCCAAGCCCGACACCGCCGCCGTCGAGGAACCGGAAGAGGAGCCGCGCCGCGTTCCGCTGCCGGCCGGACCGCGCAGGTTTCAATAGCGCCTCGATATCAGCCTAGCGCGTCACGTCGTCGGGATTGGTGCCGCCGACGATCGAGGGAGCCTGCTCGTCCGTGCACCGCCGCGCCCGCTGCCCGGACTGCTGCTGCGCCTGCGCCACCTGCCCGATCGGCGGATCGGGCTGCAGCGGCGGCGAGGGGCCGGACGTCAGCTCGACCTCGGCGATCAGCCAGTGCGCCTGGTCGCGGCCGCGCGGCTGGCCTTCCTCGATCCAGATCTGGAAGGCGCGTTCGCGGATGCGGCGCTCGAGGTTGGCATCGTAGGGCTTGGCGTGGTCCATGGCTCAGTGCCTTGCGCGCGAGGAACCGCGAACCACCGGATCGGGCACCGGCAGGTCCAGCGCGCTGCTCAGCTCGATCATGGCGGCGATCACCGCGTGGTCGCCGAGGATGCCGCAAAGCTGGCGCACGGTTTCGCGCGGGGCCGCCGATCCGGCATGCTCGTCATGGATATAGGCGGCGAGCTCATCCTGCGAACGCCGCACGGCCTCCAGCAAGGCGACAACATGATCCTTCATGGCCCCGACTCAACGCCATCGCGCGCGATTGGTTGCCTCACCGCGCGGTCATGGTTCCGTGTCTTATGAAGCGGCATCGTGCCATGGTTGCGAATTCAGAAACGCCGAAACCTTGCTCGAACGAGCGACGCCATGGCACCGCTGACACTCTTCCCTGCTCTGCTCTTCATCATCGGCGCAGTGGCTCCGGCCGCGGCGCAGGACTATCCGTCGCGGCCCATCACCATCGTCGTGTCGACCGCGGCGGGCGGCGGCAACGACATCATGGCGCGCCTAATCGGCGAGCGGATGAGCCGCATCCTCGGCCGCGAGATCGTGGTCGAGAACCGGCCCGGCGAAAGCGAATGGGTGAAGTGTTCGAAGGTGGTGAAGGACGCGGGGATCGCCGCCAACTGCGCCCCACGCTCGTCCTGACCCCCACGCTCGTCCTGACCCCCACGCGACCCTCCCCCTTTCAGGGGAGGAGCGCACCGCCCGAGCTGCAGCAAATGCGATGGCGTCAGGCGCGAACGGCGCGCAGGACCGAGCGGCCGTCGCCCGGCTGGATATCGCGATAGTCGCCGCGGATCGCCTTGAGCGCCTGGCGCTCCTCGTCGATCTCGTCGAAGGTGCGAAAACCCAGGCGACGCAACATCTGAGCGGGCGGGCACCAGCCCTGCACCGCGTGTTGAAACAGCAACCCGCCCACCACCGCCGGCAGCATCAGCCACCGCTTGCCGCGGCCGACGCCGAGCAGCACGCCGACAAACGACAGCGCCGCGGCGTTCGCCTCGACCGCCCGTTCGATATCCCATTCCGCGTCGAGCTCGCGCAGGCGCTCGGGAATCCCGGCGGGATGCCGCTCGTAATAATGCACGCTGCGCTCGATGGCGCGCCTGATGCGGCGGTTGATGTCCTCGCGGGTGGGCGCGGGCACCCGGTGTCGCGTGCTCGGCATCAATGCCTCCGTGGTCAGCCGTCAACGCGGGTCTGCGGCTTGAAGTTTCGTTTCGGATCGTCGCGTCGAACATGAACGCGTGGGCCCTTCCGGTTCACGCTCTCTAACCGGCGGTCCAGCAGTGCTCCCCGCGCCAGGGTCATAGTGCCCATGAGGCGGGATCCGAGGCGCCTCGGGGTGTCCGGCTTGATGGGCCGGACCCGCAAGCGCCGCTCCCCGCTCGACCCGCGGCATCACCGGTTGATGCCCTCGAACGAGCGGGAATAGGTCCGATTTGAAGTGCGCCCGATCGGTTCCCCAACGCCCATTTGTGATTGTCGGGTTTCCGACACGTCGCGAACCCCCATGCCACTGCAGGAATTGCCTAGGTGGAGAGAGCAGGATGAATGGTGTGTTTCGACCCGTTCTGACGACGGAGACGGTCATGCAGCAGATGAGCGAGCTCTATCTTCAACGCGCGGCAGAATGCGAGCGAATGGCGCGGGAGAATCCGCAGGAGCGCGACAGCCTGAAGCAAATCGCGAAAACATGGCGCTGGCTCGCGGAGGCGGCCGAGGAGTTCGGCGAGGCCGCCGAGACCGGACGCGAAACACGACACTGACGCCGGCCCGCCGCCCACTCGCGCGGGCATGAAGCGATCAAACGACGTCCGGCTGGCTGGAACGGAAGCGGCTTGCCGCCTGTTGCCCGATCAAGGGCGCGCCAATGACTCGAGGACGACAGCCATGCCCCGCGGTGACAAATCCAGCTACACCGACAAGCAGAAGCGACAGGCCGAGCACATCGAAGAGGGCTACGAAAGCCGCGGCGTATCGCACGACGAAGCGGAGCGGCGCGCCTGGGCCACCGTCAACAAGGAAACGCACGGCGGCAAGAAGAGCGGATCGGGCCGCGGCGAGCCGGAAGATCACGCGCCATCGCGGAAAGGCGGACGGCTCGGCGGCAAAGCGTCCGCGCAGAGACCGGCGGCCGAGCGCTCGCGTTCCGCGAAGAAAGCAGCCAGAACCCGGAAGCGCCACGCAGCGTAAGCGTCAGCCGCGCGGGCCTGGATGCCGCGCGTGCGCGAACTCGACCCGCTGGCCGGTTCGCAGCGTTTCAATCAATCCGGCAACGGTGTCGAGAACGTCGGCAGGACGAATCGGCCTGCTGAGCAGCGGCCGTTGCCGATGCGCCTGCGGGATCATCAAGCGGGCGTGGCCCGACACGAAGGCGAACGGAACGTTGGCCCGCGCCAGCATGTCGGCGGCGGGAAACACCGGCCCGCCGTCGATCGTGATGTCGAGCAACGCCGCATCGATCGCCGCCTCGCTCACCGCGTCGGGGAGGATTTTCTGCAGGTGGCGCAGCAGGATCGGCAGGCGGCCGATCGGCCCGAGCAGCTCATAGCCGTGACCCGACAGGATGTCCTGAAGCTCCCAAGCGAGCAGCGCGTCGTCTTCGACGATGAGGATACGGCGAGACTTGGACGCGTACATCGAACGCCACCGTGGCGGGAAACGAGCGGCAGCCCATTGCAACGGAAACAACGTCGCCGCCGTCAGCCCCGTCCCTGCGTATTTGAACGACGCGGCCCGGTCCCATGTTCCCTGCCCCTCGCGCACTCCGCGTCACGCGCGTCAGCGCCCCCCCGGGGCGACAGCGACGCCAACAACCGGCCAGCACGCTGCAAAGTGGTCTGAACATCGGTCAGGGTGACGCGCATCGCCGTGACGGCGTCATTGAGGCCCGCTGCCGTGCGGGCCACCTGGCCGATCGCGCGTTGGTAACCCGGAGGATAACCCTTGAGGCTTTCATCGACCTCCGCGAAGAAGACTTCGAAAAGAGGCCGAAGATAGTCGTCGCAAACCTGCACGCGCCAACCGCGGGTGTCGCCTTCACGATTGCGCATCAACTGCCGTGCCACGTCGGTCGCATACCGACGGGCAGCGGCCTCGTCGGCAAGCTCCTGACCGTCGCGATCAGCAATGGTCTGCCGGCCGGCGCGGAGGACAAAGTAGAACAGCGGCATGACACCTTCCTTTGCCTCGGGACCAGTCTCCCGAGCGAGCATGCATCATCGCGCAAAAGAAACGCTGCATCAAAACTATTCCGCGGCCGTGCTGGCTTCCTGCCGCGCCGCTAAGTCGTCCAGCCGACGGATGGCCCCGCGAATAATGTCCAGCTCCTTTTGGAACTCGTGCACACGGCGCGACCATGACGCGGCGAGCATCGTCTGGCCGTTTCCCTCCGCTTGCTGTTGCAGCTTGCTCGCGAGCGATCTTCGCTCCTCGAGCGCACGCGACGCGCTCCCGAGCGCCCGGCGCAGGTTTTCGTCCAGCGCCACGCTCATCAATTCGGCCGTATAGGCGTGGCCGACGTGGCAGCGGTAACGCACCAGTTCCCCTTCGTCGATCTCCCACATCACGCCGTGACAATCCGGGCACGCCAGCGGCGAGCGCCGGCCAAGTCCGTCCATCTCGTCGATCGACGAGTTCCGGCCCTTGGCGATCTGGACTTCGAATTTGACGCTTTCGGGAACGGGCATGGCTGCACCGGCCGGCTGTGTCACCAGATTGGCCAAAAGGCTGGGCATCGCCTCCAATGATACAACGTGGTCGGGCTCCAGCCGGTTCAGCGCATTCGCCGGCATTTCCGGGAATGCCGCGTCGCTGGGATCCTGGACCACGGTCATTCCCCCGCACTGATCGACGGCCCAGAGGCCTGACGCGCCGTCGCTGAGCGTGCCGGTCAAGACCACCCCGATCGAGCGTGGACCACAGCACAGCGCGATCGAGCGCAGCATCGGGTCGATCGCCGGGCGCGAGTTGTTCTCGCGCGACCCCTGCCCCAGGACCATCCGGTCGTTCTCGATCAGCAGGTGACGGTCCGGCGGCGCGATGTGGATGCGGCCCTTTCGCAGGCGAGCGCCGTGTTCCGCAAAAGCAGCCGGCAGAGGTCCGCCGCGCGCCAGGATCTCATCAAGACTCGACGCTCCGTGGTTGGGCAGATGAATCGTCACGATCACGGCCGCGGGAAATTCGCGGGGGAAATGTTTCGCAAGGAACAGCAGCGCCTCGACGCCGCCCGCCGAGGTACCGATGGCGATGATGTCGCGATTGGCCATGAGGATCTTTCCGGCGGGGTAACCCGTGCGTCAGGTCCAATGTTCCGGTCATCGGCGGGAACCTGTCACACGAATCTGCTCTGGCGTTGTCAGTTTTCGACGGTCCCGGTATGCTCGCCGGCAAACAATTCCACGGAAAAAGACAATGACCAACGAGGTCGACAACAGCCCTCAGTCAACGCGCGGGGCCGATGACCCTGTCGTTGTCGCGATCGGCGCGTCAGCCGGCGGGTTGAAATCGCTGCAGGCTTTCTTCAGCACCATGCCCGCGAATACGGGCGCAACGTTTGTCGTGGTGGTGCACCTCGACCCGGATCGCCGCAGCGAGCTGCCGGGCATCCTCGCCGCGCGCACGAAGATGCCGGTGCTCCAGGTGGTCGATCGCCAGAAGCTCATGGCCGACCATGTCTACGTGATCCCGCCGGATCGCCGGCTGGAAATCGTCGATCATCAGATCACCGCCTTCAAGTTCGACGAGCCGCAGGGCCTGCGCGCGCCGATCGACCTGTTCTTCCGCTCGGTGTCGGAGCGCCTGGGCGACGGCTTTGCCGTCATCTTCAGCGGGGCCGGCACCGACGGCGCGGTCGGGGTGCGGGCGGTCAAGGAGTCCGGCGGCATCATCCTGGTGCAGGACCCGGCCGAGGCGGAATATGCATCGATGCCGCGCAGCGCCATCGCCACCGGCGTTGTGGACGTGGTGCTGCCGGTGCGCGAGCTCGCCGGGCGTCTGGCTGACCTGATCCGGCTCAAGCACACGGCCTCCATCGTCGACTCGCCGCAGATCGACGAGGAGCAGCTTCGCCGCATCCTTGCGCATCTGCGCATCCGCACCGGCCACGACTTCTCCAAATACAAGCGCTCGACGGTGCTGCGGCGGATCGCCCGGCGCATGCAGGTCACCCGGAGCGATGAGCTGTCCGCCTATTACGAGGTGCTGCGCGAAAACAGCGACGAGGCGCAGGCGCTGCTCGCCGACCTCTTGATTTCCGTCACCACGTTTTTCCGCGACGCCGAGGCTTATGAAGGCCTGCGCAAGCTGGCGCTGCCGCATCTGTTCGAAGGCCGCGACCCCGAAGACACGTTGCGCATCTGGGTCTGCGGCTGCGCCACCGGCGAAGAGGCCTATTCGGTCGCGATGCTGCTGCTCGAGGAGGCCGGCCGGCACGATCTGCGGCCGCCGATCCAGGTGTTCGCCTCCGACCTCGATGCCCGGGCGCTCGCCATCGCCCGCGAAGGCCGCTACCCGAGCGTGATCGAGGCCGACGTCAGCGAGGACCGGCTGCGCCGCTTCTTCACCCGCGAGGGCGACAATTGCCGGGTGCGCCAGGAGCTGCGCGACGTGGCGCTGTTCGCGCACCACGACCTGCTGAAGGATCCGCCGTTCTCCCGGGTCGACCTGATTTCCTGCCGCAACGTCCTGATCTATCTCGACCGCGAGCTGCAGGAGCAGGTGATCAGCACGTTCAATTATGCGCTCAATCCCGGCGGCTTCCTGATGCTGGGCTCGTCGGAGACGGCGGACAATCCGCCGGGCATGTTCCGCAATCTCGACCGCAACGCGCGCATCTATCAGTCGACCGTCAACACCGGCGACAAGCCGCGGCTGCTGCCGCGGCTGCTTGGCCCGATCCGGGTGCGCGAACAGATCGCGCAAGTCGGCCGCGCCGCGAGCCCGTCGGCCGCGTTCAACGACGCCATGGCGCACCGCCGCGCGCTGGAAAAGCTCGCGCCGCCGAGCATCCTGGTCGACGAGACGCATCGGGTCGTGCATCTCTCGGACAGTGCCGGCCGTTACCTGCAACCATCCGGCGGACCGCTGACCGGCGACGTGGTCGACCTGGTGCGGACCGAGCTTCGTTTCGAGCTGCGCTCGGCGCTGCATCGCATCTTCGAGCAGCAGGCCTCGACGCTGAGCCTGCCGATCCCGGTGCGCTTCAACGGCGCGGCGCGGCGGGTGCTGATCCAGGTCAAGGCCGCCGAGACCGACGAGCTCGGCGAGGCGCGCAACGCGGTGGTGATGTTCATCGAGGGCGAGGAGATCGAACAGCTCACCGGCAGCGAGGAGCGGGCGACGGACGAAACGGTGCGCCGGCTGACGCAGGAGCTCGAGCTGACCCAGGCGCGGCTGCGCACCGTGCGCGAAGAATCCGATGCCGCCAACGAGGAGCTGCGCGCCGCCAACGAAGAGCTGCAATCGATCAACGAGGAATACCGCTCGACCTCCGAGGAGCTGGAGACCAGCAAGGAGGAGCTGCAGTCGATCAACGAGGAGCTGCAGACGGTCAACAGCGAGCTGAAGCTCAAGCTCGAAGCGATCTCGCGCGCGCACAGCGACCTGCAGAACCTGATGGCGGCGACCGATTTCGGCACGCTGTTCCTGGATTCGAGCCTGCGCATCAAGCGGTTCACCGATCGGGTCACCGAGCTGTTCAGCATCACGCCGACCGATGAAGGCCGCCCGATCACCGACTTCGCGCATCAACTCCAGTATGACGAGCTGATCAAGGACGCCCGCACCGTGCTGGCCGATCTCGCGCCGATCCGCCGCGAGGTAAAAAGCCGGAACAGCAAGTGGTACGACATGCGGCTGCGTCCCTATCGCACGGTGGAGGACAAGATCGACGGCGTGGTGATCACGTTTGTCGACGTCAGCGATCGCCGGCAGGTCGAGGAGCAGTTGCGCGAAAGCGAACGCCAGTTGCGCGCGCTGAAGGGCAGCTAGCAGGCTGCTGAAAACACATCAGCACGTTCACGCGCTGGCGGGTGCGCCCCGTAATGACACCTCCACCCTTTCAGCAGCCTGCTAGACCTTTCCCTGCCCTTTGTCCTCCGGCTGAAGCGACGCCTTGCGCATATCAGCATCCAGCAGGAAGCGTTCCAGACTTTCGCAGAACTGGAAGCTGTCTGCGAGCGTGCGCCAGTGCCGCGCGAGTTGCAGATACTCTTCCCTGACGCCATGATCCGTCGCATGGGCCGCTGTCGTTTCGGCCGCCGCGGCGCGCTCCAGGCAGCCGCCTGATATGCTGACCCAATCGCTGAAGCATGTCGCCGCACTCCCACCCCACGACATCAGACCGGCCCCACAGCGCGGTCATCCCATCCCTGACAACTATCGCACAGTGCTGCCTTTCGGCGGCGGCGACGGAACGTCGGGCTTGTCGTCAGGCGGCGGCACCAGCTCGATGATCGCCCCGGCCTTCAGGCGCGCGAGATCGCGCTCGCCGTTCGCCGCGAGCCATAGGATCCGCTCGGCAAGCGCCACCTTGCTGGTCCGCAGCCGCCGTTCAGTGGGCAAAGCGTCCCAGGCGAGATCGAGCGCATGCTGGAGCGTTTTGATCGTATCGGGGTCGTAGCACGCAGGTTTCATCTGCACAGGCCACCACCGCACTGACGAAAAAGGGTAAGATCGTGCGGAAGTGAACGTCTGCCCGGTGCCCGACTTACGGGCCTGAAATTTACAGAAAACGGAACGTATTTTGGCCTAGTCTGTTGCCCTGCGGACAGAGCACGGGGAACGCCGCTGCACCCGATCCGAAACCAGCTTCTGCTTTCGCTTGCCGCAAACGAGCGGGCGGAGCTTGCGGCGCATTTGCGTCTGGTGGACCTGCCGCGTGGAAAGGTGCTGCACGACGCCGGCCGGGCGGTCGACAAGGTCTATTTCCCCGAAGGCGGCGCGGTTTCGCTGGTGGTCGCACTTGCAACCGGTGAAGTCATCGAGATCGCGCTGATCGGCCACGATGGCGCGGTGGGCGGACAGGAAGCCCTGCAGCAGGGCATCGCGCTCAACCGCGCCGTGGTGCAGATCGAAGGCCCGGCGCTCGCCATCGACGCCGACTGGCTGCGGCGGATCGGCCCGGCTGGGTCGGAGTTCCGCAAGCGGCTCGAGGGTTACGACCGCTACATTGCCGCCCAGGCTCAGCAGTCGGCGGCCTGCAACGTGGCCCACAGCCTCGACGCGCGGCTCGCCCGCTGGCTGTTGCGCGCGCAGGATCTCTGCGGCGGCCGCTTCACCCTGACGCAGGAGGCGGTGGCCGCCTTCCTCGGCGTCCGGCGCACCAGCGTCTCGCTGACGGCGCATGGCTTTCAGGAGGCCGGCTTGATCCGCTATCGGCGCGGCGAGATCGAAATCGTCAATCCGGACGCGCTGCGAACCATCGCCTGCGAATGCTACGTGACGCTCGCGACGCACCGCGAACGCCTGTTGGCGCGGCCCGCGACCCAGACCGCTTCACCGCAACGCGTGGGCTGATTTTCCGCTTCCCGATCCTCTTGGATCCCATCTGGGCTCGGCTCCAGCACACTCGCCCGGGGAACTTTTTCACGCTTGCGGCAGCTAGCGAACAAACGGCCGCGCCAATCCGATCCATAGTCCGGATCGGCTTGGAGGTCGGGCGTGAAGAAAGCCGACGAGTACAGGCGGCACGCGAATGAGGCGCTCACGCTGATGTCCAAGTTCTGGCCATCGGGCCGGAAGCTGTTGCGCGACGTTGCAAGGGCATGGCTCAGCCTGGCGCGCGCGGCAGACGCATCGGCCACGGCGTCGCACGAGAAAGCGTCCGAACGGGCAAAGAACACCCCGCACCAGCCTCGGCGTCCTGACGCTGCCCGATCGCAGTGACCTGAACATCCCGGTCGGTCACCTCTTCAGACTTCGGAACGTGACTGAGTAGCGCAATGCGTCCACGCCGGGAATGCTGTGCTGCCACTCGGTCCGGGACGCGCCTCGCAGCAGATAGACGGAACGCGGCTCCACGGTCAGGGAACGCCGCTGCCATTTCGAGCCGGCCTTTCGCCGAAAGCGAAACTGGCAGGGAGCAAGGAGCGATACACCGACCACGTCGTCGAACACCGGCCGGTCCTTGTGCCAGCCGATCGCTGCGCCGGGTCGATATTCGGTCAGCAGGGCATGCTCCAGCGCCTGCGGCTCGAGCCCGGCAAATTCCGCGGCACGATCCCGCAGCGGCCAAAGGAAATCGGGCATGGGCTCGATCTTCTGGAAGCCACCGCCATTGAAATCATAACGCCAGCCAAACGAGACCACGCGACGGTTACCCAGAAAGCCCTGGAATTCAAACTCCTTGAACGGCAGCGAAGACATGCGGGCGACAAGCGCACGTTCGCCCGGCGCCGAAATCAACCCGGTCGCATAGCAAAAGCCCGACGGCAGATCGTCAAGGCCGCCGAACAGATCGGGGTGGGCTTGCGCATCGCCTGGCAAGGGAGAGCTCTTGAAGATGACGAGTGAAGCGAGCCCTCGAAATGGTGATCGCACTGCGATTTCGCAAATTGCCGGAGGAACTGCGGAGAAGGTTCGGGGTTATGACGCTCGTCAAAAATGGGTTGGCAAAAATGAAGAGGCGCACGTGAGCAAGATGCATCCGGCAATTCCACAGGTGTCCTGTCCATCCTGTGGCTCGATCATGAAGCTCCAGCGGATCGCGCCCGACGACAAGGACAGCCCGGTGATGCCGCTGTGGCTTGCCGCGGGCTTTGCCGACCACCTCTGCCGCCGCGCCGCGCACATCGAACGCACCAGCGGCTGGAAAGAGTCAAGCAGGCTAAAACCGGCGCTCGCGGACCAACTCCTCGGCAAGCTCGAGCCACAGCCGGGCGATCCGATCGAGGATGGCCAGTTGAGTGTCGTCGTCGGTCCGCAACGCGAGCGTTCGACACTCTTCCGCCTTGAGGCGGCATTCGCCGGCGGTGAGGAAACGGCCGCGCGGGGTTCTCATGCCTCAGGCCAGGTTTAAGTTTTCCACCCGACAGACGGCTGACCGATACGTGCTAAACTCCCTCTCCGGGGAGGTCGCCCGTGCCGAAGGATTCCGAGCGTTTGCGTGACAAGGCGGCGCATGAGCTGCGCGAGAGCCGCAGGAAGCCCACGTCGACGGTCGATCGGGCCCAGCACACGACGCGGGCCGCCTCCTACAAGGCGCTTGCCGAAAGCGAGGAATGGCTGGCAGGCGACAAGCGCCGGTCCAAGGTCCGACCGCCCCGGCCAAAGACATAGTCCTGCATTTCCACGAGCCAACGTCCTGTCGCGCATGCGTTTGCGCAATGCGCCGCAAGCGGCTTGCTTGAAGACCTCGGAACACCGAGGCGGCTGCGTTGCCGGATGCTTCGAACGACAGGACCAGGAGCTTTCCACATTGTGGGCACATGTTGGCCAGCCCAAAACGCCACCCCACGCTCCAGGGAAGCAGCGCGATCGGCCGAACGCATGAAACTCCGGCGACAAATGCTGCCAATCGCCGGCCCCGGATTTTTTTAACAACGAACGCCATCGCACGCGGGAGTCATCCGTTCACGGTCCCGCTGAGCAAAAAAACAGAACTGAGGTCTTGTGCCGGATGCCGGCATGCACGCGGGTTGAATTCGACGACCGCTTCAGCCGCCGGGTTGGCGGACCAGCACTTCGGCCTTGGCGCGATTCCAGTGTTCCCGGTCACGTCCTTCCGGCTGCCCCTCTTTCATCCAGATCTGATAGGCCCGGCGACGGATCTTGTGATCGAGATCAGGCTCGGCCGGATGCTCCTGCATGTTATCGCTGGCTTGCGTCTTCCCGAGCTCGTTTGTCATGCTGCACACTTCTATCGCACCCGACGCCCGCTATCGGTCGTAGAGCTCACGCAACTCGTCCTTGGCCTTGCCCAGCTTTTTCTTTTGAGCCGCCGATAAGTTCTTGCCGCCCCGGTTCATATAAAACGTCAGCATCGACATTGCCGAACGGAATGGTGTCGATTTCCTGCGTCGGCTTCGCTCGGCAGACCGCTTCAAGGACAGCGCGATGCCGCGTGGCGTCCTTTTGAACACCCCTTTGTCCAGCGTCATCGCGTCGCTGGTTTCGGTGACCTTTCTCGACCATTTCTTTGCCATGAAACACTCACGCCCCGTCAGACCTTCTGGCCGGACTGCTCGGACTTCGGAACAGCGTCGGCGTTGACGGAGGGCTTGACAGTGTTGCCTTCGACAGCGCCGACGAGCTCGCGAGCGATGAATTGATGATGACCCTGGCGGCCGGGGGAGCTGTCTTTTTTGGTCAGCTTGATGCGGGTGCCCTCGACCCGATCAACGGTGCCGACGTGAGCACCGTCCTTGCCGATGATTTCCAAGTGTTCCCGGATATCCGCCACTGCTTGCTCCTTGGCTTGTTGTCTTGAGGACATAAAGCCCCTCCCGGTTTCCTGATTCCGGGAAGGGCCGTTACCATGACTTGCCCATTTTCCGGCTTCATCATCGCCTGCTTCGCCCTTGCCGCTTGGGCATCGACGATGCATAGGGCCACCCCATCGCCGCCGCGGGCCGTTCCTGCGGCGGCAGTTTTTTGAGGCCCTTCGCGTCATTCCCGACTGCCGCGCGTCGGCGCATCATCCGTCGCCCATCCGTTGATTTTTTCTCGGGCAGGGCTGCCCCGAGGTGGGCTGCTGTGTCGTCTACCGGACAGACAGCCCCGAGCGGACGCGCTACGGTTTGAATGTTTCCGGTGAACACGAACCTGGCCTTCGGCCCCGCGCTTTGCGCCCCCGCAACCCCAATGCGCGCGGGGCTTTTTTTTTGCGGGCAAGGCATCGCGCGTGCGCGCTACATCGTTTGATGCAGCAGAGCGTGCAGCATCGGCGCTAAAGTCGATCCGAGTGCCCCATCCGAGTGCCCCATGCAATATCACGCGTACCAAGCGAGAGACTCGCAACGGACCGGCGACCCGATCGCGATCGAGGCGGCCGACGATGCCGCGGCGATCGACCTGGCCGGACGCTTTCTGAACGGCGACGAGCTGCAGCTCTGGCAGGGCGACCGGCTGGTCGTCACGCTGAACGCCGCCCACTGTCGCGACGATCGAAGCGACAGCGCTCCTCAGATGAAACAGACGTGAAGCAGCCAGCAAGAACCCGGCCGCCGGGGAGCGGCCGGGCCTTGAGCGGGCCATGCTTCCTTTGAGCCATGCCCCGTCGTGCGCCGTCAGTCCCGGATCGCGTGGAACGGCCGATCCAGGAGGGCGGCGAGCGCGTCAACTCGTCTCGCCGAGCTTGCGGCAGCCGCGCAGCGCATCAGCACGACCGCGCCGATCAGGACGATCAGCGCCACGACGCCGATCACCGCGCCGCCGACCCCGCCGAGAAATGCCAGAGCCTGTTCCATCCGGGCCAACGCCCGGACCACGCCGGCGTTCCGCCGGACCTACCGCCGTCTTTCAGTGGCCGCGGCGGAGCGATCGCGGCCTTGCCTTGCGGGAGCCTGCCGTCGCAGGCGAAGCGCGCGAAGCCGCTCGGTGCGTTCGCGCATGTCGAGCCGCGCCTCGATATAGTCGGCCCAGCCGCCGGGCTCGGGCGCGGCACAGCGTTCCTTCAAAGTCGGGTTGTTGTTATTGCGGTCCATGGTTTCATCCATGTGGTTTCCGTTTCGATCGCAAGCGTCACGCAACGTCAAAGACCTTGCGCCGCCATGGTTCCGGCCGCATCGCGCGGGTTTGATGCGACGAGAGTCGTAGGAACCCGTTCCGACGCCGGGCGTTGGCTCCCCGTGACGAACCTCATGGAGGCTCACATGGGTTTGGGCAGAGGCGCGCTGCTTTGGCTGCTGGGTATCCCGCTTCCCATCATCATTCTGCTCGCACTGTTCTGGCGCTGACGCCAACCACCAGTGAACCTGCGATATGGCGGGGCGATGCCAGTTGCGGAGGCGGACATGACACGGCTTGTGCATGAATCGGTGGACGACGAGGAGCTCGAGACGATCCGCCGTCTCATCATCGCTCACGAAGTCATCGATGGTCCGCCCATCCTGCGGCGCGTCGTGGAGGAGCTCTGGCCCGAGCTGCTTCACAAGATCAAGCCGCCGCGCGAGCTGATGCATTAGCAGGTTACTGAAAACTCTCCCGCGGTCATTCCGGGCCCGCCGCCATAGCGTGTTCACGCGCGTGTTCCACGCGCTACGGCGGCGGGCCTGGAATGACGCCTCAGTGTTTCACAAGCCTGTTCGGCGCGAAAAAGCCCACCCGCAGATCGGAACATTCATGAAGCAACCGATGTTTCCTTCTGCGGACTGGAGAGACATAGGGCCATGAGACCGGCTTCACTCTGCATGCTGGCAAGCTGCCTGCTTTCCCCTGTCGCGATCGCCGCTGACGGCGAACGCGAGGAGAGGCATCGTAGCGAGGCGATGCAGGGCCGCGGCGTCGCCCAGCGCCAGCATTGGCTCTATGACGACGAGAACCGGCCGGAGACGTTCGGCGCGGCTCCGAACCGACCGCAATGCCGAAGCGAACGCGTGCGTGTGTCCCGCGGAGACGGCACAACCACGGTGACGCGAATCGACAAGTGCCAGTGAGGCAACTGAAAAGCCCCGCGGCAGGCGGGGCTTTTTCTTGATCGGACGGCGCAGCGCGCCGAGGGAAGCATCAGAGTTGCCGGCCTTGTTTTTGGCGACACACGCGCCCTGCCCCACCGGGACCGCATCTAGTGAAGCGTCTTTGCCGCTCCGGCAAGCTCGTCCGCCGCCGCCGCAAGCCATCGCCAGGTCTTCGCCACTTCCCGCAGATGCTCGCTCTCTTTCGGCTTCTGCAGCGCCATCCGATCGCATTCGGCAGCCCGCTGACGGTAGATTTCACTGACTTGCATGGTTTGCCTCCACAGCTTTCGGCTCGCACAACCGTTGAGACAAGATTCGGTTCCCTTGCGCCCACGCATGCCGGCGTCAGCGAGGAACAAGCGAATGCCTGTGCTGTTGTCCGTCCAACCAGGAGGGCACCACCATGCCGACCAAGGAGAATGGCCACATCGTCGAAACCGCCGTCGAGGCCCGCGCGGGCTTCCGCGACCGGCCGGTCGCCGTGGTGCTGGTGGTGAGCACCGCCTGCGTGGTGATCGCTTTCGCCGCGGTCTATTTCAGTTTCTTCAGCTCGTGACGGGCGGCAGACGCCGCGTCATCTTCGCCCCGGCGGGGGCGAACGTCGCTCAGCTTGATCACCTCGGCCTTGCGCGCGCCCGGCAGCGATGTCCAGCGCGGAGGGTATAAGCTCGTCCGGCGCACGGAGCCGAGAATCCGGCGGAAGAGATTGAGCAAGAATGAATGCATGAACGGGCGAATCAGGAAGCTTTGGATGCGGAGGCCGGGTTGCGCCGCTCGTCCGCGCACGCAGGGAAAAGCCCAACAGATCGCCAAGGCCTAGCGTCGACACACGACGGAGAGATGACGCACGGCAGGTCCACAGGGCGGGCGTGCGATAGCCGCAGCCAGGGCTGATGCACCTTCGTTGAATCAGGCCCGTCGCTCATTTTCCTGTTTGGGCATGATCTTTTCCGAAAACCGCTTCACACTTTTCGGGATCATGCCCTAGCGACGATTGGCGGTTCTCGCCTTGCCGTTGCGATCCGCGGGCTGCGCCCGGGCGTCCTTGCCCTCCCCGCTGAACTCGACGGAAACGCCCTTGCTCAGCGAGCCGGCGAGTTGCAACGCATCCCAGTTGGTCAGGCGGATGCAGCCGTGCGACTCGGTCTTGCTGACCTTTCCGGGCTCGGGCGTGCCGTGAATTCCGTAGCCTTCCGATGACAGTGCGATCCAGACGACACCCACCGGATTGTTCGGGCCGGGCTTGATGGTGAAGGGCTTGCGCGATTTCACGCCTTTGAACGCATAGGCGGGGTTGTAGCGATAGGTCGGATTTTTGGTGATCGACGTCACCTTCAGCGTCTCGCTCGGCGTCGGCTTTTCCTCACTGCCGGCGGTCACCGGATAGACGGCGAGCAGCGCGCCATCAGGCCCGAACGCCCGCAGGATCTGGGTGTCCTTGTCGATCGCGATCCGTGCCACCCGCGCCGGAATCTTCGATGCGGCGGCATTGACCACGGTGATAGTGGTCCCGGCCTCGTCGAACTTCTTCTTGGGATTGAGCGCGGCGAGGAGCTCTTCGCTCATCTGAAATTTTTCGGCGACGCGCTCCCGCGCGCTCGTATAGGAAAGGCGCGGCAGATTTTTCATCGCCTCCATCTTCTTCGGCAGCTTGCGGACAAACGGCCCGGACACGTCTTCCGACGCCAGTGTGTAGTCGATGGTCACCGGCTCGGTCGAGGCCGCTTTGAGCGTTTGCCAAAGCTCGCTGTTCAGTTCGTCGGCATTGCCGCCATTCTGCTCGGCGTAGGCGCGCAGCGCCTTTTTGTAATTCTCGCCCGGACGGCCGTCGATCTCGCCCGGCGAAAAGCGGGCGCGCGCCAGCAGCACCTGCGCCTTGACGATCAGCGGCGAAATCCTGTCGGGCTGTTGTTTGGCGTTGCGGGCGTTGCCGCGCCACTCCGCCGCGTCGATCGCGGCGGCGTCGAGCGCTGCGGCTTCCGCCGCAGCAGTCAGCGCCAGCACGATGAGCGACAACGCGACGGCTTTCAGCGTCCGGGATGGTCCGCCGCTGAGGAAGGCGTTGGTGCGTTGTGCCGACATCTGCAGCCCCGCGCGTCAGGCGCGTTTGGTGGGGTCGCCCCAGTTCCAGAAGTCCGGGATCGCGACGAGGCCGTCACGGTGCTGGCCGCCGGTGCATGCCGTCCACCAGGCGACGGCTGCGCCGAGCAGCGCGACCGCCGCCGCCATGAAGGCGAGGATCGCCGCGCTGTGCCGCGCCCGGTCGATGCTCTCCTTGGCGCGGGCCACCACCGCCTCGACGCGGCGCTCGGCTTCGGGAGCCGCAAGGCCGGTGTTGGCGGCGACGAGACGCACGAGGTATTGGCGATCCTCCGGCAGCATGCCGCGGTGGCTCGAGGCGGTGAGCAGAATGCGCGCGGCCTCGGCGCGGGCGGTGCCCATGTTGTCCTGGGCCGAGCCTGTCTGGGCCGAGCCTGTCTGGGCCGAGCCTGCCTGCGGACGCCGCTCGGCGCGGAACAGGCGGTCGAGATCGAGCGCGATGATGTTTTCGCCAACGACGGATTGCGACGGGCCGGCAGCGCCCGCAGGCGCAGCGAGGTGCGTGCCGAAGCCCGCCACCGCGACTGCAAGGATCGCGGTCAGCAGCGTCGCCAGCGCCCAGACCACGATGCCGTGCATGCCGTCGGAGAACGATCCGTCGCCGGCTCCCGCCGCGCGACGCCAGCGCAGCCTCGCGGCGACATAGGCCCCGAACCCGTAGGAGATGAAGGCCGCGAGCAGAAGATAGAGGCCCGACAGCAGCACCAGCGCGATCGACGCGTCGCGCCAGGTCGGCGCGGTCGAGCTCAGCGAAATACCGATGCCGGCGGCAAAGGCATGAAGTACAAAGGCCAGCGCCGCGGCGGCGATCGCGCCGGCGATCACCGGTCCCCATTCGACGCGCGGCGGCGCTTCCTCGACGACCCCCATGACTTCGGTTTCGGCGATGGTCATTGAGTCGTTCCTTCCCGTCGTCGTCAGCGCAAGCCGAGGAAGGAAAGGACGGCCATGATCACGACGATCAGGCCGATCAGATAGATGAGTCCGTGCATGGTCGTTGGCTCCGTGTGAGCGGCATTGCGAGGGCTCTGAGAAATCAAGCCTCAGCCGAAGGCAAACGTTCCGGGTCATTTCCGATTTTCAGACGTGGAAGGCGTGAAACGGAGCCGACACAGGAACCGCGGCGGCGGCCGGCGGCACGACCGATGACCGGACCGTTCGCGCGCCCGACAGGATCGCGCGCCTCAAATAGAAAAAGGCCCCGCCCGGATCGGGCGGGGCCTTAGCTGCTCGAACGTGCGCACACGTCGGAGCGACGGCGCAGGCCCCTCCCCCGAGGGGCCTGACAATCAAGCCGGTGCGAAACCCCCTTACGCCCCGTTTCGCGTCGGCTGATCTGCCGCGCCAAAGCTAACGGAATCCCGAAACGGCCCACAAGGGACGCTGCGACGGAGATAGAATCGTTTGCAACGATCGACGTTGATTTGCTTGCGAAATTCCTCGAGGCGTGCGGACGTCCGGCGCTTTCAATCGCCGGTGCGGCGAATTTGCAACGCCCGTGCGGCGGTTGCGAACGGACCGTCAGACGATCGCGAAGGCCTCGATCTCGACCATGAACTCCGGCCGCGACAGGCGCGCCACCTGCACGGTGGTGCTGGTCGGCAGCGCCCCCGCAAAGAAGCGCATGCGCATGTCCTGGTGCTTGAAGTATTCGTCCATGTCGGTGACGTAGGTCGTGGTGCGGACGATGTCGGCGAGCGTTGCGCCGGCGGCTTCGAGCGCGTCGCGGATGTTGTTGCCGACCTGCTCGATCTGCGCCCGCATGTCGCCCACGCCGACACAGATGCCGTCGCGGTCGCGCGGCGTCTGGCCGGCGACGAAGGTGTGCCTGGTGCTGCCGACCTCGACGACCATCACCTGGGAGTAGAGGACTTTGCTGCCGTCTTTGCGGACGTGGAGCTTGTCGGGCTGGATGCGCTGGCGCTTGGCGGGCATGGCATTTGCTCCTTCCTCACCGCCCCAGATGAAAAGAGCTACATCTTCTCCACGGCGGGCATCACGTCGCCGATAAACAGCTTCATGGAGCGCATCGCGGTCTCGAACGGCATGTTGCCGAGGAAGAGATAGGCGAGCAGATAATTGAAGCCGATCTCCTTGGCGTGCCGCTCGATGCTCTTGAGCACCGTCGCGGGCGAACCCGCGATCACCGTGCCCTCCTCCAAGCATTCCTCGTAGTTGGTGCCGCGCGTTGAGCGGATGCGCGCCTGGGTCGCGGTCACGCCGTGCCGGGTTCTGATCCAGTTGATGTGCTCGAGGTGCTTGTTCATTGCCGGCCGCGCCCAGGCGTGCGCCTTCTCGTCGGTCTCGTCGACGAAGATATGCCGCTGCACGCCGATGGCGATGCCGCCGGGAAACTCCGGCTTGGGATGCGCGGGCTTGTTGCCGCGCTTGGCGAAGGCCTGCTTGAAGGTATCGATGTTGGCCTTGGCCGAAGGGTTGGGGCCAAGCGTGACGAAGTGCAGGCCTTCTTCGCCGGCCCAGGTCGAGCCCTCCTCGCCGGAGGAGCCGTACCAGAACGGCGGGAAGGGTTTCTGATACGGCGTCAGCGCGATCGGTACGTTCTCGTATTCGTAGTACGGGCCCTTGTAGGTCAGCGCATCGGTGGTGAGGCCTTTGGAGACGCAGCGATAGGCGTCGATGAAGATGTCGCGCGACTTCTCCGGATCGACCTTGTTGTACTTCAGCTCGAACGGCGAGACGCCGCGGCCGACGCCGATCTCGGCGCGGCCGTGCGTCAGATGGTCGAGCATGCAGATCTCGTCGATCATGCGCAGCGGCGACACCACCGGCAAAAGGTAGACCAGCGGCCCCATCTTGATCTTTTTGGTCAGACGGGCGACCGCACCCATGAACACGCCCGGCACCGGCACCATGTTGAGCGGTGTCTGGTGGTGCTCGGCGAGATGCAGGCAGTAGAAGCCCGCCTGATCGGCCAGCTGGATGAACTGCAGCCGCTCGTCGAACAGCTGCGCGATCGGGCGGTCGCCGTGCTCGATGTGGTCGAAAAGTCCGATCTTCATTTCTCGTCCAGTCTTCCTATGCTCTTGATGACAGGGATGAGGCGCTTGGCGTCGGCCTCGACGAAGGCTGCGAATTCGCCCTGGTCCATATAGGCGGCGGGGCTGCCGGCCTTCTCGTAGATCGAGGTGACCTGCGTGTCACCCATCACCTGCTTCATCGCCTCGCGCAAGCGCGCAATCACCGGGGCAGGCGTGCCCTTCGGCGCAAACAGCCCGGCCCAGATGTAATACTCGACGTCCTTGTAGCCGAGCTCGATCATGGTCGGGATGCCCTTGAGCTCCGGCGTGGGTTTCCCGCCCCAGTGCGCGAGCAGCCGCACCTTGCCATCGCGGGCGTGCGGGTTGATCACGCCCGGAGCCTGCGCGGTGATGTCGACCTGGCTGCCGAGGAACGCGGTCAGCGCCGGGCCGCCGCCGCGATACGGCACGTGCAGCAATTTGCAGTCCGCCGCGCGCTGGAACATCTCGAACGGCACGTGCGACGCGCCGTAATTGCCCGAGGAGCTGTAGGAAATCTGCCCCGGACGCTTCCTGGCGTCGGCGACGAGATCGGCCACCGACTTCCACGGCGCATCGGCGCGCACGCCGAGCACGCCCGGATCGGCGAGCACGCGGGCGATCGGCACGAAGCTGTCGAGCTCATAGGACGGCTTGCGGTCGTAGAGCCGCTCGGCGTCGGGCAGGAAGATCATCGAGGAGAGCGCCATCAGGAGCGTATGGCCGTCGGGCTCCGCGCGCGCCACGAAGGCGTTGCCGACCAGGCCGCCCGCCCCTGCCCGGTTGTCGACCACCACGGACTTGCCGAGGATCTTTTCCAGCGCCTGCGCCACCGGCCGCGCCGCAAGGTCGGCCTGCCCGCCCGGCGGGAACGCGACCACGAGCGTGATGTTGCGCGAAGGCCAGGCTTGCGCACCGGCCGACAAGGGGAACGAACCAATCATCGGCGCAGCGAGTGCGCCCTGCAGGAACCTGCGGCGGTGCATTGCAACTCTCCCTGGAGTGAATTTCAGCGTTTCCTCGGACCGGGCGGTTTCTCCACCTCTGGCATTGCTCTTGACGCGTTCTACACCTGAAACTTTCTCTACCGACCTAACCGCTGTCATGGCCGGGCATAGTCGTCCGAAGGACGGCGTCGCTTCGCTCGCTTATGTCCCGGCCATCTCGCTTGGGTGGGCATTGCGCTCTCCTCATCGGGATGCCCGGCACAAGGCCGGGCATGACGTGGATGGGTCGGTGCGAACTCGACAACGGAAGAATCTACTCAGCGGCGATGCTCGATGATGCCGCCGCATGCTGCGCGATCGGATTGCGCAGCACGCCGATCTTTTCCACCTCGCATTCGACGATGTCGCCCGGCAGGCAATAGCGCGTCGCGGGAACGAGGCCGGGCTGGGTCACGCCCTTGCCGCCCAGCTCCTTGTCGGCCGACCAGGCGGTGCCGGCCGGCGTGCCGGTGATGATCACCATGCCGGGCTTGAGCGTGAAGTTGCGCGAGAAGAAGTGGATCAGCTCGGCGCAGGTCCAGATCATGTTCGACGTGCTGGACGACTGGCGCAGCTCGCCGTTGATGCGCGACATCACCTTCAGATTCTGCGGGTCGCCGATCTCGTCGGCGGTGACGATGCACGGCCCGAGCGGCGCGCCACTGTCGAACGCCTTGCCGGAGCCGAGCTCGTACCAGGTCATGCCCTCGGGCGTCCGGCGCACCTGGCGGTCGCGCGCGGTGACGTCGTTGACGATGGTGTAGCCGAACACGTGGTCGAGCGCGCGGGAAGCCTCGATGAAGCGGCCGGGCTTGCCGACGACGATCGCAAGCTCGGTCTCGCAATCGATCTTCTTCGAGAAGCGCTCGTCGAAGGCGATCGGCTCGTCGGGGCCGACCACGCAATCGGCGGTCTTGACGAAGAACTCCGGCTCCTTGCCGCTGATCGGCGTGTTGGCCTTCTCGGCGTTGTGGTCGCGGTAGTTGCTGCCGCTGCAAAGGATGGTGGCCGGGCGGATCGGGGCGGCGAGCTTCACGTCCTTGAGCGCCACCGTGGCAGCTTTCGGCGGACTGGCGAGCATCGCCTTCGCCGCGTTCATTCCCGCAGCACCTGACTTGATGAAGGCGAGCGCGCTGCCGAACACGGCGGGATTGCCCGACGCCGCGAGCGGATCGATCACGGTCTCGCCTGCGAGCAGGCCCAGCCGCTCCTCGCCGGCCTTCCTGAAGGTCACAAGCTTCATCTCCGCTCACTCCACCTTGATGTTGTAGCGCTTGACCACTTCGCCCCAGCGCGCGATCTCCGATTTCACGAAATTGCCGAGGTCGGCCGGCGCGCCGGCATTGAGCTCGACGCCCATCGACGCCGTGCGTTCACGCACCCAGGCGTCCTCGAGCACCGCTTTCAACTCATGATGGTAGCGCGCGACCACCGCATCGGTGCTGGTCGACGGCACAAAGATTCCCATCCACGACACGCTGTTGAAGCCCTTCATGCCGAGCTCGTCGAGGGTGGGCGTATCGGGCAGCATGACGTGGCGCTTCAGCCCGAGCTGGACCAGCGCGCGCGCCTTGCCGTCCTGAACGAACTTGCCGAGCGCCTGGACCGAGCCGACCATCAGCGGCACATGCCCGGCGATGAGATCGGCCGCCGCCGGCGCGCCGCCGCGATAGGGCACGTTGCGCAGCAGCATGTCGTACTTCTGCTCGATCTGCTTCATCGACAGATGCGCGACAGTGCCCGTGCCGCCGGTGGCATAGGCCAGCGTGTCCGGTGCCTTTTTCGCCACCTCGACCATCCCGGCAAAGGTCTTGTACGGCTGCGCCGGATGCGCCGCGATGATGTTGGGAATGGTGCCGATCATCACCACCGGCTTGAACGCCGTCACGGTGTCGAACGGAAGCTGCAGTAGCACCGGATTGACCGCGTGCGTGTCGTAGGACAGGAGCAACGTGCAGCCGTTGCCGGGCTGCTGCGCGACGTAGCCTGTTCCGGCCGCCCCGCCCGCGCCGGCGCGGTTCTCGACGATGACGTTCTGGCCGATGCGGTCCTTCAGCTTCTCGGCGAGCATGCGGGCGGCGACGTCGGTCGGTCCGCCGGCCGGAAACGGCGAGACGATGCGGACCACATTCTCGGGGCAGACCTGCTGCGCGAACGCGCCTTGCGTGGCGGACGCGGTCAGCATCGCAGCGCCGAGTGCCACGACCACATTCCGCCAACCCATATCAGATCCTCCCGCCTTGGTTTTCGGCGGGCACTCTGCCCGCTTGGCGGGGCACGGGCAACCAACTAAAGGAAGGGCCCAAGTTGCGATAACGGAATGGCGGGAGCACTCAAATGATGCGCTGGATGGGCCTGTTGTTGTCGGCGGCGATGGCGTGCCTTGGCGTTTCCGCTGCCCACGCCCAAAGCTGGCCCAACGGCCCGGTCAAGATGTTCGTGGGCTTCGGGGCCGGCGGCTCGACCGACATCATCGCCCGCGACATCGGCCGCGAGTTGGAGAAGACGTGGGGCCAGCCGGTGATCATCGAGAACCGCGCCGGCGCGAACGGCGCGATCGCGGCGGGTCAGCTCGCGAAGCTCCCGGCTGACGGCCAGACCCTCATGATGATCGTGTCGGGCCACGTCACCAACGGCCATCTCAATCCGAAGCAGCCGTTCGACGCCATGAAGGACTTCACGCCGATCGTGCAGATCGCGTCGTCGCCGCTGTTGATCTTCGCGCATCCGAATTTTCCGGCGAACGACGTGAAGTCGATGCTGGCGCTCGCCAAGGAAAAGCCCGGGGCGCTCTCCTACACCTCGCCTGGCACCGGCTCGATCCAGCACCTGTCGATGGAGCTGCTGGCTTATCTCGCCGACGTGAAGCTCACCCACGTGCCCTACCGCAGCGGCGCGCTGGCGCTGAACGACACGCTCGCCGGCCACGTGCCGCTTTCGGTGCTGAGCGTGCTGCAGGCGCTGCCGCACCTTCAGGCCAAGACCATCAAGCCGCTGGCGGTGACCTCGGCCAGGGCGACCGACATCCTGCCGGACGTGCCGGCGCTCGCCGAGGCGGGCCTGAAGGACTACGAGGCCGAGCTCTGGTACGTCGTCATCGCGCCGGCGGGCCTGCCGGCCGCGCTCACGCAGAAGATCAACGCCGACGTGGTGAAGATCGTGAAGTCGCCGGAGATGCAGAAGAAGCTCGCCGACCAGGGCGCGCGGCCGGTCGGCAGCACACCCGAACAGACGCGCGCCTTCATGCAGGCGGAGTCCGACAAGTGGGGCAAGGTGATCAAGGAGGCGAACATCAAGGGGGAGTAGTTATTCTTGCGGCATCGGCGGTCTTCACCTTCCCTGGAGGGTAAGCACCACTCGAGTGGTGAGAGCTACTTCTTCGACGAGCCGCTGAACGCCTTGCGCATCGAATTGAGCTGCTCGGACTTCTTGTCGTCGAACGCCTGATCGCCGTTGACGCAACTGATGTCGTCGACTTCCTTGTACGAGCCGGTCTTGTTGTCGAACAGCGTGCGCTTGCAGTTGTCCGAGCCCGCCCCGCTGAACAGCACATGGCCGACGCCGGTGCGGGGAAAGTTCTTTACCGGATCGTCGTCCTTCATGCCGCGAGACCCGGTGATGTTATCGCTGCGCGCCGCAAGCTCGGGCGGCGGCTTGGCTTCGAACATGGTCGTGCCGTGTCGCGCCCAATAGGCCCCGCCCCCGACCATCAGTCCGAACAAAAGGCAGACCGCCGCGACGTGCCGCACGGACCTGCGCGCGAGCACGCGGCCGATGGCCTTGCATGCCTTTCGGATCGCCGTCTTCATGCGGCCAATCTAACCGCATGCGCCTTACCGATCCGGTAATGCGAACCATACGATTTTGCGTTAACGCCGCGCCGCAGCAAGGCCGCCGATAGCAGCGCCGGCCGGAGCTTTCATCGTTAAGCCCACCCCCGGTGGCAGAGGCGATTTGCACGCCACTTAGTGGATTTCCGGCTCGGGGATCGCCGCCTTGCCCTGCAGGAAGTCGAGGTCGCAGCCCTGGTCGGCCTGGCCGATGTGCTCGGAGAACATCGCGCCATAGCCGCGCGGATATTTCGGCGGCGGCGGCGTCCAGGCGGCCTTGCGGCGGGCAAGCTCCGCGTCGCTGACGTGCAGATGGATCATCCGTCTGTCGACGTCGATCTCGATCTCGTCGCCGGTCTGCACGAAGGCGAGCGGTCCGCCGACGAAGCTTTCCGGCGCGACGTGGAGAATGCACGCGCCGTAGCTCGTGCCGCTCATGCGGCCGTCGGAGATGCGGATCATGTCGCGCACCCCCTGCCCGAGAAGCCGCTTGGGGATCGGCAGCATGCCCCACTCCGGCATGCCGGGGCCGCCCTTCGGCCCGGCGTTCTTGAGCACCAGGATGTGGTCGGGCGTGACGTCGAGGTCGTCGCGCTCGATCTCGCGCATCATGTGGTTGTAGTCCTCGAAGGCGATCGCCTTGCCGCGATGCTTGAGGAAGCGCGGATCGGCGGCCGCGGGCTTGATGACGCAGCCGTTCGGCGCGAGGTTGCCCTTGAGCACCGCGGTCGCGCCCTCGGCATAGATCGGGTCGTTCAGGCCGTGGATCACGTCCGGGATGTGCACCTTCGCGCCCTCGATGTTGTCGCCGATGGTCTTGCCCGTCACCGTGAGGCACGAAAGGTCGAGCTTCTCGCGCATGTTCTGCATCATCGCGCGCAAGCCGCCGGCGTAGAAGAAATCCTCCATCAGGTATTTGCCGGAAGGGCGCACGTTGGCGAGCACCGGGATCTGCCGCGACAGGCGATCGAAGGCCTCCATGTCCACCGGGATGCCGGCGCGGCGCGCCATCGCCACCACGTGGATGATGGCGTTGGTCGAGCCGCCCATCGCCATGTGCACCTTGATGGCGTTGTCGAATGCCGCCGGCGTCAGAATCTTGTCGGGCGTCAAGTCCTCCCACACCATCTCGACGATGCGGCGGCCGGCGACGCCGCACATGCGCGGATGGTTGGAATCCGCGGCCGGGATCGACGAGGAGCCGGGCAGCGCCAAGCCGAGCGCCTCGGTGATCGCCATCATCGTCGCGGCCGTGCCCATCACCATGCAGGTGCCGAACGAGCGGGCGATGCCGCCCTCGATCTCGTCCCACTGCTCCTCGCTGATGTTGCCGGCGCGCTTCTCGGTCCAGTATTTCCAGACATCGGAGCCGGAGCCGAGATACTGGCCGTTCCAGTTGCCGCGCAGCATCGGACCGGCCGGGATGTAGATCGCAGGGATGCCCATGCTGATCGCGCCCATGATCAGCCCGGGCGTGGTCTTGTCGCAGCCGCCCATCAGCACCGCGCCGTCGAGCGGATGGGAGCGCAAAAGCTCCTCGGTCTCCATCGCGAGAAAATTGCGATAGAGCATGGTGGTCGGCTTCACCATGGTCTCCGACAGCGACATCGCCGGCAGCTCGATCGGGAAGCCGCCCGCCTGCAGCACGCCGCGCTTGACGTTCTCGGCGCGCACGCGCAGATGCGCGTGGCACGGGTTGATCTCGCTCCAGGTGTTGATGATGCCGATCACCGGCTTGCCGGCCCAATCCTCCGCGTCATAGCCGATCTGGCGCAGCCGCGACTTGTGACCGAACGAGCGCATGTCGCTGACGCCGAGCCAGCGGTGGCTGCGGAGATCCTCGGGCTTCTTGCGGGTCATTGCGTCCTCTGAATGAGCGCTTGAGCGTACGGCATACTAGGCTCATTCCAATCCGGAGAGGAAGCGTTAGACTCGCTGAAGGCTGCCAAGCGGCGGCACGTAAAATTGCTGCGGAGAAAACTAATGCGGGTTGCGCAACTGGCTATGGGCGTTCTGCTTGCACTGGGTGCATTCAGCACCACCGAAGTCCTGGCCCAGGCGAAACTTGCCAACCGCCCGATCCGGCTGCTGGTGCCGTTCGCGCCGGGCGGCGGCGTCGACGTGGTGGCGCGCATCGTCGGCCAGAAGGTCAGCGAGCAGATCGGCCAGCCGGTGCTGGTGGAGTCGAAGCCCGGCGCGGGCGGCGCGCTTGCGGTGAACGAGCTGATGCGCGCCGAGGCCGACGGCACGACGCTTCTCGCCACCACCAGCTCGCACGCGACGCTGCCGCTGCTTTCAAAGCTTCCCTGGCATCCGAGCAACGACTTCACGCCGGTCGCCGGCATCTATTCGACGATGATGGTGATGCCGACGAACGCGGCGAGCACGTCGAAGTTCAAGACCCTTGCCGAGTTCGTCGCCTACGTGCGGGCGAACCCGGGCAAGATCAACTGGGGCTCGTCGGGCATCGCCGGCCCGCAGCACCTGATCGGCGCGCAGTTCGCCAAGGCCGCGAAGCTCGACATGGTGCACGTGCCCTATCGCGGCAACAACCCGATGCTGCAGGCGCTCCTGCAGAACGACGTGCAGCTCACCTTCGACACGCCGACGCTGGCGATGCCGCAGATCAACGACGGCCGGCTCGTGGCGCTGGCGGTGACCGGCGAGCGCCGCATGGCGAAGCTGCCCAACGTGCCCACCGTCAAGGAGGCCGGGATCGACTATACGGCCGGCGTGCAGATTTTCGTGCTGGGGCCGAAGGGCATCTCCGACCCGGTCGCGGCGCTGCTCAACAAGGAATTCGTCACCGCGCTCGACAACAAGGAGGTGCGCGAGCGGCTCACAGGCTTCGGCCTCGAGGTGGCGGAGGGCCGCGACAACACCCCGGCGCACCTGAAGAAGCATATCGACTATTTCGCCACGACTTACGGCAGGCTGATCAACGAGATGGGGATCAAGGCGGAGTAGCGCGCGACCGCCAGAGCGTTTCTCGCGTTTGGGGGTCCAGGTAGGCGGCTTGGTGCCCGATGATCGCGCGGAGCTCCGGACCGATTGCGGTATCCGGCATGGAGACGAAACCAAACTTCCGAAACCAGGGTCCATTCCAAGGCGGGTCGCGAAATGTCGTCAGCGCGACGGCGCAATAGTCGTCCACTGCGGCCTGCTGCAAAACTGCATCGAGCAAGGCTCTGCCAATCCCCCGGCCACTCGCATGGGAAGACGTGGAGATATTGTCGAGCAACAGCAACCCATCTAGAGGACAGATCAGCGCAAAACCCAGGATCGTCCGCGCCGAAGTCTCCGCGAGAATCGCATGACCGGCGCGGAAGCGGCCTTCCGCGACGGCCGGTGTCCCCGCGACATATTCATAGGCGGAGATGGTTTTGTACCGCGAGCGCGCTTCCGCGGAAATTTCCACCATCGCTCCGACATCGTCAGGCGTTGCAGATCGCAGGATGATTTCGTCAGCCGGTCGCATGGGCTTGCCCTGCCATCCCGTCACCGACAGGTGGCGGCCTGTCACGTCCGCTCATCTAACGGTTATGGTATCGCCGGCCGGGAATTTTCGCGAACCGTAGGAATTTGCGGCTGCGGGCGGTGTTTTTCCTGCGGACACCTCTCCGGCGCGCGGTCCATGGACGACAGCGACTTTCAGTTCCTCAGCGAGATGGCAGCCCGGTGCCTCGAGCGCGCCAGCCGGGCGCGCGACGAGAAGGGCCGGGCGCTGTGGCTGGAACTTGCGGGGGAAATCGCCGACCGGCTGCTGCAGGCATGGCCGGGGGACCGGCCGACCCCGGGGAAGGCGATCCGGGCCAGAGCTCATTGAAGCGCCGAGCCCACCAGCGCGACGGTCGCCGCGCTGAACGCACCGACACCGGCGACGATAAGGCTCGGACCGATGGCGGACAAAAGCGCCGCGACGCCCGGTTCTGTGCTCCGGCCCTCCAGAACGCAAACCTCGTTGCACGCTTCGCAGCGGTAGCTGTCGAGCCGCGGCAGGTTGGTCGTCTGCGGCATGCCGCCGATGAGGCGCATCGGCTGGCCGCACCTCGGACATTTCGGGTTGTTCAAATCGTTGTTTCCCGCTTCGGCCATGTTTGGCTCCTCCAACCGCGGATGAGCCTAGGCCGCCGCCTCTGAACGAACTCGTTCAAGTTTGATCGAAGGCGGCGGCCGCCGATGTATCGCCGCTCAACCTCGTTGCGGCGCCATGGCCGCTTAAATTCAAGCCCTGCTCCGAGGCGGCACCAGGCGACAGCGTCCCATGTTATAAGCGCGCCGCAGGGCAACGTCGTAACCGCCGCGGGGGCTGCCCGATACCTTTTTCCGGCTGTGGCGGAGTGTCTCGTGCCGAGCATGTTCGTGCTGACCATGGAAGTGATCGTCTGGGCCGCGATCCTCCTTGCGACCGCCGGCGTGGTGTGGGCCTTGGCCCCCTACCACCAGCGGATCATCGACAATCGCGACAGCGTGGTCATCCACGAGACTTGGGACTAAAGCCGGCTGCTGAAACGAAGGCGGCCGGACACCGCCCGGTGCCCGGCCGCCGATTGCGTTCCGGTTCGCCGCCTACTCGACGCTCGCCCCGGAAAACTCGACGACCTTCTTCCACTTCTCGGTTTCGGAGACGATGATCTTGCCGAAGTCCTCCGGCGTGCCGTGCATCGGGATGCCGCCGAGCTCGGCGATCTTGGTCTTCGTTGTGGGCTGATTGAGCACCTCGTTCATCGCCTTGTTGAGCACGGCGATGACGTCCTTCGGCGTCTTGGCCGGCACGCCCATGCCGAACCAGGCGCTCGCCTCATAGCCCTTCACCGTGTCGCCGACCGTCGGCACGTCGGGCAGCATCGGCGAGCGGGTGTCGGTCGTCACCGCAAGCGCGCGCAGCTTGCCACCCCGGATCTGCGGCAGCACCGACGGCATGTTGTCGAAGATCACCTGCACCTGCCCCGCGATCAGATCGGTCAGCGCCGGGTTCGAGCCGCGATAGGGCACGTGGGTCATCTTCACGCCGGTCATCGCCATGAACAGCTCGCCGGACAGATGCACCGAGGTGCCGTTGCCGGACGAGGCCAGGTTGACCTTGCCGGGATTGGCCTTGCAGTGATCGATGAACTCCTGGACGGTCCTGGCCGGCACCGACGGATGCACCGCCATGACGTTCGGCACGCGGGTGATGCCGCCGACCGGAGCCATGTCGCGCACGAAGTTGAACGGCAGCTTCTTGTAGAGCGAGGCGTTGATGCCGTTCGCCGGATTGACCAGATAGACGGTGTAGCCGTCGGGCGCGGAATTGATCACGAGCTCGGTGCCGATGTTGTTGCCCGCGCCCGGCTTGTTCTCGATGATGAACTGCTGGCCGAGCTTTTCGGTGAGCCCCTGCCCGACCAGGCGGGCCAGGATGTCGGTGGTGCCGGCCGGCGGATAGCCGACCACCCAGCGCACCGGCTTCTCCGGGAAGCCCGCGGCGAAGGCCTTCGTGTTCACGAACGGGGCCGCAACAAGGCCCGCAGCCGTCAGCCGCACAAAATCACGACGCTTGATCATTGCCCTTTCTCTCCCTGCAAGTCGGCGCATCCGCCTTAAAGCCGGCCGGGCCAATCGTTGTCGTTGTGAGGCTGACGTTACGGGGCCCCCTGCCCTGCGACAAGGCCGCCGAAAGGATGAGGCAGGCCCGTGGCCGGGCCCTCAATGGCCCTTGCCGGTGGCTCGCTTCCGCCCCCACCGGCGCGCCGTCAATGCGTCTTGCCGGGGACATTCTTCCACCGGCCGTCCTTGTCTTGCGCGGCGTGAGAGGTTTCGAGCGTGTCCCAATCGAAACAGGTCCGAACCGCAGGGCCTGTGCCGAGCTTGCAAATCTCCCGCCGAACGACGTTGCCGGACAGGTCCTCGACGGTCGCCACCTCCACGCGAAGCTTGTCCTTGTCGATGAACTTGAAGGACCGGCTGCAAAGCATGGTGTGCAGGTTGCAGGCGTCACGAAAAGTGTCCGGGCCGAACTGCCGGCGCGACAACTCAGAGGTGACGGCAACGTATTCCGGCCAGCTCAGGCCCTCCGGCTTGACCACGGGCTTGAACAGCGTCAGTTGCAGCGGCACAGCCGGCAGGGGCGGCGCGACCGGGAGCGGCCAGCGAAGCAGGCTCGTGATCGTGACGTTCATCGACCGCAGATCGTCCAGCGACAGCCATACCACCCGATCCGGCGGCGTCGACACGAGCTTACCGACGACGGCGGGAGGCACGCCGAGCTCGCTGACGGTTCTGGCCATTTCGGCCGTCGCCGCGAAGGCGCGTCCCGTCTCCTGCCCCTTCTCCGATGCACGATGCACGCCGATCTGCGCGCGATCATCGGCAAACTTCTTGTGACCGGCCGCGAACACGATAAAGCACGCCGACGCGCACTTCGCGCCGTCGGCAACGATCGTGGATATCTTATGGTGCTTGACTAGCGCAGCCATCGCCTGGGCGTCGTCCCCTTTGCCGCCGGGGGAATTGAGATAGAGGGCGGACACCGCGCGGTTTTGATTGTCCAGGGCGGTGACCATCAGGGCGAGTTTCATGCTGTCGCCAGGCTCGATCCTGCCGTCGAGCAGCAGGATTGTTCGTCCCTCCTTTGAGACAGCGGAGGTGAACTCGGCCGCATGGACTAAGCTGACCAAGCTGAGTTGGGCCAAGCTGATCGCCACGCCAGACATGGCGCGCCAGAAATTTGCAGACGACGCGGCCCAGCGCAGCGGCATTGCGTCCCTCCCCTCCGACCTGCAGCACAACGGCTCGATCGCCTGGTCAACGGACTATTCGCCCGCGACCCGCTTCCACCCGCCGTCCGGCTCCCGTATGGCGTGATATTTTTGCAGCGAGTCCCAATCGAAGCAGGACCGAACGTCGCGGTCCGCGTTGAACTTGCAAACCTCCCGCAGAACGGTGTTGCCGGTCATGTCCTCGACGGTTGTCACCCGGGTGGCGAGGTCGTCTTTCTTGTCGAAGTAGTAAAAGTAACGGGTGCAAAGCAGACCGGACGGGTGACAGATTTCGCGACGATAGTCCCGGCCGTAGATCCGGCGCGACCGTTCGGAGGCGTCGGCAAGGTATTCCGACCAGATCAGGTCATCCGGCTTCGCGGCGGCCTCGAACGGCGTCAGCCGCCGCGGCGCGTCCGCCGCGTCAGGCCAACGAAGCCTGCTTGTGATCGTGACGTCCATCGACCGCAGATCGTCCCGCGATAGCCACGCCATCCGATGTGGCGGCGTCAGCACGATCTTGGCGACAATCGCGGCAGGCACGCCGAACGTGCTGACGAGTCTTGCCGTCTCGAACGTCGCGTCAGGCGCTTCATGCCCGTCCTTTTTGGATGAGGCATGCACGCCGATCTCCGCGCCATAGCCCGCGAACTTCTCATGGCCGGCCGCAAATATCGAGAAGCACCCCGACGCGCATTCCGCCCCGTCGGCAACGATCGTGGATATCCTGTAGCGCTTCACCACCTCGGCCATTTGGACCGCCTCGCGGTGCAGGCCGCCAGGAGAGTTGAGATAAAGGGCGGACACGCCACCGCGCTTTTGAATATCGAGAGCCAAGACATTCAGGTCGAGTTTCTCGCCGTCGCCAAACTCAATCTTGCCGTCGAGCAGCAGGATGGTTTTTCCGTCTTCTGCGTCAGCGGAGGTGAGCTCGGCCGCATGGACCAAGCCGATCTGCCCCGTGCCGATCGCGGCGCAAACAATCGCGAGCTGAAAAATGGCAAGCCGAACACCTGCGAGCGACGCGAGCCAACGCAGCGGCATTTGTCCCTCCGACCGGCAATGGCCTGCCCAGGCCACGCTCCACTCCCGGAAGAACAATACATGAACATTTATGGAGGAAAAAAGGCCGGTTTGCGGAGAAAAGTCGGCTTATTCCGCCCGGAGCGCGGAGAATAAGCTTGCCATTGTGGAGAAAAACCGGGCGCGTCCGTGAAGCTCGCCTTTGAAAATCAAGTGCTTGATCTCGATCGGCGCGAGTTGCGGCGCGCCGGCGAAACGATCGCCGTGGAGCCCCAGGTCTTCGACCTGCTGGCTTATCTGATCGAAAACCGCCACCGCGCCGTGACACGGGACGACATGATCGCCGGGGTCTGGAACGGACGGATCGTTTCCGACTCGACACTCGGCAGCCGCATCGCCCGGGCCCGCCAGGCGGTCAATGACAGCGTCGAAGAGCAGCGGCGCGAAACGCGGCGACGTAAGGCGCGGACGGCTCCGGCACGCCGCCGTTGACGTATGCGATGACCGGCAAAGGCTGCGGTTGCGCCCGCGCTTCGCCCAGCCAGGCCGCCGCCAACGCCGCCACCAGGACGCTGCGTGCGATATGAAGGAGCGCCGGCTGCGTCATTCGATCAAATTCGCGTCGTCGCATTGCCTTGCTCCGGCTCAGCACCACGCCAAAAAATCGGCTCTCCATAAGAGAGCATCAAATCAGGAAACGGCGCGCCGCGGAATTGGGCCGGCGGGGTTCGGGCCAGCCGCCGCCGATCCGGTCAGCCGCCGCCGGTGACCACAAGAAACAGGGCGCGAAATTCGCTGCAGCTCTCGCCGCCGCAAACGTTGCGAAGCCTGCGCAGCATGTCCACGGCCTTGTCCCGCGCGCCGAGCTCGGCGTGCATGATGCCGTAGAACGACAGCGCAAGGCGATGATCGGGATCGGCCGCAAGCGCGCGGTCGTACCAGCCGCGCGCCGCGTCGATCTGACCGAGCTTGCGGTGCGCGAGGCCGAGGAACGCCGCGACGTCGGGATCGCCGTCGGCCTTGAGCGCGCGCAGCGCCGCGATGCCGGCATCGTACTGCCCGTTGAGAACAAGGTTTTGCGCGGCGGCAAGCGCCGTGCTCGAAGGCGGCACGGCAGGGGCAGAAGGCCGCGCC
>JAIESC010000275.1 GCA_019746355.1 Xanthobacteraceae bacterium | reverse complement strand
GCTGGAGAAGACGCCGCTCGAGCGCTACGTGCCGCCGGCGAAGCCGTCGCTGGTGGGGCTTACCCGCGTGGCGCTGGCCGAGGCGCTCGGCGCCATTGGCGTCGCGACCGCGCAGCAGAAGATGCGGGTGCAGCAGCTCTGGCACTGGATCTACGTCCGCGGCGCGCAGGACTTCGACCAGATGACCAATGTGTCGAAAGACCTGCGCACGGTTCTCGAGCGGCACTACACGCTGGCGCGGCCGGAGGTCGTGGCCGAGCAGGTTTCCGTTGACGGTACGCGCAAGTGGCTGCTGCGCCTGCCCGGCGAGGTGCAGGGCGAGCGGCCGCACGAGGTCGAGTGCGTCTATATCCCCGAGTCGGACCGCGGCACGCTCTGCGTCTCCAGCCAGGTCGGCTGCACGCTGAACTGCTCATTCTGCCACACCGGCACGCAGCGTCTCGTCCGCAATCTCACGCCGGAGGAGATCGTCGGTCAGGTGATGGTGGCGCGCGACCGGCTCGGCGATTTCATCGGCATGGCGCGCGCGCAGGGACCGGGTCTGCCGACCGAAGGTGAGCGCTGCGTCTCCAACATCGTCATGATGGGCATGGGCGAGCCGCTCTACAATTTCGAGGCGGTGCGCGACGCGCTCGGCGTGGTGCAGGACGGCGAGGGGCTGGCGATCTCGCGGCGGCGGATCACGCTGTCGACCTCGGGCGTCGTTCCGATGATCGAAAAGGCCGGCGCCGAGATCGGCGTGATGCTGGCGATCTCGCTGCATGCGGTGCGCGACGAGCTTCGCGACAAGCTCGTGCCGCTCAACCGCAAATACCCGATTGCCGAGCTGCTCGAAGCCTGCCGCAACTATCCGGGGCTGTCGAACGCGCGCCGCATCACCTTCGAATACGTGATGCTCAAAGGGGTCAACGACTCGCTCAGCGACGCCAGGGCGCTGGTCAAGCTGCTCGCAGGCATCCCCGCCAAGATCAATCTCATTCCGTTCAATCCCTGGCCGGGCAGCCAGTACGAATGCTCGGACTGGGACCAGATCGAGAAGTTCTCCGAGATCGTGTTCAACGCCGGCTATGCCTCGCCGGTGCGTACACCGCGCGGCCGCGACATCCTCGCCGCCTGCGGCCAGCTCAAGAGCGAGACCGAAAAGCTCACCGCGCGCGAACGCATGGCGCTGCGGGCGATGGCGATGACGGACTGAGGAGCATGATCCCGAAAAGCGGGTACCGGTTTTCGGATAAGATCATGCTCAAAGAAATGCGCTCACCGGGGGCTTGATGATCGTCGGGCGGTTTCTGCTTCGCTTCATCCTGGTGCCGCTCGGCGCGAGCTGTGCGATTCTCGCCGCGGTGCTTTTCGTGATGGCGGCGAACTGGAATCGCTTCGCTTCGCTCATCGCGGCGGAGCAGGGCAGCGACCAGGACTTCTTCGTTGCGCTCGTCTTCGTCGGCGGCTGGGTCATGTTCGTCGCCGCGGTCTCGGCGGCGGCGATGATGATGCCCGCGGCACTCGGCGCGCTGATCGCCGAAGCCTTCGCCATCCGCTCCTGGATCTTTCACGTCGCCAACGGCGCGCTGTCGGCCTTCATCGGCTTCAACACCATGGTCGACATGCAGAAGCCCGCCAACTTCTACAGCGAGCCGGTGATCGTGGTCGGCGCGGGGATTGTCGCGGGCTTCGGCTATTGGCTCGTCGCCGGCTGGAGCGCGGGCTTCTGGAAGCCGGTGTTCGCCCCGCCGCCACAGTCGCAGCCGCCAGGCCAGGCGCTTCCCGGAGCGCCGCCGCCGCAAGCCTGAAAGCAAACAGGCCTGAAAGCAAGATCGCCGGGCTTTTGGCCCGGCGATCTGATCTCAGGTCGGATACGGGCGCTTAGCGCCGCGGCTCTTCCGCGCGCGCTGCGCCGCCCTCGAGCCGCTCGGCGAAGGCCGCGATGGTCTTGGCATAGACCATGGCCTTGTTCCAGCCGCGGATCGCCTCGAAGTTCGGGTCGCCTTCGTTCCAGCGCTGGCTGGGCTGCCAGCCGTGGCCCTTGAGATAGTTGGCCGTCGAGGCGAGCACGTCCGGCACGCTGTGCACCAGGTCGCGGCGGCCGTCGCCGTCGAAGTCGACCGCAAACTTGTAATAGGACGACGGCAGAAACTGGGTCTGGCCGAAGTCGCCGGCCCAGTCGCCGCGCATTTCGGCGGGCGTGAGGTCGCCGCGGTCGACAATGCGCAGCGCGTCCATCAGCTGGCTCTGGAACATCTCGGTGCGACGGCAGTCGAAGGCCAGCGTCGCGACCGAGCGGATCACCTCCTTCTTGCCGAGGTTGGTGCCGTAGTCGGTTTCGAGGCCCCACAGCGCGACCACCACGGCGCCGGGCACGCCGAACTGCTGCTCGACCTTCTTCAGCGTCGCCGCATGGGTGTTCATGTGGCGCATGCCCTTGGTCATGCGATCGCGCGAGATCATGCGGCCGGAGAATTCCTCGAAGGTCTGTTTGAACACGCCCTGGCGCTTGTCGGCGGCGAGCACCGCGGGATCGACGGTGATGCCGTCGAGCGCACTGGTGCCCTTGCGCGAGATGCCCTTGGCGGCAGCTTCTTTTTTGAATTCGGCGAGGAAGGCGTCCATGCCGCCCGGAGGATTGCAGGTCGCCGCGAGCGCGGGCGCGGAGAGCACCGACGTCAGAACAACGGCGGAGAGAAGTTTTGCCAATCGCATGATTGCCCCTCGGATGAAATTTGCGTCGCGGGCAGATGTAACCGAGCGGCCGAAAGCCGAGTAGCGCGATCGAGTGGCGAGGTTAAGCGGCGCGGTTAATTCGCGCGCCGAACCGCACCGGTGCGGCGGCGCGCCGCAAGGCCGGCGTATTGCGTTAACGCCCCTAGGCCGGTGTCCCGAACTGGCTTAGCCTTGACGGGCTGGGACAAGACGGACCGTCAAGGTCCGCACCGGTTCAGAACCGGCCTGCAACGGGAAATGCGTTTCCTTAACAGGAGTGACGTCCATGCGATTGTTCCGCTTCACCTCCGTACCGGCGATGGCGTTTGCTGCTGCCGCGCTTGCCGTTGTTGCCGGGCCGGCCCACGCGCAGACCAAGATCGCGATCGGCAAGGTTGTCGGCGGCAACGGCCTGCACATTCCGAGTTACGTCGCCGACGCCGCCGGAATCTTCAAGCAGGAGGGGCTCGAGGCGCGTTTCGTGTCGTTGACCGGCAAGGCGCAGGTGACAGCCGGCATGTCTGGTAATCTTGATTTCGTGCCGATCCCGTCCGGCGGCGCGCAGGCGGCGCTGAACGGCGCGGAGATCCGCTACATCGTCGGCCAGTCGATGTCGTCGCAATGGGTGTTCGTCACCCGCGGTGACATCACCCGGGTCGAGGATCTGAAGGGCAAGACCATCGGCTACGGCCGGCTCGGATCGGCCGACTACGACGAGGGTGCGACCTTCCTCGGGCGCTTCTTCAATATGCAGGTCGGCAAGGACTACAAGGTGATTGCCTATCAGGGCGAGCCGGAGCGGATTCCGGCGCTGCTCAACAAGGACATCGACGCCACGATGGTCTCCGCCGCGCACGCCGCGCAGGCCGTTGCCATGGGCATGAAGGTGATCGCTCGCACGTCGGACAAGATGCCGCGTGTCGGCGGCACGTTCTGGACGATGAAGGGCTATGCCGAGAAGAACCCCGAGACGGTGAAGAGGTTCACCCGCGCGATCGCCAAGGCGGTGATGTACATCCGCACCAACAAGGACGGCTCCATGAAGGCGATCAAGGAGCACCTCGGGCTCACCGACGACAAGACCGTCGCGGCGATCTGGGACGAGCTGCACAACGTGTTCGGCGCGGAATTGCCGCCGGCGCTGTTCCGCGAAATCTTCGAATCGCGCCGGCTCGACATGATCGCGGAGAATCAGTGGCCGAAGGACAAGCCGCTGCCCGATCCGGAGCAGTTCCTGCTGCGCGCGCAGCTTGAGGCTGTGCTGAAGGAGGTTAATTACGTGCCGGCCAAGGTCGGGACGAATTGAAGCCGCCATACAGGCGGTGTCATCGCCGGGCGTGGCCGTCCGAAGGACGGCGTCGCTTTGCTCGCCTCTGACCCGGCGATCCATGAGGGCGTGCGGCGAACGCAATCCGTAAGGCTGTGCTTGCTCCGATATCGCATGGACCCGCGGGTGACGGCGGTGCGCCTGGTTGCAGCGAGGCACGAGCCGTGCGCGCTTAGGACCCGTCCGCCAACCGCTGCGGCCGCCAGCGGCTGAGCCGGTCCTCCAGAAGCTTCACCATTCCCGTCATGATCAGCGACAGGACCGCGAACACGATCAGGCCGGCGAACACGACATCCACCTGATAACGGCTCGCGGCCTGCACCATGACCACGCCGAGCCCCTGCTCGGCGCCGAAGAATTCGGCGACCACCACGCCGAGGATGGCGCGCCCGATCGCGAGCCTTAAGCCCGCGATGATGTAGGGCAGCGCGTTCGGCACGACGACCAACCGCGCCACGTCCCACTCGCTTGCGCCGAACGAGCGCACCACGTTGATCAGGAGCCGGTCGGCGTTGCGCACGCCCTCGTAGGTGTTGATCAGGATCGGAAACAGCGCGCCGATGAAGACGATCACCACCTTCGACCAAACGCCGAGCCCGAACCAGAGCATCAAGAGCGGCAGGAAGACGAGCCGAGGCGTGGCGTTGAACGCGGTGATGAAGGGGTCGAACATCGCGTTGAGCGTGCGCGAGCGGCCGAGCAGCACGCCAAGCGGAATGCCCACGGCGATTGCCGCCGCAAGCCCGATGGTAAACCCTGCGGCGCTGACGCCGAGCGGCGCCCAGAGCGTGCCGGTGACCATCATGGTCCACAGCGTCGCGCCGATCCGGCTCGGTGTGGTGAAATACATCTTCGTGCCGGCGGACAGTGAGATGACGTGTGGCAACAGCTCCCACAGCAGCAGCACCGCGAGGATCGTGCCCGCGCCGAACACGGTCGGCTCGATCTGCCGCCACAGGCTGCGGCCAGGCGCGGCAAGATCGGCGGCGGCAACGTCGGTGTGGGTGAGCTCGCTCATCGCCGCTCCTACTGTCCGGCCCGCCACGGGAATGCGGTGCGCTCGGCGAAGCGAATGCCTTCGGTCAGCGCGACCGCAATCACCATGATGACGAGGATGCAGGCGAACATCTTGTCGAGCGCAAACAGATCGCCGAACCGGGCAATGGCGTAACCGATGCCTTCCGAGGCGGCAAAGAACTCGCCGACCAGCACGCCGATCAGCGCCCGGCCCACCGCGATGCGCGCGCCGGCCACCACATAGGGCAGCACGCTTGGCACGATCACCTTGAGATAAAGGTCCATCTCCTTGCCGCCGAGCGAGCGCACCACATTGATGAGCAGCGGATCGACCGCACGCACGCCGGCATAGGTGTTGAACACGAACGGAAACACCGACAGGAAAAAGATGATCAGCGTCTTCGCCGCCATGCCGACGCCGAAGAAGATGACGATCAACGGCGACAGCGCGACCAGCGGGCTTGCATAGAACACCGTCATCAGCGGATCGAGCGCCCAGCCGACGCGGGTCCGCCAGCCCATCACCACGCCGAGCGTGACGCCGACGATGGTCGCGGCGGCAAGCCCATAGAAGAACGGTACCGCGCTCACCATCAGATCGCGGAATAGCTGGCCGCTGCGGATCAGATCGATGAGGCTTGCGAAGATCAGGTCGGGCTTGCTGATAAACAGCTTGTTGAACGGCACGAACAGGAACACCGCCTGCCAGGCGGCGAAGAACAATCCGATCGAGAGAAGCCCCAGTAGCAGGTTGCGGTGCCGCGCGGCAAAGCTGACGTGCGGCGCGTCGTCCGGTGCGGTGCCATGCGGTGTTTGCGCTGCCATCGCTACACCGTGATCTCGTCCTTCAGCTCGTTCCAGATTTCGAGCTTCAGCTCGTTGAACTCGGGCGTCACCCTCATCTCGTAGTCGCGCGGCCGCGGCAGCTCGATCTTGAAGATCTTCTTGGCGCGGCCGGGTCGCTTGGTCATCACCATCACCCGGTCGGAGAGGTAGATCGCCTCGTCGATCTGGTGGGTGACGAACAGCACGGTCTTCTTTGCCTCCTGCCAGATGCGCAGCAGCTCCACCTGCATGATGTCGCGGGTCTGCGCGTCGAGCGCCGCGAACGGCTCGTCCATCAGGAGCACGTCGGGATCGGTGGCGAGCGCCCGGGCGAGCCCCACGCGCTGCTTCATGCCGCCGGAGAGCTCATGCGGAAAATGGCTCTCGAAGCCTGCAAGCCCGATCATCTTGATCAGCGGCTCGGAAATCTTCCGCCGCGCCTCGGCGGCCATGCCCTTGAGCTCGAGGCCCAGCTCGACGTTGTGCTGTACCGTGCGCCACGGCAGCAGCCCGAACTCCTGAAACACCATCGCCCGGTCGGTGCCGGGACCCCTGATCGGCTTACCGTCCATCCGGATGTCGCCCGAATCCGGCTTCACCAGCCCGAGCAGCACGTTGAGGAAGGTGCTCTTGCCGCAGCCCGACGGGCCGACGATGGAGAGAAATTCTCCCTCGCCGATGTCGATGTCGAAGTTTTGCAGTGCACGCACGGGGCCGCGGTTG
Source organism: Xanthobacteraceae bacterium (assembly GCA_019746355.1). The sequence continues at coordinate 42,989 of JAIESC010000275.1, read as the reverse complement.
GGCGGCCGGAACGTGAGATTGACGTTGCGGCCGGAAATGTACGCCTGCATGCGACCCACCCGCTCCGCCTATTTCCATCCCCGAGGGGGAGCTTAGCCAAATTGCCGCAGAAACATCAGCCGTCTCGGTGCCGCCAAAATTGAGGTGCATTGACGCATTGCGGGCAAAACGGGGCTCGCGGGCGATGGAGGGCGCGGCCGCTCGAGGGTGGGTCACTGAACGACCGCATTTCCGCTTCGTTTATCACTTCGTAAGCATCCCGTGTTTCGATGGGTTTACGTGCGCGCGGCCATCTGGGCGGCCGTCCAATCTGAGGAAATCCACACATGAAGAAGGCCTTGTTCGTCGTTGCCGCTGCCGCCATCGCGGTGGCCGGCATCCAGTCTGAGCCCGCCCATGCGGGCGGCCGGGGCGGCGCGGTGGCCGCCGGCGTTATCGGCGGTCTTGCCGCTGGCGCGATCATCGGCGGTGCGATTGCCGGACCCCGCTACTACGCCCCGCCGCCGGCCTATGTGGTCGGGCCGGAGCCGGTCTATGCCCCGCGGTGCTATTGGACCCGCGGCGAGCCGGTGTGGGACGACTATCGCGGCGTGTGGGTGCGCCCGCGTATGAAAGTTTGCGACTGACCGGCTTTCCGGGGCTTCGGCTCCGGCCTGGCATGGTTCCAGCGCCCGCGCCCATCGCGCGGGCGCCGGCTTTTTCAGCGTGCGCGGTGTTGCGCCGCCTGCGGTTCCCCCTATAGTCCGCGAAAATTCGGTCTGGCCGTCGGCGGCCGCGTGTGGGGAGTGGCTGCGTTTTATGCCCAAAGGCACTGTCAAGAAGGTCGTGCTGGCCTATTCCGGCGGCCTCGACACCTCGATCATCCTGAAGTGGCTGCAGACCACCTATGGCTGCGAGGTGGTGACGTTCACTGCCGATCTCGGCCAGGGCGGCGAGCTTGCGCCGGCGCGCGAGAAGGCGCTGATGCTCGGCATCAAGGAGCCGAACATCTTCATCGAGGACCTGCGCGAGGAGTTCGTCCGCGACTACGTCTATCCGATGTTCCGCGCCAATGCGCAGTACGAAGGGCTCTATCTCCTCGGCACCTCGATCGCCCGGCCGCTCATCGCCAAGAAGCAGATCGAGATCGCCCACAAGGTCGGCGGCGACGCGGTGGCGCATGGCGCGACCGGCAAGGGCAACGATCAGGTCCGCTTCGAGCTGTCGTATTATTCGCTCGACCCGTCGATCAAGATCATCGCGCCATGGCGCGAATGGAGTTTTAAGGGCCGCGAAGATTTGCTTGCCTTTGCGCGAGAGCATCAGATTCCGATCGCCAAGGATAAGGAAGGCGAGGCGCCGTTCTCGGTCGACGCCAACCTGCTGCACTCCTCATCCGAGGGCAAAGTGCTGGAGGATCCGGCGAAGGAAGCGCCGTCCATCGTCTATCAGCGCACCATTTCGCCGACCGAGGCGCCCGACAAGGTCACCGAGGTTCGCATCGGCTTCGAAAAGGGCGACGCGATTTCGATCGACGGCAAGAAGCTCTCGCCGGCGGCTGTGCTGATCAGGCTCAATGAGCTCGGCCACGACAACGGCATCGGCCGGCTTGATCTGGTCGAGAACCGTTTCGTCGGCATGAAGTCGCGCGGCGTCTACGAGACGCCGGGCGGCACGATCCTGCTCGCGGCGCATCGCGCCATCGAGTCGATCACGCTCGACCGCGGCGCGGCGCACCTGAAGGACGAGTTGATGCCGCGTTACGCGGAGCTGATCTACAACGGTTTCTGGTTCACGCCGGAGCGCGAGATGATCCAGGCGCTGATCGACAAGAGCCAGGAGCATGTCGAGGGCCAGGTGCGGCTCAAGCTCTACAAGGGCAATGTGATGATGGCCGGGCGCGAGAGCGAGAAGTCGCTCTATTCGTCGACGCTGGTCACCTTCGAGGACGACAAGGGCGCCTATGACCAGAAGGATGCCGAAGGCTTCATCCGGTTGAACGCTTTGCGGCTGCGCACGTTAGGCATGCGCCGAAAGAAGCTGAAGCTCGACAAGTAACCCGCGGGAGCTACGCCGCGGCTTGCTCCGGAACAGGCAGGCATGCGGAACCTGATCGGCAAGATCGCGCTCACCACCGGCTCGGCGCTGGTCGCCGGCGCATTGCTGGTCATCGCCTATCTTGCCGCGGGAACCTTCGTCCTGGCGGGTTTCCTGTCGGCGGTGTTCCTGGTCGGCGAAAAGACCGACGTGGTGCAGTACGTGTTCGCGCCGATCGCGTTCTCGGCGGCGTTGATCTTCGCCGCGGCATCCTGGGGGCTCGGTGCGCTCGGCGTCGGCGCGTGGTGGCTCTTAAAGCGCAAGCGCCCGGGCGACGACGGCGGTCCGGCGGCGCCTTCGCCGTGAGGCCGGGCGCGGAAATTCTCAAGCAAATCCGCGGGCTAAGCCTTCATTAACCATAACCGGGCGTTAATGCGGCCTGAGTTTGGCCCGGATTCGCATGCGCCTGTGTCTCGTACTTGTCGTGCTGTCGGCCGCGCTGGTTCTGTCCGCCTGCGCCGGTCCGCGGCCGCGCCATGCCGCGGCGCCGGTGACACCCGCTCAAGCCTCCGATCTCGACGTACGCGCCTACGGCGCGCCGCAGCCCGCGTCCTATGCCCAGCGCCGCGTCGCCCAGGCGGTGCCGGTCGCGGCCACCTTCGAGGACGGTCCCTACACGCTCGACAGCGGCGACAAGCTTCGCGTCGTCGTGTTCGGCCAGGACACGCTCAGCAACAACTACACGGTCGATGCACAGGGCCAGATCAACATGCCGCTGATCGGCGGCGTGCCGGCGCGCGGCCTTACCACCGCGCAGCTTTCCGCGGCCATCGCCAGCCGCCTGAAGCAGAGCTTCATCCGCGATCCGAGCGTGGCGGCGGAGATCGAAACCTACCGGCCGTTCTTCGTGCTCGGCGAGGTGACGTTCCCCGGGCAATATCCTTACGTGCCCAACATGACGGTCGAGAACGCGATCGCGATCGCCGGCGGCTTCACGCCGCGCGCCTTCAAGGACAGGGTCACGGTCACGCGCAAGGCGCCGGGCGGAGAGCTGCGCTACAAGCTGCCGTTGCGCAATCCGGTGCGGCCGGGCGATACGATCACGGTCGGCGAGCGCTGGTTCTAATTCAGATGCCGCCGATCGCGCGCGGCAGCATCCGCCGCAACACATTGTCGCGATGGATGACGTGGTGCTGCAGCGCCGCGCCGATATGCATCACCACGAGGACGGCCACGAGCCAGCCGGTGTACTTGTGGAACGCAAACAGCTTCTCCGAGAGCGGCTCGTTCTTGGCAATGATCATCGGCAGTTCGAACAGACCGAAAAACGGCGTCTTCGCGCCATAGGCCGAGTTGGCGACATAGCCTGTGGCCGACATCAGAAACAGCAGCACATAGAGTAGCCCGTGCACGGCCGACGAAACGGCCTTCTGCCAGCGCGCAATCGCCGGGTCGGGCACGGGTGCGCCGACCATCAGCCGGTTGATCAGCCTCAGGATCATCAGCAGCAGGATCAGGACGCCGAGCGACTTGTGCAGATTGTAAAGCGTGTCCTGGAGCGGCCCTTCGCTGATCTGCTTCATCGTAAGTGCGACCGGGATGGTGATAAGCACGCAGGCCGCCACCGCCCAATGCAGCCACTTTGAGCTTGCCGGATAGCCGCCCTTTCTGGTGCCGTAGGTCATCGCTTCCTCCTGCCGCCGAGGCATTTGCGCCGGACAACGTAGCCGAATGGCATGTGTTCGGTATTTACCTTAGGATATCCCGGCAAACCCAGGGAGATGGGGTCATGCGCGCATGCCGCTTTGCCTTCGTATTGCTGGGAATTCTCTGCATCGCAACGCCGGCCTTTGCCGATAAGTTTCCAAGCCGCCCGATCAAGTTCGTTGTCGGCTTCCTCGCCGGCGGGCCGAATGACATCGTCGCCCGCATCTTCTGCGACTTCTTGCAGCCGCATCTCGGCCAGCCCTGTGTGGTCGAGAACAAGGCCGGGCAGGGCGGGATGATCGCTGCGAAGTCGGTGATCGACTCAGCCCCTGACGGCTACACCATCATGTTCGTCGCGCCGAACAACGCGATCGGCCAGACGCTCTACAAGAGCCTGCCGTTCAACCACGTGCGCGACACCACGCCGATCGCCGGCACCATGCGGCTCGCCAACATCATGGTGGTGCCGCCCGACCTGCCGGTGAAGAACGTCGCCGACTTCATCGCCTACAGCAAAGCCAATCCGGGCAAGGTTACGCTGGCCTCGTCCGGCAACGGCACCTCGGTGCACATGTCGGGCGAGCTGTTCAAGATGATGGCCAACATCGACATGGTGCACGTGCCCTATCGCGGCTCGGCCGGCATCTATCCCGATCTCATGACCGGCAAGGTGCACGTGCTGTTCGACAACCTGCCGGGCTCGATCGAGTTCGTGCGGACCGGCAAGCTGAAGGCGCTCGCGGTGACCACGGCGAAGCGCAACGAGGCGCTGCCCGATGTGCCGACGGTCGGTGAGACCGTGCAAGGCTACGAGGCGAGTGTGTTCTACGGCGTTGCCGGACCCAAGGGCATTCCGGCCGACGCGCTCGACTTGCTGAACAAGGCGTTCAACGCGGCGCTTGCCGATCCGAAGATCAAGCAGCGCATCAAGGAGCTCGGCGGGGAACCGACGCCGATGACGCCGGCTGAGTTCGGCAAGGTGCTGGCCGAGGAGACCGAAAAGTGGGGCAAGGTGGTGCGGGCGGCGAACTTGTCGGTGGAGTGATCGCTGGCGCTTGCGCCGGGAGGCAAACAAAGACACGGCCGCGCGGTTTGCCCGCGCGGCCGAAACATTTGCAACGATGACGCTGCCTACTTCTTCATGTGCTTGGCGAAGAAGTCCGTCGTGCGCTTCCATGCCACGTCGCGGCTGTCCTTGTGGAAGCTGCCGCGCTCGTCGCAATGGAAGCCGTGCCCGCCTTCCTTGTAGACGTAGATCTCGCAGTCGCCGCCGCGCTTCTGCTTGATGATCTCGACGTCGGTCATCGGGATGCTGGCGTCCTTCTCGCCGAAGTGAAGCTGGGTCGGGCACTTCGGCTTCTCGTCGGCGAAGGCGACGATGCGGCCGCCGTAATAGCCGACCGCGGCGCTCAGGCCGGACAGCCGGGTCGCGGCGAGGAACGCGATCGTGCCGCCCATGCAGAAGCCGACGATGCCGATCGGGCCCGCGTTCTTGATGTCCTTGATCGCGGCGTCGGTGTCGCGCAGCATCGCGTCCCAGTCGGGCTTGGCGACGAAGGTGCGCGACTTCTCGATCTCCGGCGGCGTGTAGCCGGACTGGTAGTCCTTCTGCGTGCGGTCGAACAGCGCCGGCGCCACCGCGACATAGCCTTCCTTGGCGAAGTCGTCGCAGACTTTGCGGATGTGCTGGTTGACGCCGAAAATCTCCTGGATCACCACGATACCGCCCTTGGGCGCTCCCGCCGGATCGGCGCGATAGGCGCCGAGCTGATGGCTGTCGGACGCGGTGAGCGTGAAATGCTTACCCAACTGAACCTCCCGATGTTCGCATGACCTTGAAACTCGCTTCGAAGCCGGCCGAAACGGGCTCAACCCGGGCCGACCTGAATATCTGTTTATCATTGCCGATCAGGGATTTGAACCGCATCCGCCGCAGAGCGGCCTGAACCTTTCCGGCGGGCCCTGCGACCAATGCGCGGATAGGCAAATCAACCGATCCGCACGGACAGGTTCCAGGGATCAACAGGAGAAGTTCGATGATTCGTAAGTCTGCTCTTCTGGCCGTTGCCGCGACCGCGGCGCTCGGGTTCGCTCTGCTCAACCCGACGCTGGCGAGCGCCCAGGGCGGCCATCACGGCGGGGGCGGCCATCATGGCGGTCATCACGGCGGCGGCCATCACGGCGGTCATCACGGCGGCGGTCACCACGGCGGCGGTCACCACGGCGGTCACCACGGCGGCCATCATGGCGGTCATCACGGTCACCATCATCGTCACCGTCCGCACTGGCATGTGCATTATCCCCACCGGCTGTACTGGTACGCCCCGTAGCCGGTGCAATAAGCCAGACTGGTTCGAGATGGAGAGCCCCGGCCCTGCGCCGGGGTTCTTTGCTATGGCGTCTTCAGCCGCGACAGCACGCGCGCCTTGCTCGCGACGTCGCCTTGCAGGCGCTGCTTAAATCCGGCTGCGTCGAGATAGAGGTCGTCGGGCTGGCCGGCGCGCCTGGCGGTGGTGACGTAAACGTCGTCCTTCGCCGCGTCGCGGCAGGCAGTGCCAAGCCTCGCCAGCACCGGCTCCGGCGTCGAAAGCGGCGCGAGCAGGCCGCCGAAGCTGACCGGGACCACGTCGTAGCCTTGCTCCTTGACCGTCGGCACATCCGGGAAGGTCGCGATGCGCTTGTCGGAGAATACTCCAATGACGCGGATGTTCTGGCCGACCTCGGTGCCCATCACCTGCGAGATGAAATCGAGACGGCCGCCAAGCAGCTCGGCGATCGATTGCGGACCGGTGCGGAACGGGATGTCCTTGGTGTCGGCGCCGGCGGCCTGCTGCAGCTCCTCCATCGCCAGATGCGGAATGGTGAGCAGGCCGGGATGGCCGTAGTTGAGCTGGCCGGGCCGTCGCTTCGCTTCAGCGATCAGGTCGCCGACCGACTTGAGCGGCGAATCCGGCCGCACCGCGAGCCCCATGGTGTTGACGAAGGTCTGGCAGATCGGCGCAAGCGAATCCGGCTTGTAGCCTGCTTCCGCGCCGCCACGCGCTTGCGGCAGCACCGACAGCACCAGCGCCGGCACAAACAGCAGCGTGTAGCCGTCGGGCTCCGCGCGCACGACGGAGGCCGTGCCGATCGCGCCGCTGCCGCCGGTGCGGTTCTCGACGATGAACTGCTGGCCAAGCTTGCCGGAAAGGCTCGCGGTGAGCGCCCGGGCCAGGATGTCCGGCGCACTGCCGGGGCCGAACGGCACGACGACCTTGACGACGCGGTTTGGATAATCGCTCTGCGCGAACGCGGGCGGCGGTGCGGCGGCGAGTGCACCGACCAGTGCGATGGCAGGTAGGAACGCTTTCAACATGGCAGCCCCCGAATTTATCCGTGATGCACGGCGATCCAGATTGTCGGCTCGTCTTTGTCGGTCCATTCCACGCGATGGCGCGCGTGCGCCGGGATGTGCAGATAGTCGCCGCGCCTGAGCGCGCGCGGCGCGGATTCGCCGTCAAACAGAACGGCGGCGGATCCGGCGACCACGATGACCCATTCGGGCTGGTCCTGATCGTACCAGAAGCCCGGCGGGCTTGAATGGCCGTGGGAGACGATCCGCTCGATGCGGACATTGGGGCCCGAGAGCAACGTCGTGATCTGCTCATCCGCGAGCGCACCGGAAATGCCGGCAAACAGGTTGCCGCTGTCGATCGTCATCACCGCCTCCGCGGCGGATCAGGGTTGGGTTTTCACCCGCGTCAGCACCGCGGCTTTGCGCTCGACGTCGCGCTTGAGCCGCTGGCTGAAGGCTGCCGCATCGCCGTAGTAGTCGTCCGGCTGCGCGGCGCGCTTGGCGGTGGTCGCGTAAGCCTCATCCTTGGCCGCACCGGCGCAGGCGCCCGCGAGCCTTGCGACGACGGGGGCGGGCGTCGCGGCGGGCGCCATCAGGCCGCCGAAGCTTGCGGGGCTCACGTCGAAGCCCTGTTCCTTCACGGTCGGCACATCGGGAAACGCCGGGTGCCGCGTTTCGGCGAACACGCCGATGACGCGGATGTTCTGGCCGCTGGCGGAGCCGAGCACGATCGAGGCGACGTCGATCCGTCCGCCGATCAGGTCGGTCATCACCAGCGGCTCGCCGCGGAACGGGATGTCCTTGATGTCGATCTGTGCGGTCTGGAGAAACTCCTCCATCGCCAGATGCGGGATCGTCAGCACGCCCTGATGTCCGTAGTTCAGTGCACCAGGCTTCTGCTTTGCGGCAGCCACCAGGTCGGCGACGTTCTTGATCGGCGACTCGGGCGCAACCGCGAGCGCCATCGCGTTGGTGAAGGTCTGGCAGACCGGCACGAGCGCGGCAGGCTCGTAGCCGGTGTCCTTGCGCGCCTGCGGATAGACCGACAGCACCAGCGCTGGCGCAAACAGCAGCGTGTAGCCATCGGCATCGCCGCGGGCGACCGCGGCGGTGCCGAGCGCGCCGCCCGCGCCTGGCTTGTTCTCGATGATGAATTGCTGGCCGAGCCGGGTGGACAGCCCGGCGGCAAGACCGCGCGCCAGAATGTCGGTGGTGCTGCCGGCAACGTAAGGATTGACGATCTTCACCACGCGGTTCGGATAGTCGCCCTGTGCGTTCGCGCCTTGCGCGGTCAATCCGGCCAGCACGAGCGCTGCCGCAACCGCATGTGAAACCCGGCCCATCGAAGCCCCCTCCCGCTCGTTCATTGTTATTTGGCCGTCAGGCCGAACCCTTCGGCCAGCAGCTCGTACGAATGTTTCCGCGCCTCGTGATCGTAGATCATGGTCGTCACCATGACCTCGTCCGCCTTGGTCGCCTCGATCAACGGCTCGAGATGCGCAATCACCTTGTCCTTGCTGCCGACGACGAGCCGGGCGCGGTTCTGTGCGATCAGCGCCTTATCGGATGGCGAATAGGCGTGCGCGGCCGCTTCTTCGGGACTCGGAATCGGCCCGTAATGACCCTGCCGCCGCCTGGCAAAATTGAGATCGACCGAGGTGGCGAGCCGTTCCGCCTCCGCGTCGGTGTCGGCACAGACCACATGCACCGCGAGGATCGCGTGCGGCTCCGGCCGCTGCTCCGACGGCTTGTATTGCTCGCGATAGCCGATCATCGGCCCGACCGGATCGAAGTCGGAAAAATGATGCGCGAAGGAGAAGCCCGCGCCGACATGCGCGGCAAGCTGCGCGCTGTAGCCCGATGAGCCGAGCAGGAAGATCGGCGGCAGCGGCACGTCGGCCGGCATCGGCGTGACCTTGCGGAACGGATGGCTTTCCGGAAACGCGCGCTGCTCGAACGCGAGCAGTTCCTGAAAGCGGTCGAGGAAATCGTCACCCGCCGGGTCGTCCTGCCGCCGTCGCAACGCGTAAGAGGTCACCGGATCGGTGCCCGGTGCGCGGCCGAGGCCCAGGTCGATGCGGCCGGGAAACAGGCCCTCCAGCACCTTGTAGCGCTCGGCGACCTGCAGCGGTGCGTGGTTCGGCAGCATCACGCCGCCGGAGCCGACGCGCAGCCGCTCGGTCACCGCCGCGATCTGGCCGATCATGATGTCGGGCGCCGAGCTTGCGATGTTCGGCATGTTGTGATGCTCGGCCACCCAGTAGCGCGCAAAGCCGAGCCGGTCGGCAAGCCGCGCCAGATCGATGCTGTTGCGGAGCGCCTGCGGGCCGGAATTGCCGGTGGTGACAGGAGAGAGATCGAGGACGGACAGTGGACGCAGCGGGGCCATGGCCCAGAGGTAGCGCGCCGCGGGCGTTTTTGCCATGCGGCCGGCTGCGTGGCCGGCTATGCGCCTTCAGCGATGGGGCGCCGTCGCGGTGTCAAGTGCGCGCCTACTGCGGCGTGGCGGACGGGAAGCGGAACAGACTGTCGAAGTCGTTCCGCGGCGTCGCCCGGGCGACCTTGCGGCGGGGCTTCGGCGTGGCGTCAGATTTGGCTTGAGATATGGCTTGAGATTTCGCTTGGGGCCTGTCCTGGACGGCATGCGCCGCTGCGGTCTGCACCGCGCCTTTGGGCCGCGGGAGCGGGATGGACTTCGTTGGCAGTTTGACCGTGCCGGCTGGAACGTCCGCCACCAGTGCGGCGGCTTCGATCGATCGCGCGTCGGTTTCCGAGCGCTTCTGCCCGGTGGCGTTGCTGTCGGTCTCAGGCCGATCCCGCGGCAAGGTCGGATCGACAACCGCCGGGTCGGGCAGCGGAACATCGAATGTCCGTGCCGGCGCCTGCGGCGCGGCAACAGCAGGCTTTTCCTTCGGTGCTGCGGGGGGTGTGAATGTGAGATCGACTGGCGCGGGCTCGGGGACCGGCAGGTCGATCACCGCGCGCGGTGCGACCGGCGCAGCGAGCGCGGCAACGGCCGGCGATGCGGTTTTCGGTTGTGGCGGCAGCGCGAGGTCGATGGTTGCCGGCTCGGGCAGGGGAATGTCGATGACGACCGGCGGCTCAGGCTTCGCCGCAGGCTGCGGCGCCAGCGCCGCGACCACCGCCGTGTCGGCTGCGGGCGCGGCGTTACGCTCGGCTTCCAGGGCAATGGGCGGCAGGATGACCAGCGGCATCATCAGCGAAGGCGCGCGATCGATCACGGGCTGCGCGCCCGCCGCTGCCGGCACGGCACGGCCGACGGCAAAGCGCATGTCGTACATCACCGGCACTGCGCTCTGCCCGCGGCGCAGATCGGGATCGGCGACGGCGCCTGCGGTCACCGGCGCAGCGTGGGCGGCCATCACCGGCATCGCCCGGTGCAGGCCGTTCACCGATGCCGCGAGCCGCAGGCCCGCGAACACCACGAGAAAGCCGCAGCAGAATGTGATTGCGATCAGCCGGAAGCTCGGAAGCATGCTCGCCCATCCCGTTCTCGTGCGGACCTTCGGTGCCCATTGTCTGGCACTCGGCGCTGGCGCGTGGGCTGATGCCTATCTGAGTCGTTCTGTGGAAAAAAATGAAATTTCCAAGGCAGGACGTTCGGTTGCAGGCTGTTGCGCCGGGGACTCAGTGGCCGGTGGGGCACTGGACGCAATCCAGGTCGTGCTGGATGATCGTGACGAAGATTTGAGTCTTGAGCCCGCCGCCCGATGTCCCATACTGGGTTCCGGGCGGTGACGGGGACTGAGGCCGTAACGTAAGGAGCAGCCGGATGGCGTCGGTGAGCGATTGGAAGGTGCCGCCCTCGGTGCAGCCCAAACCGGGAGATTACGCCTATGATCTCGAGGCCGCGCTGAGCGCGGTGGTGGGCGTGCGCGCGGTGGTGCCGCCGGATGCGTTCACCGCCGACACGCTCGGCACCGAGCGCGCCGGCAACGGCGTGCTGATCCGCGCCGACGGGCTGGTGCTGACCATCGGCTACCTCATCACCGAGGCCGAGACGATCTGGCTGACGCTGATCGACGGCCGCGCCGTCCCCGGCACGGTGCTGGCCTACGACCAGACCACGGGCTTCGGCCTGATCCAGGCATTGGCGCGGCTCGATCTTCCGGCGCTGCCGCTCGGCTCCTCGAGCGCGGCCTCGATCGGCGAGCGCGTCGTGGTGGCGGGCGCCGGCGGGCGGGCCAAATCGGTCGCCGCCCGCATCGTCGCCAAGCAGGAGTTCGCCGGGTATTGGGAATACGTCGTCGACGAGGCGATCTTCACCTCGCCGTCGCATCCGAACTGGGGCGGCACCGCGCTGATCGGCCCGAACGGCGACTTGCTCGGCATCGGCTCGTTGCAGCTGCAGGAGGGCCGCGAGCAGGGCCCGCCGGGCGACATCAACATGATCGTGCCGATCGACCTTTTGCCGCCGATCATCGACGACCTTTTGACGCTCGGGCGGCCGAACCAGCCGCCGCGGCCGTGGCTCGGGCTCTACACCACGGCGATCGAAAACCGCATCGTGGTGGTCGGTCTCGCCAAGGACGGGCCGGCGCAGAAGGCGGATCTGCGCACCGGCGACGTGCTGCTGTCGGTCGCCGGCGGCGAGGTGCGCGATCTCGCGCAGTTCTATCGTCGCATCTGGTCGCTGGGACCTGCCGGCGTCGAGATCCCGGTGTCGATCTATCGCGACGGCAAGACCATCGAAACGCGGCTGAAGACCGGCGACCGCAACCGGTTCCTCAAGGCGCCGAAGCTGCACTGATCTATAGGTCAGGTCCGGCAGCACACTCCGCCGTCATTCCGGGGCGCGGGCGAAGCCCGCGAACCCGGAATCCATAACCACTGCTGCGGAGTATGGATTCCGGGCTCGCTCGCTTCGCGAGCGCCCCGGAATGACGCAGAGACTTTCGCGCGAACAATTCACGTCGTTGATGGATCGCTCGCAAACATTTCATCGCTCCGCATCGCTGGCTTGCGCCCCGCGGCGATGACGGGCGGCGGCCCAAGGTGCTAAGACCGGCGGCCTATTTCGCCGGGACGATCCAGTGACCACGCTCACCCACGCCGGGCTTGCGCCCGCAAGCGACGTTGATTCCAAGGCCGCCTGGATCCGGCTTTGGGTCGCGCTTGCGATCGGCACCATCGGCAGCGTCGGCATGTGGTCGTTCGTGGTGGTGCTGCCTGCGGTGCAGACCGATTTCGGCGTCGGACGGGGCGAGGCGTCGCTGCCGTTCACGCTGACCATGATCGGCTTCGGCGCGGGTGGCATCCTGATGGGCCGGCTGGCCGATCGCTTCGGTGTCATCCTTCCGATCGTCGCGGGCGCGACCTGCCTCGGGCTCGGCTACGTGCTCTCCGGGATGGCCGCCAATCTCTGGCAGTTCGCGCTGGCGCAGGGCCTGGTCGGGTTGGGCAGCTCCGGCTCGTTCGGCCCGATCATGAGCGACATCTCGCACTGGTTTGACCGCCGCCGCGGCATCGCCGTCGCGATTGCCTCCTGCGGCAATTATCTCTCCGGTGTCATCTGGCCGCCGCTGGTTCAGTACTTCGTCTCCACCCAGGGCTGGCGCCCGACGCAGACCGCCATTGGCATCATCTGCATCGTTTCGATGCTGCCGTTGTCGCTGATGATGCGCCGCTCCGCGCCCGCGCATCCGGCTGGGCACGGCGGCGCAGCCGCAGCTGCGGCTGGTCAGCGTGACTCGCTTGGGGTTTCGGCGAACACGCTGATGGTGCTGCTGTTCGTCGCCGGCATTGCCTGCTGCGTCGCGATGTCGATGCCGCAGGTCCACATCGTCGCCTACTGCGGTGACCTCGGCTACGGCCCGGCGCGCGGCGCCGAGATGCTGTCGGCGATGCTGGGCTTTGGCCTGATCAGCCGCCTTGTCTGCGGCATGGCCGCCGACCGGATCGGCGGCGTGGCGACGCTGTTGCTCAGCTCGGTGCTGCAGGGCGTCGCGCTGACGCTTTACGTCTTCTTCGATGGTTTAATTTCGCTTTACGTGATTTCGGCGCTGTTCGGCCTGTTCCAGGGCGGGCTGATTCCGATGTACGCCATCCTGGTGCGCCAGTTCTTCGCCCCCAGCGAGGTTGGCACCCGGCTCGGCATCATCCTGATGGCGACGCTCGGCGGCATGGCGCTGGGCGGCTGGATGTCGGGCTGGATTTTCGATCTGACCGGCTCGTACCGGGCCGCCTTCCTCAACGGCATGGGCTGGAATCTCGTTAACGTCATGATCATCAGCTGGCTGCTGCTGCGCTCCAACCGTCGCCGCTTGGCCGTAGCTTGATTCAAAATCGATAAAATTGCGCGGACCGATTTAGCGGAAATGCAGCGCGTCGCCGCTACCGTGACAGGGCCAGAGAGCGCCCGGTCACGGTAAACGAATGATTGATCATCAGCAGATCCAGAAGGCGATGGAGGCTCTTGTCGTCCTGCTTGCGGACAGCAACGCCTATACCCGCCGGCTGACCCGGACCATGCTGACCAATCTCGGCATCAAGTCGATCTACGAGTCGGTCGACGGCATCGCCGCCCTCGAGGCGATCCGCACCATCAACCCGGACGTGATGATCCTGGAGTGGGACCTGCCGGTGCTCGACGGCCCCGAGGTGATGCGCGTCGTGCGCTCGCCCGGCGTGTTCCCGAAGCCGAGCCTGCCGATCATCATGCTGACCGACCGCGGGCTTCGCTCGCGCGTCACCGAGGCGATCCGGCTCGGTGTAAACGAGTTCCTGGTGAAGCCGATCTCGCCGAAGACCTTGCAGCAGCGGCTGCTCGGCATCCTGCTCAACCCGCGGCCGATGGTGCGCGCCGGCAAGTACTACATCCCGATGCCGCGCCGCCGCATCGACCTCAAGGAATTCATCTCCGCGGCGTGACGCGCGCCGGCCCTGAGACGCCGGTTCCGCATCTGGCAAACCGTCCCGCGGCCCCTATATGTCCCGCGCCGATCGCACGGGAGCGATCTTTTGGGGACCGGGACCGATGATCTACATCCTCGCCGTCTTCATTCCGCCGCTGGGCCTGCTGCTCAACGGGCAGATTTTGTCCGCGGTGATCAACTTCGTGCTGATCGTGCCGTGCTTCCTGCTCGGCTTCGCGTTCCCGGCCCTGTGGCTGGTTCCCTCCGCGCATGCCGTGATCGCGATCTACATGTCGCGCGAGGACCGCAAGCACCGCGAGATCGTCGACGCCATCGAGCGTCACGGCCCGCCGCCCGGCTGGCGTCCGTAGAGCATGATCCCGAAAAAGCCTGCCCCGGACTTGATCCGGGGTGTGAAGCGGTTTTCGGAAAAGATCGTGCTCCAAACAGGACGATGACTTCGGCCGCTCCGGACGCGGAGCGGCCTTTCCCGCGTTCAGGCTGGCGCGTGGCACACTGCCTCGATGTTGTGGCCGTCGTGGTCGAACACGAACGCGGCGTAGTAGTTGGCGTGATAGTGCGGCCGAAGCCCCGGCCCGCCGTTGCCCCTGGCGCCAGCCGCCAGCGCGGCCCTGTGAAACCCGTCGACGGCTGCACGGTTGCTGCACGCGATCGCGATATGCAGCGGCTTGTCGATCTTGCCCTCGCCGCCGATCCAGAAGTCCGGCTTGCCGTTTACGCCAAAGCCCGCCGCGGGTGCGCCGCTCGGATTTCCCTCCGCCGCGACCTCCATGATCAGGACATAGCCGAGCGGTGCCAGCGCCTTCGCATAGAACGCCTTGGCACGTTCGTAGTCGGAAACCGCGAAGCCAACGTGATCGATCATGCTGCTCTCCCTGCTGCGTTCCGCGCCAACAATGCGCGAAAAGGGCTCAGGGATGCAGCGGCGCGTTGCCGCCTATTTGCAGGTGTCGAACACCACCTCGACACGGCGGTTCTTCTGCCGGCCCGCCGGATCGTCCTTGCCGCCGGCGATGGTGTTCGGCGCGGCCGGCACGGTTTTGCCGTAGCCTTTGATCGGCGTCGACGCCGGCACGAGCTCGCGCTTCGCCATCCAGTCGCGCACGGTGCTGGCGCGTGCTTCCGAGAGCGTCATGTTGTAGGCGTCGCCGCCGATCGCGTCGGTGTGACCTTCGATGCGCGAGGGCTTACCGCCGAGCTTCCTGATCTCGGGCGCGGCCGCCATCAGCGTCTCCTCGGCGTCGCGGCGCAGGCTCGCCTTGTCGAAGTCGAACAGCGCGTCGGCGACCACGCTCAGGCGGCGCTCGCAGCGGCTGACCGCGACCGTCCTCACCGCCTGGATGCCCTTGGGCACCTGGATGTCGCCCGGCACCTGCCATTTCCCGGTGGGCTGGCGGATCTCGTAACTCCTGTCCTGCGCCGCGGCGGGCAGCGCCGTGGCTGCCAGGAAGGCCAGGGCAGCGAGGGTGCGATGCGTGAACATGGGCGCGGCTCCTTCGATGCCCATTGGTCTGACGCAGTGGATGCCGGGTTCAGCGCCCGGCAACAGTGTGCCGCAACGTGCTTAACGGATTACCGCTCCCGCGCCGGCCGCCGTTAAGCCGGCGTTAAGCCTGGCACACCGTCGGGCTATGGGACGCCGGCATCGGCGATCGTCTGGCTCAACAAGGAAGCCAACGAGATTTTCTCGGCGAAGGATGTGGCCGGCCGCTTCACCACGACCGCAATGACGCTGCCGCTCGGGCCGCCAAGCCTGCTGCGCGATCACGTCGACACCGACAGCAAGCGATGGGCCGAGGTGGTCCGCCGCGCCGGCATCAAATTGCAGTAGCGTCGGTGGAGCGCGCGGCGGTCTACGCCGCGCGTGGCAGGATCAAACCTGCCGTTCGACCATCTTCTTCTTGATCTCGGCGATCGACTTCGCCGGATTGAGCCCCTTCGGGCAGGCCTTCGAGCAGTTCAGGATGGTGTGGCAGCGGTAGAGCCGGAACGGGTCTTCCAGGTTGTCGAGCCGCTCGCCGGTCGCCTCGTCGCGGCTGTCGCTGATCCAGCGGTTGGCCTGCAACAGCGCCGCGGGGCCGAGATAGCGGTCGGAATTCCACCAGTAGCTCGGGCACGAGGTCGAGCAGCAGGCGCACAGGATGCATTCGTAGTGGCCGTCGAGCTTCAGCCGGTCCTCGTGGCTCTGTTTCCACTCCTTCTCGGGCGTCGGCGACGTGGTCTGCAGCCACGGTTCGATCGAGGCGTATTGCGCGTAGAAGTTCGTCAGGTCTGGCACCAGGTCCTTGACCACCGGCTGGTGCGGCAGCGGATAGACTTTGATCGTTCCTTTGATCTCGTCCATGCCCTTGGTGCAGGCGAGCGTGTTGGTGCCGTCGATGTTCATGGCGCAGGAGCCGCACACGCCCTCGCGGCACGAGCGGCGGAACGTCAGCGTCGGATCGATCTTGTTCTTGATCCAGATCAGCGCGTCGAGAACCATCGGCGCGCAGTCGTCGCGGTCGACGAAGTAGGTGTCCATGCGCGGGTTGGCGTTGTCGTCCGGGTTCCAGCGGTAGATGCGAAACGGCGTGACGTTGCGGGCGCCGCTCGGCCGCTGCCACGTCTTGCCCTCGGTGATCTTGGAGTTCTGCGGAAGATTGAGCTGGACCATTTCAGGAAACCCGTGATCGGATCGTTCGATGCTCAGTACGCGCGAGACTCAGTACACGCGAGCTTTGGGCTCGATGTAAGAGACGTCGTTGGTCAGTGTGTAGGTGTGGACCGGGCGGTAGTCGATCGTCACCTTGCCCTTTTCGTCCATCCACGAGAGCGTGTGCTTCATCCAGTCCTTGTCGTCGCGATCCGGATAGTCCTCGCGCGCGTGCGCGCCGCGGCTTTCGGTGCGATTGAGCGCCGAGTCCATCGTCACGACCGCCTGCGCGATCAGGTTGTCGAACTCGAGCGACTCGACCAGGTCCGAGTTCCAGATCAGCGAACGGTCGGTGACGCGGATGTCGCCCGCCGCGGCGAACGCCTCGTGGATGAGCTTGTGGCCCTCCTGCAGAACCTCGCCGGTGCGGAACACGGCGCAGTTGTTCTGCATCACCTTCTGCATCCGGTTGCGCAGCTCGGCGGTCGGCGTTCCGCCGTTGGCATTGCGGATGCGGTCGAGTCGGGCGAGCGCACGGTCCGCGGAATCCTTCGGCAGCTCGGGCTGCTTGTCGTTGGCGGTGAGCGTGTCGGCGAGATGCAGCGCCGCGGCGCGGCCGAACACCACCAGGTCGATGAGCGAGTTCGAGCCCAGGCGGTTGGCGCCGTGCACCGAGACGCAGCCCGCTTCGCCGATCGCCATCAGGCCCGGCACGACGACGTCGTCCATGCCGTTCTTCTTGGTCAGCGTTTCGCCTTTCCAGTTCGTGGCAACGCCGCCCATGTTGTAGTGCACGGTCGGGATCACCGGGATCGGCTCGCGGGTGAGGTCGACACCGGCAAAGATGCGCGCGCTCTCGGTGATGCCGGGCAGCCGCTCTTGCAGCACCGACGGATCGAGATGGTCGAGGTGCAGGAAGATGTGGTCCTTGTTCTTGCCGACGCCGCGGCCCTCGCGGATCTCGATGGTCATCGATCGCGAGACCACGTCACGCGAGGCGAGGTCTTTCGCCGACGGTGCGTAGCGCTCCATGAAGCGCTCGCCCTCGGAGTTGACCAGATAGGCGCCTTCGCCGCGCGCGCCCTCGGTGATCAGGCAGCCCGCGCCGTAGATGCCGGTCGGGTGAAACTGGACGAACTCCATGTCCTGCAGCGGCAGGCCGGCGCGCAGCACCATGGCGTTGCCGTCGCCGGTCTGGGTGTGGGCGCCGGTGCAGGACAGGTAGGCGCGGCCATAGCCGCCGGTGGCGAGGATGGTCTGCTGGGCGCGGAAGCGGTGAATCGAGCCGTCATCGAGATTGAGCGCGATGACGCCGCGGCAGCGGCCTTCGTCGTCCATGATCAGGTCGATGGCGAAGTATTCGACGAAGAACTCGGCGGAATGCTTCAGCGCCTGGCCGTACATGGTGTGCAGCATGGCGTGACCGGTGCGGTCGGCGGCGGCGCAGGTGCGCTGCGCGGTGCCCTTGCCGTAATGCGTCGTCATGCCGCCGAACGGCCGCTGGTAGATCTTGCCGTCTTCCTCGCGGCGCGAGAACGGCATGCCCCAGTGCTCGAGCTCGTAGACGGCCGCCGGCGCCTCGCGCACCATGTATTCGATCGCGTCCTGGTCGCCGAGCCAGTCGGCGCCCTTGACCGTGTCGTACATGTGCCAGCGCCAGTCGTCCTCGCCCATGTTGCCCAGCGAGGCGGCGATGCCGCCCTGCGCCGCAACCGTGTGCGAGCGGGTCGGGAACACCTTGGTGATGCAGGCGGTCTTGAGACCGGCTTCCGAGCAGCCGACCACCGCGCGAAGGCCTGAGCCGCCGGCGCCCACCACCACCACGTCGTAGCTGTGATCCTCGATCGGATAGGCCCGACCATTGGTCTTTGGCGCCGCTGCGCCGTTGCCGTTTCCAGCCATGACTATAGTCCGAATGAGAGCTTCAGGATCGCGAACACCGCGGCAAGGCCTACGGCGCACGAAAAGAACGTGTTGAGCATCAGCGTGGCGATCTTGGCGACCTCGTCGTGCACGTAATCCTCGATGATGACCTGCATGCCGAGCCACATATGGTAGACGCTGCTGATCACGAACAGCAGCAGCGTGAGCGCGACGAAGCTCGACCCTAAAATCTGCACCACCGCGGCGTGGTTCCGGCCGAGGATCGACATGATGATGACGATCGCGGCGATGCTCAGCGGCACGTTGGCGACCGACGTGAGCCGCTGCCGCCAGAAGTGGCTGGTGCCATGATGCGCGGAGCCGAGATAGCGAACGCGGCCGAGCGGCGTGCGGATTGAAGTGGGGTTGTGCTCGCTCATCGGATGCCGCCCATGATCATGTAGCCGAGCAACCAGAGCACGACGGTGAGCGCGATCGAGCCCGCCAGCGTTGCAGCGGTCAGCCATTCACGTTCCGCGGGCCCTAAGCCGTAGCCCAGGTCCCAGATCAGGTGCTTGATACCGCCGAGTGCATGGTGGATCAGCGCCCAGGTGTAGCCGAACAGGATCAGCCGCCCGAGCAGCGACTCCATGAACCATTGCAGCGTTGCATAGGCGTTCGGTCCGGCGGCGGCGGCAATCAGCCACCACACCAGCAAAAGCGTTCCGAAATAGAGGGCTCCGCCCGTGATCCGATGGACGATGGACATCATCATCGTCAGCATCGGCTTGTAGATTTGCAGGTGCGGCGAGAGGGGGCGGTTTCTTAGACGTGGAGCCTTTGCCTCAGCCATAACTTCTCACTCCAGGCGGTAACTCTGTCCGCTTTAGAAGCGTTCCTAGCGGAAGGCCGCGGGTGCCGCAACGCTCGGCGGCGGAATTCCGCGCTATCCCAAGCGCTTGCAGGTTGCAGCCCAGCTTATCGCGCGCTCAGGCCTTCACTTCGCTATGAGCGAAAGATAAGCTATTGTAAAATGCTTCAGAATTAGCATTTTTCAAAGCCTGCCTTCGCGGAATACGAAGGAGCGCCGATGCGCTTCGATCTCACCGACCTCAGCCTGTTCCGTCATGTCGTGGAGGCGGGCAGCATCACCCACGGCGCAGAGCGCGCCCATCTGGCGCTCGCCGCGGCCTCCACCCGCATCCGCAACATGGAGGATGCGCTCGGCGCGCCGCTCCTGATCCGTGCGCGGCAGGGCGTGACGCCGACCCAGGCCGGACGCACCCTGCTGCAGCACGCCCGGACCATGCTGGAGCAGGCCGAACGGCTGCGCGAGGATCTTGGCGCCTATGCCGGCGGCGCGGCCGGGCAGGTGCGGGTGCTGTCCAACACCAACGCGACCGAATTCCTCCCCGAGGCGCTGAGCGCGTTCCTGGCCGCCCATCCGCACGTCAGCGTCGACATCGAAGAACGATTGAGCGACGAGATCGTCGGCCTGATTGCAGAGGGTGTCGGCGATATCGGCATCGTAGCCGGCACCGTGGATGCAGGCCGGCTCACCACCTATCCGTTTCGCAGCGACCGCTTCGTGCTGGTGGTCGGCCGCGATCACCCGCTGGCCAAAAAGACCAAGATCAGCTTCGCCGAGGTGCTGGACCTCGATTTCGTCGGCCTCGACCGCGCCAGCGCCATCCAGCGATTTCTCGGCAGCAAGGCCGCGAGCATCGGCCGGCCGCTGAAGCTGCGTGTCCAGATGCGCAGCTTTGACGCGGTCTGCCGGCTGGCCGAGTGCAATGTCGGCGTCGGCGTCGTGCCGGCCAGCACGGTGCGGCGCGCCGCCAAGACCATGGCGATCAAGGCGGTCGATCTGGCCGACCCCTGGGCGCTGCGCGAGCTCACCATATGCCTTCGCGACTTCGACGCGCTGCCGCCGTTTGCCCGCCAGTTGGTGGAGCACATGCGGGCCGACCTGCATTAGCTCCATCTTGCGTGGAACCGGTTTCAGGGCCATACGTTTTCTTTCGGGGCGGTGCGCCACGGAGGGAAATCATGCGTATTCGCGAACGGATCGGCACGGCCGCCGCGGCCGCTTTTCTGGTCGCCCTGTTTGCCATTCCGGCGTCGGCGGAGCTGGCCAACGCGCAGTTGAAGGATGGCAGCGGGAAAGTGCTGGGTGATGCCGACCTGGCGCAGACCCAGAACGGCGTCCTGATCAAGCTGCAGCTCAAGGGCATTCCGTCCGGCGAGCACGCGTTTCACATCCATGCGGTTGGCAAGTGCGAGCCGCCGTTCGATTCGGCCGGCCCGCATTTCAATCCGGGCGGCCACAAGCATGGGATGTTGTCCGGCCCTGGACACGCCGGCGACATGCCGAACCTGCACGTGCCGCAGAGCGGCGACCTTTCGGTCGAGGTGCTCAACACCGCGGTCACGCTGGAGAAGGGCAAGCCGAATTCGCTGCTCGACAATGACGGCTCGTCGCTGGTCATCCACGCGCAGGCCGACGACTACAAAACCGATCCGACCGGCAACGCCGGCGGCCGCATCGGCTGCGGCGTGATCCAGCCGAGCGGCGCGGTGGGAAGCAGCGGCGGCACCGCCGCGCCCGCGAGCAGATAGCCGGCGCTCAACGGCTGCCCGGTACCCACTGCTCCCCAAGGTCAGCGCGGGATCAGCGCCCAGTAGTCGAGATCGAGCAGCACCGACGAATCGTAGTCATCCCCGGCCCGGTACGGAAAATCCGCACAGGGCCGGTCTTTCGTCGCCACCGTGCGCATCCGCAAAGCTCCGACGTCGCTGCGTCCCGGCAACTCGCTTTTCGCCAGCACCTCCGACCATGCGAACACGGTCGCGCCGGCAAACAGCGGCGATACGTGCCGCCCGCCGTTGATCGCCGCGATATGAAAGGCATTGCCCAGTCCGTTGAACGAGATTGCGCGCGCCAGCGAGATCACGTGGCCGCCGTAGATCAGCCGCCGGCCGAACCGGCTCTGTGCCGCCGAGAACTGGTCGAAATGGATGCGCGCGGTGTTCTGATAAAGCCGCGTCGCGGTCTGGTGCTCGGCCTCCTCGACGGTGATGCCGTCGACGTGGTCGATCTTTTCGCCGATCTCGTAGTCGTCGCAGCGATAGGGGCTGCCCGACAACGCCAGGTCATAGGCGCCGGCGTCGAGCGGCGGACAACCATCACCGAGCAATCGCGGCTCGACCGCGACCGCCAGCCGCGGCACGTGATCGCCCGGCGCGGGCGCGACTTCGTCGCGCTTTCGCACCATCACCCAGCGCACGTATTCGAGCACGGCGGTGCCGTCCTGCCTGGTGCCGCGGGTTCGCACGTAGACGATGCCGGTCTTGCGGTTGGAGTTCTCCTTCAGCCCGATCACCTCCGAGGTCGCGGCCAGCGTGTCGCCGGGATAGACCGGGGCCAGGAACTGCATGCCGGCATAGCCGAGATTGGCGACGGCGTTGAGCGAGACATCCGGCACCGTCTTGCCGAACACCACGTGAAACACCAGCAGGTCGTCGAGCGGCGCGCGGGGATAGCCGATCGCCTTGGCGAATGCGTCGGAGGACTGCACGGCGAAGCGTCCGCCGAACAGCCCGGTGTAGAGCGCCACGTCGCCCGTGGTCATCGTCCGCGGCGTCGCGTGACGGATGATCTGACCGAGACGGAAGTCCTCGAAGAAATTGCCGGCGCTGGTCTTGGTCATGAACACGGATCCTTGAACAACTGCATCCCGGCCCTTTCCTTATAGCCAGTTTCCGTCCGTCACAAAATTGTGAGACGGAAGGAGCATCCCTGCCGCGCCGGGCGGCGGTATCGCATATGACTTGTGACAGGAAATCCGGGCCGGTTCGCGGTATCATCACGTCGGCCCAGCGTCAGCTTGCCGGATATCGCATGACCAGCGTAAGCACCTTGTCAGCTTCCGAGCGCGCATCCGTCGTGATCCATCCCGCATGGGTCCGTGTCACGCACTGGATCAACGCGCTCGCCGTGCTGGTGATGATCGGCTCGGGCTGGGAGATCTATAACGCCTCGCCGCTGTTCGGCTTCACCTTTCCGAGATCGATCACGCTCGGCGGCTGGCTCGCCGGGGCCTTGCTCTGGCACTTCGCCGCGATGTGGGTGCTGGCGATCAACGGCCTCGTCTATATCATGCTGGGCATCCTGACCGGCCGCTTCCGGCGTAAGCTTCTGCCGATCCGCCCCGGCGAAGTCGTTGCCGACATGAAAGCCGCGCTCACCTTCCGCCTCTCGCATGACGACATCTCGGTCTACAACGCGGTGCAGCGGCTGTTGTACGTCGGCGTGATCCTCGCCGGCATCGTCATCGTGCTGTCGGGGCTTTCGATCTGGAAGCCGATCCAGTTGCAGGAGCTGACCGCGCTGTTCGGCGGCTATGACGCGGCACGCTATGTGCACTTCTTTGCGATGGCCGCCATCACAGGCTTCCTCGTGGTGCACGTGCTGCTGGCGCTGATCGTGCCGAAGAGTCTCAAGGCGATGGTGACGGGGCGCTCGGACGCCAGGAGCTAGCAATGCCGCGCAAGCGCAGAATCATTCCCGGCGTCGATCAGAAGCTCCTGATCAGGGATGCCGCCAAGCTCCTGCCCGATCCGGCGCGGCGGCGGTTCCTGCGCGGCGGCTTAAGCGTCGGCGCGCTGACGCTGCTGACCGGCTGCGACATCATCGACAGCGACGCCGCCGAAGGCACGCTGCGCAAGATTTCCAAATTCAACGATCGGGTCCAGGCCTGGCTGTTCAACCCCAACAAGCTCGCACCGGAATATCCGGAAAGCGCGGTCACCCGGCCGTTCCCGTTCAACGGCTATTATCCGGAGGACGAAGCGCCGGAGGTCGACGGCGAGACCTATAAGCTCGAGGTCGGTGGCCTGATCGACAACAAGGAGCCATGGACGCTGCAGCAGCTCTACGCGCTGCCGCAGATGTCGCAGATCACCCGCCTCGTGTGCGTCGAAGGCTGGAGCGCGATCGGTTCATGGCAGGGCGTGAAGCTGTCGGAGTTTCTGCAGCGCCTCGGCGCCGACACCCGCGCCAAGTATGTCTGGTTCCAATGCGCCGAGGGCTATTCCAACACCATCGACATGGCGACCGCGCTGCATCCGCAGACGCAGCTCTCACTGAAGTTCGACAACCAGATCCTGCCGCGCAAGTACGGCTTCCCGATGAAGTGCCGCATGCCGACCAAGCTCGGCTTCAAGAATCCGAAATACATCACGGCGCTCTACGTGCAGAACAACGACGCCGGCGGCTATTGGGAGAACCAGGGCTATAACTGGCACAGCGGGTTGTGACCGCGCCTACGACCGCCGCCGCGCGTCCTGCATGATCTCGAGCTGAATCTGCTGAATTTCCGCGAGCCGCTGCCACTGCTTAATGATCAGGTGGTCGAGCTTCTCGTGCAGATGCCGGATTTCCAGCTCGGCCTTGAGATTGACCTGGTAGTCGTTGCGCGACCGCAGCCGGTCCTTCGCCTCCTGGCGCTTCTGGCTCATCATGATGATCGGCGCCTGGATGGCCGCGAGGCACGACAGCACCAGATTGAGCAGGATGAACGGATAGGGATCGAAGGATTTTGCGTCGCCGGTGACGATGTTGAACGCCATCCAGGCCAGCAGGAACACACCGAACGAGGTCAGGAAGGTCCACGACCCGCCGAAAGCCGCGAGACCGTCGGACAGGCGCTGGCCCAGCGTGCGGTGCTCGAGGAAATCCTCCTCGACGTTCTCGGCGATTGTGTCCTGGTTGGCGATGCTTTCGGCGACCTGCCGGTCGAGCTCGGTGAATTCGCCGTGCTCGTCGCGCAGCATCTCCTCGACGAGCAGGTTTCTGTAGCGGTTGATCTCGTGCCGGTCGATCAGCGCATCGTCAGAGAGGCGCGGATGATCCACGCGGATTCGGTCCGTCAGCGTCGGCCGCAGCGTGTCGAGCCGGATCAGGTCCTTCTTCGACCGCTCACGGCCGGTGATGGCGCAGGGCCATCGCCTGGCGGTTTCGGACTTGTGATTTTGCGGAGCCGGGGCAATGCCGCTGTGGAGATCGGGCCTTTCCATGGGGCCTTCCATCGTGTTGGGGCCGGCCGGTTCGTGCCGGGCAGATGTCGCAGCGCTAAGGTGAGGGCTCCACGGCCCCTTGCCAAGGGGCCCAACACGTTCAGCGCGCTGCTGGCGGCAAAGACGCGCTCTCGATGATCATGTCGGCATGCACCAGATACCGCATCGGGCCCGGCGTCGCCGCATCGAGCGGCCAGCAGGTCGAAAGCACGAGCTTGTGGCCCTCGGCCAGAGGATCGATGCCCGACCGGTCGAAGCGGACCACGGACGTGCCGTTCACGCGATAGCGGAATGTCCTGCCGTCCCGCCGCGTCACCGCGATCTCGTCGCCCATCGCGACGTCCTTGAGAAAGCGGAAGTGCGTGTCGCGGTGCGCCGAATAGACCGCGACCCCGCGCTCGCCCGCATCGGGTGTCAGCTCGACGTGGCCGGGTCCGAACGCCAGCGCCTGTCCGCTTGAGCCCGCCAGCGCGATGGCGCTTGCGCCGATGCGCTTCACCTCGATACGCGCCACCGGCCAGGTATCCGCCCAGGACCAGGGCTTCACGTCGCGGCCGGTCACGATCGCCTCGGCGAAGGCGCGTTCGAGCAGGACCTGTGCCAGCAGAGCCTTGGCGTGGATGTACGCGCCTTGCCCAAGCAGCACGAGGCCAATGAGGGCGATGGTCAGCGCGAGAACGAGGCGCTTCACGGTCGTCACTCCATCGAAGAAGTTTGCGCGCGCGGCCACTGGGGGACCTGAGATGGCCGCGCGCGCTGCGGGAGGGAGCCGGGGAGAACTCCCTCCCGTCCGGTATCAGCGTGCGAACTCTCGACGCCGGGTCACGAGGAGCAGGATCAGGCCGAGCGCGAGCAGGACCGTGCCCGCGATCATCTTGATTTCGGCGTCGGTTGCCGTCTTCGGCAGCGACACCGTGCGTGGCGCCGCGACCGGGATCGGGCTGCGCTTCGCCAGCGCCAGCTGCACGCGGCCGTCGCCCGCAGCATCCGCGCGCGGTTCCTCAGGTGCGACGCCAGGCCTCGAGCGCTCGCTGAACACCTTTTCAAAATCCCAGCCGGCCGGCAGGTTGAGCGGCAGCTCGGTGAGCTTGAGCGTCTCGTGCGCGGGCCGGGCCGGGGTCTTGTCGACCGCGACCAGGCTGGTGAGCCGCGTGACCAGCTGATGCTCGAGCGCGAGCTGCAGGATCGTCTTGTCCGCATCCTCCGGCGTCGCCTGCCGCATGGTGCGGGCGATCTCGGCGTCGGCGATCTTGCGCCGCGCCCAGACCTTCGACAGGCCGTTGCCTTTGGCGGCACCCGCGACCGGCAGCGTGACGGTCCAGGGGCGGTCGCCGATCCGGCCGGCAATCGTCACTGAGCCCGCAAGCTTCGCCAGGCTTGCGGCGAGCACCAGCGGCTCGCCGCGATAGAGGTCGGGGATCACCGCCGGCGTCATGTCGGCCACGGCGTCCGAGAACTTCGCCGTGATGCCGGTGACGACCGGGCTTTCCAGCTTGGCGAACAGGCCGCGCATGCGCTCCTCGACCTGCTCGACCGAGCCGATGTGGGTGAACGCGCCGCGTCCGAGCTCGGCCGCCCGCGTCATCAGGAAGCTGTTCGGCGCAGAACCGATGCCGACCATGAACACCCGCGAGCGTCCGCGCAGCGCCGAGATCGTGTCGAACAGCTGCTGCTCGTTGCCGATCGCCCCGTCGGTGAGGAACACCACCTGACGGACATGGCTCTGCTCGCCGGCGTTGGTGTCGTTCAGCGCCGCCCGCATCGCCGGCACCATCTCGGTGCCGCCGGCTGCCTGCAGGGCGCCGACGAAGCCCTTGGCACGGCCGACGTTCTCGGCGTCGGCGGCGACAGCGGTCGGGAACAGCACGTCCATGGTGTGATCGAACCGGATCACATTGAAGCGGTCGCCTGCTTGCAGGCGGCCGAGCGCGTAAATGAGGCTCGCCTTGGCCTGCACGATCGAGGTGCCGTCCATCGAGCCGGAGTTGTCGATGACGAAGATCACCTCGCGCGGCTGCGGCTTCTGCTCCGCATGCCCGACGCTGGGAGGCGTGACGTAGGCGAGCAGATAATCGGCGTTGCCGACACGCTCGCGGAACAGGCCGACGGAAGGTGCCTTCTCCGCCGCAGGCTTCCAGGTCAGCTCGAAATCGCGGTCGGCCGGCACCGGGCCGTCGGCGAGCCTGATCACGCGCACGTCGTCCGACGCCTGCTCGACCTTGAGCTGGTGATGGTGGCTTTTCACCTCGCCGAGCGGGAAGCCTGACTGCAGCCGCACCGTGATCTGCGTCGGGTTGACCGGGCCGTGCTGCGCCGGATCGAGCACCGGCGGCGAGATGCGCTCGCGGTCGGGCACCGGATCGGTGGCGGTCACGCCCCAGCCGACGCTCCGACCGTCTTGGCCGGGACGCAGATCGACGCTCTGCACCAGCGGCGCGGGATTGTAACGCGGGCCGATGACCATCGGCACGCGCAGCGAGAAGGTGTCGCCGTTCTGCCGCACCGGCTCCTGATACTCGATCTGCACCAGCACGGTTTCGCCGGGGCCGATGTTGGCGACCGAGTTGGTGAAGATGTTCGGCCGCTCCTGCTCGGTCAGCGCCGCGCGCTGGCCGTTCTGCTTCGCCTGCTCGTAGATCACGCGCGCCTGCTGGCGCTCCTTGATCTCGCCGACCACGATCCTGTCGCCGATCACCATCTTCAGCGTATCGACCGCGCCACCTTCCGGCAGCGGATACACGTAAGTGGCCTCGACCCAGTTCTGGGTCGGGTTGCGGAAGATTTGCGTGACGCGGGCGCGGATGGTCGGGCCCGACACGGTGAGATCGACGTTGATGCCGAGCCGCGTGGCGTCGGCATAGCCCTCGGTGTTGTCGCCCTTGAGCAGCAGGGCGCCGGAGCGCACGTCGCCCGGCCTTACTTGCGCCTGGCCGGTGGCTCCGGCGGGCGCCCAGCCCACAAAAAAAGCCGCAATTCCAAAAAGAATGGCGGCGAGGCTGCGCATCACACGGAGCGCCCGTCGCTCCATGAACCATGGCTCCATCAAAATGAACCGGCGCAGCCGGCCGGTGGTCTGGATTTCTTCACACGTGGTCATTTCTCAAGCTCCCGTAGCCGCCTTGCCCGGACCGAACTTGTGCGGCGGAGCGTCTCGTTTCGCGAGCGTGATGATCTGCATTGTTCAGCCGCCGACCGCCTCCGTCCGTCACGGTGCGCCGGGCGGAGGCGGACCCGTGCGGTTTCCCGCCGGTCCGGTGCGGCTTTGTGATGGTTTGTCCGTCCGCTAAAATCTGGCGGATTCGGAGGGGAGACGATGCTGGCGACCGACAAGCAGCTTTCGGATGAGCAAAGCCGGCAGGTCGCCGCGACAATCCGTGAGGAGCTGGCGCGCCGGCGCATCTCGCGGCAGCACCTTGCCGAGAAGGCCAAGATCAGCGTCTCGACCCTGGAGAAGGCGCTCGGCGGCCGCCGCCCGTTTACCCTTGCGACCACGGTGCGGCTCGAGGAGGCGCTTGGCGTCTCATTGCGGACGGGCGCTGCCGCGCCGGCCATCGCGCCGGTCAACGGCGACGTCGCGCCCGACAGCCTCGGCGCCTATTCGCGGCGCGCGGTGAGCTGGATCGAAGGCAACTACGTGACGCTGCGGCCGTCGTTCGGCGACAAGGAGGCGATCTACGCCTACCGCACCGAGATCGCCTGGGACGCCAAGGCGTCGTGCCTGCTGTTTCGCGAGGGCGAGCGGCTCGATGCGGCGTTCACCCAGTTCGGCGAGGTCGCGGTGCCCAACCAGTCGGGCCACGTCTATCTCGTCACCAACCGGCACGGCCAGCACCGCCTGATCACCATCTCGCGCCCGACCATCACCGGCGAGATGTATGGCATCCTCACCACGCTGCTCGCCGGCCGCGGCTCGCTGCTGACGCCGATCGCAGCCCCGATCGCCTTCGTGCCGCTTGCGGCGATTGCGAAACCGGCCTTCGGCCGCGTCCAGCCGAGCGATCCCAATCACGCGATCTACAAGAAGCACCTCCAGCGCACCGTCGACGAGCCGTTCGCGATGTTCGCGTCCGGCTGATCGCGGAACGACGCGGGCCGGCCGCCAGTTGCCTCCAAGGGATCCAAGCCATGCCTGGCAAACGCGTTCAGATCGACGACGAGACCTGGGCCGCGCTCGATATGCTGGCGAAGGACCGCATGCAGACATTTCAGGAGTTGGCGGACGAGGCCTTCGCCGACGTCTTGAAGAAGCACGGGCGCCCGGTCGGCCTGCGGGCGGCGCTGCAGAAAAGCGCCGGCCAGTCGGCGACGATCCACAAGCTGCCGGGGAAAAAGCGGTAGCTGCCGGGCTGCCGGCCTGCGGTCCGGCTGCCGCCGAAGGGCTGCCCTGCCGGCAGCCGGCTTGCACAATCGCTGTCCCCCCGCCATCAATGGGTCGAAGACGAGCCCGGCAGGACCTGCATGCCCACCTTTGATTTCGACCGCGTTGTTGAGCGCCGCGGCACGCACGCCTCCAAATGGGACAACATGGCGAAGCTGTCCGGCATCACCGCGCCGGATGCGATCCCGATGTGGGTGGCGGACATGGATTTTCCCGCGCCGCCCGGCGTCACCGCGACGCTCAAGGCCGAGGTGGAGCGCGCGACCCACGGCTACTACGCCGACACCGGAAGCTGGGCCAGGGCGCTGGTCGACTGGATGGGGAAGCGCCATGGCGTGACGATCGATCCCGGCTGGGTGAGCCCGACGCCGGGCGTCGTCTCGGGGCTCGGCCTGATCCTGCAGGCCACCAGCGCGCCGGGCGACGAGGTCGTCGTGTTCCCGCCGGCCTATCACGCGTTTCGCAAGATCATCAACGCCAACGAGCGGACGATCCTCGACGCCCAGCTGGTCGAGCGCAACGGCCGCTATGCGATGGACCTCGACGCGCTGAAGCAGAAGCTCACGCCGCGCACCAAGGTCGTGTTCTTCTGCAGCCCGCACAATCCGGGCGGCACGGTGTGGTCGCCGCAGGAAATCCGCGCGCTCGCCGGTTTCTGCGCCGAGCACGACCTCATTCTGGTCTCCGACGAGATTCACTGCGATCTGGTGTTCGGCGGCTTCAGGCACACGCCGACGATGACGGCCGCGCCGGAGATCGCCGACCGGCTGATCACCTGCGTCGCCGCGACCAAGACCTTCAACCTCGCCGGCGCCCATGTCGGCGCCTGCGTCATCTCCAACCCGGCGCTGAAGAAGAAGCTCGACGCGCGGATCGGCGCGAGCGGCCTCGCCTCCTACAACGGCTTCGGCATGATCGCGACCGAGGCCGCGTGGCGCACCGGCGAGGCGTGGCTTGACGCGCTGCTGGTTTATCTGCGCGAAAGCCGTGATTTGTTCGACAAGCGGATCGAAGCGGCGGCGCCCGGCGCGCGCTCGATGCGGCTCGGCGGCACTTATCTTGCCTGGGTCGACTTCGCCGGCACCGGGTTGAAACCCGAGGACGTCGCGGCGCGGGTCGCCAAGCGCGCGCGCATCTATGTGAGCCCCGGCGAGCAGTTCGGGCCCGGCGGCGAGACCTGGCTGCGCTTCAATTTCGCGATGCCGCGCCCCATTCTCGACGACGCGCTCGGCCGGCTCGACGACGCCTTCGCCGACTTGCGGAAATGAGGGCCGGACGATGAAGCGCCCTCTCATCGGCGTCATCGGCAACACCCGGCTGATCGAGAACCGCTTCACGGTGCAGATGTGCGGCGAGACCAATCTGCGCGCCATTGCCGAGGTGGCCGGCGCGCTGCCGATGATGTTCGCCGGCTGCTCGACGATCACCGACATCGGCGCGCTGCTCGAGGCCGTCGACGGCATCCTGCTCACCGGCGGCCGTGCCAACGTGCATCCGCGCCGCTTCGGCGTCGAGGCGAATCCCAAGCACGAGCCGTATGACGAGCGGCGCGACGACCTCGCGCTCGCGCTGGTCGAGGCCTGCGTCGCCCGCGGCGTGCCGATCTTCGGCATCTGCCGCGGCCTGCAGGAGATGAACGTCGCCTATGGCGGCTCGCTGCATCCGGAGATCCGCGAGTTGCCGGGGCGGGTGAATCATCGGATGCCACGGCTGGAAACCGGCGAGCCGCATCCGGACGACGCGGTGGTGTTCGGCGACCGCCACGACGTGCGGCTCACACCCGGCGGGGCTTTTGCGCAAATCCTCGGCCGCGACTGCATCCGCGTGAACTCGCTGCACGGGCAGGGCATCCTCGACCCCGGCAAGCGCATCGTCATCGAGGGCGTGGCCGACGACGGCACCATCGAGGCGATCCGCATCGCCGACGCACCCGGCTTTGCGCTCGGCGTGCAGTGGCACGCGGAGTTCGACCCGCAGCGAAACCCGATCAACCGTGCGCTGTTCGAAGCGTTCGGCGAGGCGGTGGCGGCGAAGAAGCGCGCGGCGTAGTTAACCAGCCAATATCAGCGCGACGCCGGCGACCGTCATTGCGACGCCCAGCGCGAGCCGCAGCGTGATGCGCACGTTCGACAGGACCAGTGCGCTCAGGCCCACGGTGAACAGCGGATAGGTCGCGATCAGAGGCGTGACCAGCGTCACCGGTCCTGCGCCCACCGCGGCGTAGAGCAGCAGGGTGCCGATGCCGTTGACGATTCCGGTCAAGGCAAACCACAGCCGCCCGGTGTTCGGCCCCTGCGCGATGAAATGGCCGTTGCGGACGCGTTCGAGCGTCAGCACTGTCAGCGTCGAGAAGACGTAGCCGGTGAGTCCCGCGCCGATCGGGTTCGGCCAGATTTCCAGCCCGACCTTGATCACCGGCGGCGCGATGCCGCGAAGCAGCGCGGCCGCGAGCGGCAGCAGCAGCGCCCAGGTGCGCCAGTCGCGTGTGTTGCCGGTGCGGTTGACGGTGATGATGAAGACGCCGCCGACCGCCACCACGAGGCCTGCGGCCTGCACCGGCCGCAACGGCTCGTGCAGCACGATGACGGCCAGCGCCACCGAGAACAGCGGCGCAAGGTTGCCGAGCGCGCTGGTGACCACCGGCCCGAGCGAGCGGTTCGACACGAAGGAGAGGAGCGTCACCGCGGCAGGGAAGGCGAGCCCCACCGTGGCAAAGATCGGCACCGCGCGCCAGACGATAGGCTCGCCCCAGAGCAGGAACGGCGAGAGCAGGATGAACACCAGCGTGAACGACGGGATGCTCAGCGCCGCGCCGGAGAGCGGATGGATGGTGCGCAGGCCGAATTGGGTCAGAACCGCGCCCGCGCCAAGGAAAGCCGCGGAGGCGAAGGCGAGGAGGATGGCCGTCATGCACGCCGTTGTCGCCCAAGCCCCGTGTGCTTGCCAATCCCCGCGCCGGGCTTTAGCAATTCGGCACCGCTGTCATGGCCGGACTCGTCCCGGCCATCCCGCTTAGGTGAGCACGACGCGTCCCTAGGCGGGATGCCCGGCACAAGGCCGGCATGACGTCCAGCATAGTTGTGAGGCGTGATCCCCATGGCGACCTACAAGCTCCTTCTTCTCCCCGGCGACGGCATCGGCCCCGAAGTGATGGGCGAGGTCAAAAAGCTGATCGCCTGGATGAACGGCCACGGCATGGGCACGTTCGAGACCGAGGAGGGGTTGGTCGGCGGCAGCTGCTACGACGCCCACAAGGTCTCGATCACCGAGGAGACGATGGCGAAGGCGCATGCGGCCGACGCCGTGATCTTCGGCTCGGTCGGCGGGCCGAAGTGGGACAGCGTGCCCTACGACGTGCGGCCGGAGGCCGGGCTCCTGCGGCTGCGCAAGGACCTCGCGCTTTACGCCAACCTTCGCCCGGCGGTGACCTATCCGGCGCTGGCCGACGCCTCGGCGCTCAAGCGCGAGCTGGTCGAAGGCCTCGACATCATCATCCTGCGCGAGCTGACCGGCGGCGTCTATTTCGGCGAGCCGAAGACCATTACCGATCTCGGCAACGGCCAGAAGCGCGCGGTCGACACCCAGGTCTACGACACCTACGAGATCGAGCGCATCGGCCGCGTTGCCTTCGAGCTCGCTCGCAAGCGTCGCAACAAGGTCACGTCGATGGAGAAGCGCAACGTGATGAAGACCGGCGTTCTGTGGAACGAGGTCATCACGCAGGTGCATCAGCGCGAGTTCAAGGACGTGACGCTCGAGCACCAGCTCGCGGATTCGGGCGGCATGCAGCTCGTGAAGAATCCCAAGCAGTTCGACGTCATCGTCACCGACAATCTGTTTGGCGACATGCTGTCCGATATCGCGGCGATGCTGACCGGCTCGCTCGGCATGCTCGCGTCGGCCTCGCTCGGCGACACCGATCCCAAGACGAAAAAGCGCAAGGCGCTGTACGAGCCGGTGCACGGCTCGGCGCCCGACATCGCCGGCAAGGGCATCGCCAACCCGATCGCGATGCTCGCCTCGTTCGGCATGGCGCTGCGCTACTCGTTCAACATGGGCAAGGAAGCTGGCCTGATCGACCAGGCGATCGCCTCGGTTCTGCAGAACGGGCTCCGCACCGGCGATATCATGTCGCCGGGCTTCAAGCAGGTCGGCACCAGGGAGATGGGCGACGCGATCATCGCCGAGATGGCGAAGCTCGCGGGGTAATTCTCGATCCTTGTCGCAGCGACATTCTCTCCGCCGTCATTCCGGGGCGCGCGCACCAGCGCGTTCACGCGCGTCTTCGACGCTATGGCGAACCCGGAATCCAGTTCAGGAGAAAGTCCTGCCTGACTGGAATCCGGGTTCGCTCGCTTCGCGAGCACCCCGGAATGACGTGGGGAGAGATCAGTTACCCAGCCACGGAAACGGGTTGCGCTTGCCCGCCAGGAAGAACCGATCGTTCCACCAGCCCGGCCGGTCGAACGCGGTCCTTTCGAGCACACTCCCCGGCCGGTGGGACATGAACACCGAACGGAAGTTGTCGATGTTGTCGGCCGGCATCACCTCGGTGCCGCCGTCGAGGTAGGAGCGCTTCTGCACCATGATCCGGGTGCGCGTGCGGCCGAACTCGTCGCGGGTGATGATCGTCGTCGACCCGGGCGGCAGCGGCTCGACGCGGCGCAGGCGCGGGTTGGACTGCGCCAAGGCGCCCGGCATGGTGCCCAAGACGAACGCAGCTACGAACGCAGCGACGAGCGCAACAGCCATCGGGCGCATTTTGATCCTTCCGAGCCGGTGATCGGCTCAAGTGTTATAGTCCCGTTTTGCACCGCACCACAAGGGAACGCCCAAGCCGGCCTTCCCGTTCCCACAGCGCCTGTGCGGCAATACGGGCGGTCAACAACGCATTCGTGTTGTTGAATGTCTGACTTCGCCCGCCTAGTCTCGCGGCGATTGAGCGGTCGCTGCTGCGATCGGATTTTGGGAGGAATCCATGAAAAAAGAGCGAACGATCGAAGAACTCTACGCGCAGGATCCCGAACGCGCCGACGCCGAAGCGTTCGGCCGCAAGACAGGAAACAAGCCCGGCCTCGACCGGCGCGGCTTTCTCGGCGGCGCGGGTCTCGCCGCCATGGGCGCCGCGGTCGGTGGCGCCATACCGTTTGCCGCCAACATGCCGGGCGGCATGATTCCCGCGGCGCTGGCGCAGAGCGCGCCACCGGCTCCGGCCGCGCCGAAGGGACCGCAATATCTCAAATATCCCGGCAAGAGCGACAAGCTGGTGCTGCTCGGCGACCGTCCGCTGGTCGCGGAGACGCCGGAGCACCTGCTCGACGACGACACCACGCCGAACGACAAATTCTTCGTGCGCAACAACGGCACCATCCCGCAGGAGGACAAGGATGCCGACAAGTGGAAGCTCACGATCGACGGCGAGGTGAACAACAAGCTGGAGCTCACCCTCGGCGAGCTCAAGGCAAAATTCAAGCCGGTGACGCGACGCCTGGTGCTGGAGTGCGGCGGCAACGGCCGCTCGTTCTTCACGCCGCAGGCGCGCGGCAACCAGTGGACCAATGGCGGCGCCGGCTGCGCCGAATGGACCGGCGTGCGGCTCTCCGACGTGCTGAAGGCTGCGGGGGTGAAAAGCTCTGCGGTGTTCACCGGCCACTACGGCAGCGACAAGAGCCTCGCCGACGCCAGCAAGGACGCAATCTCGCGCGGCGTGCCGATCAAGAAGGCGATGGACGCCAACAACCTGATCGTGTTCGCCATGAACGGCGAGCCGCTGCCGCATATCCATGGCGGCCCGGTGCGGCTGCTGATCGCCGGCTGGCCCGGCTCGGTGTCGGCCAAGTGGTTCAACCGGCTCTGGGTGCGCGACAAGTATCATGACGGCCCCGGCATGGGCGCCACGTCCTACCGCGTCGCGATCAAGCCGATGGTGCCGGGCGAAAAGGCGGCCGACGGAAATTTCCGCGATCTCGAATCCATGCCGGTGCGCTCGATCATCACCAGCCCCGCGAACGGCACCAAGCTGGCGGCCGGCACCAAGGAGGTGCAGCTTCGCGGCGCGGCCTGGGCCGGCGACCTTCGCGTGCGGCGCGTCGATGTCTCGATCGACTTCGGCGCCACCTGGACGCGGGCGGCGCTGAGCCAGCCGAAGAACAAGTACGACTGGCAGCGCTGGACCGCGGCGGTGAATCTGCCGTCCGACGGCTACTACGAGATCTGGACGCGCGCGACCGACTCCAAGGGAGCGATGCAGCCACACCTCGCCGGCTTCTGGAATCCGCAGGGCTACGGCGGCAACCCGATGCACCGGGTCGCGGTTCTGGTGGGCTGAGCGCGATGGCCAGGCTCATCCTGGCGGCGGGCCTCGCGCTCGCCGCCATCGTTCTCTCCGCCGGCACGGGCCACGCGCAGCCGGCGCAGTTCACGCCGCGCGACGAGACGCCGGAGGAATTTCCCGCGGGCGCGGGCCGCGACGACGCGTTCTATGCCTGCACCGCCTGCCACAACTTCAAGCTCGTGGCGCAGCAGGGCATGACGCGGCGGCAGTGGGAGGACTCGCTGCAGTGGATGGTCGACCGGCACAAGATGTCGCCCTTGCCGGAGAAGGAAAAGAAGATCGTCCTCGATTACCTCGAGGCGACGTTCCCGCCGCGCGCGCCGGCGCCCGGCCGCGGCTGGCAGAATCCGTTCTCGCCGCGCTGAGCTTGAAGCCGCCGCAGTTGCCCGCTCTTTGGCGGCCGTATGAAGCCGCTCGTTCTCGCCTTTTTCCTGGCGCAACTCGTCGCCGACGACCTGCTGAAGGACCGCCCTGCGTTCTCGCTCGGCGACCAGCCGGCGCAAGGTTCGGCGCAATGCGACGACATCCGCAAGATGTCGGCGGGCCTGCCCCGGCCCGACTATCGCATCGATCTCACCATCACCGGTGAGCTCACCACGGTCCGTAACGACGGCGCGCTCTGGTACCTCTTGATGTGTCGCGACGTCCGCGTGCTCTGCGTCACCTACGAGTCGAACGACATGAAGGCCGGCGACCGCGTCGTCATGAAGGGCGGTTACAACCGCCTCGACGACAACCACATCATGCTCGACCCCTGCCTCGCCAACGCGCCTTGACGCTTTGCGCCCGCGATACCGACGATACGAGCGCAACATTCGCCGGATACAGCGGTGGGTTAAACCTGATGCCATCGCAGGCCGCCGTTGCGGCCCGTCAGATCGGAGGCTCCCATGGTCCGGATCGTTCTCGCAGGCGCAATCATCCTCGCCGTCGGCACGTCGAGCGCGGTCGCCGGCATGATGCTGAGCCGGGCGGCGCTCGCCCGCGCCGTCACCGTGACTACCGGCCTGCCGGTCGATGATGGCCAGAAGCTTCTGCCGGTCCCCGGTGTGCTGCGTGGTCCGGTCCGTTAGCCGTTCCTGGCGCCGCCGAGCGCCGCGCGGTTGCGGCCGATCGCATCGGCCATGAAATCGAGAAACACCCGCACCCGCGCCACCCGGCGCAGGTCGCGGTGGGTCAGAAGCCAGATCGGCGTCATCGCCTCCGGGATCGGATCGCTGAGCCGGATGAGGCCCGGCGCCCGCTCGCCCTGAAAGCACGGCAGCAGTGCCAGCCCGAGCCCGGCCCGCGCCGCCTCCTCGATCGCCAGCACCGAATTGCTGCGGTGGACCACCCGCTCCGAGGGGATGTGCGCCGCCACCCATTGCGCCGCGCCGATATGGGCGATGCTCTCGTCGAAGCCGATCCAGTCGAGCGTCTCGAAGCTCGCGCGCTTGCCTTTGATCCGCGCCGCGAGCGGCTTCGCGCCATACACCGCGAACGCCGCTTCTGCGACCTTGCGCCCGACCAGCGCGTCGCCCGGCTGTGACGCGGGCCGCAACGCCACGTCGGCGTCGCGCCGGGTCAGCGTGAAGAACGCGTTCGAGGTGATCACCTCGGTGACGATTTCCGGATGCGCGGCGCGGAATTCGCCGAGCAGCGGCGCCAGGAACGGCGCCAGCGTGTCGGTGGTGGTGACGCGGACCGTGCCGCTCGGCCGCAGGTCCTCGCCGGCGAGCCGCTGTTCCAGAAGCTCGATCTCGGCCAGCACGCGTGCCGCCGTGGCGATCGCGGTCTCGCCGGCCGGCGTCGGCGCGTAGCCGTCGCGGGCGCGGTCGAACAGCCGCACGCCGAGCCGCTGCTCCATGCCGCCAAGCCGCCGGAACACGTTGGAATGGTCGATGCCGAGCTTGCGCGACGCCGCCGAAAGCGAGCCGTTTTCGCCGATCGCCTGCAGAAGCCGGAGATCGTCGACCGCGAATCGTCCTTGCGCCATTCGCAAATTCTCCTTGCTATTCCGCCATCTATTCTTGCGGATCATACCAAGTCAGGTTCGGCGCACCAAATCACCAGGAGCGACGACCATGACCTCTCTCAACACCTCACTCACGCGAGCCGATGCCAGACTGGCCAACGGCGCCGCGGCGATCCTGCGGATCGCCCTCGGAGTTATGTTCCTCAGCCACTCGCTGATCCTGAAGCTTTACGTGTTCACGCTCGCCGGCAACGCGGCGTTCTTCCAGAAGCTCGGCCTGCCGGCCTGGATGGGCTATGCGACATTCTTCGCCGAGGCCATCGGCGGGGTGCTGCTCATTCTCGGCGTGCAGACCCGCTGGGTCGCCGCGGCGCTGCTGCCGATCCTGACCGGCGCGGTCTGGGCGCATTCCGGCAACGGCTGGATGTTCGGCTATCCGAACGGTGGCTGGGAGTATCCGCTGTACCTCGTGGTGCTCGCGGTGGTGCAGATCATGCTCGGCGACGGCGCCTATGCGCTCTCCAAGAGCTGGGTGCCGCAGCTTCAAGCCACTGTGAAGCCTGCATTGAGCCACTAACCTCACCACGTCATGGCCGGGCATAGCCCGTCCGAAGGACGGCGTCGCTTCGCTCGCCTATGTCCCGGCCATCCACGCCTCACTTTGTAGCCAAGGCATGGATGTCCGGCACAAGGCCGGGCATGACGGCGGAGAGAGTTCGTCAGATTCAAATTCAGGAGCAGCCCCATGCCGACCTACGAACTCGTCAGCCACCACCTCTGCCCCTATGTGCAGCGCGCCGCCATCGTGCTGCTGGAGAAGGGCGTGCCGTTCAAGCGCACGCTGATCGACCTCGACAACAAGCCTGACTGGTTCAAGGCGATCTCGCCGCTCGGCAAGGTGCCGCTGCTCAGGGTCACGCTCGACGACGGCGAGACCGTTGTGCTGTTCGAATCCTCGGTGATCTGCGAGTACCTCGAGGAGACGCTGCCGAACCCGCTGCACCCGGCCGATCCGCTCACCCGCGCCCAGCATCGCGGCTGGATGGAGTTCGGCTCGGCGATCCTTGCCGACATCTGGGGCTACGAGACCGCCCAGGACGAGGCGGCCGCGCTTGCCAAGGCCGTGGCGCTTAAGCTCAAGTTCGAGCGGGTCGAGCGGGCGCTGGGCGAGGGTCCGTTCTTTGCCGGCGAAAAATTCTCGGTCGTGGACGCGGTGTTCGGGCCGGTGTTCCGCACCTTCGACATTTTCGACATGCTGTCCGACCATGGCATCTTTGCCGCCACCCCGGAGGTCCGGGCCTGGCGCGCGGCGCTCGCCAACCGTCCCAGCGTCCGGGCCGCGGTCGACCCGGATTACCCTGAACGTTTGCGCGATTTCCTCGACAAAAAGGCAGCCTGGATCGGCCGTTCCATCGCCGGAAACGATGGCATTCAGCCGAAAAAGTCATACTTCCAGACTGCCGCTCATAATTGAGTTGGCAAGGTTTTTCGCCTAAAAGCTGGCGCGCCGGGCCTCGCTAGAGGGGCCGGCCGTCAGTCGTTTTTGGAGAGTGTGATGGGTTTCAAGGTCGCAGTGGTCGGCGCCACCGGAAACGTGGGCCGCGAGATGCTCAACATCCTGGAGGAGCGGCGCTTCCCCGCCGACGAGGTGGTCGCGGTTGCCTCGCGCAAAAGCCAGGGCGTCGAGGTTTCGTTCGGCGACAAGATCCTCAAGTGCAAGGCGCTGGAGCACACCGATTTTTCCGACGTCGACATCTGCCTGATGTCGGCCGGCGGCAGCGTGTCGAAGGAGTGGTCGCCGAAGATCGGCGCGCAGGGCGCAATCGTCATCGATAACTCCTCGGCCTGGCGCTACGACTCCGACGTTCCGCTGATCGTGCCGGAGGTGAACGCCGACGCCGTCGCGGGCTTCCGCAAGAAGAACATCATCGCCAACCCGAACTGCTCGACCGCGCAGCTCGTCGTCGCGCTCAAGCCGCTGCACGACAAGGCGAAGATTACGCGCGTCGTCGTCGCCACCTACCAGTCGGTGTCGGGCGCCGGCAAGGACGCGATGGACGAGCTCGACCGCCAGACCAAGGCGATCTACTCGCTGCAGGACATCGAGACCAAGAAGTTTCCGAAGCGCATCGCCTTCAACCTGATCCCGCACATCGACGTGTTCATGGAGGACGGGTACACGAAGGAAGAGTGGAAGATGGTGGCCGAGACCAAGAAGATCCTCGACCCCAAGATCAAGCTCACCGCCACCTGCGTGCGCGTGCCGGTGTTCATCAGCCACTCGGAGGCGGTGAACCTCGAGTTCGAGCAGCCGATCACGCCGGAGGAGGCGCGCGAGATCCTGCGCAACGCGCCGGGCTGTATCGTCATCGACAAGCGCGAGCCCGGCGGTTACGTCACGCCCTATGAGGCCGCGGGCGAGGACGCAACCTACATCAGCCGCATCCGTGAGGACGCGACGGTGGAGAACGGCCTGTCGATGTGGGTGGTCTCCGACAACCTGCGCAAGGGCGCGGCGCTCAACGCCGTCCAGATCGCCGAGTGCCTGATCAACCGCAAGCTGATCCAGGCGAAGCAGAAGGCGGCGTAAAGTTCGCTGCTGTTCTGCGCAACCGTTCCGTCAAACTCCGCTGTCAAGCCCGGCGATGACACCGCCCGTGTGGCAAGGCGTTCGTACCACAACGAGCGAGCGACAACTGTGATTGTGTAACGCCACCCCTCGCACCCATATCCGCTCCATGAGCGCGACCTGCTGCAGCCACGGCCATCAGCACCACGACACCAACCGGAACAATCCCGGCTATCGCCGCGTGCTCTGGGCGGTGCTCGCGATCAACGCAACAATGTTCATGGTCGAGGTCGCGGCCGGCGTCGCCGCCGGCTCCGCCTCGCTTCAGGCCGACGCCCTCGACTTCTTTGGTGATGCCGCGAATTACGCCATCAGCCTGTTCGTGATCGGCATGGCGCTGCGCTATCGCGCGATCGCCGCGCTCGGCAAAGGCATCAGCATGGGTGTGTTCGGCCTGTGGGTGGTCGGCGTCGTGCTCTGGCACCTCGCGCACGGCACGCTGCCGAGCGCGGTCACCATGGGCGCGGTCGGCGTCGCGGCCTTTGCCGCCAACGCCGCGTCGTTTGCGCTGCAGTGGGCCTATCGCGCCGGCGACGCCAACATGCGCTCGGCCTGGATCTGCACCCGCAACGACGCGATCGGCAATCTCGCGGTGCTCGCCGCCGCGGCCGGGGTGTTCGGCACCGGCTCCGGCTGGCCAGACCTGATCGTTGCCGCGATCATGGCGGGCCTCGCCTTGCAGGGTGCCTTCATCGTGATCCGCCAATCGCTTGGCGAAATGCGCCAGCCGGTTCCGGTCCCGGCGGAATAACGTTCTCCGCGCATACCAGAGCTTAGAATAGCTCTATTGCGCCGCGGACCCCTCCATTCGTAAGGTGCGGTGGGCGCAGGCCCGTTTCGCAGAAGGCCGCGCTGCACCCAGGGAGCCCGCCATGCTCGAACGCACCCCGCCGCAGTTCCGCGAACTGCACGAAATCACCATGCAGACCGACACGCGCGACATCCTCGCGCATGCGACGCGGCAGGCGGAGAGCTACGAGGACCTTTTCCTCGTCGACATCGACGCCCACGTCACCGAGACGGCGTTCTGGCCGGAAATCCTGGCGATGATCGACAACGACGTGATCCGCCAGATGGGCTTGGCCAACGCGGAGCGTCCCGGCACCGGCAACGTGTCGCTGCTCAACAACCAACCCGGCATTCTGCACCAGCACGTCTGGGGCCGCATTCCGCATCAGCAGGCGCTGCTCGAGAAGGTCGAGAAGAAAGGCTGCCACCATTTCGTCGAGTTGGCGCGGCGCTCGATGGATGCGCTCGGGCTCGATTATCAGGTGGTGTTTCCGACGCCGATGCTCACCCTCGGCATGCATCCGCAGGACGACATCGAGGCGGCGATCGGGCAGGCCTACAACAAGTGGCTGGTCGAAACCATCCTGCCGCAGGACGACCGCCTCAAGGGCATGATCTACCTGCCGTTCAACACTCCTGAGGCCTGCGTCGAGGAGGTTGCGAAGTACGCCAACGTCGACAGCATCATCGGCTATTCCGTCGTTTCGACGCGCAACAAGCCGGTGCATCACAACAACTACATGCGGCTCTACGCGATGATGGAGGAGAGCGGCAAGCCGTTCTCGTTCCACTCCGGCTTCAACTGGAACGATCCGTCGTTCCTGCAGCTCAACCGCTTCATCTCCATGCACGCGCTGTCGTTCGTGCACTACAGCCTGATCCACATGACCAACTGGATCATCAACGGGCTGCCGGAGCGCTTCCCGAAGCTCAAGGTGCTGTGGATCGAATCCGGCCTCGCCTGGATCCCGTACCTGATGCAGCGGCTCGACCACGAATATCAGATGCGCTCGTGCGAGGCGCCGCTGCTGAAGCGGCTGCCGAGCGAGTACATGAAGGACATGTTCTACACCAGCCAGCCGATGGAGAAGACCAACCTCAAGCTGCTCCAGGCGACCATGGAGGCCTTCAACGCCGAGACGCAGCTGCTCTACGCGTCGGACTGGCCGCACTGGGATTTCGACGCGCCGAGCTCGATCACCACGCTGCCGTTCCTGAGCGAGCAGGGCAAGCGCAACATCCTGGGCCTCAACGCCGCGCGCGTCTTCAACCTCAAGATCGAGCGCAAGCGGCCGAAGGCGGCCGAGGTGCTGGCGGCGCGGCCGGGCGTGTCCTGATGGCACTGACCGTGCAGCCCGCGGCAGCGTCGCTCGGCGACGACTTCGTCGCCGCGGCCGAGCAGGCGCTGAGCTCCGGCGAGCTCGGTCAGGTCGCAGACGCCGACCTGGAACGCGTGCTCACCGCCGCGGTGCGGCTCTACGCGGCGAAGACCGAAGCCGACGCGCCGCCGGCGCAGCCGATCACGCCGGCGAATGTGACGCCGACCGAAATCGTCGTTACGGTCAGCGACATGATCAAGGCGGCCGGTCTCAATCTCTGGGACGTGTCGATGTGGTTCAACAGAAACAAACGTGGGTAATGGCGCACGCTCTCTCCACGGTCATTCCGGGGCGCCGCGAAGCGGCGAGCCCGGAATCCAGTACAGCGCTCCGAATTTGCGTCTGGATTCCGGGCTCGCGCCTTCGGCGCGCCCCGGAATGACCGTGGTGAAATAGCGTGCGCAACAAGGGCAGGGCGCGCACGATCCCGAAAAGTGGGTACCGGTTTTCGGATCAGATCGTGCGCCAAGGGAGAGACAACATGCGCGAAGTGAACATCGGTCCGGCATCGGAATTCGCGGACCCCGGCCGCAAGCTGATCGGCTTCGAGCGCTTTGAAGTCGCGGTGTTCAAGATCGGCGGCGAGTTTCATGCCTATCTCAACCACTGCCCGCACATGGGCGGCCCCGCCTGCCAGGGCAAGATGATCGCCAAGGTCGAGGAGATCATCGCCGAGGACCGCACCAGCAAGGGCATGACGTTCTCGAAGTCGAAGCTGCACGTGGTCTGCCCGTGGCACGGCTTCGAGTTCGATATCCGCACCGGCATCCACCCGGGCAATCCCAAGGCGCGGCTGCGGCGCATCAAGGTGGCCGTCACCGACGGCGACGTGGTCATCAGCGTGCCCGACGCGCGCGAGGCGCCGGTGATGCAGGACGCGGATATCTCGGCCGCGTAATTGCTGCTGCAATAGCGCTCCGTCACACGGCTCGGAATCCAGGTTAACGCGCGATTTGGAGGACCTGGAGCAGGAATTGCGGGTTCCATGACGCTCGTTTTC
>JAIESC010000168.1 GCA_019746355.1 Xanthobacteraceae bacterium | reverse complement strand
CCTTGCAGGTCGGCAAGGCCGCGGCCAGCGCCGCGCGGTTGGCGGCCGTGACCGCGACGGGCTTGCCGACCACCAGCGCGCCGTGCAGCCCGCACGCCGCCGTGCAGTCGGCGGCGGTGAACTTCCAGTCCGGGAAATGGCTCTGCACGATCTCGAAGCCCGGCGCGATCCATTCCGCGCAGGCGAGCACTTCGATGGGATCGTCGGTGACCGGCACCGGCGCCTTCAGCTTGAACACCACCTCGGGCTCGATCCGCGGCTGCACGAAGGGGCGCAGGTCGAGCTTGGCCTCGCCGCTCTCCGCGAAATGCACCGTGTTGGTCCAGACATGCGCCCACATCGGCTGATACACGCCGTAGCGGGGCCAGATGGTGCGGTTGGTGAAACCGATCTTGCGGCCGATT
Organism: Xanthobacteraceae bacterium; assembly: GCA_019746355.1. Next base: position 49,112 of record JAIESC010000168.1, on the reverse strand, counting down.
GCGCGCCAGCCCTGCGCGCGGCGCTTGCCCTCGATCTCGGCCAGCACCGCGTACGCGTCCGCGACGCTGAAGTCCGGTGCGCCCGAGGTGATCGGCGGCAGGGTCGCGACCCTGTCCCGGGCCGCGATCAGCCGGTCGGCAATGTCAGAGAGGTTCTTGGCCATTTAGAAAAAGCCCAGCGACTCACAGCCGGTGCCGCACGCAAAGCGTCGCTTGTGCTTGCGGCCGGGAATGTCGATCACGTGCACCGAGCCGTCGCCCTGGCACGGCACGTAGAGCTCGTCGCCGTGGAACGCCATGTCCATCGGCTGGCGGCCGACCTTGATCGCGGTCTGGGTTTCGAAAGCAGGGTCGATCAGGCTGACGGTGTCGCTGTTGAGGCTTGTGACGCCGAGCATGCTCCAGTCGGGGGCGTAGCGCGCGATCTGCGCGGCCTTCGGCACGCCCTCGAGCCGTACCTCGCCGGTGACTTTCTCGCCCGCGGTGTCGATCAGGAACAGCGCCGGCTCGCCGTCGTCGACCGCGACCACCGTCCGGCCGTCCCGCGAGATGGCGATGCCGGCGAGCGGGCGAGGGGTCGCGATCTTGCCGAGGAGCTTCCGTGTCCGGAGATCGATCACCGAAACCGTCGCGTCCTCCTCGTTCTCGGTGTAGAGCCGGGAGCCGTCCGGCGCGATGATCAGGCGGTGGCCGTTGGTCGAGCCGGAGTCGAGCGCCTCCACCACCTTGTTCTGCTGGCGATCGATCACCGCCACCTTCGCGCTGTTCTCGCAGGTCAGGTAGATCATGCCGTCCGGCCCGAGCTTCAGCGTATGCGGCGCGATCAAGGGGCGGAGATCGATCGTGGCGACATGGGCGCGCTTGTTGAGATCGAACACGCAGAGGTGATGCTGCGGGTTCGGGTTCCGGCCGTGGACGCCGTCGCCGAAGATCGGCACATAGGCGAGGCCGGTTTCCGGCACCACCAGCAGTTCGTGCACCGTCCGCGCGATGCCGTCGATCGAGACCTGGATTTCGTTGCTGACCGGGTCGAGGAACAGGACCTTGCAACCCATCTTGTCGACCGCGATCAACCCGCGCACGCCGTTGCTGGAAGCCATCGTGCCGCCTTCCTTGTTTTCCGGAAAACCTTAGCGCAAAATTTCCACAACGGGGCCGCGGAAAATCCGCTAGGACGTGCGGATGACCGTCACCGCTGATGCCGCGCTGGTACTGTTCTCCGGCGGGCAGGATTCCACCGTCTGTCTCTCCTGGGCGCTCGAGCGCTTTTCACGCGTCGAGACCATCGGCTTCGACTACGGCCAGCGCCACGCCGTGGAGCTGGCCGTGCGGCCGCGCATCCGCGAGGGCTTGCGCGGGCTGCGGCCGGAATGGGCCGCGCGTCTCGGCGACGACCATGTGCTCAAGCTCGAGACGTTCGCCTCGATCTCCGAGACCGCGCTGACCCGCGACATGCAGATCGAGATGGCCGGGAGCAGCCTGCCGAACACCTTCGTGCCCGGCCGCAACCTGATTTTCCTCAACTATGCCGGCGCGCTGGCCTACCGCCGCGGCATCCGCGACCTCGTCGCCGGCATGTGCGAGACCGACTATTCCGGCTATCCCGACTGCCGCAACGACACCATCAACGCCGTGCAAAGCGCGCTCTCGCTCGGCATGGACCGCAGCATGACGATCCACACCCCGCTGATGCGGGTCGACAAGGCGGGAACCTTTGCCCTGGCCAAGGAGATCGGCGGACAAGCCTTACTTGATTTGGTGATCGAGGCGACCCATAGCTGCTACCTCGGTGACCGGAATCATCGCCACGATTGGGGCTATGGCTGCGGCACCTGCCCGGCATGCCGGCTGCGGGCCGAAGGCTTTGATCGTTTCTTGCAGGAAGTCCATGAACATTGAAACGCGCCGTGTACTAGAGGGGGTCGTGTTCCTGGCCGCCTTCGGCCTGACCATTCCGCTCGCCAACTGGATGATCCTCCATGCCGGCACTGTTTGTCCGCCGAACGGCCCATGCCTCATTCCGGTGCTGCCGAAGGTCGGCGGCGCAAGTCTCATGGCGCCGTCGGGCGTGCTGATGATCGGCATCGCGCTGGTGCTGCGCGACCTCGTGCAGCGGCGGCTTGGGGTGCTGTATTCGGCCGCGGCCGTCGTGGTCGGGGCGATCCTGTCGTCGATCTTTGCGCCGGCGTCGCTGGTGCTGGCCTCGGGCGCCGCGTTTCTCATCTCGGAGCTCGCCGACCTCGCGGTCTATACGCCGCTCGCGCGGCGGCGGCTGATTGCCGCCGTGGTGGCGTCGAGCGTGGTCGGGCTCGTGGTCGATTCCGTCATCTTCCTCTATCTCGCCTTCGGCTCGCTCGATTTCCTGGCGGGGCAGGTCGTCGGCAAGGCCTGGATGGTGCTGCTGTCGATCCCGTTCGTGCATTACCTCCGTCGCCGCGATCAGCGGATCGGTCTCGCGGCGGCCTGAGGGGGAGGGAACGATGAGCGCCGCCTTCGACGTCCTGCGCCACGTCACCACCGCGACCATCACCACGATGCTGCTGAAGAAGGGCATCCGGCATTGCTGGATCAAGGGGGCGCTGCCGCTCATCGAGGGCGGGCAGCGCCTGGTCGGCCCGGCTTTCACGTTGCGCTTCGTGCCGGTGCGCGAGGACCTTGCCACGCCGGAAAGCTGGGGCAAGCCGATCTCGACCCGCGCCGCGATCGAGGCCATGCCCGAGGGCTGCATCGCCGTGGCCGATGCGATGGGCGTCACCACCGCCGGCATCTTCGGCGACATCCTGGTGATGCGGATGGCGCGGCGGAAGGTGACCGCGCTGGTCACCGACGGCGTGATCCGCGACAAGGCCGGCTGCCTCAAGGCCAACCTGCCGATCTTCTGCCAAGGCACGGCCGCGCCCGCCTCGGTCAACGGGCTCACTTTCGTCGGCTGGAACGAGCCGATTGCCTGCGGCGGCTGCGCGATCTTTCCCGGTGACGTGATCGTCGCCGACGACGACGGCGCGGTGGTGATCCCCATGGATCTGGTCGATTTCGTCGCCAGCGAAGGCGAGGAGCACGAGCGCTACGAGACCTGGGTGGTGAGCGAAGTCGAGCGCGGCGTGCCGCTGCCCGGCCTCTATCCGCCGAACGACGAGACCAAGGCGCGCTACGCGGCCTGGAAGGCCAGGAAGGCCTGATAGCGAGCGCGGTGGATCGGCGCGGGAACAGGAGCACCGATGTTCTTCGTGCTGTCGAAGGTCCTGGCGTTCCTGACGGTGCCGTCGAACGTCATCCTGAGCATCGGGGTCGTCGGCTTGCTGCTGCTGCTCACCCGCTTTCGCCGCGCCGGCGTGCGGCTGACGGTGGCGTCGCTGCTGCTGCTTCTGGTCGTCGGCGTCACGCCGATCGGTTCAGCACTGATCGTCGCGCTGGAGAACCGTTTCCCGCCCGGCAAGGAGGACGGCCCGCCGATCACCGGCGTCATCGTGCTGGGCGGGCCGATCGACAGCCGCATGAGCACGCTGCGCGGGAAGCTGTCGATTACCGGCGAGGTCGAGCGCCTGCTTGAGGGCGCCGCGCTGGTGAAGCGCCATCCTTCGGCGAAGCTCGTGTTCACCGGCGGCAATCCGAGCCTGTTCGGCAAAGATCCGCCGGAGGCGGTCTATGCCGTGCAATTGTTCGAGCAGTTGGGCGTGCCCCGGGATCGCATCGTGCTCGAGGACAAATCGCGCAACACCGCCGAGAACGCCGAGTTCACCCGCCGCATGCTCGATCCCAAGCCCGGCGAGCGTTGGCTGCTGGTCACCTCGGCGATACACATGCCGCGCGCGGTCGGTGCGTTCCGCAAGGCAGGCTTTCCGGTCGAGCCGTTTCCGGTCGACTGGAGCACGCCGCCCAATCCCAACCTGTGGCGGCTGCCGCGCAACCTGCTGGGCGGCGTCGGCGCGCTGAATGCCGTGTCCCACGAGGTCATCGGCCTCGCCGCCTACTGGGCGACCGGACGCACGTCCGAGCTGTTTCCGGCACCTCTGCCCGAGCCGACCGACTGCTGCGCCGAACGGCCTTAGTCCTGCCGCGCCAATCCGAGCCGGTAGGTGCCCTTGAAGTTGTTCGGGTCGGCGGCCTTGCCCTTGCGATAGATGACGATGCGGCCGTCGAGCGCGAGCCTGATCGCGGCGCGGCGGATGCTCGGCATCTGCAGATGCCATTGCGGACCGGGCGAGAGCGCGTTGGCGGCGTCGACCGGGCTGATGGTCTTGCCGGTGGGCAGCGCCTCCAGGAGCCGCAGGATGGTGGCTTCGATGTCCGCCGGATCGGTCATGGTGAACGGTTTCTTAATCAGCCGCTGATATCCACAGATCGCAGCGCGCCCGCGTGTGGTCCGGCCTATCCTAGAGCGGTCCGGACGATTCGAAACCAAGTATGCGTACCGAGTATGCGTACTCGGTCGGACGCGGGTGAGGCGAGTGCGCTGAACCGGAGGATCGTCGGATGTCGGTCAACATGGACATTGGCGTGAGCGTGCCGCCCGGCCAGTTCGGCCCGGCCGAACCGGAAGCCGAGGCGGAGGCGATCTCGTTCGACTGGGTGCAGGACCTGATGCTGGCCGCAGGCACGACACTCGGCGTGCTGGCGTCGTGCTCGCTCTCGGTGCTGATCTTCCTGAGCTGAGCGCCGGTCATACCTCGATCAGCGAGCGGCGCGAATCCGACGCGAACTGGCGGCGCCACAGCACGATCGCGACGATCACGCTGGTCGCCATCAACAGCCACGGGCTGATGAACCAGCCGAGATAGCCGAGCGCGAAGAAGAACGCGCGTTGGCCGCGATTGAAATGCCGCCCCGCGACCTCGCAAAGCCCGCCGACCCGCGCGGCATGCGCCTTCGCCTCCGGCGTGTCCTGGTCCTTGGCGGGCGGTGTCGCGCCGACCAGGATCGCGACATAGTTGTAGAGGCGGTAGGACCAAGCGAACTTGAAAAAGGCATAGACGAAGATGATGGCAAGCCCCATCGACTTCAACTCCCACTGCACCGGTGTCATCTGCACGCCGAAGGGCAGGGAGCCCACCACCTCCAGAATCTCCTTGGTCGAGCGCAGCAAAGTGAGCGCGCCGCCGATCGCGATCAGCGAGGTGGAGGCAAAGAACGCGGTGCCGTTCTGCAGCGCCGCCACGATCTGCGCGTCGACCATCCGCATCTCGCGGCCGAGCATCTGCAGCATCCAGACGTCGCGGTATGTGTGCATCTCGGAGTTGAGGCCGCGCCGGCGTTGCTCGGTGAACGACAGGGTCAGCGAATAGAGCACCCAGGCGCCGAGGAACCAGACCAGCGCCACGATGTCGAGCAGCGAGAGCAGCGGCATGGCGAATCTCCGTTGAACGAAAAGGTCCCACCGCAGGAACGCCCGCGCAAGCAGCGGCTTGTCCTGGTGCCCGCCCCGAATGCTGGCGTTTCACCGGCAGGTCTGCCACCATTCGGGGAACGGAGACACGGATGCCGCAGACCATCACCACCGGCTACAAGGCGCTGCTTGAGGCCGCCGAACGCGAGATCGAAACCATCCCGATCGAGGAGGCCGTGAAGCTGCACGGCCGCGACGATACCGTGCTGGTCGACCTTCGCGACCCGCGCGAAGTAGAGCGCGAGGGCAAGATCCCGGGTGCGTTCCATTGTCCCCGCGGCATGCTGGAATTCTGGATCGACCCGGAGAGCCCGTACCACAAGCCGCAGTTCGGCGAAGACAAGCGCTTCGTGTTTTTCTGCGCCGGCGGCTGGCGCTCGGCGCTTGCGGCACAAACGGCGCACCGGATGGGCCTGAAGCCGGTGGCGCATATCCGTGGCGGCTTCGGCGCCTGGAAAAAGGCCGGCGGCCCGGTCGAAGCCTGGGTGCCCAAACTGAAGGGCTAGCGTAGAGTAGTGTCGCCGGGGCTGCGGCTAAGGCCAAGGCGTCAGGTCGTTTCATGAGTATCGAGCAGCAGCAACCGCCCGCAACCGAGGCCGGCACAACGGAAACGCTGTCGGCCGCGCCGCGCCGCGGCTGGCCGTCGCCCGAGGTGTGGCTCCTCGGCGCAATGGGTATTTTCGGATTGATCGGTTTCGTGCTGGCCTTCGGCTTGGTGATGGCGCGCACCACGGCCGATCCCCAGGCCGCCACGCAGCGGGTCCAGACACCCGATGCGGCCCAGTCGTTCGTCAGCCCGCAGCCGCAAGTGGCGGGACCGCAGGGTGTGGGGCCGGCGGGGCCGCCCGGCCCGCAGGGGCCGCCCGGTCCGGCGGGGCCACGCGGCGCAACCGGCGATCCCGGCATCCGCATCGTCCGGCTCGCCTGCAACGCCGGCGACTGCACCCTGCAATGCGAGCCCGATGAGGTGCTGCTGACCGCGCATTGCGGCGTCGGCCGCAGCCAGGCGATCTATCCGACCGAGCAGAGCGCGCTCTGCCGCTCGCGCAGCACCGCCCGCGTCGAAGTAGTCGCGGCCTGCGTGCGGACGTCGCGGCGCTAGCTAGGACGTGATCCCGAAAAGTGTGAAGCGGTTTTCGGATAAGATTACGCTCAAACGAGAAGTTTTCCGGATCATCAAGGGAGGGGGGCTTGGCGCTCAAGCTTGTCATCGGCAACAAGAACTATTCGTCGTGGTCGTTCCGGCCGTGGATCGCCATGAAGGTTGCCGGCGTCGCCTTCGACGAGGAGGTGATCTCGCTCAACGCCGAGGACTTCAAGCCGCGCGTATCGAAGCATTCCGGCACCGGCAAGGTGCCGGTGCTGATCGACGGCCCGGTCCAGGTCTGGGAGTCGCTTGCGATCCTGGAATACCTCGCGGAAAAATTTCCGGCGGCAATGCTCTGGCCGCAGGACGGCGCGGCGCGGGCGCATGCGCGGGCCATCTCGTCGGAGATGCATGCGGGCTTCCTGCCGCTGCGCCGCGCCTGCCCGATGAACATGTGGCGGCCGGTCAAGCAACTGGTGCTGAACGCCGAGGCCGCCGCCAACGTCGCGCGCATCGATGCCATGTGGACCGATTGTCGAAGCCGCTTCGGCTCCGGCGGACCGTTCCTGTTCGGCGCTTTCACCGCCGCGGATGCGATGTACGCGCCGGTGGTGTCGCGGTTTCACACCTACGGGATTTCGGCAAGCGACAGCGCGCGTGGCTATATGGCGGCTATGATGGCCCTGCCGGCCTGGGGCCAGTGGCTTGCCGCCGCGCTCAAGGAGCCCTGGGTACTGCCGGAAGACGAGATCGACTGGCCGACCGTGCTGCGGGTCTAGCAACGAGTGGAGAGCGGCGCCGCGCGCCCTACAGCGCACCCCGGTTCAGTTTAGCCGGGGTACGCTGTAGACTCCGGCGTTTGCGCATGTCCACTTCGGAAAACCGGTGCCCACTTTTCCGGGACATGCGCTAGCCGACTTGCCCGAGGTACACCAGGTAGAAAATCGCGGCCACCAGGCACGTGCTCACCACCAGCACCACCAGCACGGGGCGATCGAGAAATCCGGCGCGGGCCTCCACGGGCGTTTCGATGATGTGGTTGCCTTCCTTGTGCATAATCGTCTCCGTTATTCGGCGCTGCTGTGCATCCATCGGTCGAGGCGCTCCGGCATAATCCACGGCCAGGCGAAGCTCGTGAACAGAGCCCACCACGCGCCGTTGAACGCCCCGAAATAGATGCCGTTTTGCACGCCACCCCCCTGGCCGCCGGTGAGGCCGCCGACCACGGAGCCGACAACGATCCAGAACGCAAACCAGACTGCTGCAACCAAGGCGACGCGCTTCATCGCAATTCTCCTCGTCCTAACCAACGGGACGGCGGAAAATTCGTTCCGAATGCAATCGGTTAGCGGGGCGGGTTGTGCATCCAGTCATCGACGGCGCGCGGCATCAGCCACGGCCAGAGGAACACGGTGAGCAGCGCGAGGACAAAGCCCCAAATGCTGCCGCTCAGTGGAGCGTTGAGCGTGACCTTGGCAAGCTCGGCCCCACCGGCGATCCAGGCTGCGAACCAGAGAACAGCGATAAGGGCCACGCGATCCATGCAGCACATCCGGCACTCCCCTGGCGGAGCCCACACTGGACAATTGATCGTGGGTCAACGCACGAAGGGGTGCGACGTTCCGTCCCGGTTTGGGCCCTGGAGCCCCTCTGGCGCGGATTCAGGCAATCCCTAAGCGTATGATCCGGTCCCTATCTTTGCTCATCGAGAGGCTTGCCAAACCCCGAGAAAATCAATTTCTTGCTGCCCGGATTTGGTCACGATCGGAGGAAGAATGCCTCCGTGCCGGCAAGCTTGGGGAAAACCAACGGCCGGGCCACGGGGGCGATCCAACGGTCCAATTTCGGCGCGGCCGGGAGAGATCGCTATGAGGCTTGGGACTACCACACTTCGCACCGCCCTTTTTTCCGCTTGCCTGCTGGCCTGGTTGCCGGCGGCCCCCGCGGTGGCGCAGGAGACGCCGCCGCCGGTGAAGGGCATGTTCCTCTTGACTGACTATCCGGCGATGACGGTGCGGCCGGGCTCCACCACCACCGTCAATCTGCGGCTGCGCAACTACGCGCTGCCGCCCGAACGCTTCGCCTTCACCGTAAGCGGCGCGCCGCAGGGCTGGACCGTGACGCTGCTCGGCGGTGGCCAGCCGGCCGCGGCGGCGATGGTCGCCACCAACGACAGCACCACGCTGCAGCTTCGGCTCGACGTGCCGGAGAACGCGCCGATGGGCACGCAGAACCTCACCGTCGTCGCCAAGGGCGCGACCACCGAGCTGACGCTGCCGATTGCGGTGACGCTCGCCAAGGACCTGCCGGCCAAGCTCTCGATGAAGGCGCAACTGCCGTCGATCCGCGGCAACGCCAAGTCGAGCTTCGAATATCAGATGGACATCAAGAACGACTCCGGCCGCAACCTCGTGGTCGCGCTCGGGGCCCAGGCGCCGCAGAATTTCGAGGCGACCTTCACCGAGCAGTACGGCAGCACCGAGCTGAACTCGATCCCGATCGAGGCCGGCCAGTCGAAGACCGTGAAGCTCAAGGTGCGCCCGCCGGGCACGGTGGCCGCCAACCGCTATCCGGTTTCGGTCAAGGCCACCTCGGAGGATGCGACCGCCGACGCCACCGTCGCGCTGGAGGTCACCGGTTCGCCGCGGCTCACGCTTGCGGGCCGCGACGGCGTGCTGAGCGGCCGCGCCGAGGCCGGCAAGGAGGCGAGCTTCCCGCTGACCATCACCAACACCGGGACGGCCCCCGCCGACGAGATCGAACTCTCTTCAAGCGCGCCGAGCGGCTGGAAGATCGAGTTCGACCCCAAGACCGTCGACCGCATTGCGCAGAACCAGAACAAGGAGGTGCAGGTCCGCGTCACGCCGCCGGAAAAGGCGATCGCCGGCGACTACGCGCCGACCTTCACCGCATCCGCGCGCGGCGAATCCGCGTCGCAGCAGTTCCGCGTGGCAGTGGGCACCTCGACCATGTGGGGCATCGCCGGCGCAGGCATCATCGCCATTGCGCTCCTGATCATGGTGGGCGCGGTTGCGAGGTTCGGCCGGCGATGACCGACACTGTCATCGAGGTCCATGATCTCACCAAGCGTTACGGCCGGGCCGCCGCGGTGGACGGCATCTCGTTCTCGATCCAGAAGGGCGAAATCTTCGGCCTTCTGGGTCCGAACGGCGCCGGCAAGACCACCACGATCCTGATGATGCTCGGGCTGACCGACGTCACCTCCGGCAGCGTCAGCGTGCTGGGTCACGACCCGGTGCGCGAGCCGCTGCAGGTCAAGAAGGTGGTCGGCTATCTGCCGGACACCGTCGGATTCTACGACTACATGACCGCGGTCGATAACCTCCGCTACACCGCGGCCCTGATCGGCATTGCGCCGGCAGATCGCGACAAGCGGATTGCGTCGGCGCTGGAGCGCGTCGGCCTTCAGGACGTGGGTCAGAAGCGCGTCGGCGCCTTCTCGCGCGGCATGCGCCAGCGGCTTGGCCTTGCGGAGATCCTGATGAAGGACGCCGCGATCGCCATCCTCGACGAACCGACGTCGGGGCTCGATCCGCACGCAACGTCCGAACTGCTGGAGATGATCCGCACCCTCAAGCGCGACGGCGTGGCGGTGCTCGTTTCCTCGCACCTGCTCGAGCGGGTGCAGAGCATCTGCGACCGCGTTGCGCTGTTCAACTCCGGCAAGATCGCGCTGCTCGGCACCGTGCCGGAACTGGCCCGCGAGGTGCTGGGCGGCGGCTACAACGTCGAGGTCGAGGCGGAAGGCGAGGAGCTCGCCGTCAAATTCTCCGAGCTGTCAGGCGTCAAGGCGGTCGATCAGTCCGGCCCGAACCGCTATCGCCTGCTGGCCGAGACCGACGTGCGCCCGCAAGCCGCGGCCGCAGTGGTCAAGGCCGGCGGATCGCTCCGCCGCCTGTCGATCGCCGAGCCCTCGCTCGACGCCATCTACAACCACTACTTCCAGACCCGTGGAGGCCAGCATGCCGCAGCGTGAAGGCTCTCCCTGGCAGGGCTTGAACGTCGTCTTCTTCCGCGAGCTGTTCGACCACCTCACCAGCGCCCGCATGCTGGTGCTGGAGTTCCTGGTCCTGCTGTTCGGGGCGGCCGTGGTCTATTTTGCCGCCGAGCAGATCCGCAACACCACGGCGGAGGATCCGTTCCTGTTCCTGCGGCTGTTTGCGCCACCCGGGCAGACGCTGCTCTCGTTCGTGCTGGTGATCAGCATCCTCGTGCCGATCATGGCGATCGGCCTGGGCTTCGACTCGGTCAACGGCGAGTACAACCGCCGCACCATGTCGCGCATTCTCGCCCAGCCGATCTACCGCGACGCGCTGCTGTTCGGGAAGTTCCTGGCCGGCCTTGCGACGCTGACCATCTGTCTCATCACGTTGTGGCTGCTGGTGATCGGCTTCGGCCTCATCCGGCTCGGCATTCCGCCGGGCGCCGAGGAGATCGGCCGGCTGATCATGTTCCTGCTCATCACCATCGCCTATGCCGGCGTGTGGCTCGCGCTGTCGATCCTGCTCTCGGTGATCTTCCGCTCGACCGCAACCGCGGCGCTGGTGGCGCTCGGGCTCTGGCTGTTCCTGTCACTGCTCTGGCCTGCGCTCGCACAGATGCTCGGCGAGGTGATCTCGCCGTCCGACATCCGCTTTGCGGCCTTGGGCCTGCCGACGCCGGACACGCTCGCCTGGCAGCAGGGGTTGTCGCGGCTGTCACCCGGCACGCTCTACGGTGAGGCGGTGGTGGCGATGCTCAACCCGGACGCCCAGTCGATGACGACGCTGCTCGCCCAGTTTCAGGGCCGCATCGCCTCGCCGCTGCCGCTCGACCAGAGCATCATCCAGGCTTGGCCGCAGATGGTGAGCCTGATCGCCGGCATGATCATGCTCTATGTGATCGGCTATGTCGTGTTCCAGCGACAGGAGGTGAGGGCTTAAGGAGCCTTCGCCGATCCTCATGAATGCCGAAGGGCGGCCCATGCGGGGCCGCCCTTCGTGCATTCGGGGTGATGATGTCGGTTAGACGTTGAGCACCGCGACGATCTTGTACGAGCTCGGCTCGACGATGATAATCTCCTCATCGACGATGAAGTACCGGTAGCCGCGCCACTGCGGGTGGATTTCAACCAGGGTCGGCGGCACTGCCACGAAGTTGACGGTCCGCGGCACCACCGTGCCGACGCTGATGTTGAAGTTCACCTGGCTCCGCTGGATCTTCGGCGCGCTGCTCGACTGCAGCACCGTGGTGCGGATCTTGGTCTTCTGCTCGGTTGTCAGATTGACCGCGCCGCCGGCCTGCGTGCTGCCTGCCGCGCCCTGACCGGTGGTCTGGTTCTGCTGGGCACCGCTGCGCTGGTTGCTCTGCGTGCCCTGCTGCTGCGTGCCCCGCTGGGACTCGCCGCGCTGCTCCTGGCCGCGCTGCATCTGCCCGCTCTGGCCGCGTTCACGCTCGCCCTGGGCCCCGCGCTCCTGCTGACCCTGGCCGGTCGTGCTCCGCTGCTGGTGCTGGCCGTGCTCGCCCTGCGCCCCACGCTGCATCTGCTTGTCCTGGCCACGCTCGCCTTGCGCGCCGCGCTGGCCCGGAGCCTGCTGCTCGGAACTCGATTGGCCGGTGGTCGAAGGCTTGGCCTTGTCGGCCTTCTCGCCCGCGGCCTGGCCGCTCTTCTCAGCGCCGCCCTTCATCTCGCCGCCGCTCTTGGTGTCGGCACCACGCTGCATCTCGGCGCCGCCGCCCTTGCCGGCCGGCTGGTCCTTGGCACCCTGCGCCACGGCCAGTCCGCTACCCGCGAACAGAGCGGCTGCGGCCACAGTCGCCAGAAGTGACTTCTTCATTTCCCGTCTCCTCTGAAGTGTTCGTATCGTTGCCTTTGGTGAGCCGAACGGTTCGGCTACGTGGGCCAACAACAGGTGCCGCTGATCGTTCCGGACATTTCGAAACTTTTAGATTTGTTCCACCCTGAAGGGCTGTTCACGCTAAAATTCGTGCCCGCAGAATCGGCAACAACCACGTCGGGGAGAATCGGTTGCAGCTCGCATCCAACATCGATACGCGCTCCGCAGAATTTTCCGACAACGCCGCGCGCATGCGCGCGCTCGCCGACGAGCTGAAAGGCAGGCGCGCGGAATCGGCACTGGGCGGGCCGCAGCGCGCGCGAGAGCGCCACGCCGCGCGCGGCAAGCTTCTGCCGCGCGACCGCGTGATGCGATTGCTCGATCCCGGCTCGCCGTTTCTCGAATTGTCGCCGCTCGCCGCCAACGGCATGTACGACGACGCCATCCACGGCGCAGGCCTCATCACCGGGATTGGCCGCATCGAGGGCCGCGAATGCGTGATCGTCTGCAACGACTCGACGATCAAGGGCGGCACCTACTATCCGATGACGGTGAAGAAGCATCTGCGCGCGCAAGAGATCGCGCGCGAGAACCGGCTGCCGTGCATCTACCTGGTCGATTCCGGGGGCGCCAACCTGCCGCACCAGACCGAGGTGTTTCCCGACCGCGAACACTTCGGGCGCATCTTCTACAACCAGGCGACGCTGTCCTCGCTCGGCATTCCGCAGATCGCCGTGGTGATGGGCTCATGCACCGCCGGCGGCGCCTATGTGCCGGCGATGAGCGACGAGACCATCATCGTCAAAGGGCAGGGCACGATCTTCCTGGGCGGCCCGCCGCTGGTGAAGGCCGCCACCGGCGAGGTGGTCTCGGCCGAAGACCTGGGCGGGGCCGATGTGCACACCCGCAAGTCCGGCGTCGCCGACCACATGGCCGCCGATGATGCGCATGCGCTTTGGCTGGCGCGAAGGATCGTCGCCAACCTCAACACCAGGAAGACGGTCGATATCCCGCTGCTGCCGCCGCGCGAGCCGAAATACGACGCAGCCGAGCTTGACGGCATCGTGCCTTCGGACCTGCGCAAGCAGGTCGACGCCCGCGAGATCATCGCCCGTCTGGTCGACGGCTCCGAGTTCGATGAATTCAAGGCGCTCTACGGCACGACGCTGGTCACCGGCTTTGCGCATCTGTCCGGCATTCCGGTCGGCATCCTTGCCAACAACGGCATTCTCTTCTCCGAAAGCGCGCTCAAGGCCGCTCACTTCATCGAGCTGTGCTGCCAGCGCCGCATTCCGCTGCTGTTCCTGCAGAACATCTCGGGCTTCATGGTCGGCCGCGACTACGAGGCCGGCGGCATCGCCAAGGACGGCGCCAAGATGGTGACCGCGGTGGCCTGCGCGCAGGTGCCGAAGGTGACGCTGATCGTGGGAGGCTCGTTCGGTGCGGGCAACTATGGCATGTGCGGGCGCGCCTACGGCCCGCGTTTTCTGTTCAGCTGGCCGAACGCGCGCATCTCGGTGATGGGCGGCGAGCAGGCGGCCTCGGTGCTCGCGACCGTGCGGCGTGACAACATCGAGGCCGAGGGCAAGACGTGGTCCGCCGCGGAGGAGGACACCTTCAAGGCGCCGATCCGCGCGCAGTACGAGGCCGAAGGCAATCCGTATTATGCGACGGCGCGGCTATGGGACGACGGGATCATTCTGCCGGGCGAGACGCGGCGGGTGCTGGCGCTGGCGTTCTCTGCGGCACTGAATGCCTCGGTGCCGGCGACGAGGTTTGGGGTGTTCCGGATGTGAGGCCGCTTTCATTCAGGCCGCATCCCGCTGCCTCGGCTTAATCTTCTTCAACGCGGCTGCGGCCGCATCCTGCGCCTGCTCCAGTTCGTACTGCGCTTGCATACCCATCCAGAACTCTGCGCTCGTGCCGAAATAGCGCGCCAGTCGCAGCGCAGTGTCAGCGGTGACCGGCGTTTCCTCGCGCGCCAGTCGTTCGATCCGCGTACGCGGTACCCCGCAGGCCTGCGCCAGCGCGTAGGGCGTAAGCTTCAGCGGCACAAGAAACTCCTCGCGAAGCACTTCGCCGGGATGAATAGGAGGCAGCCGCTTGGCCATATCGATCCTCTTCAATGGTAGTCTACCAGTTCGACGTCTTCCGGACCGCCGTCGGTCCAGCGAAACACGATTCGCCATTGATCATTGACGCGGATCGAATGACGGCCCGCCAAATTGCCTCGCAGGGCCTCAAGACGGTTGCCGGGCGGAGCTGACATGTCTCCCAGCAGTTTCGCGTTGTTCAACTGAACGAGCTTCCGGCGAGCAAGCTTTGCGAGCGGCAAAGACAGGCCCTTCGGCGCCTCCCGGTCTCGCAAAATCGCTTCAGTGAATTTGCCTCTGAAGCTTCGTATCATTCGATGTCAACGTATCGTGTCATGATACTAAAATCAAGCCAAAGGCCCGCGACCACGCTTGGGGTGTCCCGGATGTAGATCACCAGCGGACAGCAAAAGGGCGCGCAATGGCGCGCCCTTTGCCCTTGTCTGAGCGCTCGCCCTTCGCGCTCTATCTCGCCTCGGCAGCCCTTCGCTTCAGCGTCACCTGGATCACCCGGTTGGTGCTGCTCTGGTGGATCAGCAGGTTGCCCTCGCGCGTGCTGCGCATGTGGCGGATGTGGCCGGCGTGGATGTCGCCGGAGGGGATCGCCCAGCTCTGGAACGTCTCGGTCTTCGGATCGAAGCGCACCAAAGCGTCGGGCCGCTGGAACGACTCGTTGTACCAGACGATGCCGTCGACCACGACGATCGCATAGGGATGCGACTTCGGCCCGCTCGGCGACGGCCATTCCTTGATCTCGCCGGTCTTCGGATCGAGCCGGCCGAGCCGGCCGAGGCTCGAATTGACGTACCAGATCATGCCGTCGGCGGCGATATCGAGCCGGCGCACCGTGGAGCCTTCCGGCAGCATGATTTCGCTGACCGCCATCGTCGCCGGATCGACCTTGAGCAGGCAGTTGCGGCCGTTGCACGAAATCCAAGGCGTGCCCTCGGCATCGATCTTGACGCCGTAGGGGCCGGACTTCGGGGAGGGCGCATTGACGAGCTTGATATCGCCGGTCTCGGGGTCGAGCCGTCCGATCATGTTGGAATTCTGCAGCGAGAACCACATGATGTTGTTCCTGTCGAACTTCATCGTGTGCGGATCTTTCGCGGCCGGATCCGGCATCTTGTAGACGGTGACCTTGCCGGTGTCGGGGTCGACCCGGCCGACGGTGCCGTTCATGTTGCCCGTGTACCAGGGCCTTCCTTTATTATCGAGCTCGACGGTGTGCGGCCTCGACATGTCCGGCAACTGGTACTCGCGCTTCTCGCCGGTCTTGGGATCGAAGTGCCCGATCAGGTTGCCGTATTGTCCGGCCCACCAGATCGTGCCGTCGTCCGCCTGCATCGGATCGCGCGTGCGCTGGCCTCTGGTCGGCATCACCCATTCGGTGAAGGCGATCTCGTTCGGGCCGGACACGAGCGTGGGTGCGCGCAGCGGGTTTGGCGGGAAGTGCTTGGCGAGATATTCGGTGAGCGTGGCGGTTTCCTGCGGGGCGCCGGACAGATCGAGCATGGTGCCGATCAGCGATTTCCAGCCCTCCTTGGTGTAACCCGAGCTGCCGGTGATCAGGTTGGTCCGGTGGCACATCGTGCAGAGGTTCTCGGCCAGCAATTTGCCTTGGGTGCCGTCGTCCGGCAGGGCAGGCGATTGAGCCTGGCCCTGGGCTTGCGCGGCAAATGGCAGACAGGCGAACAGGGCTGCGGCGAACAAGGTCTGCGGCAATCGAGGCATGTCCCACCCTCCGGACGAGGCTGCAATGAGTCCAAGCTAGCAGATCGCCGATGCCCCCGATATACGTGCCCCGCTCGTCCCCGCCGCGGCCTGTCTTCGGTCGTAAGCCGGGGCGTATCGTGATTTGCGTTCTTGATCGTCCGCGCGGAAACATCCAGCATGAATCGCTTCTTCAACACTGCCGCTCTGGCCGCGTTGGCCTTCACCGCAGGCTTTCTGGCCAGCAACCTCGCCACCGCGCGCCAGCCGCCGGTGACCGCCAAGACCATCCTGCAGACCGACGTGAAGGGCGGCGTGTTCGAGGAGGCCGTGGTCCAGGTCTACGAGTTCGAGCCGGGCGCCGCGCTGCCGTGGCACATCCATCCCGATGCGCACGAGATCGCCTATATCCTCGACGGCGCGCTGACCTTGGAGATCGACGGGCAGGGCTCGCGCGTGCTGCGGGCGGGTGAAGCGAGCCACGTCGCGCCGAATGTGGTGCACCGCGGCTCGACCGATCCGGCGCAACGCACGAAGCTCGTCGCGGTGCGCTTCAAGCCGAAGGACAAGCCGCTGGTGACGCTGATCCAGCGCTGAGCGGTGCGGCAGCGTCAGGTCTAAAAGAAAACAACGCGGCCTGCAGCGGATTGGCCGCAGACCGCGTTCGCCTCCCGCGCTTTGGCGCGTCAGTTAGGCCAGAAGATCGCGAGCAGGATGATGATCGGCAGCGGAATGCCGATCAGCCACAGCAGCAAGCTTCGTCCGAGTCCCATTGTCTCCTCCGTCCTGGGCCTGCCGATAGAACGGCGAGCGCTGCCAAAGGTTCCGGGACTTAGATCGGCTTCGGCTTCCACCACACCAGCGCGACGCCGAGGGTGGAGGCGGCGAGGCCGGCGATCGCCCAAGGCGTCAGCTGCTCGCCGAGCATCAGCAGCGCCATCACCGCCGACGCGCCCGGCACGATGAAGAAGCCGGACGAGGCGCGGCCGGCGCCATAGCGCTCGAGCATCACGCTGTAGATAGCCATGCCGATGATCGACATCGCCAGCGTGTTCCAGGCGAGCGCGCCGACGAAGCTCACGGTCCAGTGCCAGTGCGGGGTCTCGAAGCCAAGCATCAGCAGGAGGACGCAGATGGCGCCGCCGATCAGTTGCACCGCGGTCGACTCGAAGGCCGGTACGTCCGCGGCAAAGCGCTTGAGAATGAGCGTGCCGGCCACGAGGCCGAGCAGGCTCAAGGCCAGCAGCCCGAGATTGCCGGCGCCGAGCGACGACGGCACGCCGAGGATGACGCCGGCGAAGCCCAGCGCCACGCCGCACCACTGCCACCAGGCGAAGCGTTCGCCGAGGAGGGCGACGCCGAGCGCCGCGGTCAGGATCGGGTGAAAGGCATGCACCAGAGCGGTGGGTGTCGCGTCCACCGCAACCAGCGCCGCATGCGTCATCGACAGCCCGAAGCCGTGCAGCAGCGCGCCGCCGGCGAGGAGATGGGGCCAGCGCGCGCTGGCCGGCCAGCTTCGGCCCATCACGCGGATCAATAGCGCCGCCGCCGCAGCCGCGATCGCGAGCCGCGCGGCCACCAACGCGAACGGCGTCGCGTCGACCAGGCCGATCTTTGCCGCAACATAGGACGAGGCCCACAGCAGCGCGAAGACGAAGGGCAGAAGCGCGGGCAGCACGGCAAGGGACACAGCGGGCGCACCAGTTCGTTGCGGGGCGCCCCCTATAGACCGGCATGCGAAGGCACGCCCTTCGTATGATTGAAGGGCGCCGTTCGCGATTGGCGGAGGAAGCGGAGCTGAACTATTTCAGCGGCTTGTAGAGCCGCTCGTCATAGAGCGCGCCGGTCATGGTCGCGAGCTTGTTGCGGAACTCGCGCGTTTCCTTCTGCATCTGGTGCAGGTCGAAGGCGCCGCGGTTGGCCCAGGATTCGACCACGGTGAAATGGTTCGGCCGGTTGGTCTGCTGCCACACGTCGAACGACAGGTTGGCGGCGTGCTTGCGGCTTTCCTCGGCAAGCTGCTTGACCGCGGCGACGCCGTTGTCCTTCTGCGGCGGGATCACGTCCACGTGGGTGACGGCATAGATCGGATCCTTGGCGCCGGTCTTGGCCGGAGCCACGGCGAGGCCGTTGTGCTGACGCGTGTCGTTCGGCGCGGCGAGCGTGGTGGCGAGCTTTTCGTTCAGCTTCTTGGCGTTCTCGCCGGCCGCGTGGGCGTCGTAGGCCATCTGGTTGGTCCAGGCGCCGAGCACGACGAACTGGTTGGGCCGGTCGATGCGCTGGAGCACGTCGAGGTGGACCGCACCATTGTCCTTGCGCGAGGCGTCGCGGTAGGTCTTCAGCGCCGCGGCTCCCACCTTGGCCAGCACCGGGCCGGTTTCGACATAGCTCACGGTGAAGAATGTCGCATCCTGTGCGAGCGCCGGGCTTCCGGCCACGGTCATGGCCAAACCTGTCATGGCCAAACCTGTCATGGCCAAGCCTGCCAGCGCCAAGCCTGCCCGCGCCAAGCCTGCCAGCGCAACAAGACGAAGCATGATGATCCTCCCAGCATTTTCGGTGATGCAAAACGCCTAAAGCGTGACGACGACATTGCCCATCGCTTTGCCTTGTTCGACCGCTTCATGCGCGGCGACGATGTCCTTGAGCGGCAGGGTGAGCGCGACGTTGTTGACCAGCGTCTTGTTGTCCAGCATGCGCGTGATGCCGGAGACCGCGGAGGCGCGTTCCGCCGCGGTCAGTTCGTAGACATAGATGAATTGCAGCCTGATGCCGTTGACCAGCAGGAACTGCGAGGGGATCGTCGATTCACCGCTGCCGGTGCCGTAGATCACCACCTCGCTGCGGGCGTGCAGGATGCCGGGATAGAGCCTGGCGTTGGCGGCGACGTCCATCTCGACGACGGCGTCGATGCCGGCCTTGTTGGTCAGCGCCATCACCCGTTCGGCGACGTTCTCGCGCTTGTAGTCGATGGTGTGGTCGGCGCCGGCCTGTTTCGCGAGCGCGGCCTTGGCCTCCGAGCTGATGGTGGTCAGCACGGTCGCGCCCTTCGCCCTGGCGAACTGGATGGCGTAGTGGCCGACGCCGCCCGCGCCGCCGGTGACCAGCACCGTTTTGCCGGTCGCCGCGCCCGCGACCTCGACCGCGTTCCAGGCGGTCATCGCCGGTATACCGAGGCAGGCGCCGGCCTCATCGCTGATATGGGCGGGCAGCGGCACCGCGAGATGCGCCGGCAGCACGACGTATTCGGCGCAGGTGCCGAAGGCACGCTTCCACTGCGCGTTCCAGATCCAGACCCGCTCGCCCTTCCTGGAGGCCGGGACGCCGTCGCCGACCGCCTCGATCTCGCCCGCGCCGTCGCTGTGCGGGATCACACGCGGATAGGCGATCTTGCGGGTGCGGCCTTCGCGCGCCTTCACGTCGGACGGGTTGACGCCGGAGGTCTTGAGTCTGACGCGGACTTCGCCGGGGCCGGGCTTCGGCGTATCGACATCGGCGATGCTCAGAACGTCACGGGCCGCGCCGTTTCTTTCGTAGAACGCCGCACGCATTCGATCACCCCCGGCTTTGCGATATTGTGTCTTTTGACGGAAGCCCCGGCAATGGGGGCGCGCTCGTTGCTCAGGAGGATGTGAATGACACTGGGATTCAAGACGGCGCTGATCGTGGGTGCGGGAGCAGGGCTCAGCGCATCATTGGGCCGGCAGCTTGCGGGCGAGGGCGTCAAGGTCGCGCTCGCGGCGCGCTCGACCGACGATCTCGCGGCGCTGTCGCGTGAAATTGGCGCCGTGACCTTTGCCTGCGACGCGAGCAAACGGAGCGATGTCGACGCTCTGTTCGCCAATCTCGACAAGGGGCCGGGCGCGCCGGAGGTCGTGATCTATAACCCGAGCTACCGCACCCGCGGGCCGGTCGCCGAACTCGATCCAGCCGAGGTGGAGAAGTCTCTAATGGTCTCGGCCTTCGGCGGGTTCCTGGTTGCGCAGCAGGCGGTCAAGCGGATGCTGCCGAAGCAACGCGGCTGTATCGTTTTCACCGGCGCGTCGGCCTCGGTGAAGGGCTATGCCCAGTCGGCGCCGTTTGCGATGGGGAAGTTTGCGCTGCGCGGCCTTGCGCAAAGCATGGCGCGGGAGCTGCACCCGCAGGGCATCCACGTCGCCCATGTCATCATCGATGGCGGCATCAAGAGTGAGCGGCGGCAGGAGCCGGCGGAGAAGCCTGCGAGCATGCTCGACCCGAACGACATCGCCGCGGCCTATCTTGATGTCATTCGCCAGCGGAAAAGCGCCTGGACGCACGAGGTGGAGGTGCGGCCCTGGGTGGAGAAATTCTGAGCCCGCCGCGCGGCGTCCCGGACGGTAAATCGGTACGGCCGTCCGCCGCGGAATTCGCAATGTTATCTGACGGACGATGGCTGCCATGCGCGGCAGGGCCGGCCGTTTCGGCAGCCATGCTCGAATCCAGATCAAAGGTCATCGGTAAGTATTTGAAATCACAAATGGAACTTTTCGCCTGGAGGCCGTGCAGGCACCGTCGCGGCATTGCATTTTTCCACACCCAAACAGAGTTAAGTGCTATCATTGCTGAACGGCTATTCAGGGACATGGAGGCCGTTGTGTGGGGTGGTGTCAATCAGCGTGTGATGGGGGAAGCCCTTGTTGAAGGCCCATAAGTATTCGATCGGTCAGAATGTTCGGTACACCGCCGGTCCGTTCAGCCGGGCTGGTTCGAGTGGTGCGTTCACGGTGGTCAAGTTGCTGCCGTTGGAAGGCGACGAGCATCAGTACCGGATCAAGAGCAACGGCGAGGCGTTCGAGCGGGTCGCCAAGGAAAGCCAGCTCGATCGCGACCACTGAGCGGGCCAACGGCTCGAAGTGCAGGACGAGGTTCAGGACAACGGGCCCCGAAGCGGGCCCGTTTTCATTTGCCGCGCCACAGGAAACCGGCGACACAGGAACCCGCTTGAGCCGTTGAATCGACGAGGAGCCGAAGCATGCCGACCTACATCACCCAGGGGCGTTACACCCGCGAAGCCATCAAGGGCATGATCGTCAAGCCCGAGGATCGCTTCGAGGCGCTGTCGCGGCACGTCTCAAGGGCCGGCGGCCGCGTCATCGGCTACTACCTGACCTTCGGCGAGTATGACTTCCTCACCATCATCGAGGCGCCCGGCGAAACGCAGATGGCGGCGATCCTGCTGTCGGCTGCAGGCGCAGGCGGCCTCATCGATCTCCGCACCACCGTGGCGATGAGCTCCGTCGAGGCCAAGGGCGCGTTTGCGGCCGCGGGCGATCTCGCCCATTCGTTCCGCACGCCCGGCGGCGCTTGAGGACGCGCCGGGCTCGGGCTTTCCGCCGCAGGGACTGTGAGCGGGCGTCCACGGCATGCTAAATCGCCGCACCGTTTGGCGCCGCGGAATAGCGGTGCGTCGCCGGCGTTCATTCGATCAGGCAAGCGCTGGATTTTGGGAGGAATTGAAGATGCAGAATTTGGCCAAAGGCGCCGCGCTGGCGCTGGTCGCGATCGCGGCGGCTCTGCCGGGCACTTCTGCCGTGGCGCAGGACTATCCTTCGAAGCCGGTGAGGATCGTCGTGCCGTTCGGCGCCGGCGGTCCGGCCGACGTGTTCTCGCGGCAGATTGCCCAGATCCTCCAGGACCAGCTCAAGCAGACCTTCGTGGTCGAGAACCGGCCGGGCGCGGGCTCGATCATCGGCACCAACGAGGTCGCGAAGTCCGCACCCGACGGCTATACGCTGTTGACCATGTCCAACACCCACACCACCAATGAATCGCTGACGCCGAACAAGCCGTTCCAGCTGATGCGCGACTTCGTGCCGGTCGCGGCGATCAACTATTCCGATCTGGTGATGGTCGTGCACCCGTCGGTGCCGGCGAAGGACGTCAAGGAGTTCGTCGCGCTGGCCAAGAAGGACCCGGACAAGCTCAACTTCGCCTCGTCGGGACCGGCGACGCCGTATCACATGGCCGGCGAGCTGTTCAAACACATGACCGGCACCAAGATCGTCCACGTGCCGCACAAGGCGTCCGGCGAAATGCGCTCGGCCGTCCTCGGCGGCCACGTGCAGATGGCGTTCGACGCGGTCACCACCATGACCGAGAACGTCAAGGCCGGGCAGGTGCGCGCGCTCGGCACATCGGCGGCCAAGCGCTCCAAGGTTCTGCCGGACGTTCCGACCATCGCCGAGGCCGGAGTTCCCGGCTACGAGTCGACCATCTGGCTCGGCATCATGGCGCCGAAGGGAACTCCGCAGGCGGTGGTCGACAAGCTCAATGCCGAGATCAACAAGGCGATCAACCGGCCTGAAATCCTCGCCGCGTGGGACAAGCAGGGCGCGGTTCCGCTGACGATGAAGCCCACGGAATTCGACGCTTATCTGCGCAAAGACATCGAAAAATGGGCCAACGTGGTTAACGCGGCGGGGCTCGCGCAGAAGCAATAGCCAGATTTTGTGTGGGATCGCGGCCGCGCGCCCGCGGGGCGCGCGGCTTTTTTCCGGGTTGGCCTCAATCCGGGCGGTGCGGCATAGTAGACCCGTAAGCGGGCAATAAGCGGGGCCGCGCGATCTCGACATGTTGGGTTCCATTCACGTCCTGCCAGGCGCTGATCTGTCGACCGGTGCGATCGTGCTGACGGTGTTCCTTGTCGGCGCGATGCTGGCGCTGCTTGTCGCGTTCGGCGTGGTGGCGTTCCGCAGGGCAGGCGAGAGCGGCCTCAGCGGCAATCTCTGGCGCGGCGGTCTCGTCCTGGTCGGCGTCGTTCTCGCCTGGATCGTGCTCGATCGCTCCAGCATCCGCGACCAGATGGCCGAACGGCGCTCGATCGAGACGCGATCCGCGGAATTGACCGTTCGCGCCATGGCGCCGGGCTCGGCGCTCGCCTGCCTCGATGCGGTGGCTGGTGCGACGATCGAGACGGCTTGCGAGAAGGCGCTGTTCGCAAGCCCCGAGGCGGTTGCCGCCGCGGTGGCCTATGTCGACGCTCGTCTCTCGCTTCTGGCCTCGAGCATCGCGGTCGGGCAGCGCGATCCGGCGATGCGTCCGGCGGTCGAGCGGATGCGGCGCGCCATCGAGGGCGACCGGTTCGGCCTCGTTGCCCATGTGCTGATGACGCGCGGCTGCACCTCGACCGACTGCCCGGACCTCAAGCTGGTGCGCGACACCTCGCGAATCATGTCGAACATGCGGTCGCGGGCGTTCGATGCGTATGTCAACGTGCATGCGGTCGCCTGGCATCCCGGCGGCGTGACGGTCAACACGCTGGCCGCGGCCGCGTCCACGCCGGCGACACCGCCACATGCGCCCGTGGGCGTGCCGCAGAGCCCGCCCGTGATGGCGCAGCCGCCGGCGATGCCGCCGTCTGTCTCCACAACGCAGCCGCCGCCGTTCATTCCGCAGCAGCAGCCTGTCGCTGCTGCGCCGGCCATGCCGGACCAGCCGATGGTGTCGAACGGTTCTGCTCCGGCGCAGAAGTACGACTACCCGTCGTCGGCTTCGATCCCGGCGGTCAGCATCATGACAGCGGAGCCTGCCGGGCCGCCTGCTGCCGAAGCCAAGCCCGCTCCCGCGCCACGGCGCCCCGCGCAACATCAGCAGCAGCAACGCGCCTCGTCGTCGCGTGAAGCGGCCCCCCGCCAGGCGGCGCCGCAGGCTTCGCCACAGCCCGCGCAGCAAACCGCACCGCCGCAGACGTCCGGCGCGCGCTGAACGCACCAGGCTCGATAACGCAAGGACATCCGTCCGCCGCGGTGGTAACCCTGAAGCATGCTTGCCTCGGTCCTGATCGCCAATCGCGGTGAGATTGCCTGCCGGATCGCCCGCACCGCGAAGCGGCTCGGCATGCGGACCATCGCGGTCTATTCCGAGGCAGACGCGCACGCGCTGCACGTCCGCCAGTGCGACGAGGCGCATCTGATCGGGCCCGCGCCCGCGGCCGAAAGCTATCTCGTTGCCAGCCGGATCATCGACGTGGCCCGCAAGTCCGGCGCGCAGTGCATCCATCCGGGCTACGGTTTTCTCTCCGAGACCCCGGACTTCGCTGCGGCTTGTGCTGCGGCCGGCGTCGTCTTTGTCGGCCCGCCGCCCCAGGCGATCCGCGCCATGGGCCTCAAGGACCGCGCCAAGGCGCTGATGCAAAAGGCCGGCGTGCCGGTCGTGCCGGGCTACCATGGCGAGCGGCAGGAGGCGGCCTTCCTCAGGGAGAAGGCCGACGAAATCGGCTTCCCGGTGCTGATCAAGGCGGTGGCCGGCGGCGGCGGCAAGGGCATGCGCCGCGTCGACCGGCACGCCGATTTCGTGGCCGCGCTCGAAGGCGCACAGCGCGAGGCCAAAAGCTCGTTCGGCGACGCGCGTGTGCTGATCGAGAAGTACGTCGCGGCACCGCGTCACATCGAGCTGCAGGTGTTCGCCGACAGTCACGGCAATGCCATCCACCTCAACGAGCGCGACTGCTCGCTGCAGCGCCGACACCAGAAGGTGATCGAGGAGGCGCCGGCGCCCGGCATGAGCGCGGCGATGCGGGCGGCGATGGGCGAGGCCGCGGTGAAAGCGGCCCAGGCGGTCGGCTACGTGGGCGCGGGAACGGTCGAATTCATCGCCGATGGCTCGAAGGGCCTGCATCCGGGCGGCTACTGGTTCATGGAAATGAACACGCGGCTCCAGGTCGAGCATCCGGTCACCGAGGCGGTCACCGGGCTCGATTTGGT
Organism: Xanthobacteraceae bacterium; assembly: GCA_019746355.1. The sequence goes on along the minus strand of JAIESC010000168.1, from coordinate 24,276 downwards.
CGAGTGGCAGTTCCGGGTGGCGGCCGGAGAGCCGCTGCCGCTCGCGCAGCAGGACATTCCGCTGCAAGGCCATGCGGTCGAGGCGCGGATCTATGCCGAGGACCCGGCGCGCGGCTTTCTGCCGTCGACGGGAACGCTGGTCGCGCTGCGATTTCCCCAAGGCGTCCGCGTCGACACCGGGGTGGAGCAGGGCAGCGCCATCTCGCCGTACTACGATCCGATGATCGCCAAGATGATCGCGCACGCGGCAAGCCGCGAGGCGGCGCTGCAAAAGCTGGCGGCGGCGGTCGAGGCAACGGTTGCCGTGGGCCCCCGCACCAATCTTGCGCTCCTTGCAGCGCTTTGCCGCGCGCCTGAGTTCCGGGCCGGAGCATTCGACACCGGCTTCATCGATCGCCATCCGGCGTTGCTCGGCAGCTCCGAGCCGGACCGGGCGGCCGCTGCATTCGGCGCGGCACACCTGCTTGCGCAGGAGACAGCGCGGATCGGCCAAGTGTTGAACCACGAGGGCGATGCGCCGGCATCGCCCTGGGATGCCACCGACGGCTTTCAGCTCTCCGGTCCGCGTCAGGTGACGCTGCCCGTTCTCGTGGACGGCGAGCCGGCCGAGGCGTGCATCGCCTACGGCCCGGCCGGCACGACGATCACCGTCGAAGGCGAGGGGGCCGCGACCGATGCCACGGCCGTCGAGGCGGATGCGATCTACGTGCTGCGGCATGGCCGCCAGACGGTGGTTCGCCGTGCCGAGGCGGGTTCCGGCGATCTCGATCACGCCGACGGCGACGGCCAGATCCGGGCGCCGATGCACGGCAAGGTGCTGGCATTGCTCGTCGCCGAGGGCGACCGGGTCGAAAAAGGCCAGCGCCTCGCCATCGTCGAGGCGATGAAGATGGAGCACGCGCTCACGGCCCGGCGGGCGGGACGTGTCACGGCCATCGCGGTTTCGGCCGGCGCGCAGGTCGCCGAAGGAGCGCGGCTGATGACGATCGAGGCCGGCGGCGATTGACCGTCAGCGCGGCAATCCGCGCGCCAGCATTTCCTTGCGCGAGAGCTGGCGTTTGCCGACGGCGTAGACGCCCGAGCGCCCGTAAAGATTCCTTAAGCCGGGCCAGCCGACCGTACCGCTCCGACACCCAGAGCGCGCCATCCTTGGTCACGACCCGGATCGCGACGAAATCGGGGACGTGATCGCGGACATGGTGCTGGACCGCGCTGGTGACCCCGGAGGTTTTTCGAGATTTCCGACCAGACCTTGTTCCAGGGCCGGTTGATCTGGCGCTCAAGATAGTGCTGGAGCGGGCGGAGGGTCTCGTTGAGCATCTTGGACGCGCCGGCCTGCCGCGCGGCGCGCTGCAAGCCGACCCGGAACGGCAAGCCTTCCGGATCGCGCCGTGCGTCGACCTTGCCATCAAAAACGCTGGGCACGGCGCTTGTGGCCCATGCGGCGGCCCCAGCGCGGCCGCTCGATGATGATTTCGTCCATATCCTGGCGCATTCGGGTTGTCGCGTGGCGCGGAACCGCGGTTCAAGCGGCGGCCCGTTATCCACTGGCGGGCAGGGCGCAATTCAAGGCGGCGCCTGGAAATGCTAAGAAGCGCCCATGCTGCACCTCATCAAGCTCAGCGTCGGAACCGACTCGATCGAGGATCTTCAGGACTGGATCGACCAGAAGCTGAGGGAACAGAAGAAGCGCGGCGTCAAAAAGCCCGAGCGCTTCCACACCACGCGAATGGTCCCCAAGCGGATGGAGGAAATCCTCGACGGCGGCTCGATCTATTGGGTGATCCGCGGCGAGGTGCTGTGCCGCGAGAAAATCCTCGATATTCGGCCGTTCGTCGACAAGGACGGCATCGGCCGCTGCCGGTTGGTGCTCGATCCGAAATGTGTCCCGGTGCGGCCGCGGCCATATCGCGCGTTCCAGGGCTGGCGCTATCTCGATCCGAAGGATGCGCCGCCCGATCTCGATCGCGTCGGTCGCGGCACGGCCAATCTGCCGGAGCCGCTGCGGCGCGAATTACGGGAACTGGGGCTGCTTTAAACCGCGATATTGTCGATCAGCCGGGTGCGGCCGAGCTTCGCCGCGACCAGCAGGCGCACCGGCCCGTCCTTGATCGATGTCACCGGCGCCAGCGTCTCGGCGTGGCGCGCTTCGAGGTAGTCGACCGCAAAGCCGGCCTGTTCAATGGCGGCCTCCGCTTCGCCAAGCGAGGCGGCGAGCGGTGCGCCGGCCTTGAGGTCTGCGGCGCACGCCTTGAGCGCGCGGTGCAGCGCCGGTGCAATCGCCCGTTCGTCCAGGGAGAGGTACGCGTTGCGCGACGACATCGCGAGGCCGTCCTTCTCGCGCACCGTCGCAACACCGGCGATCTTGGTCCCGATGTCGAGATCGCGCGCCATGGCGGTGACGACCTTGAGCTGCTGGTAGTCCTTCTCGCCGAATGTGGCGATGTCCGGCCGCACCTGCAGGAGAAGCTTGGCGACGACCGTGCAGACGCCGCCGAAGAAATGCGGGCGGAACTTGTCCTCCAATCCGGCGAGGGCCGGACCGCCCGGCGTGACCCCGGTTGCAAAGCCTTCGGGATACATCGTGGGCACATTTGGCGCCCAGATCGCATCGACCGTCAGCGCCGTCAGTGCCGCGACGTCGCTGTCCCAAGTGCGGGGATAGCTGCCGAAATCCTCGTGGGGCGCGAACTGCGTCGGGTTTACGAAAATTGACACGATCACCCGGTCGCACTTCCGGCGCGCGTACCGCACCAGCGACAAATGGCCTTCGTGCAGCGCCCCCATAGTGGGCACCAGCGCGACGGACTTGCCACGCGATTGGTCGCGCCAGCGCCGGAGCGCCGGAAGCGTCCGCAAAATATGTCGTTTGACGGTGGAGCGAGGCACGGAAGGCGGCCCGGTTGGTGGGGCTTGGGGACATGATTCAAGTTAATCGTAAACAATGGAAAACACGTGCTAAGCTTGACCGCAAGCGGGGGTGGCTCGATGACTTGGCCGGGCGAGGAGCGCCATGTCGGTAGAGGGTAGCGTGAGGCCGCGCTCGGCCTTTTGCGTTGTGCTTGGCAACGAGAAGGGCGGTTCGGGGAAATCGACGGTCGCGATGCACATAGCGGTTGCGCTGCTGAAAGCCGGGCAGCGTGTCGCGACGATCGACCTCGACTCGCGGCAGAAGAGCTTCACCCACTACATCGACAATCGCCGCGCCTGGGCGTCGCATGCCAAGCTCAAGCTCGAGCTGCCGCAGCATTATTGCATCTCGCGCGGCGAGGGCACGCAGCTCGCCGACAACGAGGCCGCCGAGTTCAACGAGTTTGCCGCGGCGATCGACGCCGTCGAGCACGCTTACGATTTCATCGTTATCGATACGCCCGGCCACGACAGCTACCTGATGCGCCTTGCGCATTCGATGGCCGACACGCTGATCACGCCGCTCAACGACAGCTTCGTGGACTTCGATGTGCTCGGCACGGTCGATCCGGTAACCTTCGCCGTCACCGGCACGAGTCACTTCTCTGACATGGTGCGCGAGGCGCGTCGGCATCGCCGCGTGGTCGATCACGCGACGATCGACTGGATCGTGGTGCGCAACCGGCTCTCGATGCTGGGCTCGCGCAACAAGCGGCTGGTCGGTGAGGGCTTGCAGGAATTGTCACTGCGGCTTGGCTTCCGCGCGGTGGACGGTTTCGCCGAACGTGTGATCTTCCGCGAGTTCTATCCGCGCGGGCTCACCGCGATCGACAGCCTCGACGAGGACACGCTCGGCACGCGGCCCAGCATGTCGCACGTGACCGCCCGGCAGGAGGTCGAAACGCTGCTCAAGTCGCTGAAGTTGCCGCTCGACGAGCGTGGGCTGCGGCGTGCGGCGGCGAAGCAGGAGTGGTTCGCCGCCCAGGCCAACCCGCTCGAGTTGCACGACATCATCGCGTCCTGACCCTCATCAGGACGGCGGAAAAGCCCGCGGTTTGCCGCATTGGGGGCATTGCGCCCGGCGCACGAAGGCGCACTTATAGGGGCGGTAGTGAAATCCTGAACCCAATTCTTGAACACTCATGGCGAAAGACCGCACGCCCGCGCCGACCGAAAGCCACAACCAGCCTGCGGCGGCCTCGTCGCGCGCCCAGATCGACGCGTTTCTCGACAAGGTGAAAGGGCTCGGGCCCGCCACCCAGTCCGGCCAGCGCGGCCGGCTGATTTTTGCGCTCGACGCCACCATGAGCCGCCAGCCGCTGTGGGACACCGCGTGCCGGTTGCAAGGCGACATGTTCAACGAGACCGCCGCGATCGGCGGGCTCGACGTGCAGCTTGTCTATTATCGCGGGCTTGCCGAATGCCGCGCCTCGGGCTGGGTGTCGGACGCCCGCCGGCTCGGCGGCCTGATGGAAAAGATCGACTGCCGAGGCGGCCATACGCAGATCGGCAAAATCCTCGCGCACGCGCGCCGCGAGACCGAGGGGCGCAAGGTGCAGGCGCTGGTGCTCGTCGGCGATGCGATGGAAGAGCCGATCGATGACCTCTGCGCGGCGGCGGGTCAGCTCGGGCTGCTGGGCGTGCCGGCCTTCGTGTTCCAGGAAGGCCACGATGCGATCGCCGAGCGGGCATTCCGCGAGATTGCGCGGCTCACGCGCGGCGCCTATTGCCGGTTCGACATCAGCGCGGCGCATGAGCTCGCCGAGCTGTTGCGGGCGGTCGCGGCCTATGCCGCGGGCGGGATGAAAGCGCTGGCCGATCTACAGGCCCGCAACGGTCGCGGCGCGCAAAAGCTGCTCGCCCAACTCCGATAGCCATGCCGACGCTGTTCTTTGGGATTGTCGTTCTGGTCCTCGTGCTGTGGGCTCTCAACGCCTATTCCAAGGCCGATCCGAAAAAGCTCGTGCAGATCGGCCGGCCGGCGGGGGGCATCGTCGCCGTCGCAGTGGCGGCGTTCCTGATTTTTCGCGGCCATCCGGAGGTCGCGATCCCGCTCGGACTGTTCGGCCTGGGCCTCCTGGGATGGGGGCCGTTCGCCTCGACCGGGCTGTTTCAGCGCACGCAGAAGACGCCCGGACAGATCTCACGGGTGCGGGCGGCGTTCGTCGAGATGGAGCTCGACCACGACAGCGGCGCCATGCACGGCACCGTTCTGGCTGGCCGTCATGCCGGCCGGTCGCTCGATGAGCTGGAGCTGCCGGCGCTGCTCGATCTGCTGACCGAGTTCGACGCCGACAGCCGGGCGCTACTGGCCGGATATCTTGACCGCCGGGAGCCCGGCTGGCGTGAGCACGCGCAGGGTGACGCGGCGGCGGGGACCGGTGCGGCCGCACGGGGCGGCGGCAAAATGTCGGAGGAGGAGGCCTATCAGATCCTTGGCCTGGCGCCGGGCGCGAGCGCCGAAGACATCGCCCGCGCGCACCGGACGCTGATGAAGAAGCTTCATCCCGACCAGGGGGGCTCGACGTATCTCGCCGCCCAGATCAACGCCGCCAAGGAAGTCCTGCTGCGCAGACGTTAGAGGCGGCGAGGGTCGTCTTTGATAGCGCTGGGTCCCATGTTTTGGGATCATTCTTGCTCTCCCGCAAATCACTGCCGAGAGAGGCTCCTGGTTCGACACGTCCCCGCCGGTTCTTTTGGCCGGCGCTCAAGGTCCCCGTTTGCGGGAACTCATGTCTTGTTCGTTCAGGTACACGGCGCCAATGGCGTCGTTTACATCCTCATCGCCATGCACTCGATCTCGCTGCGCTTGAGCTGCTTGCAGGCGCTTTGCGCCTGGTCGCGATCAAAGCCGGCGAAGCGGGCGCGGTAATAGGTCCTGGCACCTTTGACGGTGCGCTCGACATAAGCCTCGGCCTTGGCAACAAGGCTCGTCACCTTGCCCTTGGCGGCGCTCAGCTTGCCCTTGGCCTCGCTTTCATCCTCGAAGGCGCCGACCTGGATGGCCCAGCCGCCGCGGATGTTGGCCGGCCGCGAGGGGACTGCGACATCGTCCGGCTTGGCCGACGCGAGCTGCTGCTTGGGAACGACGCTGCCGCGCGCGGTGACCGGCGTCACTGCGGTTTCCAGCGGCTTGGCAACGGCCGCCGGCGGCGGAGCAATGTTCAGTTCGGAGGGCGAGGCGAGGGCCGCGGTGCGGACCGACGTGGTCGCTGCCGGCTCGGGCGCCGCGTCCGCGGCCGCCGGAGCATTCTTGGCCGGCACCAGCTTGACCGCGAGCGTCTTCACCTTGATCGGCTTGATCGGCGCATCGTTTGCGCCGGCGATCGCCGCGGTCGATTCCTGAGCAGCGGGTTCCTGCGGGCGCGGCGCAAGCGTGACCGGCGTGCTCTGGGCCGAGGCGAGCGAGGGCGCCGCAGGCGCGGCGGACGGTGTCGGTTCGTGCCTGGCAATTTCAGGCTTGGCCGTTTCCGGCTTGACCAGCGGCGCGAACAGCGCGGGCAGACCCGGCAGCAGGGGCGCTGCCGCCGGCGGCGGCGTTTCGGCGGCAAGTGCCATGGCCGGCGCGGGTCCGGGCTTCGCCGACGCGTCGGCGATATAGCTGCTGATCAATTCGCGCATCCGCGTGTCGCGGCTCGCGCCGGAGCGGCCGCCGAGCACCACCGCAACGATGTGGCGATAGCCGCGCTTGACCGAGGTCACGAGGTTGAACCCGGAGGCGTTGGTATAGCCGGTCTTGATGCCGTCAACGCCTTCCACCTTGCCGAGCAGCTTGTTGTGATTGCGGATGTCCTTGCCGTGATAAGCGAAGCTCGAGATCGAGAAATACTTGTAGTACTTCGGGAAGCGCTGCTGCACGGCAATGCCGAGCAGCGCCTGGTCGCGCGCCGTGGTGATCTGCTGATCGTTCGGCAGGCCCGAGGCGTTGCGATAGACCGTGTTCTGCATGCCGATGGCGCGGGCCTTGCGCGTCATGATGCGGGCGAACTCTTCTTCGCTGCCGCCGAGCTGCTCGGCGATGACCACGGCGGCGTCGTTGGCGGACTTGGTGACGAGCCCCTTGATGGCGTCCTCGACCATCAGGGTGCTGCCGGGCCTCAGCCCAAGCTTGGTCGGCGCCTGGCTCGCGGCCTCCTCGGAGACCGGCATCTGCGTGTCGAGCGCGATCTTTCCCGCCTCAAGCTGCTCGAACAGCATGTAGAGAGTCATGATCTTGGTCAGCGAGGCCGGATGACGCGCGCCGTCCGGGACGGACTGGTGCAGCACCGCGCCGGTCTTGGCGTCGACGACGATCGCGGCGTAGGGCGGGTTGTAGCTTGAGGCGGCCTTGGCCTGCTTGACGGTGTGGCGTTTGCGCTTGCGCGCATCGGCAGGTTCGGTGGCAACCGCCAGGATTGCGATGACAGCGGCGAGGCTCAAACACCCCCAACGGAGCTTGCGGGAAGCTCCGACCGGCATAAGCACCATGATGTGATTGTCCCCGTTTCCCGCCTGCCTAGGCCCCCTTGCGGATACCTAAGCCCCCTGTTTTGGCCCAAAGTGTGCTCTCCCGGCATGTTACGCCCGGTTTGCGGGTGTGGCGTGTCGAACAGGGCACGAGGCCTAAAACTATGCTGGTAGAGTTGCCAGGAAGTTAAATTAAATCAATGGGAAGTGTCACGTTTTGACACGTTTGTGGCCGTTTTGAGCGCAATGCAAAAAATAGCGCTTGCCATATTTGTGCGCTGCAATATATTGCTCGTCATGCGTGCGGTCGAGCGCGCAAAGTCCAGGCAGGTAAATCCCCCAAGTGTAACCCCACCCTCGGTGCGGCGGAGACAGACGCAATGATGAAGAACTTCGAAGACATGCAGAAGATGGGCAAGGACAGCATGGATGCGACGATGAAGTCGTTCGGCTCCCTGTCGAAGGCGAGCCAGGCGATCGCCGCCGAGCTCGCCGACTACTCGAAGAAGTCGTTCGAGGACGGCACCAAGGTCCTGGAGAAGCTGCTGGGCGCCAAGTCGCTCGACAAGGCGATCGAGATCCAGACCGACTACGCCAAGTCCGCCTATGAGGGCTTCGTCGCCGAAGCGAGCAAGATCAGCGAGCTCTATGCCGACTTCGCCAAGGAGACCTACAAGCCGTTCGAGGCTTACATGAAGGCCGGTCCGGCGAAGTAATTCTCGCCATCAGCGCCAATCGATCGAAAGCCCGGCCGCAAGCCGGGCTTTTTTTGTGTGCTTGTTTGCCGTCGAACGGTCACGCGGCCGGCGCAAACGTAAAGCCCGGCCGTGCGGCCGGGCTTCGCACGTTCGATGCGGGGGCCTTGCTACTCTGCGAGGCGCAGGTTCGAAAGGTTGGTGCCGATCTGCTTGAAGGTGGCGACCAGCTCGCTCGCCCTGGTCAGCATCCAGAACTTGTCCGCGCTGCTCGCGCAGCCCTGCAACAGCGTCGACTTGGGATCGCCGTCGGTGTTGACGTGGATCGTGTAGAGCGTGATGCCGGCGGCCTTGACGTTGTCGCACGTCATCTTCTGCCGCGCGTCGATCTTGTCTACGCCGTTGTTGGACCAGCCGCCGCCGCTGTACCAGCGGTTTTGCGTGTTCAGGCCGTCGCTCATCAGGATGATGATCTTCTGGTATTTGTAGCCGGCCTCTTCGGCGGGCGGCGTCGGATAGGGACCACCGCCGACCAGCGACATCCAGGCGTGCGCCAGGCCGATGCCCTGATTGGTGTTGCCGCTGGGATAGAAGCTGTCCACCAGGGACTTCATGCTGGTCCAGTCGTAGCTCAACGGCATCACCTTCGGCGAGCAACTGCCGTACTGTTCGGCCGCAAAAAGCGTTGGCATGTTGGTGGCGGTCGGCGCGGTCACGTTGGTGTCATAGTTGCCCGTTGCCGGTGCGTCCGAGTTTCCGCGGTCGGTGACGCAGCCGTTCCAGGTGTTGTGGTTGTCAGGGGTCCAAGTCGGACTGCCGTTCTGGGAAAGACATTCGCTCCTGCTGCTGACGGTCCAATCTTTTTTGCTGCAAGTGCCGTTGGTCTCGTCCCAGTCGGACCAGTCGATCCAACTGGCCTGGTAGTTGGCCTTGCCGACGTTGATGTCCTTGCTGAAGGGGATGATCGACACATAGACGTCGCCGTCCTTCGACGCTGCCGTCTTGAGCTGATCGAGCAGCGCCTTGGTCGCGGTCTTGAGCGCGTCGATCTTGCCGTCGGATGCCATCGAGCCGGTGGTGTCGAGCGCGAGCGCGACGCGGAGCCTGGAGTTGCCCCACATCGCCATCGAATCAGCGCCGATGTTCAGCTGCGTCACGCCCATCAGGCCCATGAAGTTCGTCTTCACGTTGGCGTTCGCGGCAACCACGACTTTGCTGCCGCCGCTGCTGGTGTAGGTGGCGGTGACGGTTACGCCGGTCGCCTCGGGGCGGTTGAACAGCGCCTTGAAGTAGGCGTCGGCCTTGGCCTGGATGTCCGACTGGTTGAGGCCCGACGCCTGCTTCGACAGCATCAGCGCGGTGCTGTCGACCGCGGCCTGCATCGCCGCCTTGACCGAGTTGCCGTGGCTGTAGTCGACGGCTGCGCCGACAAGGCCGATTACCGGAATGGTGGCGATCGCGAAGGTGATGGTGACATTGGCGCCGTTCGCGGCGCGCAGCTCGCGCACGAGCGCGCGGAAGCGATCGAACAAAGAGCTGATGCCGGATGCGGGTTTCATTGGCCGCCTCGCCCTGGTTTGGACGCGTTACGCGCTATTTCCGGCCGCGAGACGTAAATGGAAGGTGTGAAAAGCACGTAAAGTGAATTGTAGAAATGTCGGTAAATGCAGTCGATCGCGGTAATGCCGCGGCGAAGTCTTCGGCGTCGTAAATAGAGGTTCAAGCAACCGGAAGAATTCGCCGGCTTGCGTTAGCATCCCGGCAACCATGACATCGCGCATCCGCGGCGTGCCGCGCGCTGCGGCGTCAGTGGACGATGCGGAGATTTGCAAGGTTTTGCGCGATCGAGCTGAACACGTTGTTGAGCTGGTCGGCATTCTGCACGTCGTAATACATCGCCGGTTTCGACGCGCAGCCCTTGAGCAGCGTGACGTCGCCGTTGATCACCCGTACGGTGTAGAGCTTGATGTTGGCGGCCTTGACGTTGTCGCAGGCCTTCTGCGTCCGGGCATCGATCGACGAGGCCGACGACGTCCAGCGGTTCTGGGTGTTCTCGCCGTCGGTCATCAGCACGATCACCTTGTCGAGGTCGAGCGCAGGCGCGGGGGCGTTGAACGGCTCGTTCGGCGACAGCAGCTGGAAGCCCCACGACAACCCGATGGTGACGTTGGTGTTGCCGGCCGGCGTCATGGCATCGATCCGGGCGTTGAGCGCGGTCCAGTCGTCGCTGAGCGGCATCATCGCGGCGTCCGGGCAGTTCGACGCCTGGTGGGCGCGGAACAGGGTCGCGGGGGCGCCGGCCACGGTTGCGGTGTTGGCCACGTCGTTGTTCTGGTCGCGGTCGTAGACGCAGCCGTTCCAGGCGCTGTGCGGCTTGGGCGTCCAGATCTTGCCGTTGGATTCGCAGCTCGACTTGGAGCGATAGTTCGTGTTGCTGCAGGTGCCGTTGGCGGCTTCCCAATCGGTCCAGTCGATCCAGGTGGCATCGACATTGCTCGTGCCGACGTTGACGTCGGTGGCGAACGGCACGATCGCCACCTTGATGTCGCCGGGTTGCTTGGCCGCGTCCTTCAGCGTGGTCAGAAGATTGTGCGCGGCGGTCTTGAGGTTGGTCATCTTCTGGCTCGATGACATCGAGCCGGTGTTGTCGAGAACCAGCGCGAGATTGAGCTTCTTGATGCCCCACAGCACCTCGGAGGTCGCCGACAGGTTGATGGTCGATTGGCCCAGCACCTTGGAGAACATCGTGTCGACCTGGGCGCTGCCGGTCATCGTCAGCGAAAAGCTGCCCTGCTGCGGCTGGGCGAACTGCGTCGTGAGCTTGACGTTGCTGGCCTCGGGTCGCGTGAACAGGGTCTTGAAGTAGCCATCGGCCTTCTGGGGCAGATCGCCCGTTGTCATGGTCTGGGCGTCCTTGGACAGCATCAGGGCGGTGGCATCGAGCGCTGACTGCATGGCAGTGCGGGCGGAGGCGGCGCGGCTGAAATCCACCGCCGCGCCGACGAAGCCGAACAGCGGCAGCGCTGCAACCGCAAGCATCGGTGCCGCACCGCCGCGGCAATCGCCGGCGAATGCCCGAAACATGGCCTTAAGCGACATCGGTAGCCCCCGAAAAAATCCGCCGCTTTTTTTGCTTTGGAGGCGGTTAAATCCCAATTCGGCGCACAATCGGCCTGTAAGGATCGATGATCGCGGCCAGGCATTGAGATTGCATGTGCGGGATAGATCGAAATTTCGGCAACATCGGCGGGAATCGCCGGGAATTGCGAAACGTCGGATTCGGCCTATCTTTCCCGGACGCCTGCGGTATGGGGTCCTTGCCGCCCGGTTCCGGACGAAATGAGGCTGTGCATGGCGCACCCGCTGCAGTCTGGCAGGGCGGCGGAGGGACCCTTATGATCCAGGTCAGGCTCGGTTAATCATAGGAATTCCAGACAGTCGTCCGTTCGGCCATGAGCAGATTGAAAGCAAGCAGTGAACACGCGCCGGACCGTCCGACACGGGTCGCGCCGGGAATGTTCCGGCCGGTTCCGGCCCATGGCGCGGGCGACGACGACAAGAAGCGCGACGAGGATAGCGGCCGGAGCAACGGCCCGGGCACCGCGGTCATCACCAAGACCAAGCCCCAGACCAAGCGGCCGAGCCTCTACCGGGTGCTGCTCCTGAACGACGACTACACACCGATGGAGTTCGTCGTTCACGTGCTGGAGCGGTTCTTCAACAAGGACCGCGAGGCGGCGACCCGAATCATGCTGCACGTGCATCACCACGGCATCGGTGAATGCGGCGTCTATACCTACGAGGTGGCGGAAACCAAAGTGACGCAGGTGATGGACTTTGCCCGCAAACACCAGCATCCTTTGCAGTGCGTCATGGAAAAAAAGTGAGCGGTTCACCACATACGGAACAGTCGCAAAACCGACAGGAAACGGAACTAAGGCACCTGAAGTTAAGCCCTGGGGAGGGCGCCCGATACAAATGAAAAAGGGCCTGTAATGCCGACATTCTCCCGCAGCCTCGAGCAATCGCTCCACAGGGCATTGGCGCTCGCCAATGAGCGTCACCACGAATACGCGACCCTCGAACATCTTCTGCTGGCGCTGATCGATGACAACGACGCCGCGGCGGTGATGCGGGCCTGCAACGTCGATCTCGACAAGCTCAAGAGCAACCTGTCGTCGTACCTGGAATCCGAGCTGGACAACCTTGTCACCGACGGCGGCGAGGACAGTAAGCCCACGGCCGGCTTCCAGCGGGTGATCCAGCGCGCGGTGATCCATGTGCAGTCGTCGGGCCGGGAGGAGGTGACCGGCGCCAACGTGCTGGTCGCGATCTTCGCCGAGCGCGAGAGCCATGCCGCCTATTTCCTGCAAGAGCAGGACATGACCCGCTACGACGCGGTGAACTACATCAGCCACGGCATCGCCAAGCGGCCGGGCATGTCGGAGCAGCGCTCGGTGCGCGGGGCCGACGAGGAGCCCGATCAGAAGGGCGGAGGCGGCGACGGCGAGCCGAAGAAGAAGGGCGACGCGCTCGAGGCTTACTGCGTCAACCTCAACAAGAAGGCGAAGGACGGCAAGATCGATCCGCTGATCGGCCGCGAGCAGGAGATCAACCGTACCATCCAGGTGCTCTGCCGCAGGCAGAAGAACAACCCGCTGTATGTCGGCGACGCGGGCGTCGGCAAGACCGCCATCGCCGAGGGCCTGGCGCGCCGCATCGTCCACGGCGAGGTGCCGGACGTGCTGAAGAACGCCACCGTGTTCGCGCTCGACATGGGCACGCTGCTCGCCGGCACGCGCTACCGCGGCGACTTCGAGGAGCGGCTCAAGCAGGTGATCAAGGAGATCGAGGCCTATCCCGGCGCGATTATGTTCATCGACGAGATCCACACCGTGATCGGGGCGGGCGCCACCTCGGGCGGCGCGATGGACGCCTCGAACCTGCTCAAGCCGGCGCTGGCAGGCGGTACGATCCGCTGCATCGGCTCGACCACCTACAAGGAGTACCGCCAGTACTTCGAGAAGGATCGCGCGCTGGTGCGGCGTTTCCAGAAGATCGACGTCAACGAGCCGTCGATCCCGGACGCGATCGAGATCATGAAGGGGCTGAAGCCGTACTTCGAGTCCTATCACAAGCTGAAATACACCAACGACGCCATCAAGGCGGCGGTGGAGCTTTCCGCGCGCTACATCCACGACCGCAAGCTGCCGGACAAGGCGATCGACGTGATCGACGAGTCGGGCGCGGCGCAGATGCTGCTGCCGGAGAGCCGGCGCAAGAAGACCATCGGCATCAAGGAGGTCGAGACCACCATCGCGACCATGGCGCGCATCCCGCCGAAGACCGTGTCGAAGGACGACGCCGAGGTGCTGCTGCACCTCGAGCAGACGCTGAAGACCGTGGTCTACGGCCAGGACAAGGCGATCGAGGCGCTCGCGGCGTCGATCAAGCTCGCGCGCGCGGGTTTGCGCGAGCCGGAGAAGCCGATCGGCTGCTACCTGTTCTCAGGCCCCACCGGCGTCGGCAAGACCGAGGTGGCGAAGCAGCTTGCGACGAGTCTCGGCGTGCACCTGACCCGCTTCGACATGTCGGAGTACATGGAGCGGCATACGGTGTCGCGGCTGATCGGCGCGCCTCCGGGCTATGTCGGCTTCGACCAAGGCGGACTGCTGACCGACGCGATCGACCAGCACCCGCACAGCGTGCTGCTGCTCGACGAGGTCGAGAAGGCGCATCCGGATCTGTTCAACGTGCTGCTGCAGATCATGGATCACGGCAAGCTTACCGACCATAACGGCAAGCAGGTCGACTTCCGCAACGTCATCCTGATCATGACCACCAACGCCGGCGCCGCCGACATGGCCAAGGCCGCGTTCGGCTTCACCCGCCAGAAGCGGGAAGGCGACGACACGGAGGCGATCAACCGGCTGTTCGCGCCGGAGTTCCGCAACCGGCTCGATGCGATCGTGACCTTCGCGCATCTGTCGCCGGAGGTGATCTCCAAGGTGGTCGAGAAGTTCGTGCTGCAGCTCGAGGCGCAGCTCGCCGACCGTCAGGTCACCATCGAGCTGTCGGAGGAGGCGAGCCGCTGGCTGATCGCCAACGGCTACGACGAGCTCATGGGCGCGCGGCCTATGGCGCGCGTGATCCAGGAGCACATCAAGAAGGGTCTCGCCGACGAGGTGCTGTTCGGCAAGCTCAAGGGCGGCGGACATGTGCGGGTCGTGGTCGTCAAGGACGAGAACGGCCGCGACAAGCTCGGCTTCGAGTTCCTCGAAGGCCCGGTCACGCCGAAGCCGGAGAAGATCCCGGAGAAGAAGCCGCGCAAACCGCGCCGGCCGAGCGTCCGGCGGAAGCCGCCGAACGACGGCGGCAGCGGCGGTCCGCCGCGCGGCGGTAGCACGGTGCCGAAGGTGCCGCTGGTGCAGGTGTAACGGCTTACCGTATCAATCGCGTGGTCGCCGGGCTCCGAGCCCGGCGATTTCGTTTTGGGCTGCCGCGCGTGAGCTTCCGGTGCGGGGGCTCGCGCGCTATCGTCCGGGCAACGAAGGCGCGTCCAAACAGCGCCGAGCCCTGGGGAGAACACGTCATGCCGGATCGCGCTCGAATTGCGCTTGGATTGGTGTTCGCCGGATTGCTCGCGGCCGGAGGCCTGGCCTTGGCCCAAACCGCCACACCGACCAACGCGCTGCCGAACCCGTACCGCACCATCGAGAACTGGGGGACGCTGCCGCAGGGCCGCGCCTGGGGCTCGACCAGCGCGGTGGCCATCGACCCCGACGGCATGAGCGTCTGGGTCGCGGAACGTTGCGGCGAGGCGCGGCCGCCGTCGCGGGTCGACCTCACGCAACCGTTCGGCTGCGGCGGCTCGAGCCTTGATCCGGTCCTCAAGTTTGATCCGTCAGGCAAGCTGCTCAAAAGCTTCGGCGCGGGCCTGCTGCTGTTCCCGCACGGCATTCATGTCGACCGCGAGGGCAACGTCTGGGTCGTCGACGGCCTGGGCCGCGGCGGCAAGGGCCATCAGGTGTTCAAGTTCAACCCCGACGGCAAGGTGCTGCTCACGCTCGGCAAAGGAGGCTTGCCGGGCAGCGGCAACGACGAGTTCAACGCGCCGTCCGCCGTCGTCACCGCCCCGAACGGCGATATTTTCGTGGCCGACGGCCACGGCGGAAACACCAACGCGCGCATCGTCAAGTTCTCCAAGGACGGCACGTTCATCAAAACCTGGGGCAAAAAGGGATCGGGCCCGGGCGAGCTCGACATTCCCCACACCATCGCCATGGACTCGCAGGGGCGACTGTTCGTTGGCGATCGGCAGAACAACCGCATCCAGATCTTCGACCAGGACGGCAAATTCCTCGATCAGTGGCACCAGTTCAGCCGGCCGAGCGGCGTCTATATCGACGGCAAGGACAACATCTATGTCGCGGATTCGGAGTCACAGTCGGTCTCGAAGAACCATGACGGCTGGAAGCGCGGCATCCGCATCGGCAGCGCCAGAGACGGCTCGCTGACCGCGCTCATTCCTGATCCGGTGGAAAAGACCAACACCACCAGCGCCGCTGAAGGCGTGGCGGCGGACGCCGCGGGCAACATTTATGGAGCCGAGGTTGGGCCGCGGCGGATGATGAAATACGTCCGCAATTAGCGACCACCGGCAGGGCCCGGATGGCACAGGCGGTCAATCGCCGCCGTCTGCGCATGGGGACGCGGCGACGGCGCGGTTGCACGGCCTGCGCCGTCGTGTGACCAAGGGTGCATGGCCGAGCCGCCGCAATCGCCACCGGGCAGCGTAACCACCGGCACCGATGCCGACGCGTTTCTGTTTGGCGTCAGGACCGCGTCGCGCTCGGTGTTCGCCTTCGTCATCATCCTCACCTATATCGGCTTCGGCGCGCTCTGCCACGACTACGGGCTCTCGGTCGGCTGGGCGGTGCTGTCGACGGCGCTGCAATGGGCCGGGCCCGCGCAGGTCATCCTGGTGACGGGGCTTGGCCCGGGCGCCGTGCTCGTCGAAACGGCCGTCGCCGTTGCGCTCTCCAGCGTGCGCTTTCTGCCGATCGTCGTCTCGCTCCTTCCCGTGCTCAGGCGCGAGAACGCGAGCGTCTGGCGGCTGCTCGTGCCGGTGCATTTCATGGCGATCAGCGTGTGGGTCGAGGCGATGCGGCACGCGCCAAGCCTGCCGCGCGAGCATCGTATCGCGTTTTGCAACGGCATTGGAACGATGTTGCTCGGCCTCGGCGTCGTGTTCACGGCGGTCGGCTACTACATGCAGTCGCTCCTGCCGGCGATGTTCGGCGCGGCCGCCATGTTCATCACGCCGATCTCGTTTCTCACCTCGGCCGCGCGCAACGCCCGGCAACTGCTCGACAAGGCCGCGCTCGGACTCGGCATCGTCATCGGCCCGGTGCTGGCGGTGAACCAGGTGCCGTTCGATCTGCTGTGGACCGGTATTATTGCCGGCACGCTGGCCTACGGCGTCCATCGCGTGCAGCGGACGCGCAACGCCGGAAAGGCGGCGTGACGCCATGACCGAGCTGCAGTCCCTGATCATCCTGATCCTGGTCGGTTTCCTGCCGAGCGAGGTATGGCGTTGGCTCGGCCTCGCGCTCGGCCGCGGCGTCGATGAGAAATCCGAGATCATTCTGTGGGTGAGGGGCGTAGCGACTGCGCTGATTGCCGCTGTCGTCGCACGCATCATTTTCATTCCGCCGGGAACGCTCGCCGGCGTCCCGCTGTCGGTGCGGGTTGCAGCGCTGGCGATAGGTTTTTTCGCCTTCCTGTTCATCCGCCGCTCGGTCTTCGCCGGCGTGCTGGTCGGCGAGGCCGTGCTGATCAGCGGCGCAATCGCCTTTGGAAGCTGACCGATGTCGGATCCGCCGCCCGAACGTCCGGCCGCGTCGCCGCCTCGCGTGTTCCTCGAGGGACTTCGGTCCGGCGTCGGGGCGGTGTTTTTCTACGTGCTGGTTGGCAACTATGTGGGCCTCGGCGCGCTGGCTTACGAGTTTGGCTTCAGCTTCTGGTGGATGGCCGCGTCGACGCTGCTGGTCTGGGCCGCGCCCGCGCAGGTGATCCTGATCTCGACCCTGACCACATCGGCGTTGGTCGAAGTGGCACTGGCGGTGACGCTTTCCAGCGTGCGCTTCCTGCCGATGGTCGCGGCGCTCATCCCGCTGTTCAACGCGCCGGGTGTGCGACAGCGTGATCTGCTGCTGCCGATGCATCTGACGGCGATCAGCGTCTGGGTCGAGGGGATGCGGTTGCTGCCGGCCCGGCCACGCGCCGAGCGCGTCGCGTTCTACAACGGGCTTGGTGCGGGGCTCATCTCCGGCGCGCTGATCGGCGGCGCGATCGGCTTCTATCTTGCCGCGCGATTGCCGCCGCTGCTCGCCGCCACGCTTCTGTTCTTCACGCCGATGGCGCTCCTGATGTCCACCTCGCGCAATGCGCGCGCTTTGCTCGACCGGCTGGCCTTCGCCCTCGGCCTCGTCATCGGGCCGATCGTCGGATGGCTCAATTTCGGCCTCGATCTGATGTGGACCGGTCTGATCGCCGGTTCCATCGCCTATCTGGTCCATCGGTGGCGCGAGGCCAAAAATCCGGGAAGCAAGCCATGAAGCTCGTGCTTGCGGATATCGGACCGGCCTTCGCGCTGCTGCTGGTCGGTTTTCTGCCGAACGAAATCTGGCGGCTCGCAGGGCTGTTCCTCGTGCGCGGGCTCGACGAGAAGTCGCAGATCATCATCTGGGTGCGGGCGGTCGCAACCGCGATGCTCGCGGGCGTGCTGGCGCAACTCGTCCTTTCGACCACAGGCGCGCTGGCGCTCATTCCGGTCGGCGTGCGCGTCGGCGCTGCCGTCATCGGGTTTGCGGCTTTTCTCATCGCGCGACGTTCGGTATTTGCTGGCGTCGCTGCGGGCGAGCTCGCGGTGATGGCGGGCGCGTACTGGTTCGGCGTGTGACGGCTTAGCCCTTCAATGCCGCCGCAAGCTTCAGCGCGTGGTCGGACAGCACCTCGGACTTTTCCTTCTCGCTGGCCGCGGGTTTCATGGCGACCCCGGCCTTGCGCGGGATCACGTGGACATGCAGGTGGAACACCACCTGGCCGCCGGCGCCCTCGTTGAACTGCTGAATGGTGATGCCGTCGGCCGAGAACACCTTCATCGCTGCCTGGGCGATCTTCTGCGCGGCCTTTGCGACGGCCGCGAGATCGTCCGGCTCGACATCCAGCACGTTGCGCGCGGCGGACTTGGGCAGCACCAGCGTATGACCCGGCGCGCGCGGCATGATGTCGAGGAAGGCGAAAACCTTGTCGTCCTCGTACACCTTGTGGCACGGCAGCTCGCCGCGCAGGATCTTGGCAAAGATGTTTTGCGGATCGTAAGCAGGCATTTGGGCCTCCGGCGCACGCGCGTTCTGCGCGTTCAGTCCTGTTCCTGTTCGGCCAAATCCTTGCGGAACGGGGCGGCCGCCGCAAGCTCCTGGCCGGCCGCTTCCACATAGGCGCGCTCGCGCACAAGATAGTCGGCGACGGCGCGGCGCAGCCCCGGATCGGCGATGTAGTGGGCGGAATGGGTGGTCACCGGCATGTAGCCGCGGGCGAGCTTGTGCTCGCCCTGGGCGCCGGCCTCCACGCGCTCGAGCTTGTGCTCGATGGCGTACTGGATCGCCTGATAGTAGCAGAGCTCGAAGTGCAGGAACGGGTGGTGCTCGATCGCGCCCCAGTGGCGGCCGAACAGGGTGTCCGAGCCGCGAAAGTTGATCGCGCCGGCGATCCAGCGCCCGGCGCGCTTCGCCATCATCAGCACGATGTCCTGCGCCATGTGCTGGCCGATCAGCGAGTAGAACTGGCGCGTGAGATAGGGGCGGCCCCATTTGCGCGAGCCGGTCTCCATATAGAACGTAAAGAACGCGTCCCAGATCTCCTCGGTGAGATCCGAGCCGGTGAGCCAGTGCACGGTGATGCCGGGGGCCAGCGCGTCCCGGCGTTCGCGGCGGATGCTCTTGCGCTTCCTTGCGGACAGCGCCTCGAGGAACGCGTCAAAGGTGGTGTAGCCCGCGTTCTCCCAATGGAACTGCTGGTCGGTGCGGTGGAGGAAGCCGTTATCGGCGAGGAAGGTGCCTTCTGCCTCCGGCAGGAAGGTGAGGTGGACCGAGGACGCCTGGTGGCGGCGGCAAAGCTCGATCAGGCCGGCGGTGAGGCCGGCACGGATTTGCTCGGCGTTGGCGGCCGGGCGCAGCAGCAGCCGCCGGCCGGTCGCCGGCGTAAACGGCACCGACACCTGGAGCTTGGGGTAGTATTCGCCGCCGGCGCGCTCGTAGGCCTCGGCCCAGCCGCGGTCGAACACGTATTCACCCCGCGAATGCGATTTCAGATAGCAGGGTACGGCGCCAGCGATGGAACCGTCGGGGGCTTCGGCGAGCAGGTGTTGCGGCTGCCAGCCAGTCCGGGCGGTGGCTGAGCCGGACGCCTCCAGGCAATGCAAAAATGCGTGCGAAATAAATGGATTGTAGGAAATATCTCGCGTTTTGCTTGCGGATGAAGCGCAAAGTTCAGAATCTGGATCAACCGAAGACCTGATCCCTGGATTGGCGCAGGCGTTCCAGGCATCGGCATCGACCTCGCACAGGGCCGGGACGACGCGGATGCGAAGGTCTGCGGGGATGCTGGCTTTGGCAGGTGGCATGGCAGGCGACATGGGGCTGGCCTAGGCGGCAATTATGGCCGAAAGCCCTCAAAAATCATCTGGTCGGCATGCAACGCTGCCGCCTGCCTTTGCTCGGGCGTGCGGACCGTCCAGGTGAGCAGCGGCAAGCGAAGCAAGCGTCGGGCCGTGCGCGGCGCGCGCGTGGTCAGGTCCTGCACCCGGTAGGCGAGGAACTGCGGCCGGGCGGCGAACAGCCGCCCGAGATAGGCCCTCCGCGACGTGGCGGTGGCCGGCGAGTCGGCATCTCGTTTCATGGCGACGAGGCCCCTCGGCAGCTTCGGCATGGCTTCGCGAACCGCCGCGATCATCGCCGGATCGAACGACATCGCTGCGGCCGGACCGCGATAGCCCGCCAGCACCTCGGCGGCGCGGCGCGCCAGCCGCGTATCGCCGTCGAACCGGCTCTTGATTTCCACCAGCATCGGCACCCGGCCGGCGACGAGATCGCACAATTCGCCGAGCAACGGCATGCGGTCCGTGGTGGCGAAGTATTCGATGTCTTTCAGCTCGGCCGCGGTCCGCTCGTCGAGTCGGCTGTTGCCGCGGGTGAGGCGGCCGAGGATGAAGTCGTGATGCACCATGGCTTCGCCGTCAGCGCTGATCTGCACGTCGCATTCGATGCCGTAGCCGGCATCGATTGCGGCGCGGAACGCGGACGGGGTGTTCTCGATGACGCCCGACGCGGCGTCATGCAGGCCGCGGTGGGCGTAGGGCTGCGCGGTAAGCCAGGACGGCATCCGCGCCCCGCGTCACGCGCACTCGAACGCGGCTTCGACCTCGACCGCGGCGTCGAGCGGAAGCGCCGCCACACCGACGGTGGTGCGGGCGTGCCGGCCCTTGTCGCCAAAGGCCGCCACCATCAGGTCGGAGGCGCCGTTCATCACCTTCGGCCCGTCGACGAAGCCTGGTGCGGAATTGATGAAGCCGCCGAGACGCACCACGCGGACGACCTTGTCGAGATCGCCCATCGCGGCCTTGAGCTGGGCCAGGACATTGATGGCGCAGGCGCGCGCGGCCTTCTGGCCGTCCTCGATGGATACGCTGCCGCCGAGCTGGCCCTTGGCGACGAGCTTGCCTTGGGCGTCGAGGCAGAGCTGGCCCGACACCACCATGAAATTCCCCGTACGGACGAACGGCACGTAATTGGCGACGGGCGCCACCGGCTCGGGCAGCATGATGCCCATTTCTGCGAGCTTCTTTTCGACCGTACCGGCCATTTTTGCCTCCTTCACCGCTAGGGGATTACCAGCATTTGGATGCACAAAAGCGCGGCACAACCCCGCGCTCTCGTTAACCCATCAAAATGCCGTCTTTGTCATCGCCGATCAGGCCCCGCCTTGCAAGCGCGCCGCAAGAGCCACTGTTGCGGCTCCTGGGAGCGGGACGTATTTTCCGCAGGGCGAAACGAGGAGATTCGTCCCTATGGCGTTGCCTGGAATGCCGGTCCGGCTTTTGGTCGCTACGGCTGTCTTGACGGCCGGGAGCTGGTCGGCGGCGGTTGCGCCGGCCACGGCTCAGCAGAGCGCGCCGATGGCGCTCGCCTCGCACCGTGCCGTCTACGACCTGAAGCTTTCGTCCACGCGCGGCAAGCGCTCGATGAGCGCGGTGCGCGGCCGCATTCTCTACGATTTCAGCGGCAACGCCTGCGAGGGCTATGCGCTGCAATTCCGTCAGGTCTCGGAGCTCGACAGCGGCGAGGGCAGGGTCGCCGTGTCGGACCTTCGCGCGACCTCCTGGGAGGATGGCGCGGCCAAACGCCTGCGGTTCCATTCGCGCAACTACTTCGACGACAGCCTGCGCGACTCGGTGGACGGGCAGGCCGATCGCGGGCAGGGCAGCGTCACCGTGGAGCTGACCGAACCCGACAAGAAAAAGCTCGATTTCAAGACCGACGTGGCGTTCCCGACCGAGCATGTCCGCCGCGTCATCGCCGCGGCCCGCGAAGGCAAGACGCTGCTTCAGGTCGCGGTCTATGACGGCTCCGATTCCGGCGAGAAAATCTACGACACGCTGACGATCATCGGCAAAGCGATCCCGCCGGACGCGCAGAAGCCGTCCGACGCGATCGCCAACGAGGCGGCGTTCGCCGCAATGAGTCGCTGGCCGGTGACGATCAGCTACTTCGACCGGTCGGCAGGCGAAAAGAACGGCGAGCAGACGCCGGTCTATGCCATCACCTTCGAGCTCTACGAGAACGGCGTGTCGCGCGCGCTGGTGCTCGATTACGGCGATTTCGTCCTGACCGGTGAAATGACCTCGATCGAGCTGAAGGCCGCGAAGCCCTGCCAGTAACTGGGCCGCAGGTCAGTTAACTGGCTCAGCGCGCTGAAGCGGGCCGCTCGCTGGACACGAGCTTCAGCCAGGGCGCTAGATGGAAAGCGCTTATCAGCAGGTACATCAGCGCCATTGCGCTCAGCGACGACGCGCCTTGCGCGGCCGAGCAGTAGATGTCCGCCCGCCGCCGCCAGGAATGCCCGTCAGCAGCGCCATGACGGCCAAGGTCCCGCGCTGCGCGGGCGTATCGGGTCTTGAGTTCGACGGCGGCGACCGGTTCTTCTGTGGCGGCGGAAGCAGCGGCAAGGTGAGAGCCATCCGCCGGCCCAAAAGAAATAGCGAATTGTGCCGCGGCTCCTACTCCTGCTCGTCCAGCGCCAGACCCTTGACCACCGACTCGTGACCGAACTTGCCGCGCACGCGGTCCATCGCGCGCTCGGCCTTGGCGCGCCGCTCGGCACCGGTGTCGATCAGATCGGCGGGATCAGCCGCTTCGGCATCCGCCAGCGCGCTGACACCAACGCCCAGGAGACGGTAGCGCGTGCCGTTGATCTCGCGGACCAGCAGCTCGCGGCTGGCGGCGAAAATCTTGTCGGCGAGCTGCGTCGGGCTCTCCAGCGAGCGGGCGCGGGTGAGGATGCGGAAGTCGGCGGTTTTCAGCTTCAGCGTGACGGTCGAGCCGCAGAGGTGCTTTTCCTTCAGCCGCTCCGACACCTCCTCCGCCGCGGCCCACAGCCGCTTTTCCAGCGGCCGGAACGAGGCGATGTCGCGTTCGAAGGTGTTTTCGGCCGACACGCTTTTGCGCTCGCGGACCGGATCGACGACGCGAACGTCGATGCCGCGGGCGAGTTGCGCCAGCCGCTGCCCCTCGGCGCCATAGCGGCGCATCAGCTCGCGCTCGTCGGTGCGCTGCAGGTCGGCGATGATACGGAAACCGTCCTTGGCGAAGCGTTGCGCCGCGACCTTGCCGACGCCGTAAATGAACGACACCGGCTTGTCGGCCAGAAACGGCGCAGCGTCGGCCTTGCCGAGCACGGCGAAGCCGCGCGGCTTGTCGAGGTCGGAGGCGATCTTGGCCAGGAACTTGTTGGCGGCAAGCCCGATCGAAACGGTGATGCCGAGCTCGCGCTCGACGTGGGACTGGAACCGGGCCAGCACCTTGGCCGCACTCATGCCGTGCAGCCGCTGGGTGCCGGCGAGGTCCATGAACGCCTCGTCGATCGAGATCGGCTCGACCTGCGGCGTCAGCTCCAGCATCAGCGCGCGCACCTGCCGGCTGACGCCGGCGTATTTCTCCATGTTCGGCTTGATGACGACGGCGCGCGGACAGAGCCGCCGCGCCTCGAACATCGGCATCGCCGAGCGCGCGCCGAACGTGCGGGCAATGTAGCAGGCGGTCGAGACCACGCCGCGCTTGCCGCCGCCGATCAGCAGCGGCTTGTCGGCGAGCGAGGGATCGTCGCGCTTCTCGATGGTGGCGTAGAACGCATCGCAATCGACGTGGCAGATGGTCAGCGTGTCGATCTCGGCATGGCGCAAGACCCGCGGCGAGAAGCAGTGCGGGCAGCGCGGACTTTCACCCGCGTCGTTGAGACAGTCGCGGCAGAACGCGCCCATCAGGGCAGGTCCCGTTCCCACACGCCTCCGAGCGCTGCACGGGCGCGTTCGATTTCGTTCGGATCGATGCCATGATCCTTGGCAAAGGCGACGAGCAGCGCTTCGTCGCCGGAGAAGTAGTCGAGAACACCGGACAGGAACTCGGGATCCCGGGCGGCATTGCGGATCTGGTCCGGGCCGATGCCGGTTGTGGCGAGAAAGCCGCCGAGGTGTTCCGGCTCCGAGGCAAGGTAGCCGAGTGCGGCAATGGCCAGCGCCTCGGCGGCCTCGCGCCGTGCCGCACCTTGCTTGCCTTGCGCTGTGCCGCGCTTCATCGCCGGGTGTCCGTTCGTTTCGTCATAAACCGACGCGCGTGCGAACCCGAGAGAAGGTTAGCAGTCCGGCGGGCCAGCTTGTGGAAAACCCGCGCGTTCCGTCGCTGCGGGCTGAAAGAGCAGGGGATAAGCCCATGCACACGGGCGGCATCGGCGATCCTCGAGCCGGCCCCGGCCTGCGGCAGCAGATCGATACGACCGTTCGCGTTAACACTTGCGGCCGCGGAAACTCAGCAATCCACGGCGCAGTGTTTGCCTTTCCGTAACGAATCCTCATTAGGTTTTAACGATTAGCGGCAGAGCGCGCGCG
>JAIESC010000033.1 GCA_019746355.1 Xanthobacteraceae bacterium | reverse complement strand
AGGCCGTAGGTGCCGCCGAACATCGCGGTATCCGCATAGAACTCCTTGAAATATTCGAGGTGCGGCCGCTTCAGCGACGACAGCACCTTGGTGTGGTCTTCCTCGATGGTGCGCTGGCCGAGCACCTCCATGCCCGGGCCGATGCGGCCGTCGAAGAACGGGATCATGCCGCCGCCTAGATGGTGGGTGACGATCTTCAGGTCAGGATGCCGGTCGTAGATGCCGTCGAACACCAGCCGGCACATCATCACCGTCGTCTCGTAGGGCCAGCCGAAGCACCACCACATCTCGAACCGCGAGCGCGGCTCGGACGTGTAGTCCGGCATCGCCGAGGTGCGCGCCGGATGGATCCAGACCGGCAGGTCGTGCGCGGCGACCGCCGCAAAGAACGGACGGAAGCGCGGCTCGTCGAGCGGATGGCCGGTGATGTTGGTGAAGGTCTGCACGCCTTTCGCACCCATCCTGATGGCGCGGTCCATCTCGGCGATGGAGAAGTCGACGTCGTTCAGATTGACCGCAGCGGCAAACGCCGGAAAGCGGTCCGGATGCTTTGCAACCAGCTCGGCCATCGAGTCGTTGGCGACCCTGGCGAGATTGTTGGCGACCTCGCCCTCGGCGACGTCCTCGATCGGCGGGTTCGGCAGCGAGATGATCTGCCGATAGTCCCTGCCGATCGCGTCCATGTCCTTGAAGCGCAGGTCGAGGTCGAACAGCTTGCGGACCGAACGCAGCCGCTTGCCCATGTTGCCGAGCTTCGGCGAGCCGCGCTCGAGCTCCTGGAAAAAGCGCTCCGGGAAAATGTGGGTGTAGATGTCGATGATCATGACCGGAAGAATTCCCCTGGTTTCCGCCCGATAGTTTTTGTGCGGCCGATTATAGGGCCGCATCAGGACATTGCACCGCCGTAGTGCGTAGCCGGGGCGGGCGTCAATTCATGGCTGAGCATTGCAGCCGCGCTGCAAGCGCGGCATTGTCAGTGCCGCGAACGACCCAAGAAACGTCAAGGCGGGTGGTCATGGCCGAAGTCTTTGTCGCCAAGGTTGCGGATTTTCCGGACGGCGATCGCAAGATCGTCCAGCACGGCAGCCACGACATCGGCGTATTCCACTGGGAAGGCCAGTTCTACGCCTATTCGAACCTGTGCCTGCACCAGGGCGGGCCGGCCTGCGAGGGCCTGCTCATGCACCAGGTCGAGGACGTGATCGGCCCGGACAAGACCTGGGTCGGCCAGAAGTTCTCTGACAGCCAGGTCAATTTCGTGTGCCCGTGGCACGGCTACGAGTACGACCTCAAGACCGGCGAGTGCGTCCCGGACCGCCGGCTGCGCCTGAAGAAGTACAACGTCGTCCGCAAGGGCGATGAGATTTTCGTCTCGATCTGACGCACGCGCCGGTCGCCGGCAGAGGGCAACATGATGGAACTCCCGCTCAGCGAAAACCGCCGCCTCAAGGTCGACGAATTCGACTCCGGCAAGATGCTCGCCAACGCCGCGCGCCAGGCGAAGCAGCGCGGCTACGACAAATTCCCGATCGTCGATGTCGACTCGCACCACTACGAGCTCGAGTCGTTCAACGAGATCCTCGAATACATGCCCGACCCGGTGATGAAGCAGCTCGCCCAGATGGCGAACTCCGGCAACTCGAAGGGCGTCGGCGTGATGCCGGGCGGCGTCGGCTATCAGGACATGGGCGGCCGCGTCACCCGCTATCCGCTGCGCCGCATCGAGAAGCCCGAGCCCGGCGTGCATCGCGATGTGTCGCTGACGCGGCGCTGGATGGACGCGATGGGCGTCGACGTCGCGGTGCTGTTCCCCTCGCCGATGCTGCAGCTCGGCCTGCATCCGCAGGTCGAGGCCGAGGTCGCGCTGGCCTTCGCCTATAACCGCTGGCTCAGCGAGAAGGTGCTGGAGGAAGAGGCGCGCATCCGCTCGATGATCTACCTGCCGTTCAACGATCCCGATGCGAGCCTGCGGATGGTCAAGGAGTTCGCCGGCAGGAAGGGCGTCTGCGGCTTCATGATCACCTCGGTGCGCTACCGGCCGGTGCATCACAACAGTTACATGCGGCTCTATGCGGCGATCGAGGAAACCGGGCTGCCGCTCGCCTTCCACGCCGGCTACAACTGGAACGAACAGTCCATGACCATGATGAACAAGTTCATCTCGGTGCATGCGCTGGGCTTCGTCTGGTACAACATGGTGCACATGACCAACTGGGTGCTGAACGCGCTGCCGGAGCGCTTTCCCAAGCTCAAGGTCATCTGGATCGAGTCGGGCCTCGCCTGGCTGCCGTTCATGATCCAGCGGCTCGACAACGAATACATGATGCGCTCGTCGGAATGCCCCGGGCTGAAGAAGCTGCCCGGCGAATACATCACCGACATGTTCTACACGACGCAGCCGATGGAAATCCCGCGCGACATGAGCCTGCTCGAGGCGACGTTCAAGTGCATCAAGGCGGAGAGCCAGCTGCTCTATTCGTCGGACTATCCGCACTGGGACTTCGACCTGCCGTCGACGATCTACGATCTGCCGTTCCTCAAGGAAAAGGCCAAGCGCGACATCCTCGGCGGCAACGCCGTCAAGCTGTTCAAGCTCGACATCGGCGCGGGCAAGCTCGCCAAGGTCGCGTAACGCTCCGGAACGCCGCCGATCCGATCATTTCGGCGGCTGCGCGAGCTTCTGCCCCGACAGCTCGGCGAGCTGTCCCTGCCGCGCGATCTCCTCGCGCATGAAGGTGTCGAACTTCTCCGGCGTGTTGTCGGCGGCCGGCGGCGGCGCCATGCCGAGCGCCGCCATCCGCGTCTTGAACGCCTCGCTCTGCACCACCTCGTTGAGGTGCCTGTTGAGGACGGCGATGATCGGCTTCGGCGTCTTCGCCGGCGCGGCAAGGCCGACGAAGCCGCGCTGATCGATCTTGAAGCCCTGCTCGATCATGGTCGGAACATCGGCCCAGCGCTCGATCCGCTTGGGTGCTGCGACGGCAAGCGCGCGCACCTTGCCGTCGTCGGCGAGCGGCTTGGCCTGCGAGAAGAACGTGAATGCGCCCTGGATCGCCCCGCCCGCTGCCGCCGCGGCCGCGTCGCCCGAGCCGCGATAGGGCACCGCGGTGATCTGAACCTTCGCCAGCGCATTGAGCTGCGCCAGCGTCAGGCCCGGCGACGACGCAGGCCCCGAGGTGCCGAAGCTGTATTTGCCCGGATGGGCCTTCGCGTCGGCGATCAATTCCGCCAGCGTTTTGACCGAAACCTGGGCATTGACGATCAGCACCAGCGGCGGACCATCGACGATCCAGCCGATCTGCGCGAAGTCGTCCACCGGGCTGTAGTTCACCGGCAGGTAATGCATGTTCTGAGTATCGGCGAGCGAGTTGGCGAACAGCGTGTAGCCGTCCGGGTTCGCGCGCGCCGCGTAGGCCGCGCCGACCACGCCGGAGCCGCCGGTCCGGTTCTCGATGACGACGCCCTGCCCGAGCTTCTCCTGCAGCATCGAAGCTGCGAGCCGCGCGGGCACGTCGGTCAAACCGCCGGCGGGAAACGGCACGACGACGGTGATCGGCCGGGACGGGTAAATCTCAGGCTGCGCGTGAGCGAAGGCGCTTGCAGCCAGCAGCACGCCGAACGCCAAAAGCCATTGCAATCGAACGGTCATTGCACACCCCGCTTTGTTGAACGTCGTATGCGCACCGTGCATGCGGCGGGCCAGCCGCAGGCAGCTCAGCCATGCTTCCCGATGCGGCCATCTTAATGCGAAAGTCCGGCTCCCGGACCGCGAAATTCAAGGATGAGACATCATGACCAGCGCCAAGCCCGCAGCCGAGCCGCTTCTTCCCGTCGAGCTCGGTCCGGCAAAGATCAGGTTTGCGCAGGGCATGAAGGCCGGGCGCTGGGTGTTTGCCAGCGGGCTGATGGCGCAGGACTTCAAGCACGGCATCGCGCCGGACGTGCTGGCCGCGCGCATGCCGCATGGCGGGCGGCCGAAGCGCGAGAAAGAGGCGCTGCGGATCTATGAAAATCTCGACGCGGTGCTGCGCGCCGCCGGCACCGACCGCAGCAATCTTGTGCGCACCGACCAGTATTACACCACCGTGCAGGCGGTGCCGCCCTACCAGCAGGCGCGGCGCGAATTCCTCGCCGGCCGCATTCCGCCGTCGACCTCGATCGCCCAGCGCGGCCTGCTGCTGCCGGGTGCCGACATGACCGTCCAGGCGCTCGGCGTCATCCCGCAGGCGGGCTTCGAAGTCACGCACCTCAAGCACGAGCAGCTCGCCGGGCGCCCGACCTCGGGCTACTCGCCCGCGCTCACGGTCGGCGATTTCATCTTCATCCCGGGCATCACCTCGCTCGCGGTCGGCGACGAGCCGCGAAGGAACGGCGTCGCCACCGCGGCCTTGATGACCGAAGGCGCGCAATGGGCCGGCCAGCCGATCAAGCTCGAGACCGAGTTCATCATCACAAAGCGGATGATCCAGTCGCTCGCGCTCGCCGGCGCGACGCTCGACGACGTGGTGCATGCGCAGGTCTATCTCACCGATCCCGACGACTATTCGGCGTTCAACGAGACCTGGACGCGGCACTTTTCGAAGTCGCCGCCGTCGTTGGACATCATCCCCTGCATCCCGCACGGGCTTGCGCCCCATGACGGCAAGATCGAGATCAACGTGCTTGCGGTGAAGCCGGGCGGCGCGGCGCGCAAGTCGCAGGTCGACGCCGGCGTCGCGACCGCATTCATGAACCAGCCGCAGGCGGTCAAGGCCGGCGACCTCCTGTTCATCTCCGGCCTGATGGCGATCGACCGCAACGGCCTCGTGCCGCAGGCCGCGGCCGATCCGAACCTGCCGTATTTCTCCTCGAGCGCCGAAGCGCAGGCCGAGTTCATCATCGGCAATATCCAAAAGCTCTGCGAAGCCGCCGGCACGTCGCTCAACAATGTGGTGCGGATCCTCCAATTCCACACCGACCTGGCCGAGTTCTATCCGGTGTACAAGGTCTGGGAGCGCAGGCTCGCCGGCCGCCCGGTGCCGTTTTCGGCGATCGAGGTGCCCTCGCCGCTGCCGGTGCCCGGCGCGACGGTGATGATCGAGGCTTGGGCGTATGCGCCGTGATCGCGCGAACTGGAAGCACATTGGCGCAACACGCACGCTGTCGCCGCCGGGCTTGACCCGGCGGTCCATACGGTGCCGCGACAAGCACGTTCTTACGCCCGCCTTCGCTGCACCGCCTCATGGATTGCCGGGTCACGGCGCTGCGCGCCGGCCCGGCAATGACACCGCCGTTGTGGCTCCGGGATCAGACCATTGGACCGCGGTGGCTAACCCCGCGCCTGCGGATTGCGCAGGATGACGCACGCGCCGCGATCCTTGCGGATGCGATTGCAGATGTCGTTCGCTGCCATCCGGTCGGAGGCCCCGATCCGGACCTGATAGAACGGCCGCGGGCCGCGGCTGAAGAGCTGCGTCTGAGTGATGAAGGCGTCATGGCCGGTCAGGATCGCGGCGTGCCGCCGCTCAAGCACGGCGTAGGTGCCGAGGATGCGCTGGCGCGAGAAGCCCGCGGTGAGAATGACGCTCCACGGCTGGCCCGAGCCGGTCTCGATGCGCCGCTCCAGCGCCTCGACGAACGGGTTCGGCTCGCGCTTGAGCCGCGCCATCAGCATGCCGCAGTCGGAGCCGCCCTGCTGCTTCTTGTCCGCGGCGTCGCCGCTCTTGTCGCCGCCCTTGGCCCACTGCTCGACGGTCGCGCCGGTGATCGCGTGCACGTAGTGGCGCGTCTCCGACGGCATATAACCCGTGCCGGCAAGCCACTCGCGCACCCGGCGCGGGCCGGCGTTGTAGGCTGCGGCGGCGAGCCCGAGATTGCCGAAGTCGCGGCGCAGGTCGCGCAGGAATTCGGCCGACTTCGGCAGCGCCTGGATCGGATCGAACGGATTGAGCAACTGCCGCTCGGCCGCGGTGCCCGGCATGAACTGGGCGATGCCCTGCGCCCGCCTGCCGCTGCGCGTCATCGGGCCGACGGCGTTGGCGCGGAAGCGGCTCTCCTGCCAGATCACGCGGGCGAAGAACTCCACCGGCAGGCCGTTGGCGCGCGCCGCCGACTCCAGAAGCAGGCAGATCGAGTTCTGCGCGTCGGTCGTGGCGACCGGCTTGAGCGGCTCCTCGGCGGGCTGATCGGCAACGGCATCCGCAGGCTTTTCAGCGTCGGCGGGTTTTTCAGCGTCGGCGGGCTTGTCGGCCTCGGGCGCTGCCGCGGGCTGCCCGGTTGCCGGCGGTGCGGCGTCCTGCTCCTGCGCCGCCGCAGGAAGCACCAGCAGACATGCCACAAGCCACACACGCGCGTGCCGCATCACCCGCGCCTCTTAAATCCCGCACGAAGGAGAAAGAGCTACTGCGCGGCACCTCCTTCGCGCAGGAAGCCGAGCTTCTTCATCACCGGCTCGTCGGTGACACGAAACAGCACCGCGCCGGTGTCGCTTTTGTGGACATGCTCACGCCAAGACGGCACAACGATGACATCGCCCCGGTTCCAGGCGAGCTTCGTGCCGTCGGCCTCGGTGAGACCTGAGCCCTGCACCACGCCGAACACGCTGTTGGCCATCACCTTGCGCGAGCGGGTCGCTTGCCCGGGCTTCAGCCCGATCATCGACAGCGCCATGGTGTCGAGGGCTGCGTCGAGCGCGATCTCGGCGGCTTCGCCGTTGCCTTGGCCCTTGCTGCGCGCCTCTGCCTCCATCAGCCGCGCCTTGGTCTGCGCCCACGGAAAATGCATCGGCGAGGCGTTCGGCACCACGCTTTCCTTCTCGAACTCGTCCGGGTGCGGCTCGAAGAACATCGGCTCGAGCAGATGCACCAGCGGCACGTCGAGCACGTCGAGCCAGTAGGCGTTGCTGCGGCTGTCGTTGCCGTGGCCGTGCCAGCACCAGTTCGGCGTGAGCACCACGTCGCCGGGCATCATCGACAGCCGCTCGCCGTTGACGATGGTGTAGGCCCCGGGCTCGGCGTCGACCACGAGGCGCAGCGCGTTCGGCGTATGCCGGTGCGAGCGCGCCTTCTCGCCCGGCATGATCATCTGGTAGGCGCAGACGATGGTGCGCGAGGTGGCGTAGCCCTCGGCGGGATTTTGCAGGATGAGGTTGCGCCGCTCGGCGAGCTCGGTGTTGATCAGGCGGCCTGCGGCGTCGAGCGCGCCCTTGGCCTGCGCGTAGCTCCACACGAACGGCTGGAACGATTTCTTCGGTTCCGCCCAGAGCGACGGCGTCGGCTTGGCCCAGCCCGCGCCCATGCGGATCGGCGAAAGCTGCGAGTAGAGCTCGTCGAGCGAGCCGGACTGCGAAAGCTCAAGTGGCGTCGGACTGGTCATGCGGCACCCGGTTTTCGAGAATTTGCAAATTTTATCCAAGCCTACAATGGAACGCGTTCCAGCGACACGGGTGGTGCCCTCCCTCCCCGCGAGGGGAGGGTGGCGAGCGCAGCGAGCCGGGTGGGGAAAGGCCAGCGAGGAACGGAGGCTTCTCCCCACCCGGCCGCTCGCATTCGCTCGCGTCCACCCTCCCCTCGCGGGGAGGGATGGCACCGCCGATGCCGCACGTGTTTTCTTCGACAAGGTCGCGTTCTAGGATCAGCCAACAAAAACAATCGGGAGGTTTTGTTCATGCTCCGTCGGCATTGCATCGTTGCGGCGTTGATCGCGGCTCTCGCGGCGTACTCGTCCGTGCCCGCGCGGGCCGCCTATCCCGAGCGGCCGATCGTGCTGATCGTGCCGTTTGCCGCCGGCGGACCGACCGACATCATCGCCCGGATCCTGGCGACGACCATGTCGAAGTCGCTTGGGCAGAACGTCATCGTCGACAACCGCGCCGGCGGCGGCGGCAACATCGGCATCGGCCTCGTCGCCCGCGCCAATCCCGACGGCTACACGCTGCTGCTCACCTCGACCGCGATCGCGGTCAATCCGGCGCTGTTCGGCAACCTGCCCTACGATCCGGTCAAGGACTTCGTGCCGATCTCGGAGCTGGTCAACGCGCCGAACGTGCTGTTCGTGCGCCCGGACTCCGGCATCACCTCGATCGCCGACCTCGTCGCCAAGGCGAAGGCCGAGCCGACCAAGTTCAACTACGCCTCGCCGGGCGTCGGCACCAAATCGCACCTCACCGGCGAGCAGTTGAAGCTGCGCGCCGGCATCGAGATGACGCACATCCCCTATCGCGGCGGCGGGCCGGCGACGCAGGCGGTGGTGGCCGGCACCACGCAGGTGGGATCGGTGGCGCTCGCGCCGGTCGAGCCGCTGATCAAGGCCGGCACGCTCCGCGCGCTGGCGGTCACCGGCGAGAACCGCTGGTTCACGCTGCCGGATGTGCCGAACATGATCGAGAGCGGCTATCCCGGCTTCATCTCCGACACCTTCAACGCGCTGTTTGCGCCGGCCGGCACGCCGCCGGAGATCGTGGCGCTGCTGCTCAGGCAGGCGAAGGCGGCGATGGCGACCGACGAGGCGCGCGAGGCGGCGCTGCGCGCCGGCTACCAGATCATCGCCAGCGATCCGCAGCGGCTCGGGCAGCGTGTTGTAACCGAGATACAGAGCGTCAAGGAATTGGTCGCCCGCGCCGGAATCAAGGTCGAGCAGTGACCGCGCAGCGCTTGGCGCGCTGAGGCGCACGACAGCGCCGAAATCGTAAACTTCGGAACCGCCGCGATCCCGCATTTTTGCTGGATTCTCGCCGCCTCCGCGCGCCTTGGCGCGCGCTTACGCGCGGGCAAAACGGCGGTGGAAGCGGCGCGCCGCGCAAACCCAGTTGTCCCAAAATAGATCAGTAAAACAAACAACTTAGGTGGTTAAAAAGGCTGGTTAACGAAACGTTAACCGGCTATAGTCCGGCCACTGTGAGGAGGCCAATGGGGGGCTCAGCCCAGGTTCTGAGCCACACCACCCACGCGGAATGAGCCGCGTAGAAATGGGAGCGTAAGGATGAAGTACCTCACAGTGAAGGGCGCCCTGCTGGCCGTCGTGCTGGCAGTCGCCGCAACCCCGGCCATGGCCGGTGAGTACGGCCCGGGCTACCGGGACAATTGCTACAAGTGCCCGCAGCCTCGGCCGAGCTACGACAGCACCGAGGTGGTCAAGCAGACCCGCGACGTCGACCAATCTCGGGTGATCGAGTCCCAGAGTGTCGTCCCGTCGAAGCGTCTGATCGAGACCAATCACCTGATCATCCGCGAGAACGAGACTCGCAATGTTGGCGTGGTTCAGCACAACCACACCATCATCGAGAAGGAGCTGGTCCTGACGAAGCGGAACGTTGACACCAAGAACGTCAACACCGTCGTCAATCTCGTCGAGCACAAGTACAACACTGAGCGCAAGCGCGTCGTCGAGGAGCGCGAGATCCCCGGCGTGCATCGCGACATCACCTGCAACTGCCCGCCGAAGGGCGGTCACGGCCCGCTCCAGGTGTATGGCCAGGCCCAGCCGGCTGACGCCTACGCCCGCGCGCCGAAGTACGTGAAGTCGAAGTACTAATCTGCGCGCTCTCTCGCGCGGCTCAAACGAACCGCCGCAGCCTATCAAGGCTCGGTGATCACCGCCCCGCCGGGAAACCGGCGGGGCGGTTTTTTGTGGATTTGGCGCGAACGTCTCCGCAGTCATTCCAGGACGCCGCCATCAGCGCGTTCACGCGCGTCTTCGACGCGCTACGGCGGCGGGTCCGGAGTCCAGTTCAGGAGAGAGTCCCTGCTTGACTGGATGCCGGGCTCGCGTGCTGCGCACGCGCCCCGGAATGACCGCGGAGGGTCTATGCGCACGCTCCATTGAATTGATTGCCGAATTCAAGGTGCAAGCACGACACCGCCCGGCGTGCAGCGCGAGCATCCGCCAGGAATCACGCGGGTGTCATCGTCCGGTGGCGGGCGCATGTGTCCACGACGGACAAACGCGGGTAACGCCGCCAAACGCTGGTCGCGGATTTCCACGACGGATGCACGCCCTGCACCGCCCGGGCGGTGCGCATGTGCGTGCCTCACATCTTCACACTGTCAAACAGCACGCGAACAAGCGACGTCCTCCGGGGAATCTTCGGCTCCCGGGCCGCCGTCCGTCCTGTCCGCCTCGAAACAAAATCGAGGAGGGTGAAGCGCCGCAAAGCGCTGGTGCGGAAACCGCCGCACCCGGTGGCCTGCCTTGCGGTCAGGCCGGTCCCTTCAACGGAAGGGACCGCCGGCCCATGACGCGGGCCGGCGCGCCTTGCGGCGCTTCACCACGGCGTTTTCGTGAGGCCTCGCCCCACACACCTCAGGCCGTGCTTCCCTGACGGGTTACTGGCGCTTTCACCCGGCAGTCCAGCAGAGCTCCCTGCGCGCGAGTCGTAGTGCCCGCGAGACGGGGTCCCGAGGCGCCCCGAGAGTCCGGGTGGATAGGCCGGACGCGCAGGCACCGCTCCTGCTTCTGCCAATGGCTCCCACCGGTTGGGCTCCTCAGACAAGCAGGATGAAGAGAACAGATAAAGAACGGCCTGCAGGAGTCAACCCATCGCCCGAAGCGTCCATAACCACTGCGGCGGAGTATGGATTCCGGATTCGCGCCCGCGTCGAAGACGCTCGTGAACGCGCTGGCGGGCGCGCCCCGGAATGACGCCGCGGGCACTTTCAGCAGCCTGCCAGACGCTCAAGCACGACGGCAAGATTTGAGGCGGAAGTTCAGGTCATTGGCCCATGCAGCGCCGGCTTGGGCCATATGAGTCTGGCGCGCTTGCGAGCGTGGAATGGTTGCCGGAAGCTTCGGAGGACGCGCGTCCGCAACGGCGGATGTGGCGTGCGTCGGAATGCTTGCCGGAATGCTTGGGGAACGGGGTTCGCGCGTGAAATTCAGGTGGTCATGGACCGCTGCGCTTTGCAGCATCATCGCGGCGGGCGTCGCGTCGCCGTGCTCCGGCCAGACGTCGCCGACCGACGCGCCGGCGGCGGCGTTTCCGGCGCGGCCGGTGCAGGTGGTCGTGCCGTTCGCGGCCGGCGGATCGAGCGACGTCGTCATGCGCATGCTGGCGCAGACGGTCACCAAAAGCTGGAACCAGCCGATCGTGATCGACAACCGCGTCGGCGCAACCGGAGCCATCGCCGGCGAATATGCGGTCAGGCAGCCGGCCGACGGCCATACGCTGCTCAATGCCGCGCCGACCTCGCACACGGCGCTGCGCGCGCTGCGCCGCGACCTGCCCTACGATCCGATGGCGGATCTCACGCCGGTGACACTGCTGGTGATCGCGCCGATGATGCTGGTGGTGAATCCCGCGAAGGTGCCGGCGCAGACGGTGCACGAGCTGATCGACCATCTGAAGAAGAATCCCGGCAAGCTGAGCTATGCCAGCACCGGGATCGGCAGCGTCGCGCATCTGTCGGTGGAGCTGTTCAAGATCCTCACCGGGACCGACATGGTCCATGTGCCGTATCGGGGGAATGCGCCGGCGTTGACCGACCTGCTCGCCGGCAACGTCGACCTGACCATCGACGTGTCGTCGTCGGTGGCCAGTCATCTGAAGTCGGGGGCGCTGCGCTCGCTCGGCGCCACGACAGCCAGGCGCACCTCGTTCGATCCGGACATGCCGACCGTGGCGGAGACGGTGCCGGGCTTCCAGGCGTTCAGTTGGAACGGGATCGTGGTGCGCGCCGGCACGCCGCCTGCGATCATCGAGAAGGTGGGCCGCGACTTCGCCAGCGCCGTGCAGCAGCCGCAGGCGAAGGAGGCGCTGGCGCGCATCCTGATGCAGCCGGTCGGCAGCTCGCCGGCGGAATTCCTCGACCTGATCCGGGCGGATGCGGCGCGCTGGGATCGCGTGGTCAAGGCGATCAATCTCAACCCGGAACAGAAATAGCGGGATGCGGAAAACCCTCCCCTCGGTCATTCCGGGACGCCGCGAAGCGGCGGGCCCAGAATCCAGACGCGCACACCGCCTCTGGAACTGGATTCCGGGCTCGCGCCTTCGGCGCGCCCCGGAATGACCGGGCGGCTTTTTCAGTAGCGCGATAGGACCGGCCAGGAGTTGAAAGCAATGGAATTCGGCGTCTTCGATCACGTCGACCGTTCGGGAACACCGCTGCGGCAATTCTTCGAGGAGCGCATCCAGATCGCGCAGGCCTACGAGCGCTTCGGCTTCTACTGCTATCACATCGCCGAGCATCATTTCACGCCGCTCGGCATGGCGGCGTCGCCCGGCATCTTCCTTTCGGCGGTGGCGCAGCGCACGACGACGCTCCGGTTCGGCCCGCTGGTCTACATCCTGCCGTTCTATCATCCGCTGCGGCTTGCCGAAGAAGTCTGCATGCTCGACCAGCTCAGCGGCGGGC
Organism: Xanthobacteraceae bacterium; assembly: GCA_019746355.1. Next base: position 36,616 of record JAIESC010000033.1, on the reverse strand, counting down.
GGCTGGAGCTCGGCATCGGCCGCGGCATCTCGCCGGTCGAGGCGGACTACTACGGCGAGTCGACCGACTTCAAGGTCTCGCGCCAGACGTTCGCCGAGACCTGGCAGATCATGAAGGACTCGTTCTCGAAGAGGCGGGTCACCGTCGAGGGCCAGTACCGGCAGGCCACCGACGTGCCGATCGAGCTCGAAACGCTGCAGAAGCCGCATCCGCCGCTGTGGATGGGCGTGAGCTCGCTGGAGAACGCCGAGCAGGCCGCACGCGCGGGCATGAACTTCGTGGCGATCCAGCCGCCGGTGGAGATGCGGGCGCGGGTCGAGCGCTACAAGGAGACCGCGGCGCAGCACGGCGGGCTCGATCCGAAAATCAAAATGGGCATGAACACGTTCATCGTCGTCGGCGACACCGACGCCGAGGCCGAGAGGCTCGCCGACCGCGCCTACAAGGTCTGGCATCACAGCTTCCACTATCTCTACCACCTGCACGGCCGATCGCCGGTGCATGGCGAACGGGCCGACAATTTCCCCGACGTGGTGCGCCGCGAGCTCGGCATCGCCGGATCGCCGCAGACGGTGCTCGACGTGCTCTCGCAGCGCATCGCGCAGGCCGGCAACAACTACCTGATGTGCCAGCTCGTGTTCGGCGACATGACGCTCGCCGAGGCGCTGCATTCGATCGGGTTGTTTGCGAACAAGGTGATGCCGGGGTTGCGGGCGGCGGCGGCGGGCGAGACGCGGGTGGTGGCCTGATCTCGGCATCCGGCTGGTTAGCTCGAGAAAAAGCCCAACGAAATCAAATGTCACTTATGGTCGTAGTGCCCAGGGGCGGATTGCGCTGCCAAAACGCTAACATATTGACAAACCTAAAGACTTTTGACATCAAACGCAAAAAGTTTATCAGTGCTGTTACACATCGCGGCCGGTCGAGGTCCGCTTTAGTAGGCGTAAGACTCCACATCCGGGTGCTTTGCATTTCGAGCGACTGCCCAGGTCTCCTTGACTATTGACCGCCTGATTGTTGCTCCCCGCGCGATTTGCGATGATTACGCAACGCGAGCCCCATATCGTGGGTTGCGGCCAGCTGCACTCCCCCTACGAAGAGCGAAAGAAGCGGCATGCTTAGCTTCCCCCGTAGTTCACACGGCCGTCGAGCCGGATCCTGATTCTTGCCGGTCTGTTCACCATAATCACACCCGCCCCCTTTCGAGTAACATGGGTCTTGTCGTGAATCGCCGTAAGCTCAATTGTGCAGGAGAGCACTTTGGCCGTTAGTCCACCCATGAACACGGCGGCTAGGGTGAGCTTCGACCCCCCAAGGGCTAAGCCGTTCCTGCGATGGGCGGGTAGCAAGCGGAAGCTGCTGGGTCGTCTGGGCGTTTTTTGGTCACAACAACATACGGCCTATGTCGAGCCGTTCGCTGGCTCGGCCTGTCTATTTTTTGAATTGGCCCCCAAAGCGGCGGTCCTTGGTGACACCAATTCGGAATTGATCGAGCTATTCGAGGTAGTCAGAGACGCGCCTGATCGGTTGCATCGACGGCTGACGCGCATACGCCGCGATCTTGATACATACAATCGTTGGCGTCGAATGAGCCCGAGCGCCATGGATCGAGAAACGCGCGCTCTGCGGTTCTTGTATCTTAATCGAAATTGCTTCAACGGCATTTATAGGACAAATACCAACGGCCAATTCAATGTACCTATGGGAAGAAAGCAGGGCACTTACATCCAACGAGATGAGCTCGCGCGATGCTCCGCGATGCTAAAAAATGTTACACTGGTGAGTGGAGACTTCACCGACACGCTTGCCCATGTCAAACCCGGTAATTTTGTGTATTTAGATCCACCCTACGCCGTAAACTCTCGACGAATCTTTCGGCAGTATGGAAAGAAGGTCTTTGACACGTCAGATATCAAGCGCTTTTCTGAAGCCTTAGTAGGTATCGATAAATCTAAAGCAGACTTTCTTGTTTCATACGCGGACTGCCGAGAGGCGCGGGCTCTTGCTAGTCATTGGAATTCCGTTCGCTTCCCTGTTCGAAGAAATATTGCGGGCTTTGCCGGCGCGCGGCGCAACGCATATGAATGGCTAATTACAAATTGCCCCGATAGGACAACGGAACTGGCAGCATGGCCGAACTAAAGCCCATCCAGCATTCTGCTGCGGTACCAGCCGGCTCACTCCGCCAACTGAGTACTGATGACATCAAGCCAAGCGCTAACAACCCGAGACATTTGTTTGATGAATCTCCGCTCCAAGAATTAAGAAAGAATATCGCAGAACATGGCGTTCTAGTACCGATCACTGTCTACCGCGCTCCGGGACAAACTAAATTCTCTATCCTTGACGGGGAGCGTCGCTATCGATGCGTCGTTGATCTTACTGAAGCTGGGCACATCGGCCCGGACAAGAAACCCCTGAAGCTACCGGCTAATATCGTGGAGCCCCCGACGAAGATTGCCGGGCTCCTCTACATGTTTTCGATACATAATTTCCGAGAGGGCTGGGAGCTTATGCCGACAGCCCTTAGCCTCAAGAGCGTAATGGAGACACTAGACGAAACGGATAACAAAGCGCTCTCGAAACTTACTGGATTGAGCGAGCCACAGATTGAACGCTGTAAAAAACTAATCGATCTCCCTGAGCGGTTCCAACAGCTTTCGCTCGACCCAGATCCGAAAACGCGAATACCTTCAAATTTTTGGATTGAGTGTGCACCGGTCCTCGACTTTGCTGTTGTCGAGATACCGTCACTAAAGAAGCTGGGACGAAATCGCGCAACCGACAAGCTCATCGAGAAGTATCGCAATAAGAAGATAAAGAGCGTCATCCACTTTCGTCGGATTATGGACGCACACGTCTTTACTGAAGACGATCCTGCGATGCGGGCGAGACTGCTGCAGCGCGTTGAAGAGTATTTTTTAAATCCCGAACTTGAAACGCGGGCCGCCTTCGATGAATTTATCGTCGACGCAAAACGCACGCGCGATGCTCTGACCGAATGCGAGGAATTCGTTGCGCGAATAAACCGATTGAAATTAAAATATATTGCTGACGACACTGCCCGCAAAAATCTTAGGAGCGCTCTATCTAATGTGGCTGCGCTTTGTGCATCCATTGACGAGATGCTGAGGGGCAGCGACGACCCCGACGTTTCCAGTGAATAATGAATTATGCTGTCGATTTTCGATTGTTATCGCGCGGCGCGCTTCCGAGGGTACCGTCCCCGGCCCATATCGTATTGGGGAATGTTGAAATGGCTTTGGCAATTTGAAAAGAAGGATCGCAAGCGGATCATCCGACTATTGGACGAAGTGATCTACTTTCCAGAGTCTCTGCTCAAGAAAATCTTGATACAGCAAAATACTGCACTGATGTTAAGGCTGCAGGAAGCCGGACTCTCACCGGACAAGCTCATCTACGTTCAAGTAGACGACGCCGGAAGCAGCAGTCCTGTTATGTTGAATATTCTTCGAGACGAGATGGGCTTAGAACAACGAGGCTGCCACCTGCTCGATGGCAAGGATGTTCTCGGGATCGTTCAGAGGACCAACCAACTTGGCCAAGGGGCCGTGATTTACGTGGACGATTTTGTCGGAAGCGGCGTTCAGCTGTGCCAAGCCAGAGACTTCGTCGCGGCAAATGTCGGTGGAACATTTTCAGAATTCGCTCTTGCACCTGCAATTTGTGAAGAAGGCCTAGCCCGGCTAGCCACGCGCGGGGTTGAAACGTACTCCGGCCATCTTCACAGCAAAGTGGACAGACCACTGCACGCAAACTCGCCGTTGTTCGACAAAGAAACGAAGAAGCGTCTAGTTGAACTTTGTCAGATGATTGACCCGCTTAACGGACTTGGCTTTCTTGATGGAGCGGTGATGGTCGTGCTTTATCGTGGTCCTCCGGACAATGTCCCGATCATTTTTCGTGGCAGCGCCGATCAGAAACCGTACATCGGACTTTTTCCGCGCTATTCGGATTTGCCGCTCCAGAAAATTTCTTGATCCCAGTCTAGCAGGTAACTTTTCGCGAACAACCGGCGGCTTAGCCATCGATCCACGATTGGCCAGCCGATGAGACGCACACCGTTAGCAGCGAAATCGCATCTGAGACTGATCGCGCCAAACCACTAGGAACTAGCAGTGATTGTCGCGAAGGATTTCTAACTCGCCCGGCCGCGGTTTGGGGTCGCAAATTCGAGAAGCCACCTCGCCACAACTGAATTACAAACTCCCCCGTGTCCCCCCAGGAATCTCTCGCACGCTGAGTACAAGGCCGGCGCACGTAATGTCACCGGATCAGCGGCGGACCGTACCTCAACGCCCGACGACGCCGGCTGATTTCATGAGTCACTTTGACTCATTCCCATTTGGGTCGCGGCGTACAAAATCTAAATGTTCGTCCTGATCCTGCCCCAAGGAACAAATCAGAACCGTTGTCCCACCAGCAGGCCCGGTGGGACTTTTTCGAGAAAAGTCCTTACGGATCAATCGCGTTTAGGGTGATGGTGCCCAGGGGCGGAATCGAACCTTTGCCCACCAAGGTTGCCAATGCTGCAGTCCGTAGGGCGCAATAGCGAAGCGTATTGCGCCCTTTTTGGGTGGATGGTCCAATCGAATTCGGCAACGGGCGCAGCCAACTACATCACTTGCATCCGTCGCATGCGCCAGGTTTTCAGTACGCCTGGAACGGTCTCCCAAGATGCCCCACGACCAACAACCCCAATCGACCTCCACCTTCGACTACATCGTCGTCGGCACCGGTGCCGCGGGCTCCATCGTCGCCGCGCGCCTGTCGGAAGACCCCGGCATCACCGTCTGCGCGCTGGAGTCCGGCCCACCCGACCGGCATCCGTACATCCACATTCCGGCGGGCTTCATCAAGATCATGTTCAACGAAGCCTATACGTGGCAGTTCAAGACCGAGCCGTCGCCGAACGTCAACGGACGCTCGGTGATCATCCCGGTCGGCCGCACGGTCGGCGGATCGAGCTCGATCAACGGCATGATCATCAACCGCGGCCAGGCCGACGACTTCAACAGCTGGGCGCAGCGCGGCAATGCGGGCTGGGGCTACGCCGACCTGCTGCCCTACTTCAAGCGGTTCGAGCGGCGGATCGGCGGCGGCGACGACCTTTATCGCGGCCGCGACGGCAACATCCCGGTGACCGATCTCGACTGGCCGCACGAGATCTGCGACGCGTTCCTCGCCGGCGCCGAAGGCCTCGGCATCCCGCGCAACGCCGACTACAACGGCGCGTCGCAGCCCGGCGCAGGCACTCTGCAGCGCAGCATCCACAAGGGGCTGCGGCGGAGCGCCGGCCGGATGTATCTGCTGCCGGCGCAGAAGAAGTCCGGGCGGATCGACGTTCGGACGCACGCGCGCGCGTTCAGGGTCGTGTTCGAAGGCCGGAAGGCCACGGGCGTGCGCTATGTCGACGAGAAGAGCCGCACGGTCCACGAGGTGAAGGCGCGCAGGGAGGTGATCGTCTGCGGCGGCACGGTCAATTCGCCGCGGCTGCTGCAGCTCTCCGGCGTCGGCCCCGGCAACCTGCTCCGGAGCCTCGGCGTCGAGGTGGTGCACGACCTGCCGGCGGTCGGCGAGAACTTCCGCGACCATTGCTCGGTGCGCCTCGTGGCGCGGGCGAAGAATTCGAAGACGATCAACGAGATCACCCGCGGCCCGGCGCTGGTCAGGGAGGTGCTGCGCTGGCTCACCGGGCGGCCGAGCGTGATCGGCGTCAGCCCTTCGCTCTGCTACGCCTTCTGGAAGTCCGATCCGGCGATCAGCGGCGCCGACCTGCAGCTCGTGTTCTCGCCGGCGAGCTACAAGGAGGGCTTCATCGGCATGCTCGACGATTTTCCGGGCATGAGCTGCGGCGTCTGGCAGCACCGGCCCGAGAGCACCGGATACGTGCGGGCGAAGTCGACCGACATCTTCGTCGATCCGGCGATCCAGCCGAATTACCTGACGCACGAGACCGACCAGCGGGCGATGGTCGGCGGCATCAAGCTGGCGCGGCGGCTTTTGGGCACGCCGCAGCTCGCGCGGTTCGTGGAGCGCGAGACGTTTCCCGGCGACGGCATACGCTCCGACGACGAGATCCTGCAATGGGCGCGGCAATACGGCGGCACGGTCTGGCACCTGATCGGCACCTGCCGGATGGGGCCCGCGACGGACAAGTCGAGCGTGGTGAGCGACGCGCTCAAGGTGCACGGGCTCGAGAGCCTGCGGGTGATCGACGCGTCGGTGATGCCGAGCATGCCGTCGGCCAACACCTATTCGGCGACGATGGTGATCGCGGAGAAGGGCTCGGACATGATCCGCGGCAAGGCTGCGCCGGCGGCGGTGGCGCTGCCGGCGTAGTCACGGGATTTAAGACGCTCACCGGACCAGGAACGAACCAGGTCGAGTGCTGTCCAGGCGTTGACACGCGCCGTCGACGCGGACCCGCACCCCGACGCAGACCCCCACGCCGACGCAGACCCCCACCCCGACCCTCGCCCTTGCGAAGGGGCGTTCACGCCCGTCTTCGACGGGCTATGGGGAGGGAGCGCAGCACCCGAGGTGCACCAAATGCGATTGCCCTGCCCGTTCAGGGGGAGGGAGCGCACCGCCCGAGATCGCGCGAGCGGTCTCAGCGCGACGGCAAAGCAGCCGCGTTGCGGTCGGGCGCCATCAGCGAGGACGATCCACGCAGGGTCGAAATAGAAAAACGTCAGGCGGGCGGGCGCGGCTGATGCTGCTCGCGGCATCCGTGACCGGCGGGGACGAAAATCAGCTTGCCGGCCAGGCTCCGAAGCCGCGACGGGCGCAATCCTTCGACGAAGCTCTCGCCGCCGGCCCGCTCGCCCTTCTCATAAGCGACGAGCAGGTGCACCGGCGCGCGAAAGTGGCACGCGATGGCATGGGCATCGATGCATTCCACGGATTCCGCGGCCATGCCATGCCACGTGACCGCCCGGCGCCGCACGGCAGCCGCCGGGGAAATCTCGACAGTGGCAAATCGACGACGGGCCAGACGGCCGATCCGCGTCCGGCTCCGACAAACGGCTTGCGGCCACAGGCCGGGACACCTTGGCCGGCGGTTCTGCCGCGAAACGGCATCGGCGTTGCCGCGAGCCGGCCGGTAGATGAAGCAGGTGATGCGCCGGTCGCGGAAGACATTGTCGCCATGGCTTGCACTCACGTTACGGTGCCCGCTTTGACTGTCAGCGGCAGCACTCCAGCGGCTCATGAGGTCTTCGATGCCGGGCGCCGGGGTCGCTCGATGCAGCTTCGGCCAGCGCCGGCCGGATGCCGGCGATCTCCCGCCCCTGCTCAATTTCCGATCCGGGGCGGACGATCGCGCCGTCGCCGATCCGACGGGCCGCTTTCGCCTCCGCGAAACCGTGCATCCCCATGTGCCACTGCAGGGCGACGACGGCGCCTTTGACCGGCTGCAGGAGGCCGAGCGTCAATCCGATCGTGAGCGGCAACCAAAGCGCCGCATGGACCCAGTACGGCGGCGCAAAGTGCGTTTCCACGTAGAGCGTCGCCGGCACGACAATGTGGCCGACCACGACGATGACGAGGTAGGCGGGCAGATCATCGGCGCGATGGTGACGGAGCTCCTCGCCGCAGCGCGGGCAGGCGTCGTTGACCTTGAGGAACCGGCCGAAGATCCGGCCGCGCCGGCAATGCGGGCAGCGCCCGAGAAAGCCGGACCAGAGGTCCGCCGGCAGCGAACGCGACGACGCAGGATCAACCGTCATGGCACGCCCCTCGAAGGTCCTTGCACCGAGTGTATGGATACAATAGCGTGGTAATCCATACAATCAATGGAGGCGTCTGGCTTTTGTATGGATTGGGTCCCTACAATCATCGATCGCGGCGGGCCGGTCTATCAGCGCATCGTCGAGGCGCTCACCGCCGACATCGCCAGCGGCCGGCTGCGCCGCGGCCAGCAGCTGCCGACCCATCGCGCGCTCGCCAAAGCGCTCGACGTCGACCTGACGACGGTGACGCGGGCGTACAGCGAAGCGCGGCGGCGCGGCCTGACCGAAGCGCGGGTCGGCCAGGGCACGTTCGTTGCGGAAAGCCTGGCGCCGGGGCGTCGCAGCATCGCGCCGCAACCGCCGCTCGACCTGTCGATGATCCTGCCGCCGCAGCCGATGGAGGGAGACCTCGAGGGACGGCTCACGCGCGGCATCGCCGCGATTCAGCGCGAGGCCGGGTTTTCGGCGCATCTCAATTACCGGGAGCCGGGCGGAAGCAATGCCGAACGCGACATCGCCGCAGCATGGCTTCGCACCCGCATCAGCGGAGCGAGCGGCGATCGCATCGTGATCTGCCCGGGCACCCAGAACGCGCTGTTCAACCTGCTGATGACGCTGACGTCGCCCGGAGACACCATCCTGACCGAGGCGATGACTTATCCCGGCATCAAGGCCGCGGCGGCGTATGCGGGCGTGCGCCTGGTGGGCGTTCCGATCGACAAGGAAGGCATTCTCCCCGACGCGCTCAAGGCGGCCTGCCGCAAGCATTCGCCCAAGGCCGTCTACCTGATCCCGACCATTCACAATCCGACCACGGCGACGATGCCGCCGGCGCGACGCAAGGAGGTCGCCGAGGTGCTGCGCAAGCAGGACGTCCTGCTGCTGGAGGACGACGCCTATGGCGCGCTCGCTCCGAAGTCGGTGCCGCTGGCCTCGCTCATTCCGGAGCGAACCTATCTTGCGGCCAGCGTTTCGAAATGCATCGCGCCCGGACTGCGGGTGTCGTTCGTGCTGGCGCCCGATCGCGGCGCGGCGGGAGCGGTCGCCGACGCGCTGCGTGCGAGCGTGCAGATTCCCGTGTTCCTGATGGTCGCGCTGGTCACCCGCTGGCTGCAGGACGGCAGCGCGGAGGCGATGATCAACGCGATCCGGGAAGAAGCGGCCGCAAGGCAAAAGCTCGCGGCGGATGTGCTGGCGCGCCACGCCTATTGGCGGCATCCATACGGCCATCACATCTGGATCCCGCTGCCGCGCAACTGGACCAGGTCGGAATTCGCATCGCATGTGCAACGGCAGGGGCTTGCCATCGTGACGTCGGAAACCTTCAGCGTGGGGGACGCACAACCGCAGGCGATCAGGGTTTCGCTCGGGGCGGCCGGGAGCCGCGCCGAGCTGGTCCGGGCGCTGCAGATTCTGGTCGCGGCGCTGGAGTCGTCGTCCGCCAGGTCGCGCATCGTCTAGCCGGCCGCGGCATCAGCGGGTGAACGGCCGGGGGCCACGCCCTTCGCCCGACGCCTGAACGCGAGCTTGGGCGCGAGCTCGCGCCCGAGCCCGAGCCCGGCGGGAAGTATCCCGCTACCGAACACACAATCGACAGGGCCGGAACGGTAGCAGGTCACCGTGAGAACTTGCGGCCGGCACCGTGCGACCATAGGTCATGGATCCATCAGGCCAGGCTGCGCATTGTAGGCTGCGCGGGATGTTGAGGAAGGCAGGGAGGCTGGGCCATGCGTACCTTACCAGCAATTGTGGTGTGCCTCATGCTGAGCGCGACAAGCGCATCGGCACAGGATTGCGGGCCGTTCTTCTGGCTCTGCCAGCGACCGGTACAGGTGCAACCGACCCAGCCCCGGGAGCCATCCAGCCCGCGCGGCTGGGATGCGACCGTCGAGCAGCGATACACCGGCAGCTATGGCGGAGAGCCGTTCACGTTCTTCGGCCAACGCCCGTCGGCCGCGATCGATCCGCGCTACATGCGCCGGGAGGTGTCCTACCCGTCGGCCGAACCGCCGGGCACCATCATCGTCGATCCGCAAAATCACTACCTCTATTTCGTGGAGGGAAGCGGGCGCGCGATCCGCTACGGCATCGGCGTCGGCCGGCAGGGCTTCACCTGGTCCGGCACAGCGAACGTCCGCACCAAGCGGGAATGGCCGGACTGGTACCCGCCCCGGGAAATGATCCAGCGCAAGCCCGAGCTCATGAGCCAGGTCAGCACGCTGCAGAGCGGACTCGGCGTGCCCGGCGGTCCGGACAATCCGCTCGGCGCCCGCGCCCTGTATCTCTGGCAGGGCAACAAGGACACGCTCTACCGGATCCATGGCACCAACGAGCCGGACACGATCGGCCGGAGCGTGTCGTCGGGCTGCATCCGCATGCTCAACCAGGACGTCATCGATCTCTACGAGCGCACGCCGCTCGGCGCCAAGGTCGTGGTGCTTGCCGCGGGCGGCCGGGCCGCGGCCGACGTGTCGGCGGCGGATTGGACAACCGGGATGAGCCCGCAGCCGGCAGGCAGCCGGCCGCGGCGATAGGTCAGCGCTGCAGCGGCGATCCGCGTCAGCGGATTTGCGGCGGCGGCGCGGAGGGCCTCGGCGGCGTCACCGGCGCGCCTGCGCCCGACGGGCCCTGCGCGGTGAAGCCGCCGGAGCCGTCGAGGATGCTGCCGGACATGGTCGCAGGCGCTACCGAATTGCGGCCTGGCTTGATCCCTAAATTCCCCAAAACCTCTTGCGCGCTCACTCTGATTCCAACCTCTGCTCGTGTTCGCGCCGGCTTGGGACAATTGGGGCAATCACCCTCACAGACATTCTTGTTGTCGCAGGCGACAACGCAGATCCTACCTGAGCATGGTTTGGCGCACGAATGGCCACCCTGGTCTTGAGAGAAGACACCTCCTGCCTTGCCGCATGCATTCTTCAGCTCGTTGGCCGTAACACGCTGGCTGAGCTGAAATGCAGAAGCCCCCTTAGCGAAGATACCGAATAGAACAGTCGCGAGAAGGAAGGCGATCGTTTTACGCATTGCAGGCTCCTTGTTGATTGCAGTGAGTTCCACCCGCCCCTCAAGTTGTATCCGCTCAGCGGATTTGCGCCGGCGCGCCCGGCTTTGCGTTGATCCCGGCTCCGCCGGTGGCCGCCGGACCCTGCCCGTGGAAACCCGGCGTCGTGTCGAGGAGGCCTCCGGACGGCATGACGCCCTGCGGCCTGGCGCCGGTGATTGGCCGGCCCTTGGGATTTTTGGGCCGCGCGTACACGTCGCTGGCTTCATCGACGCAATCCAGGTGCTCCACATCACATTTATCGATGCATCGGGTGTCCGATGGACGGCAGCCGCTCCTGCAATAGTTGTTGCGCATCAAGCACTCGCGAAGCGTAACCGCTTTCGCGGCGGCAGGAATGATCAGCGTCTCCGCGAATGTCACCAGCACCGCGGTCATTGCAGCGATGAGAAATGCAGATCTGCGCATCTGAAGTTCCCTTTCTGCGTCCCCTTCGTGCGCCCAAAGTCATTTTCAAAGACGTCCTGCTGTTTGCGTCCGGTTTTCCTGTTCGCATCACGGCGGCGTGGGAACGATCGTCAGACGATCAGTCGCCGTTTCGCCGGTCGCGGTTCATCCGGTCCTGTCGGCGGCACGGACCTCGCGTCGGATTTTTCAGGCAGGGAATTGCAGCAGGGAACGAACGCGCCCGCATCACCCGTAAGGATGATGCGGGCGCGTCCGACAATGATCCGTCGGGCGATCGCGCAGCGGCCAGCAGCTTCGACGACCGGGATGAGCTCGCAGCCGGCAAGCGAAAGAGGCAACGGCGGCCATCCGCGGTCATTCCGGGACGCCACCCCAAGCGCGTTCACGCGCCGGCGGGCGCGCCCCGGATTGACCGCGCGGGCTTTTTCAGCGGCCTGCTACCGCGGCTTCGGCGCGTACTCCTCGCGCACCGGCGTGAAGATATCGAGGTTGAGCACCGGCTCGTCGCCGACCACCTCGCCCCAGTGCATCACATTCGGCGGAATCTGCAGCAGCCCGCCCGGACCCAGCACCACGCTTTCGTCGCCGACGTGGAAGCGGATGCGGCCGGCGAGAATGTAGACGAGCTGCTCGTATTCATGCTTGTGCGGCTTCGGCTCGTGCTTGGGCATCAGCTTGTGCAGCGCCAGCGTCGCGCCGTTGCCGGAGAACGCCTTGCGGGTGATGCCCTCGCGCACCGGCTCCCACGGGATGTTCTCCCAGTCGATCTTGTGCAGATCCATGTTCAGTCCTCCATCACTTGCTTTCGCCGAGAATGCCTCCGGGGCGGACGAAAAGAAACAACAGCAGCACCGACAGCGCGGCGACGTTCTTCAGGCCGGCGCCGAACGCGACGATCGCGATCGATTGCGCCAGGCCCAGCATGATGCCGCCCATGAAGGCGCCGAGCGGACGGCCGAAGCCGCCGACGATGGCGGCGATGAAGCCGGAGATCGCGAACGGCACGCCGACGTTGAACGCGGTGTACTGCGTCGGCGTGATCAGCACGCCGGCGATGGCGCCGAGCCCAGCCGACAGCGCGAACGACAGCGCCAGCATGCGCGACACGTTGATGCCCTGCAGCGAGGCGGCCTCGCGGTTGTAGGCGCAGGCGCGCATCGCCTTGCCGATCTTCGTTCGCTTGAAGAACTGATCGAGCAGGCCGATCAGCAGCAGCGAGATGCCGACGATCCAGAGGAATTGATAACTGACGGCGACGCCTGCGAGCCGCAGCGGCGGCAGGTCGGTGAACTGCGGCAGCGTCCGCGGCTGGTCGCCGGCGACGATCAGCGCCAGCCGCTCGATGACGATCTGCGCGGCGAGCGTCGCCAGGATCATCACGAACATCGTCGCCTTGCGGTCCCACAACGGGCGCACCACCACGCGCTCGATGACGACGCCGGCCGCCGCGACCGCGACGATCGCCGCCGCCGCCGCGAGCAGCAGCGGCAGCCCGAGCGCGGCGAAGGCGCTGTAGGCGACCATGCCGCCCAGCATCACGAACGCGCCCTGGGCGAAGTTGACGATGCCGCTGGCGTTGTAGATCACGCAGAAGCCGATGCCGATCAGGCCGTAGATGCAGCCGACCGCGATCCCGGACAGGGCGATCTGCGGCAGGTAGGACAGGTCAGGCATGTGTCCCCCCAAGATTCGCACCACCAGGATGCGCGCCACCAGGATCTGCGCCGCCGAGATAGGCGGCAACGACGGCCGGGTTCTCGCGGACCGCCGCGGGCGGGCCCTCGGCGATCTTGCGGCCGAAGTCGAGCACGGCGATGCGGTCGGCGGTGTTCATCACGAGCTTCATGTCGTGCTCGATCAGGAGCACCGTGGTGCCGCGGGCGGCAATGTCGCGGATCACGCCCGACAGCCGTTTGGTTTCGTCGACCGACAACCCCGCGGCGGGCTCGTCGAGCAGCAGGAGGCGCGGGCGCGCCGCAAGCGAGCGCGCGATCTCGAGCAGCCGCTGCTGGCCGTAGGCGAGCGCGCTCGCCTCGGCGTCGGCCGCAGCGTCAAGGCCGACGAAGCCGAGAAGCTCGCGCGCCCGCGCCTCCACCTCCTGCTCGGCGCGGCGGGTGCGGGGCGAGCGCAGCAGCGCCGACCACACGCCGCCTGCGGTGTGCAGGTGGCAGCCGACCTGGATGTTCTCCAGCACCGACAGGTTCTGGAACAGCTGGACGAGCTGAAAGGTGCGGATGAGACCGGCCGAAGCGATCTGCTCCGGCGGACGGCCGGTGATGTCCTCTCCGGCGAAGAGGACACGGCCGGCATCGGGTGTCTGGAAGCCGGACACGAGGTTGAACAACGTGGTCTTGCCGGCGCCGTTCGGCCCGATCACCGCGGTGACGCCGCCGGCGCTCACCTCGAGATCGACGGCATCGACGGCGACGAGGCCGCCGAATCGCCGGGTCACGCCCTCAAGCGACAGGATCGTCATGGCTTGCCCGGTCATCGCTTGCGCCGTCATGGCTTGCCGCTCCGCGGCAGGAGGCTGCCCAGCGCCGCGAGCCCCTTGGGCGCGTAGATCAGCAGCAGGATCAGGCCCGCGCCGTAGAACAGGTCCTGATAGTCCTTGGAACCACGGAACAGCTCGGGCAGCAGGCTGACGACCACCGCGCCGAGAATGGGCCCGGCGAGCGTGCCGATGCCGCCGACGTAGAGCATGGTGAAGGCCAGCACGATCATGTGCAGCCCGAACACCTCGGGGCTGACGAATTCCACCACGTGAACGAACAGGGAGCCGGCGAACGCGGCAAAGCCCGCCGAGACCAGGAACGCGGCGAGCTTGTAGTGGGCGACGTCGATGCCGAGCGCGCGCGCCGCATCCTCGGAGCCGGCAATCGCCGCGAGCGCCCGGCCGAACCGCGACGCGCGCAGCCGCGCCGTGGCGAGCGCCGACAGCACGACGAGGACGACGAGCACGAAAAGCTTGCCGCGATCGGACACGATCTCGTAGCCGGCCACGCCCAGCGGCGCGATGCCGGAAATGCCCATGTAGCCTTGCGTGACCGCGTCCCACTGGACCGCGATCTCGTAGACGATCAGCCCGATCGCCAGCGTCGCCATGGCGAGATAGTGGCCCTTGAGCCGCAGCGTCGGCCAGCCGATGACCAGCGCCACCGCGAGCGCCAGCGCCATGCCCGCGGCAAAGGCCAGAACCGGATCCCAGGAATAGGTCGCGGTCAGCACCGCGGAGGCGTAGCCGGACAGCGCGGCAAACGCGTTGTGGCCGAACGACACCTGGCCGGCGAAACCCATGAACACGTTCAGGCCGATGACGAACACCGCATAGATCATCGCAAACGACATCACGGTGACGAAGTAGCCGCCGGCGATGAAGGCATAGGCCAGCATGGCGCAGACGAGCGCCCACGGCAGCGCGGCGAGCGCGCGTCCGATCCGGTCACGAGAGATAGGTGCGGGCGATTTCGTCATAGGACGTGGTGCGCGGGTCGATCTCGGCCACGAGCCGGCCGACCGAAAGAAGATAAGCACGGCTGGTCAGCCGCAGCGCCAGCGGCGCCTTCTGCTCGACCAGGACGATGGGCAGGCCCTCGCCGTTGAGGAGCGCCAGCGTTGCGAGGATCTCCTCGATCACCCGCGGGGCAAGGCCGAGCGACGGCTCGTCGAGCAGCAGGATCTTCGGGTCGGCCATCAGCGCGCGGCCGACCGCCAGCATCTGCTGCTCGCCGCCGGACAGCGAGCCCGCGATCTGGCCGTGCCGTTCGCGCAGCCGCGGAAACAGCTTGAACACGCGCGCCTGCCGGCGCTCGTACTCGGCCGCGTCGTTGAGCAGATAGGCGCCGAGCTCGAGGTTCTCGGCCACGGTCATCGGCGCGAAGATGCCGCGGCCTTCCGGCACCAGCACCACGCCGCGAGCCACGCACGCATCCGGCGTCTGCCGCGGCAGCGCCGTGCCGCGAAAGCTCACCTCGCCGGAATTGGCAATCAGCCCCATGATGGCGCGCATCAGCGTGCTCTTGCCGGCGCCGTTCGGCCCCAGCACGGCGACGAACTCGCCGTCGCCGACCGACAGGCTGATGCCATGCAGCGCCTCGACGCGCCCGTAGCGCGCCGAGAGCTGCCGGACCTCGAGCACCGGTGTCATTTTGCAACGACCACGCGTCCGTCCTTGATCTGGCCGAGCAGGAACGGGTTGACCGTGATGCCCTGATGCACCGTCGGCGACATGTTGTAGACGCCGGTGGTGCCCTGAAGGCCCGAGATGGTTTCGAGCGCGTCGCGCACCTTGGCGCCCTCGGAGCTCTTCGCCTTGTCGACCGCCACGTTCGTGAGCTGCACGGCGTCCCAGCCGCGCGCGGCCCAGTTCGGATCGCGGTCCTGGTACTTCGCCTTCCACGGACCGAGGAACCTGGTGATCTCCGCCTTCATCGGGCTGTCGGGCAGCGCGTCATAGACCTGCGACGGCGATGCCACGAAGAAGAAGTTGTCGCCGAGCACCTCGGCCACCGGGCGGAACACCGCGAGGTCCTCGATGCTGGTCAGCATCAGCATGTCGAGGCCGAGCTGCTTGATGTTCTTGGCCGCGGTGAGCGTCGTGCCGCCGAGGCCGATCTTGAGGATCGCGCCGGCGCCGGCCGCATGCATCTTGCTGATCTGCACGCTGAGGTCGGCATCGTCCTGCTTGTACTGCTCGATGCCGGCAAGCTCGAGGCCGTAGTTGGCGGCGGTCTGCTGCGCGATGTTCTTCTGCAGCACGGCATAGGGCGACGGATCGTGCAGCACGCCGATCTTTTTGATCTTGGTGTTGTCCTTGAGATATTCGAGGCGCCGCGCGACCTCGAAGCCCGCCGGCGGCAGCGTCGAGAACGCCCATTTCACGTGATCGGCGTTCTGCGGCAGGATCGAGCACAGCACCATCGGGATCTGCGCACGCACGGTGAGCGGGGCGCCGGCGAAATTGCCGGCCGAGACGCAGCCGGAGAGGAAGATCTCGGCCTTGTCGGACGAGATCATCTTCCGATAGACGGTCACGGCCTCCTGCGGCTCGGACTTGTTGTCCTCGGTGATGACCTCGATCTTGCGGCCCGCGATGCCGCCCTTGGCATTGAGCGCCGCGGCGGCGATCTCGACGCCGTCGCGCCAGGCGCGGTCGACGGTGGCGGCGTAGCCGGTCAGCCCTGCGGAAATTCCGATCTTGTAGACCTGCTGGGCGCCGGCCGGCGCCACGCCGAGCGCGACCGCCATGGCGGCAAGCAGCGCAGATGCTTTCACTGTCATCGTACTCCTCCCTTGCGTTTTCGTGACCAAGCTTTGGCAGGCTGTGAAGCTCTCCCCGCGGTCATTCCGGGACGCCGCGAAAGCGGCGGGCCCGGAATCCAGAGACCTTGGGATTTCCTGCATGTCTGGATTCCGGGCCCGCTGTCATCACGCGTCTTCGACGCGCGATGACAGCGTCCCGGAATGACAGCGGGAGAGTTTTCCGGCAGCCCATCAGCGTACTCCGTAGCCTCCGCCTCCCGGCGTTTCGAACAGCACCACGTCGTCCGGCTTCATGACCAGCTTCTTGTGATCGTGGACCGGCTTGCCGTTGACGTGAAATTTTCCGGCCGCGCCGGGCGCGCCGCCGCCCAGGCCCTCGGGGCCTTGATCGACCCGGCTCGCGACCGCGTTGAGCAGCCACTCGTCCCTGGTGTCCAGCCGGAACTGGATGATCTGGCCGTCGCCGCCGCGCATCGCGCCGTCGCCGCCGGAGCCGGGGCGAAGCTCCTTGCGATCGAACATCACCGGCGTCACCGCCTCGACGATCTCGACGGGGACGGCGGCGACGCCGGTCGGATAGCAGGTGGCGCTCGGCCCGGGCTTGCCGGCGCGCGCGCCCATGCCGCCGGAATAGTTGAACATCGACGAGGTGAACGGCTCGCCGTCGGCGCGCTTGCCCTGGATCTGCATGGTCCACACCGCGCCGGAGCCCTCGGCGAGCACGCGGTCCGGGATCACCTGGTAGAGGGCTTTCAGGATCGGCATCGGCACGTACATGCCGACGACGTGGCGGGCCGCGACCGGGGCCGGATACTTGCAGTTCAGGATCGAGCCTTCCGGCGCGTGCACCTTGATCGGCGCGAGGCTGCCGGTGTTGTTCGGCAGATCGGGGTTGAGGCAGGAGCGGATCGCGAACGTCGAATAGGCGTGGGTGTAGTTCAGCACCACGTTGATGCCGGTCGTGGTCTGCGGCGCGGAGCCGGTGAAGTCGACCAGCACCTCGCCCGCATCCGGATCGATCGTGACGGCGACCTTCAAGGTGATGACCTGCCCGCCGGGCACGTCGAACCGGCTCTCGCCCCGATAGGTGCCGGCCTTGAGCCGGGCGATCGCGCCGCGGGTGGCGGCCTCCGAACGCGAGATGATCTCGTCGGACAATTCCTCGATATCGATCAGGTTATAGCGGCGGCACATCGCGATCAGCCGTTCGCTCGCCGCCTGCCCGCTCGACACCTGCGCGGCGAGGTCGCCGAACACCGCGTCGGGCGTCCGCACGTTCTGCTTGATGAGCGCATGCAGAACCGGGCACGGCACGCCTTCGTTGTAGAGCTTCAGCGGCGGGATCCAGAGCCCCTCTTCATGAACGTCGCGGGCGCCGGCGCCGATGCCGTAACCGCCAATGTCGGTGTGGTGGATGGTGGAGCCGATGTAGGCCAGGACGCGGTCGCCGTCGAAGATCGGCGTCAGCACCGTGATGTCGAAGAAGTGCCCGGCCGACAGCCACGGATCGTTGGTGGTGACGACATCGCCGGGCTTGAGATTGTTGCCGAACATCCGCACCAGGTGCGCGCCGGCGATCGCCAGCGAATTGATGTGACCGGGCGTGCCGGTGTTGGCCTGCGCCACCATGCGGCCGCGGCGGTCGAACAGCGCACAGGCGAGATCGCCGGCCTCGCGCACCACCGGGCTGAAGGCGATGCGCTGCAACGCCTTGGCGCGCTCGGTGACGATGCCGATCAGATTCGACCAGAGGATTTCGAGCTCGACGCCGTCCATCGTTGTTATTCCTTCCGCGCAAAGATGCAGCCGATCTTGTCGACTGTCGCCGTCCAGTCCGGCGGGATCACCGTGGTGGTCTCGCGCTCCTCGATGATCGCCGGTCCCTTGACGGCCTGGCCCGCGGCGAGCGCGCCGCGGTCGTAGACCGGGACGCGAAGGCCGTCGCTCCAGGCGCCGACCGCGCGCGTGCCCTTGGGCTGGCCGGGCGCGGACGGCAGGTTCATCGCGCGGTGGAACGGGATCACCGGCCCGCGCGCGGTCACCCGCCAGGTCACGAGCTCGATCGGCACGTGGGACGGGTTGACGCCGTAAAGCTTCCGGTAGATCGCCTCGAACACCTTGACGATGCGGCTTTCGTCGTGATGGCCGCGCGGATCGGCATCGAGCGTCACGGTCAGCTCGCTCTGCTGGCCCACGTAACGAAGATCGGCCGCGAAAATCAGCGTCACGCTGTCTTCGCTGCAGCCGGCGTCGCGCAACGCCGCGGTCGCGTCGTGCACCAGCTCGCCCAAGATGCGGTCGACTCGCGCCCAATCGAGCTCGTTGACCCGCACCAGATCGCTGCGAACCAGATCGAGCCGCACCGACGTCACCAGCGTGCCGAACGCCGACAGCACGCTCGGCTGCGGCGGAATGATCACGCCGGAGCTCTGCAGCAGCGCCGCCACCTCGCAGGCGTGGACCGGTCCCGCGCCGCCGAACGCGAACAGCGGCATGCCGCGCCAGTCGACGCCGCGGTCGGTGGCGTGGGTGCGCACGGCCGCCGCCATAGATTCGGTGACGACGCGGAAGATGCCGCGCGCGGCCTCGGTGCGGGTGAGATTGAGCGCGTCGCCGAGCGCGCCGGTCGCGGCCTCGGCAGCCTTGCGGTCGAGCTTCATGTCGCCGCCGAGGAAGTTGTCGGCGTCGAGCAGGCCCAGCACCAGGTCGGCGTCGGTGACGGTCGGCGCGGTGCCGCCGCGGCCGTAGCAGGCCGGGCCCGGCACCGAGCCGGCGCTGTCGGGACCGACCTTGAGCAGGCCGAGCGCGTCGACGCGGGCGATGCTGCCGCCGCCGGCGCCGATCTCGATCATGTCGATCGAGGGAATGGTGACGGGAAGCCCGCTCCCTTCCTTGAAGCGCCAGCGCCGGTCGACCTCGAACAGCCCGGTGATCAGCGGCTCGCCGTCCTCGATCAGGCAGGCCTTGGCGGTGGTGCCGCCCATGTCGAACGACATCAGGCGCTGGATGCCGAGCACCTCGGCGTAGTGACAGCCTGCGAGCGCGCCGGCCGCCGGACCGCTTTCGATCATCCGCGCCGGGTTGTGGCCCGCGGTCTCGGCGCCGACCACGCCGCCGGACGACAGCATGATCAGCGGCGAATTCGGGAAGCTCTCGCGCTTGAGCCGCTGGCTCAGTCCGCGCAGATAGGGCAGCGAGATCGGCATGGTGTAGGCGTTCACGGTGGCGGTCGTGGCGCGCGGATATTCGCGGATCTGCGGGGCTATGTCGGACGACAAGGTGAGGAAGACATCCGGCAGCAGCGCCGCGAGCGCCTTGCCGACCGCGCGCTCGTTGTCCGGGTTGGCGTAGCTGTTGAGGAAGCAGACCGCGACCGACGCCACTCCCTTGGCCTTGAGCTGGTCCGCCAGCGCTTCGATCTGCCGGCGGTCGGGCACGCGCAGGATCTTGCCGTCGGCGCGGGTGCGCTCGGCGACGTTGAACGTCAGCTCCGGCGGCACCAGCGGATCGGGGAATTCGATCTGCGGATCGTACATCTCGTAGCGATGCTCGTTGCGGATGCGCAGGACATCGCGAAACCCCTCGGTCACCAGCAGCGCGGTCGGCGGGCCTTTGCGCTCGATCAGGGCGTTGGTGACGATGGTGGTGGCGTGGACGACGACGCCGCCGACGTCGCGCGGCGCGACCTTGGCGGCCCGCAGCACGTTCTCGACGCCGGCAAAGAAGCCCTCGAGCAGGTCGTGATGGGTGGTCAGCACCTTGTCGACGGTCAGCACGCCCGAGGAGTGACGCAGCACGATGTCGGTAAATGTGCCGCCGATGTCGACTGCCAGCGAATACGTCACCTTGAACTCCAACTCACTGTTGTCATCGATCCGATCAACCTTCGTGTCAGCCTTGCCAGCCGAGATCGCGGGAGACGCTGCGCGCCGCCTCCTGCACGGCGCGAAGCTGGGCCGGCGAGGGCTTTGCCGCGAGCACCTGGGTCGAGCCGACCATCGCGATCGAGCCGGCCAGCGCGCCGCGATGGTCGAGCACCGGCGCGGCGAGCGTGTTGACGCCCATGACGGCCTCGTTCGGCGCGGTCGCCCAGCCGCGCTTGCGCGTCGCCTGCACCTCGCCGGTCAGCGTCTTCGCGTCGGTGATGGTGTGCGGCGTCCAGGGCTGCCGCGGTCCGCTCAACACCTTGCCAAGCAGCCCCTGCGGACCGAACGCCAGCCAGATCTTGCCGTGGGCGCTGGCGTGGAGCGCGAGCCGCGTGCCGGGACGCGTGGTGAATTCGACGACCGACCGGCCGTGCATCAGGTCCATGACCACGAGATCGTCGTCGAGCAGGGTGCAGAGCGACACGGCGTGGCCGGTGGCGTCGCGCAGCCCGTGCAGCACGTCGCGGGCGACCGCCACGATCTCGAAATTGCTGCGCGAGGTCTCGCCGAGAACCATCAGCTTGACGCCGATGGCGTAGCGGCCGGTGCTGGTGTCGCGCCGCACGAAACCATGGCGGGCGAGCGCGCTGAGGTGGCGGTAGACCGTCGACTTCGACGCGGCGAACGCCTGCGCGATCGCGGTCAGGGCGACCGGCGCGTTCTGCGCGGCAAGGTGATCGAGGATGCGCAGCGCGAGATCGAGCGTCCCGGTGTCCTTCGGCGCGCCGCCCGCAGCGCGCGGCACGGCCCGCCTCGCCTTCGATGCCGTCCGCACGGCAGAGCGCTTTGCCATCGCTCGTTCCAACATATGAAACTCTGTTTCGAATAATGAAACACGCAGGGCGACACTTCTACACCAAAACCGGCCGCGAGTCTCGCCCCGGGCGCATGCCGAGCTGCGGCATTCGCGCCCTTCGCAGGTGCAGCAACGACAAGGGCGTGACGGAGGCCCGCGAACCGCGGCCGGTCACAGCACGCGGCGGACTGGAAAATCCCTGCTGAAAAAGTAGAAAAAGCCTCGGGTTTGCAGCGCCTTGCAGCCCGGTTCCCGCAACCGTCAGCAGTGAATTTCGATCGCAGGCAAGGAAGTCCAACAAATCATGACGGACCGTCGCCGCGACAGGCAGCCGAAACGGAATGCCCGCTTGGCACGCGACGGCCGCGCCGCTCACAAGCGAGGCTTCGCCGCAATTGCTCGCGCCGTGCAATCCGATTGCTTGCCCGGCCGACCGCGTTTGAAGCTTAGAGACCGCCGAGCCACGCACCGAGGGCGTGCGCGACGGCAGCATGCCGGTCGGTGTACATGTGGTCGGCGCCGTCGATCTCACGCCTGGTCACCGAGCCGGCATTGATCAGGGCGGGCTCGAGGTCGCGAGCGAATGAACGCTGGGGCTTCTCCTCGCTTCCCGCAAGCAGGAATGTCGGCACCTTGATGCGCTCGGCGTAGCGCAGCGCAGTCGTGGCGGCGCCGGGGCCGTACTTGTTCACATAGGTGCCCGCAGACATGAGGCCGCGGATGGCCGGCGTGTTGGTCGGCATGGCGACCTGCATGAGCTCGTCGCCGCGCCCGGAGGAGACCAGATCGGTCGCGGTCCGCAGGATGGCCTCGTGCGCGCTCCAGTCCCAGACTTTCTCGTCGGGCAGGCGCGGCGAGGAGCACATGGCGAGCGCGACAACCGCCGGCGAAGGATGGAATGCCTGCATATAGGCCGCCTTGAGGCCTCCGAGGCTGTGTCCGACGAGCACGACGGTCCGATGACCTTGGCGTTCGAGCCATGCCAGCGCCGCGGTGAAGTCGAGGACGCCGTCCTCGATGCGCTCATAGGCCGCGCCGGTCCAACGGGAATCGAGCATGTTCATGGTCACCCATTCGTGACCGCGATTGTTGAGAACGGCGACGCCGTAGCCCTCGCCGGCAAGCTGTCGGGCGACCATCCACAGCGGCGTCGTATAGAAGGTGTTTCCCACGCCATGGGTGCACAGCAGGACCGGGCGATCGGCGAGAGCGGGCGGAAAATACGCCAGATGCAGCAGAACGCCGTCGGTCGTGGTGATGGGGTGGATGTCCATGAGCTTCCTTCGGAAAAATGTTCGGTCCGATCAGATGTGCGAGTGCTCAAGCGGTGCACGGCATCTGCCACCGGCAGAATGCGCGACGTGATACGGCCCGACGGGACCGGCAGCGCATTCGCGTCAATCCGCCTGGATCTTCGCTGCCCGGACCACCTTCGCCCAGCGGTCGAGGTCGGTCTTCGTCACCACGGCGAGGTCCTCCGGGGTTCCTCCGGTGGGCGAGAGCCCCTGTCTGGCGAGCGCCTCCTTGACGTCGGGCGCGTTCAGCAGGGCGTTCACCTCGCCGTTGAGCCTCGTGACGATGGCCGGCGGTGTGCCGGCAGGGGCATACAGGCCGTACCAGATGTCGACGTCGATGTCGGCAACGCCGACGACTTCGGCAAGCGAGGGCACCTGCGGCGTTGCGGCGGCACGTTTGGTGCCGCCGGCTGCGAGCACGTTGAGACTTTTCGCCTCGATCTGCGGCAACGCCACATGAATGGGCAGGAACATGACGCTGATCCGGCCGCCAAGCAGATCCTGAACAGCGCCAGCGGTCGTGCGGTAGGGAATGTGCATCAGATCGACACCGGTCGTCTGCTTGAAGAGCTCCATCGCCAGATGGTGGGGCGTGCCGTTGCCGGGCGACGCATAGTTGATCTTGCCCGGGCTCGCTTTGGCGAGGCTGACAAGCTCGCTGGCCGAGGTCACCTTCAACGACGGATGCGTGACCAGCGCCAGGCGGCCGAGGGCAAGCGGCAGCACAGGCGCAAAGTCCTTGACGGGATCGTATCGAAGGATCTTGAACAGGCTCTGGTTCAGGACGAACGTGTTCGCGGTAATCAGCATCGTGTAGCCGTCTGCCGGCGATTTCGCCGCCACCTCAGTCCCGATGTTCGTGCTGGCGCCCGGCCGGTTCTCGACGATCAAAGGGACGTTCCACTTCTCGCCGAGCTTTTGTCCAAGCGTCCGCGCCAGAATGTCGGGCCCGGTGCCGGGGTCATACGGCACGATGATCTTGATGAGCCTGCTCGGATATGACTCTTGGGCCAAAGCAGCGCCCCCAGCGAGCGGCGCGCCGATGCATCCCAAAAGCAGAAGCGCAATCGCCGCGATTGTATTTGTCCTGTTCATCAGCCTGCCTCGCGCCGAAAACCGCGCAATGTTGACAACTCCAAGGTCTGCGAATTAGACAGACATCTGACGATTTTTGCAAGAGGCGATTTTGGCCACGCATTCAGCAGCGGCTGCCGGTTTTCCCAGCGAAGAAACGGATCTTATCGCCCCGGGCGAGGCTCGGCTTTTTTCCTGCGCTTGTTTGCTTTCGCGTGCTGCCCGTCGAGGATTATCGGCGTCCGAATGCGCTCATTGAACGTGGTGACAAACTTGTGCAACAGCGTCAGAAACATCTTTGCCTCGTCCGGGGAGAAGGCTGACAGCACCCGCTGTTGGACCCGCCGCGCCGGCGCTGCCAGGCTGGCAAGCCGGTCCCGCCCCCTGTCCGTGAGCTCCAGCATCTTGCGACGCCGATCGACGGCGTCGGCGCGCCGAACGATAAGGCCGCCCTTTTCGAGATTGCTGACGACAAGCGCGGCAGTGGATCGGTCGAGCCCCATCAGCTTCGACAACCCAATCTGGTCGACGTTTGCCCGGCAGCTCAAGACCCAAAGAACGCCGTATTGCGTGGTCGTCCCGCCAATCGAACTGACTTCGTCATCAAACAGCGACGTTGCAATCTGGTATGCGCGGCGAAGCATGAAACCAGGCCGGTTGTACAGCATTTCCAATTTTGCAGCCGGCTGCGGCAGCGAGGCGCGCGGTTTTTTCAGGCTCATACAAGGACTCTTGGTGGCCGCAATCTCAAATCCATACGCACTCGCGCGAGTCGAAACAAGAAAGCCGTGATCATGGACATTGCGATCGTAGGCGGCGGCATCGTCGGGCTGAGCCTGGCCCTGAATCTGCACAAGCGAGGGCTCAAATCCACGGTCTATGAGGCCGCGCCGGAGGTTAAGGAGCTCGGCGTGGGCATAACTTTGCTGCCACATGCCATGCGTGAGCTCGCGGCATTGGGGCTCAAGGAGCAGCTCGAGCAACAGGGGATTGCCAACCAGGAAAGCTGCTTCTTCAACCGGTTTGGACAGCTGATTTACCGAGAACCACGTGGCTACTCCGCCGGCTACCGATATCCGGAGATCGGCATGCACCGGGGCAGGCTGCACAAGATCCTCTGGCAAGCCGCGCAAGAACGCCTGGGCGCGGAGAAGCTTCGCACCAATCACAAGTGCGTCGGATTCTCGCAGAACTCCGACAACGTGTCGCTGCGAATGCTGGAGACGTCATCGGGAGACGACCTGGATGCCGTCAAAGCCGACCTGGTGATCGCCTGTGACGGCGTCAACTCGTCGATACGCCAGCAGCTTTTTCCGACCGAATCCGTGATCTTCACGGGCATCAATACCTGGCGGGGCGTCACACGACACAAGCCGTTCTTGAGCGGCAAGTCATATGTTCGAGTCGGCTCCATCAACTCGGCGAAGATCGTGATCTATCCAATCGTCGAGGATGTTGATGGGCAGGGAAATCAACTGATCAACTGGACCACGGAGATCCTTGACAAGGGCACTGCACGCAACGACTGGAACAAGCCCGGCAACATTTCCGACTTCATTTCCCGCTATCAGTCCTGGCAATTTAGCTGGCTTGATATTCCAGCAATGATCCGCAGCTCCGACGTCGTTTTTGAGTATCCGATGGTCGACAAAGACCCGATCCGGACATGGACATTCGGACGCGTTGTGCTGGCCGGCGACGCCGCCCATCCCATGTATCCAAGAGGCTCCAACGGCTCGGCGCAGGGTCTCATTGACAGCCGCGTGCTTTCCGACGCGTTGGCTCAGCATGGCACCGACTGGCAAAGCGCGTTTCGCGCATATGAGCATGAACGAGTTGAGAAGGCTGCGGCCATCGTGCGCACCAACCGCAGCACTCCCCCAGACTTCATCAACATCAAGGTCGAAGAACTGACCGGCGATCAGCCGATTGACGATCTGGACCGGTACATCTCCCAGGATGAGCTACGAGCGATGTCAGATCGATACAAGAAGACCGCCGGCTTCAGCCCCGAAAACCTGCAATAGGCCCGGATACCCGTGCCGCAAAACGGCCAGACAGCGCGCTGCCACGAACATTGGCCTGCCCATCGGCTCAGCCAACAAGGTGGGGTTGGTACAGGAGGGTGGACTTGAACCACCGACCTCTGGTTCCACAGACCAGCGCTCTAACCAACTGAGCTACTCCTGCGCGTCCCGTGAGCGGGCCGGAAACTAGGAGCAATGGCTCCTCTTTGCAAGCCAACGCACTGATTGCAGACACCAATTGGTCGCGCCAGCGGGCTTGCCGGTTCAAGGCCGGGAAACCGGCGGTTTTCCAAGGCTTGCGAAAGAGGCTTGCGAAAAAAGCCCGGGCCACTGGCCCGGGCTCGATCGCAGGGGATGTCTTGCGAAGGGATACGCGAACGACCGCGACGCTTACTTACGCCGCCTTCTTGAAGGCGCTGCTGAAGCTTTCCTTCAGCGGCTCGGCGGTCTCGGTCGCGACCTTCTGGGCGAGCGTGGCGAGCTCCCTGCTCTGCGCGGTCAGCGCCTCGAACTGACTGCGAAGATGCGCGGTCGACAGCTCGACCACCTCCGACAGCGACTTCACGCCGAGCAGCCTGCTGGCATAGTCGAACTGCGCGTTGGAGTTGGCGCGCGCCGCCTCGATCACCT
Source organism: Xanthobacteraceae bacterium (assembly GCA_019746355.1). Next base: position 10,383 of record JAIESC010000033.1, on the reverse strand, counting down.
TGAGGCCGTAGTCAGCGCAGCCCTTGGTCGCGGTGACGTAGCTGCCCTCGATGACGTCGGTCGCCTCTTCGGTGGCCGCCTTCATCTTGTCCCAGCCGTCCTTGCACTGGCTGACGCTCTTCTCGGCGAACTCGCGGAACGCCGCCGGGACTTCCATCTTCGGCATCTCGAACTTCGGGATCTCGAAGCGCGGAATTTCGAACTTCGGCAGATCGCCGGACTTGGCTTTGGCCTTGCTGGTGGTGACGTCGGACATAGGGGAACCTTCTCTGCTGGTGATGAGATCAGGCGGACGGCATCGAATTGCCCGGCTCCCGGACCGCCGCCTTGCTCCGTCCGGGACGCCCCTCAGCAGAAAAACGCAGCGGCCATTTTCCGGCCATCGCGATCATCCTCGAGCCCTATATAGGGCATACTATGTTGCATTGCAACATAGATATTGCGACGCACAAATGGTTGAGAAGCCGGGTCAATTGCCGATGCGCCGTTGGCTTGGCTTTTTTGGCCAAGCCTCTCGACCAAGCGGTGGCCTCAACCGTTCCCTCGAACGTTCCCTCAGGCGCTCCCTTGCGGCTTGGACGCGCTTGCGGCCTGCTGGGTGAGCTCCTGCGCCTGCTCGGTCAGCGCCTGGACCTGCGCCTTCACGAACTCGGCGTGCAGCCGCACCACCTCCTCGCCGTCCTTGGCGTGCAGCAGCCGCTGCGCAAAGTCGAAGGCGGCGGCGATATTGCGCTGGGAGAAGTCCAGCACCTTGTGATGCAGGCCCCGGACGTTCGATTGCGCCGACGTGGCTTGGCCTTCGAAGGCGGACACCGCACGCTGGGTCGCGGTCATGAACTGATCGAACGCCTTCTGCGCGTTCTGGACGCCCTGCTCGGCAAAGGCGCGCATCTCCGGAGGAAGCAGATTGTCGAGGTTCGGTTCGGCCATATTTTTTCACCTCCCTGTTTCGTCCCCAAGCCCCGTTTCTTCCGAAAGCCCGAATGTTAACAATGCAACGTATGAGAGCCGTGACGGTTTCATAAAACCGATCGTCCGCCTCGCGATTAAGGTTAGGCTCAATCAGGGACGCGCCAAAGCCCGCCATGCGTGGACCTTGCAAGCCACGGGGATTATGACGATTTCAGAAACAATTGGTGATGCGGTAACGCGACACCGGGGCGTTTACGCCCATCTTCAAGGGCGGTCACGCCCGTCTTCGACGGGCTATGGCGGGGGCAAGGCGCGTGGTGAGTGAGTCAAAGTCTCTGCTCCACTTCCTGAGCGACCCGCGGCTTGCGCTGTATGCCACGAGCGGCGTGCCGGTGTGGCTGTGGAGCGCGGACGCCACCCGCATCCTGTGGGGCAATCCGACCGCGGCGGCGATCTTCAACGCGCCCTCGCCGGCCGCCCTCTCCGGCCATGTCATCGATCCCAAAGGCTCCGCCGCGCTGCAGATCGCCCGGCTCGCCGGCACGCTGCCGCACGGCGCCGCGCCGCGGCTGGAACGATTGCGCGGCTTCGGCGGCCGCTTCGGCGGCGCGCTCCTTTGCAACTGCGCGCGGATCATGCTGGCGGACCGCACGCCGGCGATCCTCGTGGTGGCAACCGAAGCCGCAGGTCCGAAGCTCTCGCTCGGCGATCAGGCCAAGCGCCTGCTCGCCGACATCGACGAGGCGGTTGCCGTGTTCCTGCCGGACGGCGCGCTGCTCTACGCAACGGTTGCCGCGCAGGAGCTGCTCGGCCGCAACACGTCGCTTGCCGCGCTCGATGCCATGCCGCTTGCAGCCACAGCGCAGGCCGCCGGCACGGCGAGCGGCGCCATCTCCGGCGGCACGATCTCGCTCGAGCGCATCGGCATGGACACCTCGGCGCTGCTGCTCGCAAGACTGATGCGGTCGGAGAAGCCTGTGGCGGCGGAAGCCGCACCCGTCTCGCCGCCCGCGCCGGACCTCGAGACCGAAACGCCGGCGGCAGCGCCACCATCCGTGGTGGAGCCGGCCGTGACCGCGGCTCCAGCGCAGCCCGAGGCGCCGGTTGCGCCGGCCGCACCCGAAATCGAGAAAATCGTCCCCCCTCCCCCCGACCCTCTTTCCGCTGGAGCGCACACCACCGATGCCGCGGACACTTCGGCACCCGCGCCGGAAAAGCCGCAGGCCCCGCCGCCGGTCGTGGTGCTGCGCCGCGCGTCGGACCGCCGGCCGCCGCTGCGCTTCGTCTGGCAGATCGATGCCGACGGCCGCTTCACCATCACTTCCGACGAGTTCATCCGGCTGATCGGCCCTCGCACCGCGGCAGCCCTCGGCCGGCCGTGGGGCGAAATCGCGGCAACGCTTGCGCTCGATCCGGACGGCCACATCGCGCGCGCGCTCGCCTCGCGCGACACCTGGTCCGGCGTCACCGTCTCGTTCCCGGCCGACGACAGCGCGATCCGCATCGAGGCCGAGCTCAGCGGCCTGCCGGTGTTCGACCGCGACCGCAACCTGCGCGGTTATCGCGGCTTCGGCGTCTGCCGCGACGTGGCGCGGATCGACGAGCTGGCCAGGCGGCGCGCGGGGCCGGCCGCTTCGTCGTTCGCGTCGACGCCGCCGCGCGTCGAGCCGCCCGTATTCCGCGAGCCGGTGGTCCGCGAGGAACCCGCCGCACCGGCAGCGCCGGAAAACGTGGTGCCGTTCCCCGCGGCGCCCGTCGAACCGACGCCGACGCTGTCACCGGTCGAGCGCAAGGCGTTCAGCGAACTCGCAAGCCGTCTCACCGCGCGCCTGCGCGGCAGCCGCGAGGCGATCCAGAGCGAGCCCCCGTCCGCGGCATCCGCGCCACCCGAGCCGGTCGCTGCGCCGCAGCCCGAGCCCGCCGTTCCTGCCGCCGCGCCGCGCGCCGAAGTCCCGCTCAACGATCAGCGCCCGATCCTCGACCGCCTGCCGGTCGGCGTGCTGGTCTACCGCCTCGACAAGCTGATCTACGCCAACCGCGCCTTCCTCGACTGGACCGGCTATGGCGCGCTCGACGCGCTGGAAGAGGCCGGCGGCCTCGACGCGCTGTTCGTCGAGCCGACCGAGGACGAGCAGAGCCAGAACAACGGCGCGAAGTCGCTGACCATCGCCACCAACAAGGGCGACCAGGTGCCGGTCAAGGCGCGGCTGTTCACCTCGCCCTGGAACGGCGAATCGGCGCTGGTGCTGATGCTGACCGGCGCGGGCGCCGAGGTGGGTGCGAAGAATTTCGAGGCGGCGCTGCAGCAGGCGAAGGCAGAAGCGAACGAGCTTCGCGCGATCCTCGACACCGCCGCCGGCGGCGTGGTGCTGATCGACGGCAACGGCCAGATCATCTCGCTCAACAGCAGCGCCGAGGTTCTGTTCGGCTACGAGAGCCGCGAGCTCACCGGCCTGCCGTTCGCAAGCCTCTTGACCCGCGACAGCCAGAACATCGCGCTCGATATTCTCAGGCGCGCGGACAGCGCGGCAGAGCCGGCGGCCCGCGACGTGATCGGCCGCAGGGCCGGCGGTGACGAGTTCCCGGTGTTCATGACGCTCGGCGCATTGCCCGACGGCAACAAGCGTTGCGCGATCTTCCGCGACCTGACGCTTTGGAAGAAGGCCGAGGACGAGCTGTTGGCGGCGAAGAAAGAGGCCGAGAGGGCGTCGCTGCAGAAATCCGACTTCCTCGCCAAGATCAGCCACGAGATCCGCACGCCGCTCAACGCCATGATCGGCTTCTCCGAGGTGATGATGCAGGAGCGGTTCGGGCCGATCGGCAACGACCGCTACCGGCAGTATCTCAAGGACATCCATGCCTCCGGCGGCCATCTCATCTCGCTGCTCAACGACCTGCTCGACCTGTCGAAGATCGAGGCCGGCAAGCTCGAGCTCAATTTTTCCCGTATTGACCTCAACGAGCTGACGCAGCAATGCGTGTCGCTGATGCAGCCGCAGGCGAACCGCGAGCGCGTCATCATCCGCACCTCGCTGCCGCACGACCTGCCGCAGGTGAACGCCGACGCGCGCTCGGTGCGCCAGATCGTGCTCAATCTCCTCTCCAACTCGATCAAGTTCACCGGCGCCGGCGGGCAGGTGATCATCTCGACCGCCCTTGGTGACGATCGTGGCGACGACCGCGCCGTGGTGCTGCGCGTGCGCGACACCGGCGCCGGCATGAGCGCGAAGGACCTGGAAGCGGCGATGGAGCCGTTCCGGCAGCTCGCCACCTCGTCGCGCTTCGGATCGGGCGGCACGGGCTTGGGCCTGCCGCTGACCAAGGCGCTGGCGGAAGCCAACCGCGCCCGCTTCAAGATCAGAAGCGCTGTCAGGACCGGCACGCTGGTCGAGGTGGCCTTTCCGGGCACGCAGCTCGCCGCCGAGTAGCGCCCGGCCCAAATCGCCGCCGACGCCCCCCTTATTGCGCGCGGTCCACCGGGCTATGATACCCGCCACGTCGCACGGCCCGATTGTCGGCCGCGCCAAGAACGCACGCGAGGGAGCGCGCACATGCCAGTCACCAAGGTCAACGGGGTGAACATCTTCTATCAGGTCATCGGCAATCAGGGCCCGTGGGTGGCGCTGATCACCGGCGGACGGCGCGGCCATGACGAGTTCGTGCCGCTGGCGACGAAACTGGCCAATGCCGGCCACCGCGTCGTGCTGCACGACCGCCGCAACACCGGCCGCTCCGACGTGCTGATCGCGGGCGACGTTGCGGAAGAGACGCTCTGGCTCGACGACCTGCACGAGCTGCTCAAGCAGCTCAACGCGATCCCCACCTTCATCGGCGGCTCGTCGGCGGGCGCGCGCACCGCGATGCGCTACTACGTCCGCTTCCGCAACGACGTGCGCGGCCTCCTGCTGATGCGCGTCACCGGCGGCGCGTTCGCCGCGGGCCGGCTGCCGGAGAACTACTACGGCATGTTCATCAAGGAGGCGGAGAAGGGCGGCATGGCCGCGGTCTGCGCCACCGAGCAGTATCAGGAGCGGATCGCCGCCAATCCCGCGACGCGCGACCGGCTGATGGCGATGGACCCCAAGCAGTACATCAAGGTGATGTCGAACTGGCAGGACCAGTTCATCGCCAGCACCAGGATGGAGGTGTTCGGCATGACCGACGCCGACCTCGCCTCGATCGCGGTGCCGACCGTGGTCATTCCCGGCAACGATCAGACCCACGCCTCGGTCAACGGCAAGCTCTGCGCCAGCAAGATCCCGGGCGCGGTGCTGCATATGCTGCCGATCGAGGACCAGGAGGTTCCGCTGATCAACTACACCGAATGGGCGCCCTACGAGGAGGAGATCGCGCAGATCTTCCTCGACCTGATGCGGAAGGCGGACGCCCGGCGCAGCAGTCAGGCGGCGGCGTCTTAAGTCTGGTCGTTGTCGAATTGAATCACTTACGGCATCGGCGGTGCACTCCCTCCCCTGAAAGGGCGAGGGAGCGACCGCCAGTGTTGCATCGGCGAGTCTTCATCTCGCCCCGATCATGCCCCACGGCACATTCGAAACATGCAGACCCGCGATGCCGGTGGAACCGGTGATGTCAGGTTTCCGCGGCTAACGGCGCCTCTGGAAAAACGCTAAGCTTCCACCGATATCGCCGGTGGAGGTTGTCCATGCTGTTGGCGCTGCGATCGTTGCTGGTTGTGCTGGCCCTTGCCGCGACGCAGCCCCTGGCGCGCGCCGCGGAACAGGTCGACCTGCTGCTGGTGCTCGCCTCCGACGTGTCGCGCAGCGTCGACCAGGCCAAGTTCCAGCTCCAGCGCGAAGGCTACGCCGCCGCTATCTCCGACAAGCGCGTGCTGGAAGCCATCACCGCCGGCCGGCATCGCCGCATTGCCGTCGCGTTCGTCGAATGGTCGGGCGTCACCGCGCAGCGCGTGGTGATCGACTGGTCCCTGATCGACGGGCCCGATGCCGCGCGCAAGTTCGGCGATCAGTTGATCGAGCTGCCGCGCTCGTTCGCCGAGCGCACCTCGATCAGCGGCGGGATCGATTTCTCGATGGCGCTGCTCGCGCGCGCGCCGTTCGAGGCGGCGCGCAAGACCATCGACGTGTCGGGCGACGGCACCAACAATTCCGGCCGCGACGTGACGCTCGCCCGCGACGAGGCGGTGGCAAACGGCGTGACGATCAACGGCCTGGTGATCTTAAGCGACCGGCCGATGGTGTGGAATCCGGAGCACACCAATCCGCCCGGCGGGCTCGCGCACTACTATCAGAGCAGCGTGGTCGGCGGGCCCGGCGCGTTCGTCATCGTCGCCGAGGACCACAACTCGTTCGGCCAGGCGATCGTCAAGAAGCTGATCGCGGAAATCGCCGAAGGCGGGCCCGCGCCGCCGCGGCCGGGCGGCTGAGCGCTTCACTGTGGCGCTCTGCCGTAAGATCGCGCGGCGAAACGGTCAAAATTGCAGCCGGCGAATTCATCCAGCGGCTTCAATCGTGAAGCCCTCAGTTTCGATTCATTCCAGACTGCGACAGTTTGGAATCATTCTATCTTATTGATCCAACAATCGAAAATGACTTGACCCGCGGCCGGGGCGGTCTAGCAAAGAACGGCCAGCCGCGCGGGGCGACCCTGCCGATGGCGACGCCTATGACGCCGACAGGAGGACTTTCGATGACATCAACGCCGAAGCTCGCGATGCTGATGACGGCTGCGGCGCTTTGCACCGCGCCCGGCGCCACGCTTTCCCTGGCCAACGAAGTCAACATCTACACCTATCGCGAGACCAAGCTGATCCAGCCGCTGTTCGACGCCTTCACCAGGGACACCGGCATCAAGGTCAATGTCGTCTCGGCGAGCTCCGGCCTCGAACAGCGCATCAAGACCGAAGGCGCCAACAGCCCGGCCGACGTGCTGCTCACCGTCGACATCAGCCGCCTCGAAGACGCGGTGCAGAACGGCATCACCCAGCCGCTCAGCTCCAAGGCGATCGACGAGGTGGTGGGCGCGGCGTACCGCGATCCGGAAGGCCACTGGACCGCGGTGGCGCTGCGCGCCCGCGTGGTCTACGCCTCCAAGGAGCGTGTGAAGCAGGACGCGATCACCTACGAGGAACTCGCCGACACGAAGTGGAAGGGCAAGATCTGCATCCGCTCGGGCCAGCACATGTACAACAACGCGCTGTTTGCGGCGATGGTCGCCAAGCACGGCGAGGCCAAGGCCGAAGAATGGCTGAGGGGGTTGAAGGCCAACCTCGCGCAGAAGCCGTCCGGCGGCGACCGCGAGACCGCGCGCGACATCGCGGCCGGCAAGTGCGACCTCGGCATCGGCAACACCTATTACTGGGCGCTGATGAACGACAAGGAATCCGACAAGAAGCCGTGGGCGGACGCCACCAAGGTGATCCTGCCGACCTTCGCCGGCGGCGGCACCCACGTGAACGTCTCGGGCGTGGCGCTGATGAAGAACGCCCCGAACAAGGCCAACGCCACGAAGTTCATCGAATGGATGGTGAGCCCCGCGGCGCAGCAGATGCACGCCGACCTGAACTACGAGTATCCGATCCGCGCGGGCGTGCCGGTCAACAAGACCATCGCCGGCTACGGCGCGCTGAAGCAGGACGCGCTGCCGCTGTCGCAGATCGCGGCGAACCGCAAGAAGGCCTCGACGCTGGTCGACAAGGTCGGTTTCGACAACTGAGGCGGGTCGTTCGTGTGAGGCATCAATGTCATCGTCCCCGCCTGGCGGCGGGGACGATTTCGTTTGATGTAGATCAACATCAATGAACCGTTTTGTGCAGCATTCGACCACAAATTCCGAACCATCAGCGTCATGAGCGCCGTGGCCCTTCCGCAATCGCATCGACCGTTATCCGGGTGGGGCCTTAGGCGGCCGAAGAGCCTGCCGCATCCGTTCGCGGCGGCATTCCTGTTCGCGGTGGCGGCCCTCGTCATCGCGCCGCTGATCAATCTCGCCGCCATTGCGCTCGGCGGCAGCGACGAGGGGCTATGGCAGCATCTTGCCGCCTACGTCATCCCGCCCGCGGCGCTGAACACGATCCTGCTGCTCGCGGGCGTGGCGGCGGTGACCATCACCGCGGGCGTCGGCACCGCGTGGACGGTGACGGCCTATGATTTCCCCGGCCGCAACGTCCTGATCTGGCTGCTGCCGCTGCCGCTCGCGTTCCCGACCTATATCGTCGCCTATGTCTATGCCGACCTGCTCGGCAGCGCGGGCCCGCTGCAGGCGGGCTTGCGCGCGGCATTCGGCTGGAAGTCCGCCGCCGACTACTGGTTTCCCAACGTGCGCTCGCTTCCCGGCGCGGTGCTGATCATGGGCGTCGTGCTCTACCCTTACGTCTACCTGGCCGCGCGGGCGATGTTTCAAACCCAGAGCGCGGCCCTGATCGAGACCGCGCGCGGCTTCGGCGCATCGCAATGGCGGCTGGTCTTCGACATCGCCGTGCCGATGGCGCGTCCCGCCATCGCCGCGGGCGTGGCGCTGGCGCTGCTCGAGGCGCTGAACGACATCGGCGCGAGCGAATACCTCGGCGTGCAGACCATGACGCTGTCGATCTTCACCACCTGGCTCAACCGCTCGAGCCTGCCGGGGGCGGCGCAGATCGCCTGCCTGATGCTGCTCGGCGTCGCAGCCCTCATTGCGCTCGAACGCTACGGGCGGCGGCGGCAGGGTTACACCGGCAACGACGCGCGGCCGGGTGGCGCGCAGCGCGCGGCGCTCACGGGCCCGCGGCGATGGCTCGCCCTCGGGGCGTGCCTCGTTCCGGTGCTGCTCGGCTTCATCGCGCCTCTCGTTTATCTCGCGCACGAGACGCTGCTGCGGGGCCTGCGGGTCGGCTTCGACCCGGTGCTGGCGCGGCACGCGCTCAGCACGGTGCTGCTGGCCGCGAGCGCCACGGCGCTGATCCTCGCCTTGGGCTTCGGCGCGGCCTTTGCCGTCCGGCTCATCCGGCGGCGCTTTGCCAATGCCTGCATCTTCGTCGCGGGCCTGGGCTACGCGGTGCCGGGCACGGTGCTGGCGCTCGGGCTTCTGTCGCCGCTGGTCGCGATCGACGAGGCGATCGGCGGTGCGGTCAAGGCGCTGACCGGCGTCCACCCCGGCCTGCTGCTCGCGGGCTCCAGCGCCGCGGTGATCTGCGCCTACGTCGTGCGCTTCCTTGCGATCTCGACCGGGCTAGCCCAGGCGGGCCTCGCCCGGATCGCGACCGACCTCGACGACGCCGCGCGCGCCGCGGGCACGCGGCCGTCGGGCCTGATCCGGTCGATCCACCTGCCGCTGCTGCGTCCCGCATTGTGGGGCACCGCGCTGCTGGTGTTCGTCGACTGCCTGAAGGAGCTTCCGGCCACATTGCTGCTGCGACCGCTGAACGTCGAGACGCTCTCGACCTACATCTACCAGTTCGCCACCCGCGGAAACTTCGAGGACGGGGCGCTCGCCGCCCTGCTCATCGTCCTGGTCGGCATTGCTCCGGTGATCTGGATGGTCCGGCACGCCGACGCCCCCCTGCCCGGCGCCTCCGGCCCGGAAACGGCTCCTGACGCTTGAGCTTAGGACGCTTGAACGCGCTTCGCGCTCTGGGGACGCTTGATCGCGCTTCGCGGTCCGGGGTACAGGAATTGCCTGGTTTTGCAGCGAGGGTGTGAGGGCGCGTTTCATGAAAAAGGTCTATCCCGACGCCAAGGCGGCGCTCGCCGGCTTGCTCAAGGACGGCATGCTGATCTGCGCCGGCGGCTTCGGGCTGTGCGGCATCCCCGAAGAGCTGATCCAGGCGATCCGCGAGTCCGGGGTGAAGAACCTCACCATCGTCTCCAACAATGCCGGCGTCGACGGTGCGGGCTTGGGGCTTCTGCTGGAAACCAAGCAGGTCAAGAAGATGATCTCGTCCTACGTCGGCGAGAACAAGCTGTTCGCCCAGCAGTACCTCGCGGGCGAGCTCGAGATCGAGTTCAATCCGCAGGGCACGCTCGCCGAGCGGATCCGTGCCGGCGGCGCGGGCATCCCCGCCTTCTTCACCCGCACCGGGGTGGGCACCGACATCGCCAAGGGCAAGGAAGAGCGCACCTTCGACGGCGAGCGCTACATCATGGAGCGCGGCATCATCGCCGATCTCTCGATCGTGCACGCCTGGAAGGGCGACACCGAAGGCAATCTCGTCTACCGGAAGACCGCGCGGAACTTCAATCCGATGATGGCAACCGCCAGCAGGGCGACGGTGGCGCAGGTCGAGAACCTGGTGGAGCCGGGCCAGATCAACCCGGACCACATCATCACCCCGGGCGTGTACATCAAGCGCATGATCCACGTTCCGAACGCGGTGAAGCACATCGAGCAGCGCACCGTTCGTAAAAAAGTCATGGCCTGAGCCGAGGAGAGAGCACCCATGCCCTGGACCCGTGAGCAGATGGCGGAACGCGCGGCGCAGGAGCTGCGCGACGGCTTCTACGTCAATCTCGGCAT
>JAIESC010000047.1 GCA_019746355.1 Xanthobacteraceae bacterium | reverse complement strand
CAACATGTTCCCGAAAATGCCAGAAAACCGGCGCGCACCGCAGCCCGACCGTGCAAAGACAGTGTGAGATATCCGGGTTAGTCCTCCGCTCCGCAATCCTGTCCCGTACCGACAGCGTCGATACAGTCGGCGATCTCCTCGAAGTCGTCGACAGAAAGGCGGCCGATTCCGCCCGCGCCACCAGCGACGCCAACATCGCGCGAGGGCGCCTCGAACAGGCCCAGGCCCGTCTCGCCGTCGCCGAAAAGGCACTCTCGGAGGCTTCCGATCGGCTCGTCAACGCATGGAGACGGCACTTCCACAGCTGCAGCCACGTCTCCGCCCCGGACTTCGAGGAGATCGCCGAGCCGCTCTTCCGCTGGTCTCAGTCGCTTCAAGGCGACAATCCGGCCGACGCTGCGTTCCGCGCCGCCTGCCGCGAGGCGCAAAACCGCCTGGCCTCCGAACGTGCCGATCTTCATCTTCGCCGCAAAAACAGAAGCGCGGAACGCGACGACATCGAACGGCAGATCGCAGAGCTCCGCGCCGGCACGTTCGAACGTCCGGCCGCCCCGCCCACGCGCAAGGCAAAGCGCGATGGGCGCGCCGGCCAAGCCTTCTGGCAGGCCGTCGATTTCAAGGATGCAGTCGACGAAAACGTGCGCGCCGGACTCGAAGCGGCCCTGGAAGCCTCCGGCCTGCTCGACGGGTGGATCATGCCCGACGGGAAGATGTTCGTCGGCGACGCCGAGCACGACGTGTCTTTAGTCGTTCGCCGGTCAAGCGGCACCCAGACCCTCGACCGGTATCTCACACACTGCGGCGATCCTTCTGTCACGCAGGCAGTGTCTTCCATCCTTTCTTCGATCTCGAGCTCGACCGTCGACGACGACGGCGAGATGTGGGTTTCACCGGAAGGGTGCTTCCGCATCGGCTCCCTCGCCGGGACCTGGTCCAAGGCCCGCGCCGTCTACATCGGTCATACGGCCCGCGAGAGAGCGCGACTGCTGAAGATCGAAGAACTCGGCAGGGCCAGTGCAGTTATTGCCGACGAGATCGCGACCCTCGACGCGTCCATCGGCAAGAACACAAATGCGGCTACGGCGGTCGACGAAGCCGAGGCTTCGGCGCCGTCCGACGGGGATGTCCATACTGCACACAACGACGTCGGCAACGCCGAGACCGAAATCAGGAATTCCGCCGACGACGTCCAAAGACTCGATCGGATCGCGAACGCCGCACAGCGTGATTTGATCGAAAGGAGGGAAGCCGCCGAACTGGCCGCCGCGGACACGGGCCTCCCGCCCGACAAAGCCGCGCTCAAAAATATCCGCCGGCGCTGCGACGCGCTGTCGCAGGACCACTCCGAAGCCGTCGGCGCCTGCACGGCCGTCATTCGGGCCGAAGAGACGAGACACGGCCAGATCCAGCGCGTCCAGACCGCCAGCAGCCGGGCCGAAGATGCGGCACGTGCCGCCGAGACGGCCGAAATCACCGCATTCTCCGCCCGGCAGGCCTACACCACCCTGGAAGAGAGCGTCGGCGACAGCGTGCAGCAGTGGGCCACGCGCATCAGCGACGCGCAGAGACGCAAGGACGACACGGACAAGGCCGTCAAGCCGGCGAACCAAGCCCTTCTCTCGGCCACGGAGGAGCGCACCCGCGCGGCCGAATCCCACAAGAACGCCGCTACCGAGCTCGCGGGCCGGACCGAAGAGCGACAGCGCGCAGCCGATAACCTGCAGGGCGTCGCCAAGTCCGGTCTTATGAGGGCTGGCGCTCCCGACGTTCAATTCCCCGACCCCAACCGCACTTGGACGGTCGAAGAAACCCGCGCACTGGCCGCGACGCTCAACCAGAACCTTGTCGACATCCGCGACTCCGAGGCGAATGATCCCGGCTCGAAGGTCTACAGCGCACTCACCGAACTTCAGACCGCGCTCTCTCCGCTCGGCTACAGTCCGCATCTCGATCATGTCGGCGACTTCGGCGTCGTCGTCGCAATCGCCGACAGCAAGGGCGTCATGACGCCTGCCGAGGCGCTCGAAAAGACCACGCGCGAAGTCGCCGTCCGCAACGACCTGCTCACGGAAGGAGAGACGAAAATTCTGGAGGAGCACCTCCAGTCCGAGATCTCCGTCGCGATCCGCAATCTGCTCAAGTCAGCCGAAGCCTACGTCGAGCGCGTCAACGAAGAGATCAGCAGCCGTCCGACCTCGACCGGCAGCTATTTCCAAATGCGCTGGATCCCTCTCACCGAAGCTCAGGGCGCGCCGGCCGAACTCGAAAGCGCCCGCAAACGGCTGCTGAACGTCAACGCGGATCTCTGGACCGAGAAGGACCGCCAGGCGATCGGCACCATGCTGCAGCGACGCATCCGCGAGGAACGAATCAAAGCCGAGGAGTCCGGCGGCAGCAGCCTGCGCGAGCAGCTCGCGGCGGCCCTCGACTACCGTCAATGGCACCGCTTCGTCGTCGAGCGCCATGCGATGGGGAAATGGATCTCCATATCCCAACCCGCTTCCAGCGGCGAACGTGCCTTGGGCCTCACGATCGCGATGCTCGCGGCCGTCGCGAGCTTCTATGGCGACGAGCACAGCGCTCGACCCCGGCTGGTTCTTCTCGACGAGGCATTCGCCGGCATCGATGACGGCGTCCGCCGGCACTGCATGGGACTCATCGAGCAATTCCGTCTGGACTTCATCATTACGAGCGAACGCGAGTGGGCCTGCTACGACACGCTTCCCGGCGTCGCCATTTGTCAACTGCAGCGGCACGATGATTTCGATGCCATCTACGTTTCCCGCTGGAAGTGGACCGGCAAGAGCCGCGTCGCCATGACCGAACCGGCGCGCCTGATGCTCACTCGCGCATGACCGCCACCGCAACACCGAACGAAAAGCTCCTTCGTCTCCTGGGCGGCGACGACCTCGCCGATCTGCGTTTTCGCCTCCGCCGAAGGTACGAACGAATTCCCGTCGGCGGCGAAATGCCCGCCATTCATGTGGTCAATCTCACCGAAGCCGAGAGAACCGCCCTCGCCGGCATCACCGGCCGCCGCGGCGTCATGAAGAGATCCATCAGGCTCGACGTCGCCACCGTCGATGCGGCTTTGCATGCCGCCGGCGTCGCCCCCACCCTGCGCTCCGCACTTGAAGCGCTCGACGGACCCATCCTTAATCGGGAAGCGGAGGAGAGCCGTATCGCCCTCGAATGGGTCGGGGTTGTCGCCGGTTGCCGCCGCGCCGACGTCCGCGACTACCTCTCCAGCCCCCAGAGGCTCGGCCTACTCAAGCGACTATCGGATAGAAAGCCGCGCGTCGCTGCAGAACTATGCCGCCTTGTCGAGAGCGTCCTGGACCGCTTGCCCGGCAACGGCATTCCACGGGCGCAGATTGCCGCCGAAATCCGCGGAGACGCGCACGATCTCGACAGAAGCAGACCTCTCGCCACGCTGACGCTCGCCATTCTGCGATCCCGGACCGGCGACGCCATCGACGACGACGAGCGCGACGTGTGGGCTGCTGCAGGCGTCCTCGTGAATGAGCTCGCCCGCCCGGCGCTGTTTATGAACATCCCCCACGCAGACGAAAACAACGAGCCCGGCGAGCCGCAGTATTTCTCGCTTCGAAGGCTCGCCCGCCGACCGCCGAAATGGCAAGTCGCCGGCACCGCGGTCCTCGTGTGCGAGAACCCCAATCTCGTCGCTATCCTGGCGGACAGGCTTGAGACTTCATGTCCGCCAGTCGCATGCGTCGACGGAAACATGGGGGCGGCCCAGCAGCTTCTTCTGCGGCAGCTGAAAGCGGCCGGAGCGACACTGCTCTACCATGGCGATTACGACTGGCCAGGGATCGCCATCGGCAACAACGTCATCACGAATTACGGCGCGATCCCGTGGTTCTTCTCGGCCGCGGACTATTCGGATGCCGCAGCGGTCGCACCCAAGCCGGGAGCGCCGCTGACCGGACAACCCGTCGCAGCCACCTGGGACAAACGGCTATTCGAAGTCATGGCGGCCCATGGCATCAAAGTTCAAGAAGAGGCTATCGCCGAACGGATCATCGATCGGCTTGGCCGAGAACCGTTCGGCGCCCGAATTCCTGGCGCCCGTTAAATCCGATTATCACCCGGCGGCGGCACCACCAGAAACAGGTCGGTGTCGCCGGTCTTCTCGCCGAGCGCGGTGATCAGCGCGTGCGCCTGGCCGCGGTGGTGAGTCTGGTGGTTGAAGAAATGCGTCACCAGGAAGCTGCGCGGCTGCCGCATCTCGCGCTGCGCCGATCCGCTGAACCAAACCTGGTCCGCGGCGAGCCAGTCCGGCGTCACACGCGCGGCCCAGTCGGAAATCCGTGCATCGTCCAGGCCGCGCTGGTGGCGCAGCTCGTCGAAGTCCTCGATCAGGCCGGCGCTGTCCTTCTGGATCACCGCGGGCTTTTCCCAGCCGTCGAAGCGTGCCATCCACATCCGGTCGGCCCACAGGATGTGGCACAGCGTGCCGTGCAGCGAGCCCCAGAACGCGCCGCGATCCTGCCGCCGGCCCGCATCGGGAATGCGCTCGGCGGCCGCGTAGAGGCGGCGATTCATCTCGGCGTTGTAGGCGGCCATGGTCCGGACGTAGCCGGGATCGACCATCGCTGATGCTGTCATTCGATTTTTCCCCGCTCGGCAAGGCATGTGGCTTGCTGCCGAATGAGGAGCGATTATGCGCGAAACAGGCCCCCCACCCCAACCCTCCCCCTTTCAGGGGGAGGGAGCGCACCGCCCGTGTCGCGCCTCATGCTACTGCCCTGCGCCATTCGGCAGAAGAACAGCAGCGGAGCGAGCCTATTTCTTCTCAGGCAGGTTCAGCCTGATATGCAGCTCGCGCAACTGCTTGGGCGTGACCTCCGACGGCGCGCCCATCAACAGGTCCTCGGCGCGCTGGTTCATCGGGAACAGCACCACCTCGCGCAGGTTCTCCTCGCCGCAGAGCAGCATGACGATGCGGTCGATGCCGGGCGCGATGCCGCCGTGCGGCGGCGCGCCGAGCGAGAGCGCGCGCAGCATGCCGCCGAACTTCGCCTCCAGCACGTCCTCGCCGTAACCGGCAATGGCGAACGCCTTCTTCATCACGTCCGGGCGGTGGTTGCGGATCGCCCCCGACGACAGCTCCACGCCGTTGCAGACGATGTCGTACTGGATCGCCTTCATGCCGAGGATTTTCTCGTGGTCGTTCGGGTCGAGCGCAAGAAACTCGTCCACGTCCATGTTCGGCATCGAGAACGGGTTGTGCGAGAAGTCGATCTTCTTCTCCTCCTCGTTCCACTCGAACATCGGGAAATCGACGATCCAGCAGAAGTCGAAGCGATCCTTCTGGACCAGGTTCAACTCTTCGCCGACCTTGGTCCGCGCGGGACCGGCGAACTTGACGAACTGCGCAGGCCTTCCGGCGATGAAGAACACCGCGTCGCCGACGCCGAGGCCGAGCTGATCGGCGATCTGTTTCGTGCGCTCCGGCCCGATGTTTTTCGCAAGCGGCCCGGCGCCGCCCTCCTCGCCCTCGCGCCAGAAGATGTAGCCCAGGCCCGGCTGGCCCTCGTGCTGCGCCCAGGCGTTCATGCGGTCGCAGAAGGCGCGGTTGCCGCCGCCCTTGGCCGGGATCGCCCACACCTCCACCTTCGGGTCGGACGCGAGCATGTTGGCGAAGATCTTGAAGCCCGAACCACGGAAGGCTTCGCTGACGTTCTGCATTTCGATGGGATTGCGAAGATCAGGCTTGTCGGAGCCGTATTTCCGCATCGCCTCGGCATAGGGGATCATCGGAAACTTCGGCGTCACCGGCTTGCCGCCGGAAAACTCCTCGAACACCCCGCGCATCACCGGCTCGACCGCGTCGAACACGTCCTGCTGGGTGACGAAGCTCATCTCGAGATCGAGCTGGTAAAACTCTCCGGGCGAGCGGTCGGCGCGGGCGTCCTCGTCACGGAAGCAGGGCGCGATCTGGAAGTAGCGGTCGAAGCCCGACACCATGATGAGCTGCTTGAACTGCTGCGGCGCCTGCGGCAGCGCGTAGAACTTTCCGGGATGGATGCGCGACGGCACGAGATAGTCGCGCGCGCCCTCAGGGCTCGACGCGGTGAGGATCGGCGTCTGGAACTCGAAGAAGCCCTGCTCCTTCATGCGGCGGCGAATGGAATCAATCACCTTGCCGCGGGTCATGATGTTGTTGTGGAGCTTGTCGCGGCGCAGGTCGAGGAAACGGTACTTGAGCCTTGTTTCCTCTGGATATTCCTGCTCGCCGAACACCGGCATCGGCAGCTCGCCGGCCGGCCCCAGCACCTCGATCGCGGTGATGTAGACCTCGACCTTGCCGGTCGGCATCTCCGGGTTCTCGGTGCCGGCCGGGCGCGCCCTCACCCTGCCGTCGATCTTCACCACCCATTCGGCGCGCAGCGTCTCGGCGGTCTTGAAGGCCGGGCTGTCGGGGTCCGCCACCACCTGGGTCAGCCCGTAATGGTCGCGCAGGTCGATGAACAGCACGCCGCCATGGTCGCGAATGCGATGGCACCAGCCGGACAGCCGGACCTCCTGGCCGATGTCGCTTTCGCGGAGCGCGCCACAGGTATGGGTGCGGTAACGGTGCATGCTGCAAACCCGGCTGGAATCGAGGGGAAACGCCGCTTTTAGGCGGCGGACAAGGCACATGCAGGGGTGTCTTTGTCAAGGCAGACCCTTGCCAAGGTGCCATTGCGGCCGGGCCCGATTGATTCAAAACTGACGATCCGTAACGTCCCGCGAAGAACCGTCAATGTCAGCCTCCACATCCCGATTGCTTGCGATTCTGGCCGCCCTCGCGGTCCTGCCGCAGGCAGCCTCTGCCGGCGCCCTCGACCGGGTCCGGGACAGCGGCGTGTTCCGCATCGGCTACCGTGCCGACGCCAAGCCCTATTCCTACCGCAACGACCACGGCCAAGCCGCGGGCTACATCGTCGACCTGTGCACCGAGATCGCGGCGGCGCTTGGGCCGAACGTGCGGACCGAATACGTCCTGGTGCCGCCCGACAGCCGCTTCGAGGCGGTCCGCGATGGACGCGTCGATATCCTGTGCGATCCAAGCTCGGTCACGATCGAGCGGCGGGAACTGGTCGATTTCTCCATTCCGACGTTCCTCGACGGGGCGAGCGCGATCTCGCGCACCGGCAAGCCGGTGCGCATCTACGAAGACCTTGCCGGCAAGCGAGTCGGCGTCCTTGAAGGCACCACCACCGAGCGCACGCTGCGCACCGCGATCCAGGATCTCGGCCTGCGATCGACTGTCGTCGCCGTGCCAGACCACCGCGGCGGCTTCGACATGCTGGCCGAGGACAAGCTCGACGCATACTTTGCCGACCGCGGCATCATCCTCGCCATCCTCCGGGAGGGCGGCCGGCCGGGCTTCGACGTCAGCCGGCAGTACTTCAGCTACGAGACCTATGCCTTGGCGCTGCCGCGCGACGACGGCGCCTTCCGCCTGCTGGTTGACCGCGCCCTCGCGCGGCTCTACCGCACCGGACGGATCGACGCCGTCCTGGAAAAGACCTTCGGCAAGGGGCAGCCGCACGAGCTCCTGAAGGCCATGATCCTGATCAATTCGCTGCCGGAAAAATAAGCCAAGAATTTCGCGTGAAGCCGCCCGGGAAAAAACCAGCCCAAAAAGCCACCGCGATGACCGCAGCCGACGCGGTGGTCGAAGGCATGATCGCGCACGGCATCGGCACGATCTACGCGCTGCCGGGGGTGCAGAACGACCTCCTGTTCGAGGCGCTGTTCAAGGCCCAGGAAAAGGGCCAAGACCGGATGCGGGTGATCCACACGCGCCACGAACAGGGCGCGGGCTACATGGCGCTCGGCGCAGCGCTCGCCACCGGCAAGCCCTCGGCCTACGCCGTGGTGCCGGGGCCGGGCC
This sequence comes from Xanthobacteraceae bacterium, assembly GCA_019746355.1. Next base: position 40,069 of record JAIESC010000047.1, on the reverse strand, counting down.
TGCTCAACTCCGCCGCCGCGCTGCTCACCGCCTATTCGATGAATGCGCCGGTGCTGGCGCTGATCGGCGAAATCCCCGACGCCGACATCGGCAAGCACCTCGGCCACCTGCACGAGATCCGCGACCAGGCCGGCATCCTCAAGCGGCTGGTCGATTACTCGGCGCTGATCCGCAAGCCGGAGCAGGCGCCGCGGCTCGTCGCCGAAGCCATACGCTCGATGGGCGAAAAGCGTCCCGGTCCCGCCTCGCTGCAATGCGCGATCGACGTCTGGGGCAAGCCGGGCCAGGTCGTGCCGGCGCCGCCCTTGCCGGTGCGGCAGCCGAAGCTCGACGAGACCGCGATCCGCAAGGCGGCAAAGCTGCTCGGTGCCGCGAAAAATCCGATGATCATCTGCGGCGGCGGCGCGCAGGGTGCGGCCGCCGAAGTCACCGCCCTCGCGGCCATGCTGCAGGCCCCGGTGCTCGGCTATCGCCGCGGCCGCGGCGTGCTCGACAGCCGCGATCCGCTGAGCGTAACGCTGCCGCTCGGCCACGAGCTGTGGGGCGAGGCCGATGTGGTCCTCAGCGTGGGCTCGCGCCTGCTCATGCAGTTCAAGCAATGGGGCATCGACAAGACGCTCAAGGTGATCCAGGTCGATGCCGATCCGGAGGAGCCCGGCCGCCTGCACAGGCCCGCCGCGGCGCTGATCGGCGACGCCAAGCCGGTCCTCAGGCGCCTGCTCGACGTGCTGCCCGCGCACAACGCCAAACGCGCCTCGCGCAAGGCCGAGATGGAAGGCCGGCAGGCCGCCTGGAGAAAGCGCCTCGAGGAATCGATCGGCCCGCAGGTCGCCTGGCTCGATGCGATCCGCGCAGAGCTTCCCGACGACGGCATTTTCGTCGACGAGGTGACGCAGCTCGGCTTCGCCGCCCGCCTCGCCTTCCCGGTCCATAGGCCGCGCACGTTCCTTTCGCCCGGCTATCAGGACAATCTCGGCTGGGGCTTCGCGACCGCCCTGGGCGCTGCCGACGCGCGCCGCGATGTGCCGGTGGTGTCGATCTCCGGCGATGGCGGCTTCATGTTCACCGCCAATGAAATGGCGACCGCGGTGCGCCACCGCATTCCGCTCACCGCGATCGTGTTCAACGACGGCGCGTTCGGCAATGTGCGCCGCATTCAGCAGGAACGGTTCGGCAACCGGCTGATCGCGAGCGACCTCGCCAATCCCGATTTCGTCAAATTTGCCGAGAGTTTCGGCGCGGCGGGCGACCGCGCCCGGACGCCCGAGGAACTCAAGGCCGCGCTGCGGCAGGCCCTGGCCCGCCGCGACGGGCCGACGCTGATCGATGTGCCGGTCGGGCCGTTCCCCTCGCCCTGGCCGTTCATCTTCATGCCGCCGGTTCGCGGGCTATGACCCCTGCAATCCGCTGGATATTCAGCCGTTTCAGCGATTGAGCCTTGGCGTCGCCGTTTTGACCGCGCTATGTAAGCGTCCAGCATGGAACTGATTACCACGACGGACGAACTGGCCGCGGTCTGTGAGCGGCTCGCGAGCCACCCCTTCGTCACCGTCGATACCGAGTTTTTGCGCGAGACCACCTACTACCCGCTGCTGTGCGTGGCGCAGATCGCGTGCAGCGACGAGGCGGTGGTGATCGACGCGCTGGCGCCCGGCATCGATCTCGCGCCATTTTTCAAATTGATGGGCAATGAAAAGGTGCTGAAGGTGTTTCACGCCGCCCGTCAGGACATCGAGATCGTCTGGCATCGCGCGGGCATCGTCCCGCATCCGCTGTTCGACACTCAGGTCGCCGCCATGGTGCTGGGCTATGGCGACTCGATCTCATACGACGCGCTCGTGCAGCGCATCACCGGCGACGCGCTCGACAAGTCGCACCGCTTCACCGACTGGACGCGGCGCCCGCTGACGCCGGCACAGATCACCTACGCGATCTCCGACGTAACGCATCTGCGCGACGTTTACACGCAACTCCTGGCCGACCTCGGCCGTCAAGGCCGCGCCGGCTGGATGGACGACGAGATGGAGATCCTCACCTCGCCCGACACCTATCGCGCCGAGCCCGAACGTGCCTGGATGCGGCTCAAGACCCGCGTCCGCAAGCCGAAGGAGCTGGCGGTGCTCATCGAGGTGGCCGCCTGGCGCGAGCGCGAGGCGCAGACCCGCGACGTGCCGCGCTCGCGCGTGCTCAAGGACGACGCCATCGGCGACATCGTCGTGCAGGCGCCGACCTCGGTCGAGCGGCTCGCATCGCTGCGCTCGCTGCCGAAGGGCTTCGAGCGGTCCAAGTGGGGCGAAGGCATCATCGAGGCGGTCAAGCGCGGGCTCGCGCGCGATCCGAAGAGCTTGCCGCCGATCGAGCGCCCGAAGGGCGCGCCGAACGGCTCGGCAACGGTGGAGCTTCTCAAGGTGCTGCTGCGGATGACCGCCGAGCACCACGGCGTTGCCGCCAAGGTGATCGCCACGGTGGATGACCTCGACCGCATTGCCGCCGACGACCACGCCGACGTGCCGGCGATGAAAGGCTGGCGTCGCGAGATGTTCGGCGAGAAGGCGCTGGCGCTGAAGCACGGGCAACTGTCGCTCGCGATCCAGCGCAGCCGCGTGATCGCGGTCGAGCGTTAGTTTCCGAACGGTCCGCCGCCGAACAGGCTGCCAAACAATCCACCGCCGCCATCGGGCGTCGAAGACGCGCGTGATCGCGCTGGTGCCTCGCCACCCCCGCGTTCGATCACGATCACGCGGCGGCCGCGGCGCTCGGCGACCGCAGCCTCGTCGTCCTCGTCGCGGCTGGTCACGACACGTTCGCGGCGCAGGCGATCCGACCGGCTCTCAACGCGCAGGCTGCGGCGTTCGGCACGATCCACGCGTTCATCGTCAACGCGATCCCGCATCTCCCGGTCCCGGTCATCGCGCTGATGAGCCTCACGCCCCCGGTCATCGCGATCGCGAATCTCCCGGCCGCGCTCGGAGCCGGCGAATGCAAGGCTGTTGCCTTCGTCCAGCTTGTCCCGATCCCGCTGCTGCTTCCTGGCGCGCTCTCTGGCCTGTTTGATCTTGCGCTTTTCGGCCGACTTTTCAGCAGACTTCGGCGCAGGCGCCGGTTCGTTGGCGATGGCTGCATCCTGTGGCGGGTTGGCTGGAGGAGACGCCGCAGCAGGTGTTTGCGGCGCGGGCTCGGCCGGCTTTGTGGCCGGCGCCGACGGCACAGAAGGAGCGGCGTTCGGCAGCGCGGCCACGCCCGGCGAAGCGGCGCCTGGTGTCGCCGCAGGCGGAGCAGCCGATGCGTTCGTCGCAGGGTGCGCGACAGCGGATCGGGTTTGCTGTGCCGCCGGCACCTCCGGCGTGGGCTTTTCCAAGCGGTCCGTTGCCACGACCCGCGCCGGGCGATTCTTCTGCATCTGCTCGGTGCACTCGCGCGTGAGATACGGCCAGGTCTGCCCTTCGCAACGATCGGCCGCGGCGACGTCTTCCTTCGCCGGGGCGGAGCCGGTTGTTTCGACGGGCTTCTCGACCTGCTTCACCGGCGGCTTCGCGTCGGCGACCGGAGCAGTCGCAGGAACCTTGGCCTCGTTCGGCACCGGCGCAGCGAAGATCTGCATCGCCACATACGCGCCAAGGAGAACGCCGCCGCTCGCCGCTGTCGTTGCGCTGAGAACCGGATGGTTTGCGAAAAATCCGGTTCGCTGCCTGATCAAAACCACAGCCTTCTCCCTGATCCTCAAATGCTTTGCGGTATTTCAAGGATGCAACGCCGTCGTCCGGCCAGCGTTCCAGGCGGAACCCGGGATGGGCCGCGCTATGGGTTGCAGGTGGCGCGCTTGGTGGCGCACCGCGCAGCGGAGTTCAGGCCTCGCGCTGCCAGACGACGATCACCCGCACGGTCTTGCCGTACATGTTCGGGTGCGGCATCGGTGGGCTCTCGATGAAGAGCCTGTCGCCCTCGAAGCGGATGTGGCGGACCTGCTCGCCGCCGACCCAGGATTCGTTCCAGGCGACCTCGACCTTGGTGGTGATGGTGCTGCCGTCGACGCGATAGCGGCCCGAATAGGCGATCATGGTGCGGAACGCCTGCGCCCGCTCGTCGTCGGTCTCCGGCACGTTGCGGCCGGTTGGAGTGGCCAGCGCAAGCCAGCGGCCGTCTTTCGTGGCGATCTGGTAGCCGCGCGGATTGTCGCCCATGATCGGCGTGAGCGCCCTGGTCGCCTGGTCCTCGTACATCACCGAGACGAGCTTCCAGGTGCCGACGATCCGCTGGGCTTCGTCAGCCATGCGCTGCTCTCAGCGACAGACGACCACCGGCTCGCGGCCGACGAGGCGCGCCAGATGCTTGAGGCGCGACGACACGCGTTCGCCGGCGAGCGCGGTGCAGTCGCCTTCGAGCCGCAGCACCAGCCGGTGCCGCTCGACCTTCAGCGGCGCGCGCGGCAGCACGCCGGGCTGCGAGGCGGACACCATGTAGGCGACGCGGAGCGCAGCGCCGAGCACCCGGGCGCGGTCGAGGGTGCGGGTCGAGGCGAGCTCGCGGATGCGCGGCGACAGCTCCTCGTCGTGCAGGAGGCCCATATGGCGGAAGAAGATCGCGAGCGCGATATAGGCGCGGCCCGGATGGTCGATCGCCACAAACCCGGCATGGGCAATGATGTTGAGCGACTGCTCGCCGCGATAGTCGGGATGCGCGCGCCAGCCGATGTCGGCGAGGAGGCACGCAGCATGGCGCAGGCGCTTCTCCTCGGCGTTCTCGTCGATGCCCGAGGTCGCCATGAAGGCGTCGGTCCAGTCGACCAGCTCCTCGCCGTGCTGCGGCGAGCGCGAGCGGAGAAGATTGAGCTCCTGCGCGGCCACGAGCAGAGCGTCCTTGCGGCGCTCCTCCGCGGTGAGCAGCGAGTACAGCAGCCCCTCGCGGACGCCGAGCGCGGAGAACACCACGTCGCGCGGCTCGGCGGTGCGCACGATATGCTCCAGCACCAGCGCCGCATAAGGCAGCAATTCACGGCGGGCGGCGTTCACCACCTCGATCTGCGACAGGCTCTCCGGATTGACGCGCCGCACCAGCCGGGCGAACTCCAGCGCCTCCTTGGCGCGGATCACATAGCCGTGCATGACGTGCAGCGGATACCCGGTCTGCGCCATATGCAAATGCCCGAGCGCGCGCCAGGTGCCGCCGACCGCGTAGAAGCTGCGCCCCTTGCCGGCCTTCAGAAGCTTGAGACCGTCGAAGGCATCCTTGACGATCTTCTCCGCCCGCTTGACCGAGTGGCCGGCAAGATCCTCGAGCGCAAGGCCGCCGAGCGGCAGCGTGGTGCCGGGCTTGATCCGGGCGCCGTGCACGTCCACCAACTCGAGCGAGCCGCCGCCGAGATCGCCAACGACGCCGTCGGGCTTGTGGAAGCCGGACACCACGCCGAGCGCGGTCAGCTCCGCCTCGCGCTGCCCGGAGATGATGTCGATCCTGGTGCGGCAGATCTGCTCGGCCGCGGCGATGAATTCCTTGCCGTTCCTCGCATCGCGGCAGGCCGCCGTCGCCACCACCCAGAGCTTCTGCACCCGCATGGTGTCGCACAGCGCGCGGAAGCGCTTCAGCGCCGCCAGCGCCTTCTCCACCGCATCGGCCGACAGCAGCCCCTTGGTCTGCACCTCGCGGCCGAGGCCCGCGAGCATCTTCTCGTTGAACAGCGGGGTCGGGCTTCGCGTCACGCCCTCGTAGACCACGAGGCGCACCGAGTTCGAACCGATGTCGATCACCGCAACCGGCGGCCCATAATCGAGGCGCCCCTGCGCCACGGTGACCGCCGATGTCAGCTTCTCAAGCACGCGCGGCCCGCCGCGTCAGGGTGCGGGGCGATGATTCCTTGAACGACTTGCCACGACCGGAAAGGCTCGGATTGGTCATGAAATACTTGTGCGCGTTGAACGGCTCTTCGCCTGCGGCTGCCTTGATGCGTTTGGACGAGCCGTCGGGCAGCAGCAGCCAGCTTTGTTCGTTGTCCTTCAGGTTTGCAAGCATGATCTGGTCGAGAACCTGTTCATGCACAGTTGGATTGAGGATCGGGCACAAGGCCTCGACCCGGCGGTCGAGGTTGCGCGGCATCATGTCGGCGGAGGAGATGTAGACCGCCGCTTTCGGGTGCGGCAGGCCATATCCGGCCCCGAAGCAATAGATGCGGCTGTGCTCCAGGAACCGGCCGACGATCGACTTGACCCGGATGTTCTCCGACAGGCCCGGCAGGCCCGGCCGCAGGCAGCAGATGCCGCGCACCACGAGATCGATCTGCACGCCCGCGCGCGAAGCGTCGTAGAGCTTGTCGATGATCTCGGCATCGACCATCGCATTGTCCTTCATCCAGATCGCCGCGGGCTTGCCGGCCTTGGCATAGGCGATCTCCCGATCGATGTGCTCGCAGATATGCTGCCGCAGGTTGACCGGCGACACCGCCATCTTCTCGAGCTCGGCCGGCTCGGCGTAGCCGGTGACGAAATTGAAGATGCGGCCGACGTCGCGGGCGATCACCGGATCGGAGGTGAAGAACGAAAGGTCGGTGTAGATGCGCGCAGTCTGCGGATGATAGTTGCCGGTGCCGACGTGGACGTAGGACACGAGCTGCCCGCCCTCCCGGCGCACCACCTGCGACAGCTTGGAGTGGGTCTTGAGCTCGAAGAAGCCGTAGACCACCTGCGCGCCGGCGCGCTCCAGGTCGCGGGCCCAGCGGATGTTGGCCTCTTCGTCGAAGCGCGCCTTCAGCTCCACCACGGCGGTGACCGACTTGCCGGCTTCGGCGGCTTCGGCGAGCGTGCGGACGATCGGTGAATCCTTGGAGGTGCGATACAGCGTCTGCTTGATGGCGATCACGTCGGGGTCGCGCGCCGCCTGCTGCAGGAACTGCACCACCACGTCGAACGACTCGTAAGGATGATGGACGATCAGATCCTTCTGGCGGATCGCGGCGAAGCAGTCGCCGGCATGGTCGCGGATGCGCTCGGGGAAGCGCGGATTGTACGGCACGAATTCGAGGTCGGGCCGGTCGATGGCGAGAAGCTGCGACATCTCCGAGAGCGCCAGCATGCCGTCGACCAGGAACACCTCGTCGTCGGTCACCGCAAGCGCGCGCTGCACGAAGCGCCGGAGCTCCATCGGCATCGGCGCTTCCATCTCGAGGCGGATCACCGAGCCGCGACGGCGGCGCTTGAGCGCGCTTTCGAACAGTCGCACCAGGTCTTCCGCCTCTTCTTCAACTTCAACGTCCGAGTCGCGGACGATGCGGAACGCGCCCTGCCCCTTCACGGTGTAGCCGGGGAACAGCCGGGGAATGAACAGTCCGGTCGCCTGCTCGAGCGTCATCACCCGCGCCGGCCCGCCCTCGGCCAGGGGGAGGCGGATGAAGCGCTCGATCTTCTGCGGCACGCGAATGAGCGCGTTCATCGCTTTGCCGTCGCTGGTGCGGGCGAGCTGATAGGCGATGGAAAAGCCGAGATTGGGAATGAACGGGAACGGATGCGCCGGGTCGATCGCGAGCGGCGTCAGCACCGGAAAGATGTATTGCAGGAAGTAGTCTTCGAGCCAGGTGCGGTCGGCCTTCTTCAGGCTGTCCGCCTCGACCAACACGATGTTGGTGGCCTTCAGCTCCTCGCGCAGCTCGCGCCAGCGCGCCTGCTGGTCGGAGGCAAGGCTCGAGACGCCTTCGCTGATCCTGGCGAGTTGCTCGCCCGGCGTCATGCCATCGGGGCTTCTGGTCGTGATGCCGGCGCGCACCTGCGCCTTGAGGCCGGCAACGCGGACCATGAAGAACTCGTCCAGATTGTTGGCCGAGATCGAAAGGAACCGGACCTTCTCGAACAGCGGATGATTGGGGTTCTCCGCCTCCTCCAGGACCCGCCGGTTGAAGTGCAGCCAGGACAGCTCCCGGTTGATGAACCGCTCCGGACTTGCGCGCAGATCGGCGGCGGATTCGGCCGGCCGGGCGGCCACAGCCACGGCTGCCGCATTTCCAGATTCAGCCTTCAGAACAATGCTTTGCGCGTCGTCGTTCATGTGTTCCATGACAGGTTTATGACGGCATCATGGCCGTCCTTGGTGACGCAAGCATGACAAGACCGCCGGAAGATTAAGGCGTCAAGGCGGGTCCGGACCCTAACGGAACAGCTCCCCGGCCAGCGCCCGGGTGACGGGACGCTTCAGCCGCAGCGCCTCCCCGTCCAACGCACGAACCGCCTCGCGGGCGCCGGCAAACGAGCGCTCAATCCGGTTCGCAAGAAATCCGACCAGATTTTCGTCCACGGCAAGCTGACGGTCGGCGAACAGCTTGACGATCACCGCGCGGAGCAGTGCGTCATCGGGCACCTCGAGCGTCACCACCGGCAGCGCGCGCAGCCGCGAGGCGAGATCGGGCGTGGCGATCCGCCAGCCCGTGGGCGCGCTACGCGCCGTGATCAGCACGTGGGCGCGTTCCTCGCGCGCGAGGTTGAGCAGGTGGAACAGCGCCGCCTCGTCGAACGCGCCTTCGGCGAGGTTTTCCAGCACCAGCGCGCCGGTCGCAAGCGCCACCGGCACCTCCGCGCCGTCGAGCATCCGCGGCGACAGCGTGCGGGCGCCCGCGGCGCGCGCCCAGAGCGCCGACAGATGGCTCTTGCCGGAGCCTTCGGGCCCGCGCAGCAGCACCGTGCGCGCGGGCCAGTCCGGCCAGCGTTCGATCAGCGCCAGCGCCGCAGCGTTCGACGGGCCGGCGAGAAAATCCTCGCGTGCATGGCTTTCGGCATGATCGAGCGCGAGAGCGAGCTGCATCGGCTGCCGATGATATCCATCATTTGCGATGGCGTTTTGGCCCACCACGTCAGCGCGGCCCTTGCTGGCCGGTATAGACCGGGCTTTCCTGATATTTGCGGACGGAGAAGCGCACCAGCACGCCGATCGCCGCCGCAAGCGGAATGGCGACCAAGAGGCCCGCGAAGCCGAACAGGTAGCCGAAGGCGAGCAGCGAAAACATCAGCCAGACCGGATGCAGGCCGACCTTCGCGCCAACGAGGTTGGGTGACAGGACGTAGCCTTCGAGCCCCTGGCCGAGCACGAACACCAGGATCACGAGCCCGATCGAAACCCAGTCGGGCCAGAACTGCGCCACCGCGACGATCGCGGCGACGAGGAAACCGCCGAACGCGCCGACGAACGGAATGAAGCTGAACAGCCCAGTCATCAGGCCGATCAGAAATCCCGACTTGAGCCCGACGAGCGTCAGGCCGACGGCGTAGAAGATCGCCAGGATCAGGCAGATCACCGCCTGCCCACGCACGAAGCCGGCAATGGCGGCATCCATGTCGCGGGCGAGCCCGCGCACGGTGTCGCGGTGGTGCCGCGGGATCCAGTTGTCGACCGTCGTCACCACGCGGTCCCAGTCGACCAGCAGATAGAACGCCACGACCGGGGTGATGATCAGGAGCGACAGCACCGAGAACACCGCGCGTCCGCCCGACCACAGCGACGTCAGGAATGTCGTGACGAAGCCCAGGCCCTGCGACACTGCGCCGCCGGACTGGCCGTCGGCCGCGGGCGTCGCGCCGCCGAAAATCCTGGAAAGCCAGGGCCTGCTCGGATCGGACAGGATCGACTGCACCTTGGCGATATAGCCCGGCGCCTCGTCGATGAAAGCCGCCAGTTGCGTCGCGATCACCGGGGCTGCCGCCATCACCGCAAGCGCCAGCGCAACCAGCACGACCGTGAGCACAATCAGCGCCGAGATGCCGCGGCTGACGCCGAAACGTTCGCCAAACCGCGCCAGCGGATCGAGCAGATAGGCGAGCGCCATGCCGGCAATGAACGGCAGCAGCACCGGGCTCAACAGCCACAGCACGCCGGCGAACACCACCAGCGCCCCGACCCAGAAGATCACCTGCCGTTCAAGAGCCATCGGTACCGGTCACACCCCGCCACGACCACCGGATCCGCGAAAATCCGCCTATCTGCCGGTCTCCGCAGAGTTCATGTGGCGCACCCACTCGGCGAGATAGAGGCCCACGGAAACCAAGGTCAAGGCCGCGACCAGAACCATCACCAGTGTCAACACCGGCTCGCCCTCGAGGGAAAAGCTATGGACGAAGAGCACCAGCCCGGCAAACACGATCTGCACCGCGGTGTTGACCTTGGAGACCATGTGCGGCCGGATCTGCAGCGGCCGGTCGATCAGCCAGGACAGGATGATCGCGCCCACGATCATGATGTCGCGGGACACCACCAGGATCACGATCCAGAGCGGGATGACGCCGGTGATCCCAAGCGTCACGTAGATCGACACGATCAGGACCTTGTCGGCGAGCGGATCGAGATAGGCGCCAAGCTCGGTCTTCATGCCGAAGCGCTTGGCCAGGAAGCCGTCGACCGCGTCGCTGATCCCGGCCGCAAGGAACAAAAGGAACGCGAAATACATCTGCCCGGTGGCGATCGCCCAGACGACGACCGGCACGAGCAGGATACGCGCCAACGTAACCAGATTCGGAATGCTCAAACGTCAGTCCCCGGCTCACAACCCGCGCTGGCGAGCCATCAGCGCGTCTTCGACGCGCTGATGGCGAGCAGCCAGCGCGGGCACTTATGCAGTGGCCGCGCCGGCTCCTCGTGTCGCTTGGCGCCACTCGGCGGCGCGGCAGCAACCGGCTGTCCCCCGCCCGCCGCCACTGCGATTTCCCCTGAGTATATCGGTGTTTGCGCCATTGCACGCAATCGGATTCCGACATAGGCAGAGGCATGAGCAAAAAGGGCCTGACCTATGCGCAATCCGGCGTCGACATCGACGCCGGCAACCGCATGGTCGACCTGATCAAGCCGCTGGTGAAGGCGACCGCGCGGCCGGGCGCGGACGCCGAGATCGGCGGCTTCGGCGGGCTGTTCGATCTCAAGCGCGCGGGCTTCAAGGACCCGGTGCTGGTTGCGGCCAACGACGGCGTCGGCACCAAGGTCAAGATCGCGATCGACACCGGGATCCACGACACGGTCGGCATCGACCTCGTGGCGATGTCGGTCAACGATCTCGTGGTGCAGGGCGCCGAGCCGCTGTTCTTCCTCGACTACTTCGCGACCGGAAGGCTCGACCCGAAGGTGGGCGCCGCCATCGTCGCGGGCATCGCCCGCGGCTGCAAGCAGGCCGGCTGCGCGCTGATCGGCGGCGAGACCGCGGAGATGCCCGGCGTCTATCACGGCAAGGACTACGACCTCGCAGGCTTCGCGGTCGGCGCCGTCGAGCGCAACGCGGTGCTGCCGCGAAACGACATTCGCGCGGGCGACGTCATTCTCGGCCTTGCCTCGTCAGGCGTGCACTCCAACGGCTTTTCGCTGGTGCGCAAGGTCGTCGCCAAGTCGAAACTGAAATGGGGCGCGCCCGCGCCGTTCGACCGCAAGAAAAAGCTCGGCGCGGCGATCCTTGCGCCGACCCGCATCTACGTGAAGCCGGTGCTCGCCGCGATCCGCAAGACCAGGGCGATCAAGGCGCTGGCCCATATCACCGGCGGCGGATTCCCCGACAACATCCCGCGCGTGCTGCCGAAGAACGCCGGGGCCCGCATCGATCTCGGCGCCATCCCGGTGCTGCCGGTGTTCCGATGGCTTGCCGCGGCGGGCGGCATCGCCGAGAAGGAGATGCTGCGCACCTTCAACTGCGGCATCGGCATGATCGCCGTGGTCGAGCCGCGCAAGGCCGGGGCCGTGATGAAGGTGCTCGAGCGCGAAGGCGAAACGGTGCTCCGCCTCGGCGAGGTCGTGACCGCCGCCGGAGGCAAGCCGCGCGTGAGCTACACCGGCAAGCTGAACCTCTGAGCCAGGGCCTGTCGACATGCCCCGCAAGCGCGTCGCCGTCCTGATCTCCGGCCGCGGCTCCAACATGGTCGCGCTGATCGAGGCCGCGAGAGAGCCGGCCTATCCGGCCGAGATCGTCGTCGTGCTGTCCAATGATCCGTCGGCGCAGGGACTGCAACGGGCCGCGGCGGCGAACATTGCAACGAGCGTGGTCGATCATCGCCCGTTCGGGCGCGACCGCGAGGCGTTCGAGCGCGCGATCCAGCGCGAGCTTGAAGCGCGCAACGTGGAGCTGGTTTGCCTTGCGGGCTTCATGCGGCTCCTGACGCCGTGGTTCGTGCGGCAATGGGAGGGCCGGATGCTCAACGTCCACCCCGCCCTGCTCCCGGCATTCAAGGGCCTCGACACCCACGCCCGTGCGCTCGAAGCCGGCGCAAGCGAGCACGGCGCGACGGTGCATTTCGTCGTGCCGGAGATGGACGCAGGCCCTATCATCGTTCAGGGCGCAGTGCCCGTGCTTGCCGCAGACACGGAAGCATTGCTCGCCGCGCGCGTGCTCGAGGTCGAGCATCGCATCTATCCGCAGGCGCTGCGGCTCGTCGCCGAAGGCCGCGTTCGGATCGAGAGCGGCCAGTGCCTGATCGACGGCAAGCCGGCCGCAACCAGCTTGTCATGAGCGCATAACAAAACCCCCGGCTTTCGCCGGGGGTTACGGGAAACAACCCCGTAAGGCTTAGACCGTCATGTCAGTTCAAGATTATGCCACCTTGAGATTTTCGGCGGATGTCTTGCCGTTGCGGCCGGTCACAAGCTCGTACTCGACGGTTTGGCCTTCATTGAGGGTGGACAGGCCGGCACGCTCGACGGCAGAGATGTGCACGAACACATCCTTGTCGCCGGCGGACGGCTTGATGAACCCGTAACCCTTCGTCGGATTGAACCATTTGACGGTGCCCTTTTGCATCGTCGGTCTCCTAAGTCTCGCCAGTATTTGGATTCGACTCGGATTGCATCGGTGCCGTCGCTCCGCTGCAATCCGCGCCACAACTTGGGTTTTGGTTGATGGTCCGATTGTCGCGTCGCGGACGCAGCGGCCGGAACGGGCCAAAATCCTGTTGCAACGCCGACAAGACAGCAAAAATACGGCGCGAGCAAGGCTTGTGGCGCGGCAGCCGTAACGGGGTACGGCCGCATGTGACATTGCAGGCACAGCGCGCGAAGAACGTGGTGCGCAACTCGCCAACAGCCGTTGACCGGCATTTCGCCTTCGCAACAATCCTTTGCCATGCCGACGACATGATGCGTTGGTGCGGTCGGCGCGCGAGACGCCGGGGTCAACGGGGGCGAACGGTGCGGTCTGGGCTCTGGCCCGTGGCGTTTTTTTTGCGCGCCGCGCACCGGCGCGTTCTGCACAGCGCGGCGATTGCGTTGGCCGCCGCGCTTTTCTCAGCGGCATTCGGCGGCCAAGCCTTCGCACAAGGTCCAGGCCCGGGCCCGTGCACCCTGGCACCGTGTCCGCCAGTGCCAATGAACGGCAACGTCTACGCTTCGTCGCAAGCGGGCCTGTTCGACATCGGCAGCCATTTCCAGAACCAGCTCGGCGCGATCGTGTCGGCGCGCACCGCGGCGAGCGCAGGCAACAATCCACAGGGTGGCGGCGCGGAAATGGCTTACGACCGCTACCGCGCCTGGCTCGAAGGCTACGGCATCAACACCACCACCGACGCGCAGGACGCCTTCCTGGGCGACAAGCGCAAGATGTACGGCGGGCTGGCAGGCATCGGCATGACGGTTGCGCCGGGCGTCACGCTCGGCGTGTCGGTCGACCGCAACACCACCGATGTCGACATGCCCGGCGCGAGCGGCCGCATTGATTTGACGCAGGTCGGCGCCGTCGGTGCATTCGAGCATGGGCCGTGGACGCTCGGCGTCACCGTGATCCACGGCTTTGGTGACATCAACTCGAGCCGCTTCGAGAGCGGCGGCACCTCCACGGCGGACTATCACGCCCGGCTGTGGGGGGCGATGGCCGAGCTCAGCTATTACGTCGCGCTGCCCAGCAACTGGCGCTTCGTCCCGCGCCTGACCTTCGACTGGCTGCGCTCGCGAACCGACGCGTTTACCGAGACCGGCGGCACGAACCCGATTGCCGGCTCAGCGGTGACCGCAAACCGCATCCGCCTGCTGGCCGGCGGCGAGATCGGCCGAAGCTGGCTCGCCGGCCGGCAGATTTTCGACTTCTCGGTCTATGCGCGGCTGGTGGACAATCTGGCGCAGAACATCGATGACCTCGTCATCAACGACACCAGCGTCGTGACCGCTCCGCAACTCATCACCGGCGTCCGCGAAAGCACGCTCGGGGCCGACGCGGGCGCGACGTTCTCGGTCAAGGTTTCGCAGGTTGCGCGCGCTTATGCGGTCTATGACGGCCGCTTCCGCAGCAATCTCACGTCGCGCGCCGACACCGTCGGCGCTGAATTCCGCTGGTAGCGGATGGCCCCGGGGAAAGCCGGGGCGCAAGCAACGGGCGTCAACGCGCCCGAAAAACGGGGGAGGCAGCAATGACCACATCGATTGGCGAACCAAAACCGATCATTCCGGCGCTCGCGCCGTTCTACGACAATGTCCGTGATTTTTCGTGGCTGCTCGTGCGGTTGACGGCGGGCGGCTTTCTGCTGATTCACGGCATCCAGAAGCTGACGCTGAACTCGATCGCCGGCTTCGCCGCCAACAGTCTGGCGCGTCGCGGCATCGAGCCGTCGGTGCCGCTCGCCTACGCGGTGTTCTTCCTCGAGACCGTCGGCGCGCTCTGCATCATGTTCGGCCTGTTCACGCGGTTGTTCGCGGCGGCAATCGGCATCCAGTTCCTGATCATCGTGTTCGTGGCGCACTGGGCGCCGGGCTTCCCCTGGAACCGCCCGGGCGGCGGCTGGGAGTATCCCGCATTCTGGGGCCTGATCATCGCCGCGATCGGTTTGCGCGGCGGCGGCCCCTACTCGCTCGACCGCAAGCTCGGACGCGAGCTCTGACGGAAGCGACCTGCTGACGCGCTCCGTCCGCGCGTCTTACGCGCGTCATTGACGCGCTATGGCGGCGCTGCGGATCCAGACCCGGTTGTCGTGGAACGCGGCGCCGCCGTAGGGCGCAATCGAGTCCGCGCCGGTGACGGTGTTGATGCCGCGCCCGTCCGGATAGGCGTCGTTCGGCCAGATCGATTCCGCGATCAGCACGCCGCGGCGCACGCCGTCGTAGTGCCTGGCGTGGAGCCGCACCTCGCCGCGGGTGTTGCCGATCGCGACCTGCGCGCCGTCGGCGATGCCGAGCGCGCGCGCATCCTCGGGATGGATCATCACGTCCGGCCGGCCGCGGTTCTGCGCGCGTGAGGACTGGGTCTCGTTGAACGTCGAGTTGAGGAAGCCGCGCGACGGCGAGGTCGCGAGCCGGAACGGATGCCGCGCGTCCGCCTCCTCGATGATGGTCCAGTGGTCGGGAAGCTTCGGCATGTCGGCAATGGGTCCCGAGCGGTGGGCGCTGCGGAACGGCACGTTCGCCCAGTCGGGCTTGAAGCGGAATTTCCCGTCCGGATAGGCGAAGCCGTTCACATAATGCGCGGTGTCGAAATCCGGCTGGCAATCGATCCACTTGTCGCGCTCGAGCCGCTCCAGTGTGCCCCAGCCCGACGTCTGCAGCGTGTGGTCGATCAGTTCACGCGCGGTCATGCGGAAGCCCGGATGGTCCGCGCCGACGCGCTGCGCCAGCCCGCAGATGACGTCGTGATTGGGCCGGCACTCGCCCGGCGGCTCGATCAGCTTCGGCCCGAGGATGATGTGCTGATGGCCGCCGCCCTGATAGACGTCGTCGTGCTCCATGAACATGGTCGCCGGCAGCACCACGTCGGCCATGCGCGCGGTCTCGGTCATGAACTGCTCGTGGACGCAGACGAACAGGTCCTCGCGCGCGAATCCGCGCTTGACGATCTCCTGATCCGGGCAGACCGAAACCGGATTGGTGTTCTGGATCAGCATCGCGGCGACCGGCGGACCGTCCTTCAGCGCCTCGCGGTCACCGGTCAGGATCGCGCCGACGCGCGACTGGTCGAGCATGCGTATCGAAGGATCGCGCGCGTCGCTGCCTTCGATCTGCGACTTGTTCCAGTGATAGATGTCGGCGTTGTTGTGGAACGCGCCGCCGCCCTCGTGCAGCCAGGCGCCGGTCACCGCCGGAATGCAGGCGGCCGCATGCATGTTCACCGGGCCGTTGCGCGAGCGCGAGAAGCCGTAGCCGAGGCGGAAGAACGAGCGCTTGTTCTCGCCGACCAGCCTCGCGAACTCCTCGATGGTCTCGACCGGACAGCCGGTGATCGCCGAGGCCCATTGCGGATCGCGCGTGCGCACGTGTGCTTCGAGCTCGCGCGGCACGTCGGTGTACTTGTTCAGATAGTCCCAGTCGGCCTTGCCGTCGCGGAACAGGCAATGCATCACCGCGCAGGCCAGCGCGCCGTCGGTGCCGGGCTTCACCAGCACCGCAAGGTCGGCCTGCTCCATGGTGCCGTTCATGTAGATGTCGACGGCGACGATCCTGGCGCCGCGCTCCTTGCGGGCGCGCGTCGCGTGCGTCATCACGTTGACCTGGGTGCTCACCGGGTTGGTGCCCCAGATCACGATCACGTCGGACCTCGCCATCTCGCGCGGGTCAACGCCGGCGATCCGCCCGGTGCCCGCGGCGAAGCCGGTGTAGGCGGCGTTCACGCAGATCGTCGAATGGAAGCCGGAATATTTCTTGGTGTGGCGCAACCGGTGGATGCCGTCGCGCTGCACGAGGCCCATGGTGCCGGCGTAATAGTAGGGCCAGACCGACTGCGCGCCGAAGCGCCGCTCGGCGTCGAGAAATTTCCCGGCCACCAGATCGAGCGCGTCGTCCCAGGACATCGGCTCGAACTGCCCCGCCCCCTTCGGCCCGGTGCGGCGCATCGGCCGGGTGACCCGGCCCGGATGATGAATGCGCTCGGCGTAGCGCGCGACCTTCGCGCAGATCACGCCCGCCGTGTACGAGTTGTCGGGCGCGCCGCGGACGCGGCCGATGGTGCGCTCGTCGAGGATCTCGACCTCGAGCGCGCAGGTCGAAGGACAATCGTGCGGACAGGCGGAGGCGCCGATCCGCATACTCGGAAGACGAACGGCCTGATTCATACGCCCACTCTATCAGCTTGGCGCCGGCCAGTTCCATGCCGTCCCGAAACGTTTTCCGGCGGGCCACCGTGAGGCGGCCCGCCGGACAATCGCTGTCAAACCTGGACGCTAGTGCTTCGCCCGCTGCGGGAAGTCATCGGGCCCGGGCGAGTCGACGACCAGGGGGGCGTCGAGCGGCGCCTTGCCCTTCATCCTGCGGATGACGTAGCCGAGCGCGACCACGAACAGCGCGCCGGCTGCCGCCGCCCAAAGGTGGATCTTGTCCACCAGCTCCTGACCGAGCCAGCCGGCCACGGCCACGTCCTTGACGATGATCTCGCCGGCGACCCAGCCGAGCAGAGCAGCACCGGCCCAGACCAGGATCGGGAACTTTTCCATCACCTTCATGAGCAAGGCGCTCCCCGCGATGATCAGCGGCACGCTGGTGGCGAGACCGAAGACGATCAGCGTCGTCTTGATCGCCAGCGCGTGCGCCATGTCGACGCGCGCCGCCGCGGTTTCCGCGGCCGCCGCAATCGCGATGACGTTATCGAGGCTCATGACGATGTCGGCCACCGTCACGAGCCAGACCGCGCGCAACAGCGTGTCGCCGGCCTTGACGTTTTCCTCGCCGTGCTCCTCGCTCGGCACGATCAGCTTGACCGCGATCCAGAGCAGCAGCAGCCCGCCGACCAGCTTGAGGAAGGCGATGCCCATGATCTGGGCGATGATGACGGTGAAGAAGATGCGGAGCAGCACCGCGGCGCCGGCGCCGAGCAGGATGCCCCAGAAGCGCTGCCTCGGCGGAAGCGAGCGGCAGGCGAGCGCGATCACCACCGCGTTGTCGCCGGACAAAAGAATGTTGATCCAGATGATCTGGCCGACGGCGATCCAGAACGCCGGCAGCATCAAGTCCGACAACAATTCACCCACTTGCTGTTCCTTCCCGTTGGCCGGCTTTTGCCGGCGCTTCCCCAGCCTTATCCGCCACCTGGTACGGACCGTGCGTTATGGACCGTGCGGTTGCGGCAACCGGCCGCAACGGCGGCCGGGCCACGCCACCATTCTCAATTATTATTAGCGTGGCCACGTGGCGGAGCGCCACGTTTCAGAACTACTGTTATCCGACGATCTCGTTGCCGGAGAAGAACTGGGCGATTTCCTTCGCCGCCGTGTCCGGCGCGTCGGAACCGTGGACGGAATTCTCGCCGATCGACTTGGCGTGAACCTTGCGGATGGTGTTCGGCGCAGCCTTTGCCGGATCGGTCGCGCCCATCACCTCGCGGTATTTCGCGATCGCACCCTCGCCTTCCAGCACCTGGACCACCACCGGGCCCGAGATCATGAACTCGACCAGTTCGCCAAAGAACGGCCGCTCCTTGTGCACCGCATAAAATGTCTGCGCCTGCTCGCGGGTGATGCGGACGCGCTTTTGCGCGACGATCCGCAGACCCGCCTGCTCGATCATGGCGTTGACTGCGCCGGTGAGATTGCGGGCGGTTGCATCGGGCTTGATGATCGAAAAGGTGCGCTCGATCGCCATCGTTCTTGTCCTTTTGGGAGAGTCTTTCGGAAAGCGCACGAAGGAAGCCGCGCGCGGGGTCGCGGGCTTATAGCCGCCACGCGGCGGTGCAGCAAGTTGGCGGTATCGGGGCACGGCCGGCGGTGGCCCGCGTCCAGCGGCAGACACGGGATTCGCAAGCAAATCCAAGCCTGAACGGTGGTTCAGACGCCGCGCCTTGGGCCGGTGCCGTGAACCCTCCCGGATCGGACGGCGACTGACGAGGCACGGGACGTGACGACACGTCCGATCAAACAGGAGAGATCACGATGATCCGCAAGTTCGTGCTCGCCGCTGCCGCGGTCGCAGCGCTCGGCACCGCGTCCCTTGCCGCCTCCACCCCGGCGGCGGCCCACTTCTGGCACAAGGGCTGGCATCACCACCATCACCACCATGGCTTCCACTGGCGCGGTGGCTATCGCGTCTACGGCGTCGGCTACGACTCGTGCCTGCGTCGCCGCTGGGTGGTCAACCGCTTCGGCGAGGTCGTGCTCCGCGTCGTCAACGTCTGCTACTGACCGGCGTTGTCGGAGCAGCGGATCGGCGAAAGCCAAAATCAAAAGCCCCGGCCTCGCGTCTGCGAGACCGGGGTTGCTTTTTGGGCCAGCGGGCGCGTGGCGGCGTGACGGCCCGATCAAATCAGCGCGATGAGCCGCACCGGGGCGCCGGTGGCATCCTTCACCTTCGGCAGGCCGACGACAAGCGTTGCGCCCGCGGGCGACAGCTTGTCGAGATTGGCGACGTTCTCCAGACCCCAGCGGCCGGACGGCAGCCAAGTGTAATGGGTCTTGAAGTCCTTCGACGGACCGTTGTCGAGCGAGAGCGTATCGGAGGCGAGCCCGAGGACTTTCCGCTCCTTCAACAGCCATTCGGCAAGTTCGGGCGAGAACCCGGGGAAGTGGAATGCGCCGGCTGCATCCTTGCCCGTGTATTTTGCCGAGTTGCCGACGTGTTGCGCCCAGCCCGACAGCATGGCAACGCAGCAGTTGTCCGGAAGCTTCCTGAAGCGCCTTTCCCAGATCAGCACGTCTTCGACCGTCACCTGATAGTCGGTGTCCTTCTCAGCCTTCTGGCGGACGTCGATCACCGCGAGCGGCACGACGAGCTCGCCTGCAACGATCTTCTCCACGGTGATACCGTTTTCCGAAAAGTGGATCGGCGCATCGAGATGCGTGCCGGCATGCTCGAGGAGCCGCCACCAGTTCAGATTGAAGCCGTCCTTCTTGAATTCGTACTTCTTCTCGATCTCGATGCCGGGCACCCCGAAGAAGGTCGGAAACTCCGGCGACATGGTGTGGGTGAGATCGACCACCGCCTTGAAATATCGTTCCCCGGCAGCCGAGGCGGGCTCCTTCCTCTCCTTACCCTTGGTTTTGCTCTGCGCTTCGGCCGAAGACAGCGCGGTGACCGTGAAGCCTGCGGCGGCGGCCCCCCTGAAGAACCCGCGCCGGCTGAGCGTTGCATGAACCGCTTCCATACATCCGGGAACACACATGGTCGGCCTCCTTCGTTCCGGGCGGACACGGCGCCCGGAACACGCGCAGCATTGCCCCACGCCGAACCGCGCGCAACCGGGTTGTTGCGGTCAACATTAAGGGATTGCACGGCGCGTGCGGCTCGGCCATAGAGCCCGCCATGCTCGTCATCGATGATCTTTCCGTCCGCGTCGCCGGTCGCCTGCTCATCGAGCAGGCATCGGTGCGGATTCCGGAAGGCTCCCGCATCGGCTTCGTCGGCAGAAACGGCAGCGGCAAGAGCACGCTGTTCAATGTCATCACCGGTGACGTCGCCGCCGAGCATGGCGACATCGCAATCCCGGCGCGCTGGCGGCTCGGACGCTTGGCGCAGGAAGCCCCCAATGGCCCGGAAAGCCTGATCGACGTGGTGCTTTCCGCCGACGTCGAGCGCGCCACGCTGCTCACCCGCGCCGAGACCGAAACCGATCCGCACCAGATCGCCGAGATTCACGTCCGCCTCGCCGACATGGGCGCCTATTCGGCTCCCGCGCGCGCGGCCTCCATTCTGTCCGGCCTCGGCTTCTCCGCCGCCGACCAGCAACGGCCCTGCGCGGAATTTTCCGGCGGCTGGCGGATGCGGGTCGCGCTCGCGGCCACGCTGTTTTCCGAGCCCGAATTGCTGCTGCTCGACGAGCCGACCAACTATCTCGACCTCGAAGGCACGCTCTGGCTGCAGGATCATCTCGCGCGCTATCCGCGAACCATGATCGTCATCAGCCACGACCGTGACCTGCTCGACACTTCGGTCGATCAGATTCTGTCGCTCGAGAACCGCAAGCTCACGCTCTACCGCGGCGGCTATTCGGACTTCGAGCGGCTGCGCGGCGAGCGGCTGATGCTCGACCAGAAGCTTGCGAAGAAGCAGGAGGCGCAGCGCAAGCACATCCAGGCGTTCATCGACCGCTTCAAGGCCAAGGCGACCAAGGCGCGGCAGGCCCAGTCACGCGTGAAGATGCTGGAAAAGATGGCCCCGGTCGCAGCGATCGTGACGAGCGAAGTGCTGCCGATCAACATTCCGGAGCCCGAGCGGCTGCTCTCGCCGCCGATCATCGCACTCGACGACGTGTCGGTCGGCTATACGCCGGGCAAGCCGGTGCTCCGCGACCTCTCGCTGCGGATCGACAATGACGACCGCATCGCGCTGCTTGGTTCCAACGGCAACGGCAAGTCGACCTTGGTCAAGCTGATCGCCTCGCGGCTCGAACCGTTCGAGGGCCGCGTCGCGCGCGCGTCGCGGCTGAAGATCGCCTATTTCGCCCAGCACCAGCTCGACGAGCTCGAGGAAGACTTGACCGTCTACGATCACGTCCGCAGGCTTCTGCCCGACGCTCCCGAAGCGAAGGTGCGCGCGGTCGCGGGCTCGTTCGGCTTCTCGGCGGAGAACGCGGACAAGACGATCAAAAAGCTCTCCGGCGGCGAGAAGGCGCGGCTGATGCTGGGGCTTGCGACCTTCGAGGGACCTCATCTCCTGATCCTCGACGAGCCGACCAACCATCTCGACATCGACAGCCGCGCGGCGCTGATCGAGGCGATCAACGATTTTCCCGGCGCAACCATTCTGGTGTCGCACGACCGGCACCTGCTCGACGCTTGCGCCGACCGGCTGTGGCTCGTGGCCGACGGCACCGTGGCGCCGTTCGACGGCGATCTCGACGACTATCGCCGCCGCGTGCTTTCGGAGCGCGACGAGGGCGAAGACCGCCCGCGCAAACCCGTTCGCAAGGACGACACCCGCAAGCGTCCGGCCGGCCGCATCGACAAGAAGCCGTTGCGTGAGCGCGTCACCAGGGCCGAGGCCGAGATGACCCGCCTCGGCCGCGAGGTCGAGAAAATCGATGCGGCGCTTGCCGACGGCACGCTGTTCGCCCGCGAACCGGCCAAGGCCGCCGCCATGGCGAAGTCGCGTGCCGAATGCGCCGACGCGCTCGCCAAGGCCGAGGAGGACTGGCTCGCGGCCGGCGCGGCCCTGGAAGCCGCGGCAGAGTGATTTCTACTGAACCGAAGCCTGGCGCGGCTTGGGCGCGGGCTTGGCGGGTTTCTTCGCGGGCTTGGTCGGCGGAGGCTCGGGCCCGCGCTCCATCGACTTCAGGCGTCCGGCGACGAACGTATAGATGCCGGGCCGCGCACCGCCCGCATAGGTCAGCGTTACCTGGCGCTCGTTGCGCTCAGTTGAGCCGATGTCGACCCGCTCGGGGAAGCCGGCGCGCTTGACCACATCGCACTCGGTCATCTCCAGCGCGATAGCGGACGGGATCATCGGAACTCCGGCCTCCTGCACGGTCACGGGCTGCTCGCCGGTCGATGCGCTCGGCGGCACATAGGCCCCGGCACAGCGGCCGCTCGCGTCCACCATGTCCTCAGGCGCCACGGGCGGCAGCACGCGGTCCTTGACGTTGGTCACCGAGAGCGGACGGAACAGCGCGTCGGCGGTGGGCGCACGGAACGAGTCAAATTCCGGCAGCGCGCACGCGCCGAGCATGAACGCGCCAAGCGCGAACGCGGCGGGTCGCGCCACGAAATGCGACGTCAGGCGTCCTGAAGACACGCGTTTTGCAGCCGAACGCACCAGAAATCCCCGAGTCCGTTTCCCCTGACCCGATCTCAAGACCAACTTTGCGTCACCATCACGGCAGCCGCAACAGTTCCGCCTTGCTGCAATGCGGGGCGGTTAACGGCGCTTACGCCTTCTTGACCCACCGACCCTGCTCGTCCGGCTGCCAATAGGCAGTCTCGAAACCCTGCGCCTTGGCCTCGGTCCAGCGTTCGCGGGCGGCGGCAACAGCGTCCTCGTCCTCGCCGTCGAACATCAGCACGATGCGGTCATAGCTGGCGGCATCGGCGGGGATCGGCGCCCCATCGATCAGGAACCGCACCTTCGCGCCGTTCGGATTGTGCTCTGCGGTGGTCAGCAGGATCGGGTGCAGCGCCGCGTCGGTGTCGCGCGCGGTGCCATGCGGCAGGAAATTGGCATCGTTATAGGTCCAAAGATGCGCGTCGAGCGCATCAACGCGCTCGTCGGACGACGCCTGCACCACCACCCGCCAGCCGCGCTCATAGGATTTCTCCAGCAGCTCCGGCAATGCCTTCTCCAACGGCTTGCGGATCAGGTGGTAGAAGACGACTTCGGTCATTGCCGATCCTGCCAAGGCGCCCTGGCCGAATGGCGAATGTGGACCACCCACACTTCGCCTTCCTCGACAGTCCAGTAGACGAGATACGGATAGCGGCCGACGGGAACCACTCGCGCTTGCTGCTCACCGCAGCTCCTGCCGACGTGAGGATATTCGCCAATGAGCTCAATGGTCCGCTGCAGCGCACGCTTCACGTTCCACGCACCTCGTGGACTTTTTTCATCGATATAGTCGAGAATAGCGGCAAGATCAGCGCGAGCGCGCGCTGAATAGCGAACTTTCATAGACCGTGGCGCTTCCACAAAGCGGCGATCTCTTCATCGGAAGCGAATTCACCACGTCGGGCTTGATCCAACCCCTCGCGAATGGCCGCACGAGTCTCGTCGTCGAGTTCGATCGCTGCGGCCCCAGTGTCGGCCATCGCGAGCACCTGCACAGCGATTGCGTCCTGCTCCTCATCAGAAAGAGTGAGGACTTTTGCGATGGCCTGTTCAAATAACTTTGTCATGGCCGCCTTATACCACTATCGCGCTAGCGTTCGTAGTGGTCTTCCACGAGTTGGTTGAGCAGCCGCACGCCCCAGCCCGAGCTCCAGCTCTTGTTGATGTCGGTCTGCGGCGAGCCGAGCGCGGTGCCGGCGATGTCGAGATGCACCCACGGCGTCTTGTCGACGAAGCGCGCCAGGAGCTGTGCCGCGGTGATCGAGCCGCCGAAGCGTCCGCCGGTGTTCTTCATGTCGGCGAACTTGGAGTCGATCATCTTGTCGTATTCCGGGCCGAGCGGCATGCGCCACACCCGCTCCATCGTCGCCTGCCCCGCCTCGGTCAGGCGGTCGCACAGCCGGTCGTCGTTGGAGAACATGCCGGCATATTCCTGGCCGAGCGCGACGATGATCGCGCCGGTCAGCGTGGCGAGATCGATCATGAACCTCGGCTTGTGCCTGGTGTTGACGTAGTGCAGCACGTCGGCAAGCACGAGGCGCCCTTCGGCGTCGGTGTTGATGATCTCGATGGTCTGGCCGTTCATCGTCTTGACGATGTCGCCCGGCCGCTGCGCGTTGCCGTCCGGCATGTTCTCGACGAGACCGATCGCGCCGACCGCGTTGACCTTGGCCTTCCTTGCGGCAAGTGCATGCATCAGCCCGACGACGCAGGCCGCACCTGCCATGTCGCCCTTCATGTCCTCCATGCCGGCGGCAGGCTTGATCGAGATGCCGCCGGTGTCGAAGCAGACGCCCTTGCCGATGAACGCCACCGGCGCGTCGCTCTTCCTGCCGCCGTTCCAGCGCATGATCACCATGCGGCTGTCCTTGCGCGAGCCCTGGCCCACCCCGAGGAGCGAATGCATGCCGAGCTTCTTCATCGCCGCCACGTCGAACACCTCGACCGCGACGCCGAGCTTGCGCAACGCGGTCGCGCGTTTGGCGAACTCCTCGGGATAGAGCACGTTGGCCGGCTCGTTGATCAGATCGCGCGCCATGATGACGCCGTCGGCGACCGGCTCGCGCAAACTCTCCCACGCCCGCCTGGCGGACGCCGGGTTGTTCACCGCGAGCGTGATCTGCGGCTTGCCCTGACCCTCCTCGCCCTCTTTGCGCTTGGTCTTGTAGCGGTCGAACACATAGCTGCGCAGTTGCGTGCCGAGCGCCAGTTCCGCCGCCTGATCGGGCTTGAGCGCGCCGCCCGACAGTTCCGCGAAGATCGTCGCCGCCTCGGCGCGCGACGGAACCTTGCCCATCGCCGCCCCGCCGAGCTTGACGAAGTCATGCGCCTTGAGCTTGCCGGCCTTGCCGGCCCCGAGGACCACCAGCCGGGACACCGGCAGGCCCGCAGGCGCCACGATGTCGAGGGAACTGCCGCTCTTGCCGGTGAATTTTTCGGCGGCCGCCGCCCGCTGCACCAGATCGCCGGCCGCGGCCAGCGCTTTCCGGGTCGCAGGCCCGAATTTCAGCCCCTCTTCGCAGAACGCAACCAGAACATCCTTGGTCGGCGGGGTGAGCGCGGCAAACGCGAGCTTGCGGGCTTCGGCCATGCAGATTCCTTTCAAGGCTCAGCGGCGGGGCGCGACCTTATGGCCCGGGCCGCGGCATCCTGCCAAGTCTGCGGTTCCTCGACCCATTTCGGCATTGCGAAATGCGGGAATCCAACGCAAATAGAGGCGACCTGCGGCACGCGCGGCAATTAACCATTTGTTGTGCATGTTCAACGGGTTTGCCTTTGGGAAGCCACTTTGTGGGGGGAACAAGGCATAGTGAATTTCAAGGGGGAGCGGTCCGCCTTCGAGGGGGCCTCCGGATTGGGGTCCGGTGGCTTGGCGGCTCGGTCGAAGGTGGGGACGACGCAGGCGGATGGGGTCAATCGGCCGCTACATCTTTCGCACCACGTTTGGTGCGTTCTTGCTCGTGCTCGTCAGCCTGACCGGTGCGATCTGGATCACGCAGGCGCTGCGTGACGTCGACCTGATGACCAGCCAGGGCCAGACCGTCCTGGTGTTCATCGGCATCACCAGCCTGGTCATCCCGCATCTCGTTCTGGTCATCGCGCCGGTCGCCCTGGTCGTCGCGGTTTCGCACAGCCTGCACAAGCTCGCGACCGACTCCGAGATCATCGTCATGAACGGCGCGGGCATGAAGCCCTGGGGCCTGCTGCAACCGTTCATGGCCGCGACCATCGTCGCCTCCGTGCTGCTGGCCAGCATCAGCGCCTATGTGGCGCCGGAAAGCCTTCGCATGCTGCGCCGCTGGCTGACCGAGGTCCGTACCGACCTCGTCAGCAACATCGTGCAGCCCGGTCGCTTCATCGCCATCGAATCCGGTCTCGCCTTCAACATCCGCGAGCGCCGCCCCAACGGCCTGCTGGTCGGCCTGCTGGTGGATGACCGCCGCGATCCGCAACAGCACGTGACCATCCTCGCCGAGCGCGGCGAGATCCTGAAGAACGACAAGGGCAGTTTCCTGATCCTGGAGAGCGGCAGCATCCAACGCCACGAGGCAAAGCAGCGCGATCCCAACATCGTGCTGTTCGACCGCTACGCCTTCGACCTGTCGCAGTTCTCCGGCGGCCCGCAGATCATCAAGTACTCGGTGCGCGAGCGCTACCTCTGGCAGCTGATGCGTCCGGACCCGAACGATCCGCAATACAAGGAACAGCCAGGGCAATTCCGCGCCGAACTGCACGACCGGCTGCTGGGCCCGATCTATCCGTTCGCCTTTGTGCTGATCGCGTTTGCGTTCCTCGGCGCGCCGCGTACCACGCGTCAAAGCCCGACGTGGTCGATCACCGCCGTCATCCTCGCGGTGTCGGGACTGCGGCTGGTCGGATTCGCCAGCACGGTCTTCACCATCAAGTATCCGCTCGCCGCGCTGGTCCAGTATTTCACCGTGGGCGGAACGATCGTGGCGTGCCTCTACGCCATCTCGCGCGGGCTGATCATCGAGCCGCCGGTCTTCCTCACCACGGCGGCAGATCGCATTCACGCCTGGACCACCCGCCACATCCGCGGCCTGGCCGGAGCGGCGCAATGACCGGCACGCTCGCGCGCTACTTCGGCCTGCGATTCCTCACCACGCTGGTCGCGGTGCTGGCCGGCGTGTTCGCGCTGGTGGTGCTGATCGACTACGTCGAGATGATGCGGCGGCTGTCGGATGGACCGAATGCCACGGCGCTGAAGGTCGCGCAAACCTCGCTGTTCCGCGTGCCGCAGATCACCGAGCGCATCCTGCCGTTCTGCACGCTGATCGGGGCAATGTCCTGCTATCTCAGCCTGTCGCGGCGGCTCGAGCTCGTCGTCTCGCGCGCCGCGGGCATGTCGGCATGGCAGTTCATCGCCCCGGCCATATTTGTCGCGCTCGGCGTCGGCGTTGTCGCCACCACGATCTACAATCCGATCGCGGCGACGCTTCAGGAAAAATCCAAGCGGCTCGAAGCGGAAATTTCCGGCAACAACCAGGCCGGCCTCCAGGCGACCGTCAACGGCTTCTGGATCACCCAGCGCAGCGACAGCGGCCAGTCGATCGTCAATGCCCTGAGCAGCCGCGAGCAGGGCGTCGTGTTGAACAACGTCATCGCCTACGTCTTCGATCAGAACCACAAGTTCATCGAGCGGATCAACGCCACGTCGGGCCGGCTCGATGCGGGCTATTGGCGGCTTGAGGACGTGCGCATCTACGCGCCCGGCCAACCGCCGCGCGAACACGAGCAGTACCGCCTCGCCACCAATCTCACCCCCGAACAGGTGCGCGAGACCTTCTCGACCCCCGAGACCGTTCCGTTCTGGCAGCTCCCCGACTTCATCGAGCTTGCCGAGCGCGCAGGCCTGCCCGCCACCGGCTACCGCCTGCAATACCAGAAGCTGCTCGCGCGGCCGTTCATGCTCGCCGCGATGGTGCTGCTCGCCGCGGCCTTCAGTCTGCGCTTCGTCCGCTTCGGCGGCGTGCAGAAGATGGTGCTGGGCGGCATCGCCTCGGGCTTCCTGCTCTACGTCATGTCGAAGCTGAGCGACGATCTGAGCAACGCCGAGCTCATTCCGCCGATCGTCGCCGCCTGGATGCCGGTTGCGGTCGGTGCGATGACCGGATTTGTTGTGCTGCTGTACCAGGAGGACGGCTGATGGCCGGCGCTGCCAGTGCTCGTGCGCCGTCCTGTTGGCGTCTGCGAGTGAGGAAAACCGCTCTGGTCGCGTTGAGCGCGGCGACGCTGGTCGCCGGCTTCTGGTTTGATATTGCCCCGGCGCAGGCGCAGCTCATGCAATTTCCGCAGCGCCCGCAGCGCGTCAAGCCGACGCCGATCCCGCGCCCGCAGGGCGAGAAGGCGCCGATGCTCTTGCAGGCGAACGAGGTGCAGTACGACTACAGCAACAAGCGGGTTTCAGCGGTCGGCAACGTGCAGGTCTATCACCAGGGCTCGACGCTCGAATCCGACCGGGTGATCTATGACGAGAACACGCGGCGGCTTCGCGCCGAGGGCAATGTGCGGATGACCGAGCCCGACGGCCGGATCACCTACGCCGATGTCATGGATCTGAGCGACGACTTCCGCGACGGCTTCGTCGACTCGCTGCGCCTCGACACCGCCGATGCGACGCGCATGGCCGCGGCCCGCGCCGACCGCTCGGCCGGCACCTTCACCGTGTTCCACTCCGGCGTCTACACCGCCTGCGAGCCTTGCAAGGACGATCCCAAGAAGCCGCCGACCTGGCAGGTCAAGGCGGCGCGCATGATCCATGACGGCACCGAGAAGATGATCTACTTCGAGGACGCGCGCCTCGAATTCTTCGGTAAGCCCGTCGCCTACTTGCCGTTCCTCTCCGCGCCGGACCCGACGGTGAAGCGGAAATCCGGGTTCCTGTTCCCGATCGTCAGCTACAGCTCGATCTACGGTGTCGGCGTCGACATCCCGTATTATTGGGCGCTTGCTCCCGACTACGACCTCACCTTCACGCCGCGGCTGATGAGCAAGCAGGGCGTCATGGGGCGCGCTGAATGGCGGCAGCGGCTGATTGACGGCGCCTACTCGATCCGCGCCACAGGTCTCTACCAGCTCGACAAGGGCGTGTTCCAACGCGACGACACATCGCTGACGCCGGGCTATCGCGACTTCCGCGGGGCGATCGAGACCTCCGGCCAGTTTGCGCTGACCGACCGCTGGGTCTGGGGCTGGGACGGCATCCTGCCGACCGACAAGACGTTCTTCCAGGACTATCGCCTGCGCACCTACCAGCGCGGCGTCAACATCCTGCAAACCGGCTTTACCGAAGGCGTGTCGCAGCTCTACCTCACCGGCCGCGGCGACCGCAGCTACTTCGACGTCCGCACCATCTACTACTACGGCTTCTCGGAATCCGACGTGCAGGGTCAGATTCCGATCATCCATCCGGTGCTCGACTACAGCTACATCTTCAACAACCCGGTGTTCGGCGGCGAGCTCGGCTATCGCACCAACCTGACCAGCCTGTCGCGCGACCAGGCCGCCTTCAATCCCATCAGCTCCACTGCATTCAACAGCAGCCAATGCACGCTGACGAGCGCCGACCCCGCGCAAAAGACCCCCGCAAACTGCCTGCTGCGCGGCTTCCCGGGGACCTATACGCGCGCCTCGGCCGACGTGAACTGGAAGCGCAGCATCACGGATTCATTCGGCCAGATTTTCACGCCGTTCGTGAGCCTGCGCGCCGATGCCGGCTTTGCCTCGATCTCAAACCAGCCCGGCGTGTCGAACTACTTCACCCCCGGTGACACCTCGGACATCCGCGTGATGCCGACGGTCGGCCTGGAATACCGCTATCCGTTCATCAACGTTCAGGGCTGGGGTACGCAGACCATCGAGCCGATCGCGCAGATCATCATCCGCCCGAACGAGATGAACATCGGCAAATTGCCGAACGAGGACGCGCAAAGCCTGATCTTCGACGACACCAACCTGTTCCGCGTCGACAAGTTCGGCGGCTGGGACCGCACCGAAGGCGGCGGCCGCGCCAACGTCGGCATCCAGTACACCACGCAGTTCAACCGCGGCGGATTCATCAACGCGCTGTTCGGCCAGTCCTACCAACTGTTCGGCACCAACTCCTTCGCCGTCGCCGACAACACCAACACCGGCCTGGACAGCGGCCTCGACACCCGCCGCTCCGACTACGTGGCGAGGCTGATGTATCAGCCCGACCGCATCTGGTCGTTCACCACCCGCTTCCGCTTCGACGAGGGATCGTTCGAGGTGCGGCGTTTCGAAACCGAGGCGCGCGCGTCATTCGACCGGTGGTCCGTTGCGATGCTCTATGGCAAGTACGACGCGCAGCCGCAGATCGGCTTCCTGGAGCGGCGCGAAGGCATTCTCGCCAGCGGCTCGGTGAAGATCACGCAGAACTGGCAGGCGACCGCAGCGGTGCGCTACGACCTCGACGCCAACGCGCTCGCCGGCACCTCATTCGGCATCGGCTATATCGACGATTGCCTCATTGTCGCCTTGAGCTATATGAGGAACTACACCTACAGCGGCGTCGCGACCCGGGACGACCGGATCATGCTGCAAATGACGCTCCGCACGCTGGGTGGCACGTCGGTGAGCCAGACTGTCGCCAGCGGTCCTGCGGGTCTATAGTCCGCAACAGGGGCGCGCAGCGAGGCGGATCGCATGCGCGGCCGGGCGGCGATCCGGACGCCGCAGAACGCAATGCAAGACGCCGCAATGCAAGACGCGATGAAACCCAAACACCTCCTCCCCGCTCTGCTTCGCCTCTCTGCCGCCGCCGCGTTGGCGGTCGCCGTCATCGCCAGCGCTCCGCAAGCCGCGCAGGCCCAGGGCGTGGTCGTGCTGGTCAACGGCGATCCGATCACCAACCTCGACATCGAGCAGCGCAGCAAGCTCCTGCAGCTCAGCACGCAGAAGACGCCGGCGCGCCAGGAGGTGATCGAGGAGCTGATCAACGAGAAGCTCAAGATCCAGCTGCTCAAGCGCTACGCGATCCCGGACATCGACAAGGACGTGGACAACGCTTTCGCCAACATGGCGCGGCGCATGCGCCAGTCGCCCCGGGACTTCTCCGAGCAACTGGCCAAGAGCGGCGTCTATGCCGACACGCTGAAGTCGCGCATGAGGGCCGACATCGTCTGGACCCAGATCATCCGCGGCCGCTACCAGGCGAGCTTCCAGTTCAGCGAGCGGGACATCCAGTCGAGAATCGCCGCCAAGAACCCGCAAGGGACGGCGACGACCACGGCGTCCTACGACTACACGCTGCGACCGATTCTGTTCGTCGTGCCGCGCGGCTCACCGCCGGATGCGTTCCAGGCCCGCGCCAGGGAAGCCGAGTCGCTGCGCGCGCAGTTTCGCACCTGCGAGGAAGGCATTCCAATGGCACGCGCCGTCCGCTTCGTCGCCGTGCGGCCGCCGGTGACCAAGAACTCCGCGGAATTGCCGCCGGCGCTGCGCGACATCCTGACCAAGACCGAGATCGGCCGGCTCACGCCGCCGGAAGCGACCCAGCAGGGCGTCGAGGTCTATGCCGTTTGCTCCCGCAAAGAATCCGACAACGCGCTCGAGAAGAAGGAAGCGCGTGACCAGCTCTACAGCGAAGCCTTCGACTCCCGCGCCAAGGCCTACCTCAGGGAGCTGCGGAGCCAGGCCATGATCGAGTACCGGCAATAGGCAAAAGGACGCCGCTGCGATGCTGCAACCGCTTGCCCTGACACTTGGCGAGCCCGCAGGCATCGGCCCCGACATCGCGCTTGCGGCATGGTCGCGCCGCGCCGAACTGAGCCTGCCGCCGTTCTATATCCTTGCCGACCCCGCGCATCTCGAACGCCGCGCCAGAACGCTCGGCCTCGACGTCGCGGTCGAGACCGCGACGCCTGCGACCGCGGCCGCGACCTTTGCCCGCGCCCTGCCGGTCGTCCCGCTGGGGATCACCGCCACCGCCGAGCCCGGCAAGCCGGACAACACCAGCGCCGCCATCGCCATCGCCTCGATCGACCAGGCCGTCGCCGACGTGCTCGCCGGCCGCGCCTCCGCCGTCGTCACCAATCCGGTCGCCAAGAGCGTGCTCTACAAGGCGGGCTTCACCGATCCGGGCCACACCGAATACCTCGCGCGGCTGTCGTTCGAGGCGACCGGCGATCCGGCCTGGCCCGTCATGATGCTCTGGGCGCCGGAGGTGGCGGTCGTGCCGGTGACGATCCACATCCCGTTCAAGGACGTGCCGCAGCATCTGACCCGCGACCTCATTTTCGAGACCGGCCGCGTGGTGGCGCGCGACCTGATCGACCGCTTCGGCATCGCACGGCCCAGGCTCGCGGTCGCGGGCCTCAACCCGCACGCCGGCGAGGACGATACGCTCGGCAAGGAGGACAGCCTGATCGTCAAGCCCGCGATCGAGCGGCTCGTCGCCGACGGTATCGACGCGCGTGGCCCGCTTCCCGCCGACACCATGTTCCACGAGGCGGCGCGCAAGACCTACGATGTCGCGCTCTGCATGTATCACGACCAGGCGCTGATCCCGATCAAGACGCTCGCCTTCGACCACGGCGTCAACACCACGCTCGGCCTGCCGTTCGTGCGCACATCGCCCGACCACGGCACCGCCTTCGACATCGCCGGCACCGGCAGGGCCGATCCGTCGAGCCTCGTCGCGGCGCTGAAGCTCGCGGCGCGGCTTGCCGCGGCCGATCAGCGCAAGCAGCGAAAGCCTGTCGCGGCGCTCCGATGAACGCACCATGAGCGCAGCCGCATCCGACGGCCTGCCGCCGCTGCGCGAGGTGATCCGGCGGCACGGCCTGTCGGCGAAAAAATCGCTCGGCCAGAATTTTTTGCTCGACCTCAACCTCACCGGCCGCATCGCCCGCGCGGCGGGCCCGCTCGACGGCGTCAGCGTGGTCGAGATCGGCCCCGGCCCAGGCGGGCTCACCCGCGCACTGCTCGCCGAAGGCGCGCGCCGCGTCATCGCCGTCGAGCGCGACGAGCGGGCGGTGGCGGCGCTCCATGAAATCGCCGGGCACTATCCGGGACGTCTCACCGTCGTGCCGGGCGACGCGATGGAGTTCGATCCCGCGCCGCATCTCGACCGCGGCCCCGCGCGTATCGTCGCGAACCTCCCCTACAACATCGCAACCGTGCTGCTGACCGGCTGGCTCGCCGCCGAGCCATGGCCGCCCTGGTACGACCGGATGGTGCTGATGTTCCAGCGCGAGGTCGCCGAACGCATCGCCGCGCCGCCCGGCGGCAAGACCTATGGACGCCTGTCCGTGCTGTCCGCGTGGCGCGCACAGGCGAAGATCCTGTTCGACGTCAATCCGTCGGCCTTCGTGCCGCCGCCGAAAGTGACATCGTCGGTGGTGCAGCTCATTCCGCGCGCCGCGCCCCTGCCCTGCAATCGCTCAACGCTCGAACGCGTCACCGAGGCCGCCTTCGGCCAGCGCCGCAAGATGCTGCGCCAGAGCCTCAAATCGCTTGGCACCGATCCGCTGCCGTTGCTCGAGGCTGCCGGCATCGAGCCCACGGCGCGCGCCGAGGAGATTACGGTTGAGGGGTTTGCCGCCCTCGCACGTGCATTGGCGGCGGCCCAGCGAGGCGCATGATCCCCGGCGCAGGGCCCAATGCGACCTCCGCGCCGGCCGGATGGTCGGCCGGTCGCGCAAAAACCTGACGCGAGTTGTTGGCAACTTGGGATGTCGCAATGCAGCAACAGCCAGACTAATATGCGGTAGTGGTATTTCGCTACTTTTCCTGCTCTTGATTTAGCCATTGTTGCAACGCAGCATGATCCGGCCCGGGGAATTTAGGGAGCTTGGTCATGGCCATGCACGTTCCCAGTGGCGTAATCCGTCCCCTGACCGCTGGAGTAGCCGTTTTCGCGCTGCTTTCGCTGGCTCATGCGCATGGGCCGGCAGAATGGATTCAGCGCGGCGGCTACAAGAACGCGGCCGGGGAATTGTGCTGCGGCGAGCGGGATTGCCTCGAGCTGACCGACGCCGACGTGAAGGTCACGCCAGCCGGCTATTTTGTCATCAGCACCAGGGAAACCATCCCGTTCCATGAGGCGACGCCCTCGCCGACAGGCACCTACTGGCGCTGTCAGTGGGGCGGTGCCCGGAAGTGCTTCTTCGCGCCTCCCGGCAACACCTGACTGTCGCGTCGACGTCTAGAGCTCGGTCCGCAGCCGGCGCACGAAGGCCGACAGGCCGGGCTGGCGCTCGCGCTTGAGCCGCTCCGCGGCAAGGATTGCGCGCACCTCGCCGAACGCGCGGTCGAGGTCGCGGTTGACGATGACATAGTCGTATTCGGCCCAGTGGCTCATCTCGTCGCCGGCCTTGGCCATCCTCGCGCGGATCACCTTCCTGTCGTCCTGGGCGCGGGTGTGCAGCCGCCGCGCCAATTCCCCGCCCGAAGGCGGCAGGATGAACACGCTGACCAGGTCCTCGCGCGCCCGCTCGCGCAACTGCTGCGTCCCCTGCCAGTCGATGTCGAACAGCACGTCGCGCCCGGTCTTCAGCGCCCGCTCCACCGGCTTGCGCGGCGTGCCATAGCCGTTGCCGAACACCTCGGCATATTCCAGCAGGTCGTCGTTCTTCACCAACTGCTCGAACCTCTTGCGGTCGATGAAGTGATAGTGCCGGCCGTTGACCTCGCCGCGCCGCCGCGGCCGCGTCGTCACCGAGATCGACAACTCGATGTTGCGCTCCGAGGTGAGCAGCATGCGCGACAGCGTGGTCTTGCCCGCGCCGGACGGCGACGACAGCACCAGCATCAGCCCGCGCCGGGCGATGGTTTTCTTGGAAGCGCGCGCCATCCTACTCCAGGTTCTGCACCTGCTCGCGGAACTGCTCGACCACGGCCTTCAGCTCGAGGCCGATATTGGTCAGCTCCAGATCGTTGGCCTTGGAGCACAGCGTATTGGACTCTCGGTTCAATTCTTGAGCCAAAAAGTCGAGCTTGCGGCCGACCGGCCCGCCGGCCGAAATGAGCTTCCGGCCCTGCGCGACATGCGCCGTGAGCCGGTCGAGCTCCTCGCGGATGTCGGCCTTGGTCGCGAGCAGGATGGCCTCCTGATGCAGCCGGTCGGGATCGAAGCGCTGGGTGCCCTCGAGCAGTTCGGCGATCTTCTCGGCAAGCCGCGCCTTGATCGCTTCGGGCTTGCGCCCCGGCGCGGCCTCGGCGCGTGCGGCCAGCTCGCCGATTTCCGAAAGCCGCCCGGTGAGGATTTTCCCGAGCGCCTCGCCCTCGTTGCGCCGCATCTCGGCGAGCCCCTTCAGCGTCTGCGCGAAGCCTGCGACGACCGCGCTTTCGGCCGCGGCCCGCTCGGTTTCGCTCTCTTCCGCTTCGCTGACATCGATCACGCCTTTCAGCGAAAGAATTCCGTCGAGCGTCGGCGGAGCGGCGTCGACCTTGCCCGACAGCCCCTTGAGCGTGGCCAGCACGGCGGCGAGCACCGGCTCGTTGATGCGCGCGACCGGCGCCACGCCCTCGCGGCTCACGGTGAGATTGGCGAACACACTGCCGCGCGAGAGCGCTTCGGAGGCCCTGGCGCGCACCGTGGCTTCGATGGCGTCCCAGCCGGGCGGCAGCCGCAGCTTCAGATCAAGCCCCTTGGAGTTGACCGACTTGAGCTCCCACGACCAGGCATAGGTGCCGGCGACGCCGTGCCCGCGCGCAAAGCCGGTCATGCTGGAAAGTGCCATCGAATGCTGGTCCGCTGCCAAAAAATTTGCCCGGACCTTAGAGCATTTCAGGCGGCCGCGGGAAGCAGGCGACCGGGCAAATCACAGCGGGATCGATCCTGCGACCTCAGATACCGCCGTCGCCGATGAGCTG
Source organism: Xanthobacteraceae bacterium (assembly GCA_019746355.1). The sequence goes on along the minus strand of JAIESC010000047.1, from coordinate 4,618 downwards.
TAGGGCGCCCAGAACAAGGGATGCGCATAGACGAACGCCGTCTTGCCGTCGGGGCCGGCAAAACCGGGGCCATCGAGCAACGCCATCATCGCCTGCCGCAAGGCTTCGCCCCGCGACAATGCCTGATCCGCATTCTGACGGCGGAACAGATCGGTCGTGAGGTCGCGCGCCGATTGCGAATGGACCGACCAGTTGGTGACGAGCAGCGCGCGCGCGCCGGCGTAGAAGAAGGCGCGCCCGAGACCGGACGCCGCTTCGGCGCCTTCACCGGCCTTCGCGCGCTATTTGGCGGCGGCTGACGTCGCCGCGCCGCGCGCTCGGGCAGCTATTCGGCCGTCGCACCGGATTTCCTGACGACTTCGCCCCAGCGGACGATCTCCTTCTGCACGAATGCGTCCAGCTCTTCCAGCGAGCCGCTTTCCATCGTCGTCATACCGAGCTTTTCGACCGCTTCCTTGAAGGCCTGCGACTTTACAATCGTGACGATCTCGTCGCGCAGCTTCGACCGGATCGGCACCGGCGTACCGCCTGTGACCGCGATCCCGAGCCATGACGCAGCGTGGAAATCAACCAGCCCGACTTCGGCCGAGGACGGCACATCGGGAAGGACCGGCAGCCGCGTCCGCGTGCCGGTGAAGATCGGTCGGACCTTGCCGGCCTTCATGATCTCAAGCCCCGAGATCAGATCGCAGAACATCAGCGGCACCTGGCCCGCGACCACGTCGGTCAGGGCCGGCAGCGTTCCGCGATAGGGGATGTGCGTCATCTGGATTCCCGCCATCGACATCATCAGCTCCATGAACAGATGATGCGGCGAGCCGTTGCCCGCGCTGGCATAGGGAAGCGATTTCGCCTTCGCCTCTCTGACGAGGTCGGCATAAGAGCGGATCGGCGACGCCGGGTTGACCACCATCACCACCGGGGACGCAGCCACCAATGCAAGGAGCTTGAGGTCGGTCTTGGGATCGTAGGGCAACGTCTTGTAGAGCGTCGCATTGATGGCAAGCGGCGTGCTCGAACCCATCAGCAGCGTATGGCCGTCGGGTGCGGCCTTCGCCACGACGTTTGTGCCGATAACGGTGCCGCCGCCGGTCCGGTTTTCGATCAGCACGGGCTTGCCGAACTTCTCCGACAGGCTCTTACCGATATGGCGCGCGACAGTGTCGAGGGTGCCGCCGGCCGCATAGGGCACGACGATGGTCAGAGGCCGCGACGGATACTCCTCCGACGGAGCGGCCGAGGCGCCAGCCAGCACCAGCACGGCCGCCGCCACCGACGACCGCGCGAACTGCCCAAATGTCATCGCCTTCAACCCCCGCCGCGTTTGCATCGATGCCAGTCCGGCGGCACCAAGCGTAGCGAAGCGCGCGCGTGGCGGCCAGTTGCTTAATCTCATGGATTAATGAGCAAATGCGACAGGCCGGGTCGCAGTCAAAGCTTTCGCGGGTCGAGCGCCTTCCGCAGAGCGTCCAGTTCCGACGAAGCCATGCTGATTTCGGCGCTGCGCAGCCGCCGCACGGAATCGAGTTGCGCAAGGATCGCGGACGCGACCTGGCGGGCGGCCGGGGTGAGCGTACGCCGCCGCGGCGATACGAAATGCAGCGCGCGGAACATGTCCGGTCCGTGCACTGGCCGGAACACGAGATGCTGCCGCGTCGCCGGTGCCGCCGCCAGACTTGGCAGCAATGCAAATCCCGCGCCCTGCTCAACGATCGCGACCAGCGCCGAGATGCTCGACGCCTCATAACTCGGCCTCGGCAGCGCTCCGCCGACGTCGGGATGCTTGTCGAGCATCTGGCGAAGCGAGGTGCCCTGCGCAAGGCTTGCGAAGGGAAACCGCGTCAGGTCCTTCCAGGTCAGATTGCGCTTGCGCGCCAGCGGGTGGCCTTTGGCGCACAAAATCCCGGCCTGGTCCTTGAGCAGGAACCAACTCTCCATGTCGTGCGATGGCTGCACGATGCTCGCAAGTCCGAAGTCGGCTTCGCCCGCGGCAACGCGGCGGACCACCGCGTCGCCGATGTCTTCCAGGATGCGCACCGAGATTCCGGGAAAAGACATGGCGAGCGTCGCGATCGACGGCGCGACCACCAGCGAGATCACCGAGGCGCCGGCAACGACCGCGACCGAACCCTTTTCGCCCCGCGCCAGCGCATGAAGGTCCTCGACGGCGTCGGACAGTTCATCCAGGAGCCGCGACGCGAGCGGCAGGAATCCCGTTCCCGCGCTTGTCGGCTCGACCGAGCGCGTCGTCCGGTGCAGCAGCTTGAGGCCGACCTCCGCCTCAAGCTCGCGAATCTGCAGCGTCAGCGTCGACTGCGACAGGTTCAGGCGGGCGGCCGCCCGGGTAAAGCTTGCTTCCCTTGCGATCATCACAAAGGCGCGCAGCTGCTTCAGCGTGATGTTCCGCATATTCAGGAATACTCATAAATCCGGCCAATCAATTCAATTAGATCATTCAACGTCAGACCGCTAGGCTGCACGCCAAAGCCTGCGGCCGCAGGCCCGAGCGAGACTCGATGCCGGAGTGCACACGATGACCATTGCCCAGCCCGCGAGCGACGGACGGCTGCAATTCCTCTGGTTCTTCCCGACCAGCGGCGAGGTGCGCTTCTTCGGTTCGTCGGAGGGACAGCGCAAGACCGACAACCGCTATCTGCGCGTGATGGCGCAGGCACTCGATTCCCTCGGGTACTACGGCGCGCTTCTTCCCACCGGCAGCTTCTGCGAGGACGCATGGGTGGTCGCCTCCTCGCTGGTCACGCATACCGAGCGGCTGCGCTTCCTGGTCGCGCTGCGGCCCGGATCGATCGTGCCGGCGGAGTCGGCGCGACAGGCCTCGGCTTTTGATCGCCTGAGCAACGGCCGGCTTCTCCTGAACGTCGTCACCGGCGGCATCGCCGGCGACATGCACGGCGACGGCAATTTTCTCGATCACGACGAGCGCTACGCCCAGACCGCCGAATTTCTCCATATCTGGCGCCGCCTGATGCAGGGCGAGCGCGTGGACTTCTCGGGCAAGCACTTCAGCGCGCGCGAAGGCCGGCTGCATTTCCCGCCGGTGCAGGAACCCTACCCGCCGCTCTATTTCGGCGGCGCATCGCCGGTCGGCCGCGATGTCGCGGCCGAGCAATGCGACGTGTATCTCACCTGGGGCGAGCCGCCCGCGCAGGTCGCCGAGAGCATCGCCGACGTCAAGCGCCGCGCCGCCGCCCGCGGCCGCACCATGCGCTTCGGCATCCGCCTGCATTTCATCGTCCGCGAAACCGACGACAAGGCCTGGGAGGCCGCCAACGAGCTGATCGCCAGGATTCCCGACGACATGATCGCGGCGGCGCAAGCCAAGTTCAAAGTTGCCGACTCGGTCGGCCAGCGCCGGATGCAGGCACTGCACGGCGGCGATCGCACCAAGCTCGAAATCAGCCCGAACCTGTGGGCCGGCGTCGGACTCGTGCGCGCGGGATCGGCGACGGCGCTGGTCGGCTCGCCGCAGACCGTTGCTGCACGGCTGATGGAATACCAGAGCCTCGGCATCGACACCGTGATCGGTTCCGGCTACCCGCACCTTGAGGAGGCGTACCGCGTGGCCGAGATGCTGTTTCCGCTGCTGCCGATCGCCCCGTCCGCTGCGCAAAGCCGCACCGAGCTGCGTCCTTCGGCCTATGGCGGCAGAGGCATGGCCGTGCTGACGCCCGAGGACATCGCGCGAGCCCAGGAAAAGCGGCCTGTTCCGGCACAGGCGCGTTCGTAGCAGCCCACCGCTACCCAGACGATGTCAGATGTCATAAGCCGGCCAAGCTGCACAGCGTTACCGTGTCCGGGGCGTGGCCGGCGCAGTGCCGCGCCCCTGCTGCTCCATGGCGCGCAGCCGCGCAACATGGCGCTGGTGCTGCTCGTAGGTGTCGGAAAAGGCATGTCCGCCGGTGCCGTCGGCGACGAAGAACAGCTCCTTGGTGCGCGCCGGATTGGCGGCGGCTTCGAGCGAGGCCCGGCCCGGATTGGCGATCGGGCCCGGCGGCAGCCCGTCGATGACGTAGGTGTTGTAGGGTGTCGGCTGCTCGATCTCGCCGCGCATGATCGGCCGGCCGAGCGAGCCCTTGCCGCCGACGAGGCCGTAGATGATCGTCGGATCGGATTGCAGCTTCATCTTCTGCCGCAGCCGGTTGACGAACACGGACGCGACGCGCGTGCGCTCCTCGGGCTTGCCGGTTTCCTTCTCGATGATCGAGGCCAGAATGACGAGCTGCTCCGGCGAGCGGATCGGCAGGTCGGGACTGCGCCGCTCCCAGACCTCCTGCAACACCCGGCGGTGGTCCTGTTGCATGCGGCGAATGATCTGCTCGCGCGTCATGCCGCGGGTGAAGCGGTAGGTCTCCGGCAGCAGCGTGCCCTCGCGCGGCACGTCGCGGATGTTGCCGGTGAGCACGTCGTTCTCGGTGAGCTTCTGCACGATCTGGTCGGAGGTCAGGCCTTCGGCCACGGTGAATCCGTGCTGCACCACCTTGCCTTCGATGATTGTGTCGACCACATCACGCAGGCTCGCGCCTTTGACGAAGCGGTACTCGCCGTACTTGAGGTCGTGCTGCGCCTTGAACATCAGCGCGCCGGCGATGAACAGGTA
>JAIESC010000205.1 GCA_019746355.1 Xanthobacteraceae bacterium | reverse complement strand
GGCGCGCTTGCTGTTGCGCGCCGCGCGGCTCCGCGCAGCGCGGCACTGGCGGCGCTGGCGCTGGCCGCTTTCAGCGCGGCGGACTTTGCCTGGAACAATGCGCCCAACGAGTCGACGGGCCTGCCGTCGTCGATGTTCGGCGCGCTTCGCCGCGACACCAATGACGAAACCGTCGTCGCGCTCAAAGCCAGGCTGAAAGATGCCGCCAGGCCGGATCGCCGCGACCGAGTCGAGCTGATCGGCATCGCCTATCACTGGCCGAACATCGGCCTGATCCACGACTTCGATCATCTGTTCGGCCACAACCCGCTGCGGCTCGGCCATTTCGAGGATGCGACCGGAGTGCTCGACACGGTGGCCGCGGTGCGCGGGCCGTTCACGCCGCTCCTGCCGTCCTACCGTTCGATGCTGCAGGACTTGTTCGGCGTCCGGTTCATCGTGCTCGGTGAGCCGATCGAGACGATCGATCCGGCGCTCAAGCCCGGCGACGTGAACCTGGTCGGCCGAACCAGGGACGCCTACCTCTACGAAAATCCGCGGGCGCTGCCGCGCGTTCTCCTGGCCACGCAATGGCAGAGGGCCGATTTCGCCAAGCTGATCAGCGAGGGGGTGTGGCCGCAGTTCGATCCGCGCCGCACCGTGCTGCTGGAACAAGCGCCCGCGAATGCGCCGTCGGGCGGCGAGGCAGGATCGGCGCGCATCCGGCGCTACCAGAACACCGATATCGAGATCGAGGCCGATGCGCCGTCCGGCGGCTTCGTCGTGCTCAACGACGTGTGGCACCCGTGGTGGCGCGCAAGCGTCGATGGCAAGCCCGCCGAGATCTTGAAGGCCAACGTGTTGTTCCGCGCCGTTGCCGTGCCGCCCGGCAAGCACGTGGTGCGCTTCACGTTCCATCCGCTCGCCGGCGCGCTTGCCGAGCTGCGGGCCAGATTCGGCGCTAAGTTCGGCGCTCAGTGACCGTGACGCTCAATCGAGGCGTGCGTAGATGTCGCCCGAATTGGCGGCGTGCGGCAGCTCGTTGAGCCAGCGGCCGACCTCATCCGCGGTCCGCCACGCGCCGAGCTCCTGGCTTTCGCCGAGCGCAGCGTTGAATTTGGCATAGCCGAGCGCGCCGCACCGCTCGATGCAGGCGCGCGCCACGTCGCGCTGGATCGTCGTGAATTCGAACGACAGCGCCTTGACCGGTTGCGTCAGTCCTGCCAGCGCTTCGGCCTCGAAGCCCTCCACGTCGATCTTGATGAATGCCGGATGCCCGTGTGCCGCGATCAGCGCATCGAGCGTTGTCATCGGCACGCGGATCGACTTGGCCCAGACCTGGCCCTCCCAACCCGCTGCCCCGTGCGCCGCGCCGACAAACGCGTCGGACGCGGTCGAGACCGTCGGATTGTCGACGTTGATCTTCAGCTCGATTTCACCGGATGCACGGCCCACGGCCTTGGCCTCGATCGCGACGTTGCGGTCGCGGCCGTAGAGCAGCTTGAGCGTCGTCACCAGGGCGGGCTGCGGCTCGAGCGCGACGACGCGTGCGCCGAGGCGGCGGAACGCGCCGATGCGGTCGCCGACATGGGAGCCGACGTCGAACACCAGATCGCCCTCACCGACGAATTGTCCATAGAGCCGGTCCATCGCCGCGTTGCGCTGGCGGTGGCCGTAATAGACGCGCAGCGATCGCAGGACGCCACGCACGGTGCGGAGCCACTCCAGCATGGCTCAGGCCGGCCGTGCTTCCGCCTTGGCGAGCGCGGGCAGCGCCAGCGCCGTCAATGCGGGCGGCGGCGTGGTCTCCTCCGGCAACCGGCCGATGCCAAGCCGCACCAATGCGCGGCCGACCGCAGGCCATGCGGAGACGACCGCAAGCGGAATGGCGAGCGCCGGCCCCCCGGCGAGCAGCAGCGCGTAGGGAATTCCGCTCGGATGCGTCAGCGCGAGCAGCACAATCGCGCCCCATCCCAGCGCCGCATGCGGCCATAGTTGCTTACCGGCTTCCGCCCATGACACGGTGTGATCGTCGCGCACCTGGCCGGCCCAGCCGATCGCGCGCCCGAACAGCAAAATCTCGATCATGAACAGCGTGTGGCAGAACCACATCGTCGGCAGGATCAGCACGTAGAACGCCAGCATGACGACCATGCCGGCGAGGAAGCGCAGCAGCCCGCCGAACGCGCGGCGCAGCGCCGGCGTGAACAGCACGTCGAGCTCGGTGGCAAAGTGCGGCGCAAACCACATCACAAACACCAGCACCAGCAGCGCGTGACCGGCCCCGGCGTGCATGAAGTCCGCGGGGGTCGGGGCCAGCGCTGCCGCAATCGTCCCGAAGATCAGCATGCCCATCCAGGCCGGCGAACCGATGAACATCAGCATGGCAAACAGGAGCTGGAACCGGCACACCGGCGGCAGGTCCGGCATCTTGATGAACGGCCAGTACTGCAGGTTGCCCTGGCACCAGCGCTGATCACGGCGAAGAAATTCGATGAGCGTCGGTGGGTTCTGCTCCCAGCCGAGGTCCTCCTCCGGCAGCACCCGCACATGATATCCGGCGCGGCGCATGAACGCCGCCTCGATCTGGTCGTGGCTCAGCACATGGCCGTCGAGCACGCCTTCGCCCGGCAGCTTCGGAATGTGGCAGTGGGCGACGAACGGCGCGATGCGGATCACCGCGTTGTGGCCCCAGTAGGGCCCGCAATCGGCCTGCCACCAGGCCGAGCCGATGGTCCATGAGCGCATGCCGAGCCGCATGCCAAACTGAAACAGCCGCGCGAACGCGCTGGCGGAGGGAAGCCCGACCACGAGACCCTGCAGGATGCCGAGCTTCGGATCGGCCTGAATGATACGGACCAGACGCATGATCGCGGCCGCGGTCATGAAGCTGTCGGTGTCGAGCGTGACGGCGAATTCGTGCTGGCCGCCGAAGCGCTCGCAGAAGTCCCAGAAGTTACCGGCCTTGAAGCCGGTGTTGGCGGTGCGGCGGCGGTAGGTCACCGGAATGCGGCCGCGCCACCGCTCGGCGAGCACGGCGAAGCCTGCGTCCTCCAGCGTCGCGATATCGTCCCGGCTGGTGTCGCTCAGGACATAGAGATGGAAGCGTTGCCCCACGCCCGCCGCGTCGATCTCGCGCAGCATGGCGTCGAGATTGCGGATGACGCGGTCCGGCGGCTCGTTGCGGACGAACATGCAGATCGCGGTCGACGCCGTGATCGGCTCGTCGGGCCGGATGTGCGCGACGGCTGGCACCACGGCGGCGATCGGGTCGTGCGAGAAGCGCATGATGCAGAAGCCGATCACCGCGTTCCAGAATCCGATGCAGGTCCAGGGGAGCGTGAGCCCGAACGAGATCAGCAGCAGCACGTCCAGCACGCCGAAGCCGCCGGCCGAGAGCGCATAGGCCGCGAGCGCGAGCGTGCCGGCGATGGTCGCGATGACGAGGAACGCAAACAGCGCCCGGCGGGCGGCCAGTTCCCGGCTCCCTCCGGCGCTCGATTCGATCGCTATGGTCTGCTCCCCCGACACGCCCTTGCCCCAATACGACGAAAATCTTCCTTACCTCGGCTGCTGGCGCAGGATATAGCGGGCGGCAGGGTGCGAAGTCCAACGCGGGGAATGGGTGTGGCGGGCGACGAAGTGAGTGCCGAGGCGCTCTGGTACGTTGGGCCGGGGCGGGCGGAAATCCGCGAGGAGCGGCTCAAGCCGCTGACGCCCGGCAAGGTGCGGGTGAGGGCGCTCTACGGCGCGGTCAGCCGGGGCACCGAGGCGCTGATCGCGGCGGGCCGGGTGCCGGTGAGCGAATACCAGCGGATGCGCGCACCGTTCATGGCCGGCAATTTCCCGTTTCCGGTGAAGTACGGCTATTCCACCATCGGCCGGGTCGAGGCCGGACCTGACGAACTCCTGGGCCGCAACGTTTTCGCGCTGCACCCGCATCAGAACCTGTTCGATGTCCCCGCGGATTTCGCCGTGCCGGTGCCGGCGGAGATCACGCTGTCGCGGGCGGTGATGGCCGCCAACATGGAAACCGCGCTCAACGCCACCTGGGACGCCGCTCCCGGGCCGTTCGGGCGGATCGCGGTGATCGGGGCCGGCGTGGTTGGCGCGCTGGTGGCTTTCCTGTGCGCGCGGATGGAGGGGACGGAGGTCACGCTGGTCGATATCGACCGCTCGCGCGAGGCGCTGGCCGCGGCCTTGGGGGTCGGCTTTGCCACGCCGGATGCCGCGCCCGCCGACTGCCACTTTGTCTTCCACACCAGCGCCAGTGCCGAGGGCCTGACCACCGCGCTCAACATCGCCGCGGAAGAGGCAACCATCATCGAGCTCAGCTGGTACGGCTCGGGCATCGTCGCCGTGCCGCTCGGCGGCGCGTTTCACAGCCGGCGGCTGAAGCTCGTGTCGAGCCAGGTCGGCAAGGTCGCGCCCTCGCAGCGGGCAAAGTTCACCCATCGGCAGCGGCTCGAGGCCGCGATCAAGCTCACCGCGCACCCGCATCTTGACGCGCTGCTCACTCCTGCGGTTTCGTTCCGCGAGCTTCCCACCGTTCTTCCCGATATCCTGAAGCCCAAGAGCGGCGTACTCTGCCAGCTCATCAGCTACTAGAGGTGCCTTTTGTTCACCGTCGAGGTTCGCGATCACATCATGATCGCCCATTCGTTTCGCGGCGATGTGTTCGGCCCGGCGCAGGCGTTGCACGGCGCGACCTTCGTCATTGACGCGGCGTTCATCGCCGATACGGTCGACGACAACGGCATCGTCATCGACATCGGCCGCGCCCATGACGCGCTCAAGGCCGTGCTCAAGCCGATCAACTACCGCAATCTCGACGACGTGCCGGAGTTCAAGGGCAAGAACACCACGACCGAGTTCCTGACCAGGCACATCTATGACCAGCTGGCGAAGGCCGCGCGCGCGAGCGAGCTCGGCCGTCCGGGCCGCGAGCTCAAGGCGATCCGCGTTTCGATCGAGGAGTCGCATGTGGCGCGCGCATCCTACGAGGCGCCATTGTGGTGAACCGCGTCGCGTTCGCCGTGCCCGGCGATCTTTCGACGCCGACCGGCGGCTATGCCTACGACCGCCGGATCATCGCCGAATTGCAGAAGCTCGGCTGGCAAGTCGACGTGGTGCGGCTTGGTGACGGCTTTCCGAAGCCGACCTGGGAAACCAAGGCGGCGGCGAAGAAGAAGCTTGCCGAATTGCCCAGGGGCTGCCCGATCGTGATCGACGGACTGGCGTTCGGCGTGCTGCATGAGGCGGCGCGGGAGTTGCGGGAGCGCTATCCGCTGATCGCGCTGGTGCATCACCCGCTGGCGCTGGAGACGGGACTCTCGCCCGACGAAGCGAAAAACTTCAAGAGCAGCGAGCGCGAGGCGCTCGCCGCAACACGCAGCGTCGTGGCGACGAGCCCCTCGACCGCGGCCATTCTCGTCGACAGCTACGACGTCGACGCCGCGAGCATCACGGTCGCCTGTCCCGGCACCGACCGCGCCCCGGTCTCGTCCGGCAGCAAGGACGGCACGCTGCGGCTGCTCTCGATCGGCGCGATCGTTCCCCGCAAGGGCTTCGACGTGCTGGTGACCGCGCTCGCCGACCTCAAAAGCCTGAAATGGCATCTCACCATCGCCGGCGACCGCACGCGCGATCCGGCGGCCGCGGCGCAGCTCGATGGCGAAATCGACCGGCATGGACTTGCCGCGCGCATCGACGTGCTGGGCGCGTTGCCGGCCGAGCGGATCGAGGCGCTCTATGCGCAATCGGATATCTTTGTCCTGGCGTCGCGGTTCGAGGGCTACGGCATGGCCTATGCCGAGGCGCTGGCGCACGGGCTGCCGGTGGTCGGCACCACCGCTGGGGCCATACCCGATACGGTCCCGGCCGGGGCCGGCATCCTGGTCGAGCCGAACGACGTGAAGGCGCTTTCTCGCGCGCTTCGCATGCTGATCGAAAATCCGACCGAGCGGAAATGGCTCGCGTCCGGTGCGCGCACCGCCGCGCAGGAGCTGCCGACCTGGCGGGATTCCGCCAAGCTCGTGGCGAGGGCCATCGAGGCTGCGTCATGAGCGGGTTCAGCGCCGCCTGGCTGCAATTGCGCGAGCCTTACGACCGCAGCGCCCGCAACGCGACCATCATCGATGCGGTGGTCGCGGCCTTCGCCGGACAGTCTTCGGTCGCGATCGTCGATCTCGCCTGCGGCACCGGCTCGACGTTCCGCGCGGTCTCGCCGCGCATCAGGACGCGGCAGAGCTGGCGGCTTGTCGACAACGATCTGAGTCTTCTCGCGCGCACGCCACAGTCATCGCCGCCCGACATTCACGTCGCCACCGCGCCGGTCGATCTCAACCGCGATCTGGAGGCCGCACTCGACGGTCCGGCTGACCTCGTGACGACCTCGGCGCTGCTCGATCTCGTGTCCGACGAATGGCTGGAGCGGCTGGCGATCGAGGCCGCGGCGCGGCGGCTGCCGATCTATGCGGCGCTGAGCTATGACGGCCGCATCGAGCTGACGCCGCAGGACCCTGCCGATGCGGCGATCATCGACGCCGTGAACCGGCACCAGCGCACCGACAAGGGATTCGGCCCGGCGCTCGGTCCGGATGCTGCGCGCACCGCCGTCACGCGGTTCGAGCACGTCGGCTATGCGGTCGTGCACGGCGTGGCCGATTGGGTGTTTGCGCCGAAGGATCGCGAGATCCAGCTCGAGATGCTCACCGGATGGGCGGCGGCGGCGCGCGAGATCGGCGGCGTTTCCCCGACCGATGTCATCGCCTGGCTGACACGCCGGCGCGGCCTCGTCACGTCGGGCCACTCGACGATCCGGGTCGGTCACGTCGATTTTTTTGCCACGCCCACCGGTTCGCGCTGAGCCGACAGGTCGCAGTCGAACAGCACGTCGTCGCCAAGCCGGTGCATCCGCATCGGCGTCAGGATCGCCTCGTCGACCCGCGCAATCGGCGGCAGCGAGAAACCGGTCCGTCCCGAGCCGAGAATGATCGGCGCGACCATGAGATGAAGCCGGTCGAGACACCTGGCGGCAAGGAACCGGGAGACGGTGTCAGCGCCGCCTTCAATCAGCACCCGGCGCAGGCCCCGTTCGGCCAGCGCCCCGAGGATGGCCCGCGGCGCGATATGCCCATCACTGCGGGGCAGGGCGATGACCTCGATGTCGGGCGGCAGCGGCGGCCGGGCCCCGGTGGCGGTGACCACCATGCGGCGGACTCCATCGGGGGCGAGAAGGCGGGCGCTCGCGGACAGGCGGCCCCGCGCATCGATCACGACCCGCGCCGGCTGCGGCCCTGCCACCCGCCGGACGGTGAGCTGCGGGTCGTCGGCGAGCGCCGTCCCAATCCCGATGACCACCGCATCGACCAAAGCCCGCAGCCGGTGCAGATGGGCCAGCGCCTCCGGCCCATTGATGTAGTGCGAATGGCCGGTTTCGGTCGCCACCCGACCGTCCAGCGATTGGCCGAGTTGCGCGACCACCAGCATGTCGTCGGTCCGGCCCGAGCGCAGCGGGCCGAACAGGGCCTCCCAGGGCTCAGGTAGTGGTTTGGTTAACGCCCGAAACGCGCCCGGAACCCCAGCCCAGGAATCCATATGTTGCCTACCTTCCAGGCGCATCCGCCTCGGCCCGTGACTGGTCCATGGGCAGGGGGCCGCAGTGGAACCCCTTGCCAAGCCTGAGACATTAGGACTTTAAGTTGTCATAATAGGTCGGCACGGATTGTCGCACCACGCGCCAAGGCCGTGTGCAAAGCGGGGGAATGGGTCCGCCAGTGCAAGGGTTCGTACTCCAGTGCAAGGGTTCGTACTGAAGCGTTCGTAACCCAAGCGTTCGCAACTTGGAGCGTTTGGCGGGCTAGGGAGTGTAAATTTCATAATGCGTGATGATAACGGGGCGGGCGCCGGTTCAATTCTCTTTGGAACCCGGGCGCATGTGGGGGTTGGCCGGGGGCTGGCGGAGTTCCGAGCGGGCCGTCCGGTCGTGATCACGGGGAGCGGCGAAACGCTGCTCTGCCTGCCCGTCGAAGGGCTCGACAAGGAGCGCCTCGCGGCGTTCCGCGCGCTGTGCGCGCCGATCATGCCGCGTCTGGTTCTCACCGGGCTGCGCGCGCGGTCGCTCGGCATCGACACCAACGAGCCGGTGGCGCTGGAACTCACCCCCGACATCGACGCGACGCAGATTCTGACGCTGTCGGCCGAAGCCAAGTCCGAGCATTCGTTTCTGCCGGAGCCGGCTGGGCCCGCGGCGATGGCGGCGATCGAGCTGGTCAAGCTCGCGCAGGTGCTGCCGGCGGTGCTGGTCGCCGATACGGCGGCCGAGATCACGAGCTCGCACAACCCGCCGATCGTCAACATCGAGGCGAACGCCGTGGCGCGCTTCCGCGTTGAGTCGACGCAATCGCTGACCATTGCCGGCGAAGCGCATGTGCCGCTCAGCTCGAACGTGCGGACCCGCTTCGTCGTGTTCCGCGACGCGTTCGGCGACGATCCGGTCGCGGTGATCGTCGGCACGCCTGACTTGTCGAAGCCGGTGCCGGTTCGCATCCATTCGGCGTGTCTCACCGGCGACGTGTTCGGCTCGCGCCGCTGCGACTGCGGCGATCAGCTCCGGTTGGCGCTGGCGCGGCTGCAGGAGGCGGGCGGCGGCGTGATCCTTTATCTCGCCCAGGAAGGCCGCGGCGTCGGCCTTGCCAACAAGATGCGGACCTACAAGCTGCAGGATGCCGGCCTCGACACCGTCGACGCCAACACCACGCTCGGCTTCGACGACGACGAGCGCGACTATGGCGTTGCGGTCCGCATGCTGCAGATGCTCGGCTGCACCCGCGTGGTGCTGATGACCAACAATCCGGCCAAGCTCGACGGCCTGTCCAAGGCCGGCATCGAAATCGCCGGCCGCATGCCGCTCGAGACGCCTGTCAACGCCGACAATCGCCGCTATCTCGCCGCCAAGGCGGTGCGCGCCGGGCATCAACTCGGCCATGTCATCGCCTCGCTGACCGAGGATAAGGACGAGACGGCGGCGCGGCTGGTGCCGTGACGCCGGCAGACAAGCGCGCGATCGGTCACCTGACATTTCAGGAGGTGGGTTCTTCGCTGCGCGAAACCTCTATCCTTTGCCTGCCGATGGGATCGATGGAGCAGCACGGTCCGCACCTGCCGCTCAACACCGACGCGGTTCTGGCCGAAGCCTTCACCCGCCGCATCGTCGAGCGGTGGGGCGAGGCCTACGACCTGTGGCAGTTGCCGGGGGTCCCGGTGGGGCTGTCGCGCGAGCACGCCTGGGCTCCGGGAACACTGTCGCTGTCGATTTCGGCGATGACCGCCTGGCTGTGCGATCTCGGCCGCGAGATCGCCCGGTCGCTGCCGGCGCGCAACCTGCTGATCGTCAACGGCCACGGCGGCAACCGCGGCATTCTCGAAGCTCTCGGCCATGAGTTGCGCGGCGACTTCGGCCTCAACATCGCCGCCCTGCATCTTGGCGCGATGATGAGCCCCGTCCTTGACACCGCCGTGCCGGAGATCCACGCCGGCCGGGACGAGACCTCGGCAATGCTGGCGCTCGCGCCGGAGTTGGTGCGGCGGGAGCGGATGCCCGAAGCCAGGGGACCGTCGGGGGGCGAAGCGATCCGCGCGCTGGTGCTCGATCCTGCGACAAGCTGGCCCTGGTCGAGCGACGACCAGCGGATCGCGGCACTCGGCGTGATGGGCGACGCCCGCGAGGCGTCGGTCGAGCACGGCAACGCGATAGTTGCGCGGGTAGTCGAAGCGACGGAAGTCATCCTTCGGCAGCTTCTCAAGAACCGTAACAGCGCACGCTGAAACTCGCAGGGCGGGTTGGCGCCGAAGGCGCGTAACCCACCGGCTGAGGCAGCCGCGAGTCCCGATGGTGGGTTACGGCGCTTCGCGCCTAACCCACCTTACGCGTTGACGCGCGCGGGTGCCTCAGAAAAACGGCCGCGTCGGATCGCGCGGCAAGCCGAACTCGATGCGGCCGAAGTTCGCGTAGTTGTTTTCGGGATTGAGGCTGATGTGGGTCGCGGCAAAGCGAACGTCGCGCCATGCGCGCTGGATCGGATTGGACGCGCCGAAGCCCGCCGTGCCGCTCAGCTCCATGAGCGCATCCATCGCCGCGACGGTGATCTCGGACACCCGCGAAAAGTCGCGGATCGAACGCGCCAGAAGCTGCGGCGTGATCTCCTCGAGCGAGGCCGGCGTCCGTGACGCCCGCCGCAGCAGCATTTCGGCGGCGTCGAGGTCGGCGGCCACGCGGGCCATCCGCACTTGCACGCTGACCTTCTCCGCGACCGACGAGCCGTCGACCGCCTTGCGCGGCTTGGTCCATTCGCGGAAGTGCGCATAAGCGCCGAGTGCTGCTCCCAGCATCGGCGCGGCAAAGCAAAGCGGCGCATAGAAGAAGAACGGCGTCCGCGTCGTCGGATTGCTGCTGAGCGCGCCGCCCGGCGCTTTGCCTTCCCGCAGGTCGGCCAGATCGACCGCGTGGGCGCTCGGCACGAACACGTTGTCGGTGACGATGGTGTTGCTGCCGGTGCCGCGCATCCCGGCCGTGTTCCAGACGTCGCGGACCGAGAACTGGCCGGGCGGGACCATCAGCAGCAGCCACTTCGGCGGGCCGCTTCCATGCAGCATGCCGCCGACCATCGCCCACGAGCTGTGGTTGACGCCGCTGGCGAAGGTCGACTGGTCGCACGAGACGCGGTAGCCGCCTTCGACCGGCGCGACCTTCGCGCGCGGCGCGAACGAGGCCGCGATCGCGACATCGGGACCGTTCGCCCAGATCGCTCGCTGCATTTCCTCCGGATACTGCGCGAGGAGATGCGCATGGTGGATGACGAGGCTCGCGCACCAGGCGTGCGACGCGTCGGCTCTGCCGAGCTCCAGAATGACGTCGAGCCAGGCTTCGAAATCGAGGTCGTAGCCGCCGAACCGCTGCGGCATCAGGATGCGCGCGAAGCCTCCGTCGAGCATATCCTGCATCGACTCTTTGGAGATCGTCCGCGCCTGTTCGGCCGCGTCGGCGCGCGCGGCGAATTTCGGTGCCAGGGCCTTGGCGCGCTCGACGACGTGTTGTCTGGCGGATGGCTGGGTGGGCGAATGCATCCGGCCATCCTGCGGCGGCAGTGAGCGGCGATCAAGGCCGGCTCAAGGCCGGCTTATGATCGGCACAGCCGTCACGCCTCGGCGGCCATCCGCTTGTCCTTCTCCATTTCCAGCGTGTGCGCCTTGCGGCCGCCGCGCTCGATCGTCGTCGGCGCTTCGTCCTGCGCGATCAGGCGGGCGGCCAGATCGATGCAACGCCTGGCGAGCATCGCCGCGCCCTCGGCCAGCTCCGCCGACGCGCGCACGAGCTCGACATTGCGCTCCATGTCCTCGCTCGACCAGCCGCGCGAATGGGCGACATAGGGAAATTGCGGGAAGATGAAGCCGAGCTCGGCGAAGAAGCCCAGCATCTGGCCGGCGACGCCCTGGATGTTGTCCTGTCCGCCGACGATGATGAACCCCGCGACCTTGTTGCGGATCAGCACCTGGTCGCGGATGGTGATTGCGTTCTGCACGCAGTTCAGCCGCTCGGCCATCTTGAAATAGAGCGACGATGCTGCGCCCCAGCGGATCGGCGTCGCGACGATGATCGCGTCGGCCCAATGCACCAGCGCCTCGTAGACGCGGTCCATCTGATCGCTCTCGTCCATCTGCGTGATCGAGCAGGGCCAGGTGCAGGCGTGCGCCGCTTTGGAGTAGTAGCCCTCGCAGGCGCGGAACTTCAGCTCGCTCAGCCGGATCATCCTGCTTTCAGCGCCATGCGCGGCGCAGCTCGCAAGCGCGTGGCGCAGCAGATGGTCGGAGCCGGAAAAGCGCGGATTGGCTTCGTCCATCGGCGAAGTCGCAATGCCGGCGACGCGAACCGGCCCCGGGGCGCGCTCGATCTTGCGCGAAAGCGGATGCGGCGCGTGCGGCTTGCGCGTCCGTTTCGTTGCCGATGCCATGTCGATCAGCACGCGGCCGTTCTCGACCTTCACCGCAAAGGCCGGGACCGCGTCCTCCTCGAAACCCGGCTCGCCCAAGCCTGTGCAGCGGTGGAATTTCCAGTTGTGCCAGGGGCAGTTGATGTAGTCGCCGGCGAGCGTGCCGTCGCCCAGCGGTCCGCCGACGTGGTTGCAGGTGTTGGAGACGACGCCGAACCGGCCGTCCTTGAAGGACAGCGCCAGTTCGCGGTCTCCGGCTTTGATCCGTCGAAGCGGGGTTGCGGACAGCTCCGCGGCGGCACCGACATCGATCCAGTTCTCGTTCGCCATGCTGTCCTCCGTCATCTTTGTCTGCTGAAACTCCGATCGAGCCGGCGTTCCCCCGGCGGCCTCGCGTGGGTTTCCACCCGCGCGAAAGGGCGTGCTCGTCGCCCCGCGGTTAACGTCGTATCTCCTTGGAATTGCAGCATTCTGGCCGGTTCCAATCAATCCAAACGAGTTCTTAATCCGGTCCGGGCTATCAACTTTCCGGGTGTCGAGTGAGTCATTGCGCAATGGCGGGCCAAGGCCATCCTGCCCTCGAAAAGCTGCGTGCGTTTCTCCGGGGATTGAAGCCCGGCGCGCGCGCTTTGCTGATTGCGGAGCTTGAGCGCGGCCTGCTGCAGGGCGCGAGCCCGGCGGGCGCCGAGCTGGTGCTGGCCGAATTGCGCCGGAGCCTGCGCGAAGGCCGCACCTTCGCCGCGCGCTTCGACGACAGCGCCCGGTTGTTCTTCCAGCCGCTCGAGCCGTTTCTCGTCGACGACATCCCCGAGCACCGCCATCGCGGACGGCTGGCGCGCACCGCGCTCGAGCCGTTGTGGCTCTGGATCAACAATACGCTGATCCCCGACGACGCGAAGGTTTATGCCGAGCTGGTTGATCAGGCGTTTCTCACCGGCGTCCCGGATCGGGCCGAGCACGCGGCGCGCGACTTTCAGGATCGCGTGCTGCAGCGGATCCAGGAGCTGCTGGCGGGCGCGAGCGACCGGGACCGCGGCCGCCTGAGCGTCTCGCTTGTCACCACGCGTGCGGTGGAAGACGTGCAGACGCTGTGCGGCATTCTGCGCGCCCGCGACGTGCTGGCGACGCTCGCCACGCAGTTGCCGGGCTATATCAGCGTGTTCGCGGGACCGACGCTCGACACCGCCAAATCGCAGTTCGACGCGGCGCTCGGCAGGGAGAGCGATCTGTTCCTCTATGCGCTGGTGCTGCTGATGAGCCGCCTCGCATCGCCCTGGCAGTTGATCCGGCTTGCGACCAAGGCGGCCGACAGCGACGACACCAGGCGCATCGCCGAGACCCCCTATGTGGTGACGATCGACGTCGTGCTCGAGGAGATCGACCGGCGGGTCCGCGAGCTCGCCGGCGATCTCAAGAGCGGGCGCGGCATTGCGGTATCGGCGCTGCTCAAGGACATTCACGATGCGCTGCGCGGGCTGCGCTCGGAGATCGACCTGTCGCCGGAATCGTCATGGGCGAGGCAGCTCGCGGTTCTGCATGCCGATATCGCCAGGCTGCTTTCGGCCGAGATCGAGCTGATGCCCGGACGGGTGCGGCGGCTGGTGCGTCCGCGGCCGTCGAAGGAGATCAGCCCCAGCTCCGTCCTCGATCCGCACGAGGTGGATGAAGCCGAGGCGCTGATCGTCTTCGTGCTCACCTGCCGCAAATATGCCAGCGAGCTTGCCATCAACGAGGTGACGCAGCGCACCTTCAACGAATTGCAGCACCTGCTCGACACCGGCACCCGCACGCTGCTCGACGCGCTGCGCGCCGCAATTCCGGCCGAGCGCGCGTTCCGTCTGTCGCAGGTCGATGCGGCGGTGCGGTTCTGCGCCAAGGTGTTCGGCAAGGAATACGCCGCGCTCCTGACGAAAGCGGCGGAAGTCGCCGCCCAGGCCGAGCAGCGCAAGGTCGCGCACGGCTGAACGCCGGAAAGCCAAGCGTCAGGCGGCGACGCTGATCGAGCCGTCGCGGTTGTCCACCATCACCGGCGCGTGCAGGTACTCGACCTGGGGTGGCGTGCCGTATTTCTCGGTGACGAACTTCGTCCAGTCCGCGGTGTACATGCGCTCGGCGTCGGCCCGCGATTCCCAAAGGTAGATGCCGCCGGCGCGGCGGCCGTCCTCGCTCAGGAAATAGTTCTTGCGGACGAGACCTGGAACACCCCGGTATTTCGGCGCGGTGCTCTGGAAGGTTTTGGTGATTTCGGCGAGCGTTGCGGGCTTGGCAAGCTGAAACGTTGTGATGGTCACGATCATTTTAGCCTCCTGGCGCGGCCCCACGGCCCCATCCTGCCGAATTGTATTTTGCCCGCGGCGACCCTGATGTAAACCCTCGGCCATGACGCTCTGGTTTGTCATGGCGCTGATGACGGCGGCGGCGATTTTCGCCGTGCTTTGGCCGCTGTCGCGCCGCGCGCCGCTCCCGGCCGGCAGCGACGTCGCGGTCTATCGCGACCAGCTCGACGAGATCGGGCGCGACCGCGCCGCGGGGCTGATCGGCGAGGCCGAGGCGGAGGCCGCGCGGCTCGAGGTGTCGCGGCGGCTGCTCGCGGCGGCCGATGTCAGTGCATCCGCGCCGCAGCAGAGCGCGGGGTGGCGACGGCGTGCTGTGGCGCTCGTTGCGCTGTTGCTGCTGCCGCTCGGTGCCGCCGGTGTCTATCTGACGCTGGGCTCGCCGGACCTGCCGGGCCAGCCGCAAGCGGCGCGGCGCGACCTGTCGCCCGAGCAGCGCTCCATCGCCGATCTGGTCGGCCGCGTCGAAGCCCATCTCGAAGCCAATCCCGAGGATGGCCGCGGCTGGGAGGTGATCGGTCCGGTCTATATGCGGCTCGGCCGCTACGACGACGCGGTGAAGGCGCGGCGGAATTCGCTGCGGCTGCTTGGATCGACGGCGGTGCGCGAGGCCGATCTCGGCGAGGCGTTGACCGGCGCGGCGAACGGCATCGTCACGGCGGACGCCAAGGCGGCGTTCGACCGCGCGCTCGCGCTCGATCCCGAGGATTTCCGCTCGCGCTATTTCACCGGCCTTGCCGCCGAGCAGGACGGCCGTCCGAAGGACGCCGCCGATGTCTGGACGAAGCTCTTGGCCGGCGCGCCGGAGGATGCCGCCTGGATCGGATTTGTCCGGGAGTCGCTGTTGCGGGTCGATCCGAATGCCTCGGTGCCGCAAGCCCGCCCCAATCAGGCCACACCGGAAACGCCGGGACCGAGCGCGGCCGACGTCGCCGCTGCAGGTCAGATGTCGCCTGAGCAGCGCGAGACAATGGTGCGCGGCATGGTCGCGCGCCTGGCCGAGCGCCTGAAGCAGGATGGCTCCGACGTCGACGGCTGGTTGCGGCTTTTGCGCGCCTATATGGTGCTCGGCGACAAGGAGCAGGCGCGCGCATCGGCGGGCGAGGCGCGGCGCGCGCTCGAAGGCAATGCCGACGGCTTGCGCCGCCTGGACGAGGCGATCAAAGGGCTGGGGCTCGAAGGCTAAGCATGACTCGCAAGCAGCGGCGTCTCGTTCTGATCGGCGGCAGTCTCGGCGTGCTGGCGCTCGCCGCCGTGCTGGTGCTGACGGCGCTGAAGGACTCGATCGTGTTCTTCAATTCGCCGTCCGACGTGGTGGAGAAGAACATCCAGCCCGGCAGCCGCATCCGGCTCGGCGGCCTCGTCAAGCCCGGCACGCTTGAGCGCGGCGAAAAGCTTGCCGTGCGCTTCGAGGTGACCGACGGCAACCGGGCCATTGCGGTTCGCTACCAGGGCATCCTGCCGGACCTGTTCCGCGAAGGGCAGGGCGTGATCGCCGAAGGCACGCTTGAGCCGGGCGGCGCGTTCAAGGCCGAATCCGTGCTCGCCAAGCACGACGAGAAGTACATGCCGAAAGAGGTGGCCGATGCGCTGAAAAAGCAGGGCCACTGGAAAGAGGATTACGAGAAAAAGAAATGATTGCCGAGATCGGTCACTACGCGCTGGTGCTGGCGCTGGGGCTTGCGCTGGTTCAGGCTTGCGTGCCGCTGATCGGCGCGCGGCTGCGCGACGACACGCTGATCGGCGTCGCCGGTCCGACGGCCCTGGCGCAGTTCGCATTCGTCGCGGTGTCGTTTGCGGCGCTGACCGCAGGCTACGTCGCCTCCGACTTCTCGGTCCTCAATGTGTTCGAGAATTCGCACTCGGCGATGCCGCTGATCTACAAGTTCACCAGCGTGTGGGGAAACCACGAGGGCTCGATGCTGCTCTGGGTCCTGATCCTCGCGCTGTTCGGCGCGCTGGTCGCAGCCTTCGGCGGCAACCTGCCGGCGACGCTCAAGGCCAACGTGTTGGCGGTGCAGTCGTGGATCGCGGCTGCGTTCTATCTGTTCATTCTCGGCACCTCCAATCCGTTTCTGCGCATTCCGCAGGCGCCGTTCGAGGGCCGCGACCTCAATCCGATCCTTCAGGACTTCGGCCTCGCGGTGCATCCGCCGCTGCTCTACCTCGGCTATGTCGGCTTCTCGATCTCGTTTTCCTTCGCCATCGCCGCCCTGATCGAAGGCCGCATCGACGCCGCCTGGGCGCGCTGGGTGCGGCCGTGGACGCTCGCCGCCTGGATGTGCCTGACGCTCGGCATCGCCATGGGCTCGTACTGGGCCTATTACGAGCTCGGCTGGGGCGGCTACTGGTTCTGGGACCCGGTGGAGAACGCTTCCCTGATGCCGTGGATCGCCGGCACGGCGCTGCTGCATTCCGCTGTGGTGATGGAGAAACGCAACGCGCTGAAGGTCTGGACCATCCTCCTTTCGATCCTGACCTTCTCCCTGTCGCTGATCGGCACCTTCCTGGTCCGCTCCGGCGTGCTGACTTCGGTGCACACCTTCGCCAGCGATCCGACCCGCGGCGTGTTCATCCTCGCCATTCTGGTGTTCTTCATCGGCGGCGGGCTGGCGCTCTACGCCTTGCGCGCGCCGTCGCTCAAGCAGGGCGGGCTGTTCGCGCCGATCTCGCGCGAAGGCGCGCTGGTCTTCAACAATCTGTTCCTCACCGCCGCCTGCGCCACCGTGTTCATCGGCACGCTCTATCCGCTCGCGCTCGAGGCGCTGACCGGCGAGAAGATCTCGGTCGGCGCACCGTTCTTCAATCTGACCTTCGGTCCGATGTTCGTGCCGCTCTTGCTGGTCGCGCCGCTCGGGCCGATGCTGGCGTGGAAGCGGGGCGACCTTCTTGGGGTGGCGCAACGGGCGATGGGCGCGGCGGCGCTGGCGGTCGTGGCGATTGCCGCGACCTTTGCGCTGACATCGGGCGGACCGGTGCTCGCGCCGTTCGGCATCGGACTTGCCGTGTTCTCGATGGCGGGCGCGCTGACCGATCTGGTCGAGCGCATCGGCCTGTTCAGAAATTCGTTTGCGATATCGTTCGCCCGCGCGCGCGGCCTGCCGCGCTCGGTCTGGGGCACCGCGTTCGCCCATTTCGGCCTCGGCGTCTCGCTGCTCGGCATCGTCTGCGCCTCGACCTGGGGCACCGAACGGATCGTCTCGCTGAAGCCCGGCGCGAGCGTCTCGCTCAGCGGCTACGACCTGACGTTCGACGGCATGGTGACGCGCCAGGGGGCGAACTATCGCGAGCTGCTCGCCAAGTTCACGGTGCGGCAGGGCGGCGATGTCGTAGGCCTGATGCAGCCGTCGAAACGCTCGTTCCAGACGCGGCAGATGTCGACCACCGAGGCCGCGCTGCTCACGCGCGGCTTCAGCCAGCTCTATCTCTCGCTCGGCGATCCGGAGCCCGACGGCGCCATTGCGGTGCGCGCCTATTTCAAGCCGCTGGTGCTGCTGATCTGGCTCGGCGCGGTGGTGATGTTTGTGGGCGGCGCGTTGTCGCTGTCGGACCGCCGCTTGCGGATCGGCGCGCCAAAGCCTGCGCGGCGGCCGGCCGACAAGCCGGCCATGCAGCCGGCGGAGTGACCGATGCCGACGGCGCGCAAGATGCTGCAAGGGACGCCGCAAAAGACCCTGCAAGCGCTCGTTCTGGCTCTGGCCTTCCTTGCGTCGGCACCTGCGCTCGCGGTGCAGCCCGACGAAATCCTCGCCGACCCCGCGCTTGAATCCCGTGCCCGCGAGCTGTCGCGCGAATTGCGCTGCATGGTCTGCCAGAACCAGTCGATCGACGACTCGGATGCGCCGCTGGCCCGCGACCTGCGGCTTCTGGTGCGCGAGCGGCTGAAGGCCGGCGACAGCGACGGGGAAGTGCTCGACTTCCTCACCGCGCGCTACGGCCAGTTCGTGCTGCTCAAGCCGCGCTTCGGCTGGGACACCGCGCTCCTGTGGCTTGCCCCGGTCGCGGTTCTGCTGCTCGGCGGCGCAGGCCTTGTGTCGTTGCTGCGCCGTCGCCGCCGCACGCAAGCGATTCCCGCCGAAGCGCCGCTCACGGAGGCGGAACAGGCACGGCTGACGGAACTTCTCGGCGAGGACAGGCCGTCCCCACACCGATCGTCGTAAGCTATTGAAAGTTATGGCCGATCAGCCGCCATCAAGATTACTAAAGTTTAATTCAGCAGCCACTGCTCGGTAAGGGGCGGACTCCCATCTTCTGCCGAAACGCGGCGTCAACTCCTGTGCAAACAGCAGGCGCCAACTTTCCGAGGGCAGAAGTTCCAATGAACCCGGCCACCCCATCCACAACGCGCATCCTGCCGCTGCGGCGGCTGGCGTTGCTGGCCACCACGGTGGTGGGCATCGCAGCCGGCGGCCTGATTGCCAATTCCACGCTCGCGCCCTATGCGCCGTTCGCGCTGGCGCAGAACCTTTCCCAGGAGGCGCAGAACGTCGCGCGCCCGACCGGTTTTGCCGACATCGTCGAGAAGGTGAAGCCCGCCGTCATCTCGGTGCGCGTCAAGACCCGCGCCGAAGCCCCGCAGGCCCAGTCCGGCGATGACCTGCCGTTCCCCAAGGGCTCGCCGATGGAGCGGTTCTTCCGGCGCTTCGGCCAGCCTGATGGTTCGCCCAATGGTTCGCCCAATGGTTCGCCTATGCCGCGCGGCCGCCAGTTCGGCAGCGCGCAGGGCTCGGGCTTTTTCATCTCGGCTGACGGCTACGCCGTGACCAACAACCACGTCGTCGACAAGGCCACGACCGTCGAGGTTTCCACCGACGACGGCAAGATCCACACCGCGAAGGTGATCGGCACCGACTCGCGCACTGACCTCGCGCTGATCAAGGTCGAGGGCGGCCCGAGCTTCCCGCACGTGAAGCTTGCCGACACGCCGCCGCGCATCGGCGACTGGGTGCTCGCGGTCGGCAATCCGTTCGGCCTCGGCGGCACCGTGACCGCGGGCATCGTTTCGGCGCGCGGGCGCGACATCGGCGCGGGCCCCTATGACGACTTCCTGCAGATCGACGCGCCGGTGAACAAAGGCAACTCCGGCGGGCCGACCTTCAACACCGAAGGCAGCGTGATCGGCGTCAACACGGCGATCTTCTCGCCCTCGGGCGGCTCGGTCGGCATCGCCTTTGCGATCCCGGCGGAGACGGTGAAGAGCGTCGTCGCCCAGCTCAAGGACCGGGGCGCGGTGACGCGCGGTTGGATCGGCGTTCAGATCCAGCCGGTGACCGCTGAGATTGCCGACAGCCTCGGCCTGAAGACCACCAAGGGCGCGCTGGTTGCGGAGCCGCAGAAGGACAGCCCGGCGATGAAGGCCGGCATCCAGGCCGGCGACGTGATCGTTTCGGTCGACGACAAGCCGGTGGCCGATGCGCGCGAGCTCGCCCGCAAGATCGGCGGCATGCCGCCCAACACCACGGTCAAGCTCGCGATCATCCGCGGTGGCGCAGAGAAGACGCTCAGCCTGACGCTCGGCGAGCTGCCGAACCAGCGCGAGGCGCGTGCCGACACCGATGATCAGCCGGCGCGCTGGAGCCGCAGCACGGACGAGCCGCGGCTTGGGCTTTCGCTCGCGCCCGGCGGCGACGATGCAGGCGGCGTGGTCGTCGCCGATGTCGATCCGTCGGGGCCTGCGGCCGACTACGGCTTCAAGCCGGGCGACGTCATCCTGGAGGTGGCCGGTGCATCGGTCGCGACTCCGGATGACCTCCGCAAGGCGCTGGGCAAGGCCCGCTCCGAAGGCAAGCGCAGCGTGCTGCTGCGCGTGAAGTCGGAACGGGGCACGCGTTACGTGGCCATTCCGCTCGGCCGCGCTTGAGAATTCGAGGCCGTGTCCCGTTCTGGACACGGACAGAAGATCGGGGCCGTTTCGTCGGCATTCGTCGCCCCCGCCGGCGTTGCGAACCCGGGGGACGGGTGAGAGCCCGTCCCCGCTCATACTGTCTTCGTCCACCGGCATTCGTCGCCCCCGCCGGAGACGAAGGTGGTGTCGGGGGACGGTGGAGAAATCCACCGTCCCCCGCACTCTGTTCAGGGCATGGTCCCGAAAAGCCGGCCCCGGACTTGATCCGGGGTGTGAAGCGGATTTCGGAAAGAACGTGCCCAAGCGCATCACAACCGGGAGGCGCGGACGCCCGGAATTGGCTAAAATGTTCCGCCCTCAGAGCGGGATCGACATGCGCCTCTTGATCGTTGAAGACGACCGCGACGCAGCCGACTACATCGCCCGGGCCTTCCGGGAGGTCGGTCACGTGGCCGACCAGGCGCCGGACGGCGAGGAGGGCCTCGCGCTCGCGCTCGACCGGCAATACGATGTGATGATCGTCGACCGGATGCTGCCCAAGAAGGACGGCCTCTCGGTCATCGGCGAATTGCGCGCCAAGGGCGTCGAGACGCCGGTGCTGATCCTGTCGGCGCTCGGACAGGTCGACGATCGGGTGAAGGGCCTGCGCGCCGGCGGCGACGATTACCTGCCCAAGCCCTATTCGTTCTCCGAGCTGCTCGCCCGCGTCGAGGTGCTGGCGCGCCGCCGCGGCGGGCCGGGCGAGGACACGGTGTACCGCGTGGCCGACCTCAAGCTCGACCGGCTCTCGCACGAGGTCACCCGCGGCAAGGAGGAGATCGTGCTTCAGCCGCGCGAGTTCCGCCTGCTCGAATACCTGATGAAGCACGCCGGCCAGGTGGTGACCCGCACCATGCTGCTCGAGAACGTCTGGGACTATCACTTCGACCCGCAGACCAACGTGATCGACGTGCATATTTCCCGGCTGCGCTCCAAGATCGACAAGGGCTTCTCGCAACCGCTGCTGCACACCATTCGTGGCGCAGGCTATATGATCCGTGACAAATGAAGCCGCCATACCTGAGGCGACGATGCCCCGGGAGCTCGAGCCTCCCGCCGCCGACGCCGTGAAGCGCGCAAGCTTTCGCGAGAGGCTGACGCGGGCCGTCCCCCCCTGGGTGTGGCCGCGGCTGAACGCGCTCGGCAAGCTGTTCCACACCACCGCGTTCAAGCTGACGCTGGTGTATCTCACCGTGTTCGCGGTGTTCGCCGCCTGCCTGCTCGGCTATTTCGCCTGGAACACGCGGCGGCTGATCACCGAGCAGATCACGCGCACGGTCGATGCCGAGATCACCGGCCTTTCCGAGCAATACAATCAGGGCGGCATCCAGCGGCTGGTCTTCATCATCGACACGCGGGCGCGGCGGCCCGGCTCGAGCCTTTATCTCGTGACGACGTTCAGCGGCGACGGGCTCGCCGGCAATGTCGGCGTCCTGGGCGAGGGCGTGCTGGAGCACGTCGGCTGGACCGAGACGGTCTACCGGCGGCTCGACGATCCCGAAGGCACCGAGCATCACGCGCTGGTGCGCGTGTTCCAGCTGCCGAGCGGCTTCCGGCTGCTGGTTGGCCGTGACCTGGAGGAGCGCGAGCGGCTCTACGACATCATCCTCGCCGCCGGCCAGTGGTCGATCGCTGTGGTCATCGTGCTGGGCCTTGCCGGCGGCTTCATCGTCGCGCGGCGCGTGCTGCGCCGGGTCGACGCCATGACCGAGACCGCGCGCACCATCATGGCGGGCGACCTGTCGGGCCGGCTGCCGACGGCCGGCTCGGAGGACGAGCTCGACCGGCTTGCGGTGAACCTGAACCTGATGCTGGAGCGGATCGAAGCCTTGATGCGGGGCTTCAAGGAGGTGTCCGACAACATCGCCCACGATCTCAAGACGCCGCTGACGCGGCTTCGCAACCGCGCCGAGGGCGCGCTGCGCACCGCCAAGAGCGACGGCGACTACCGCGCCGCGCTGGAATCGACCATCGAGGAATCTGACGAGTTGATCCGCACCTTCAACGCGCTCCTGATGATCGCGCGGGCGGAGTCCGGGCAATCCAGCGCGCCGATGACCGAGTTCGACGCCGCCGACATCGTCCGCGGCGTGGGCGAGTTGTACGATCCGCTCGCCGACGAGAAGGGCCTGATGCTGCGCGTCGACGTCGATTCGGCCGCGCTGATGCGCGGCAACCGTGAGCTCGTGACGCAGGCGCTCGCCAATCTCGTCGACAACGCCATCAAGTATGGCAGCCGCGGCGAGCGCGCGGCCAACGGCGTGCCCGCGGAAATCGCGGTCCGGGCCGCAAGCGAGGGCGACGTCATCCGGCTCAGCGTCGCCGATCGCGGTCCGGGCATCCCGGAAAAGGACCGCGGCCATGCGGTCGAGCGCTTCGTGCGCCTCGAACAGAGCCGCTCGGAGCCGGGCTCCGGGCTGGGCTTGAGCCTCGCATCGGCTGTGGCGCACCTGCATGGTGGCGAATTGAAGCTCGAGGACAACGGCCCCGGGCTCAAGGCCAGCCTCGTGCTGCCGCGCGGCGGTCCGCAACTACCTCAGCCCACGGAATAGTCATTTCCCGCCGCGGCGGCTATGACAGGGGCATGGCCCGCACCGCGAAAAAACGTCCAGGACAACGCGCCGGACAACCCGCCAGCAAGCCCGCCAAGCCCGCGGCCAAGCCGGGCGGGCGATCCCTTGCGGCCGCGGTGTCGCGCGCGCCGCGTCTCACCGATCGTGGGGCCGCGCAGGCGCGCGTGTCCGGCTGGCTCGCCGAGATCGGCAAGAGCGCGGCCGGCAAGGCCCTCAAGCCGCTGATCGATGGATCGTCCAGGCTCGAGGCGCTGCTGCTCGGCCTGGCCGACGGATCGCCTTACCTCTGGGAGCTGGCGGCCGCCGACCCCGATCGTCTGCTGGAAATCCTCGAAGCCGACCCCGACGAGCGGCTGTCGGCGGTGCTGGCGAAATCCGCCAAGGCCGTGGCCGCCGCGAAGGACGAAACCACGGCGATGCGGCTCCTGCGCCGGATGAAGGCCGAGGCGGCGTTGCTGATCGCGCTCGCCGACATCGGCGGCGCTTGGCCGGCGATGCGCGCGGCGCGGGCGCTGACCGAACTCGCCGACACCGCGGTCAGTGCCGCGGTCCGTTATCTCCTCCGCGACGCTGCCTCACGCGGCAAGCTTAAGCCCGCCGACAAGGCCGCGCCGGAGGGGGGCAGCGGCTACATCGTGCTCGCCATGGGCAAGATGGGCGCCTTCGAGCTCAACTATTCGAGCGACATCGACCTGATCGTCTTCTACGACCGCGATGCGCCTGCGCTGGTCGACAAGGACGATGTCGCGGCCTTCCACGTCCGCATCACCCGTGGCCTGGTGAAGCTTCTGCAGGAGCGCACCGCCGACGGCTACGTGTTCCGCGTCGACCTGCGCCTGCGGCCCGATCCGGCCTCGACCCAGATCGCGGTCTCGACCGAGACCGCGTTGAACTATTACTGCAGCGTCGGCCAGAACTGGGAGCGCGCGGCCATGATCAAGGCCCGCGCCTGCGCCGGCGACATCAAGGCCGGCGAGGAGATCCTGCGGCAGCTTTCGCCGTTCATCTGGCGCAAGTACCTCGACTTCGCCGCGGTCGCCGACATCGAGGCGCTCAAGCGCCAGATCCACGCCTATCGCGGCCATGCCGACATCGCGGTCGAAGGCCACAACATCAAGCTCGGCCGCGGCGGCATCCGCGAGATCGAGTTCTTCGTGCAGACCCAGCAGCTCGTCGCCGGCGGCCGTCATCCGGAGCTGCGCGGCCGCGAGACGCTGCCGACATTGGCCGCGCTGGTGGAGGGCGGTTGGATCGGGGCCGATGCGCGCGCCGACCTCGAGGCGGCGTATCTGTTCCTGCGCGAGACCGAGCACCGGTTGCAGATGGTCGCTGACGACCAGACCCACACGCTGCCGCCGGACCGCGAAGGGCTGGAGCGGTTCGTCCGGTTTGCCGGCTACAAGGATCGCGACGCCTTCGCCGAGACGCTGCTCGGGCATCTGCGCAAGGTGCAGCGCCACTATGTCAGGCTGTTCGAGGAGAAGACCGGCGAAGCGGGCCGGCTGGCGCTGTCCTTTCCCAAGGACGCCGACGACCGCGAAACCCTCAATCGCCTCGGCGCCATCGGCTTTCAGCGGCCGCTGGAGGTCTCGGGCACGGTCCGCAACTGGCTTTACGGCTCCTACAAGGTGCTGCGCGGCGAGCAGGCCCGCGCGCAGTTTGCCGACCTGGTGCCGGTGCTGCTCGATCGCCTGGCCAAATCCGAAAACCCCGATGCCGCGGTCGCGGCGTTCGACGGCTTCATCGAAGGCATGAGCCGCGGCGCGCGGCTGTTCTCGCTGCTGCGCCAGAATCCGGACCTCGTGACGCTCGTGGCGTTGACGCTCGGCACCGCGCCGCGGCTCGCCGATATTCTGGCGCGGCATCCGGAGGCGATGGACGCGCTGCTCGAGCCGTCGTTTTTCGGCGCGTTGCCGGATATCGCGGCGCTCGAAGCCGATCTGGCCCGCACCGCCGGGCCGGAGCTCAGCTATGAGGACTATCTCGACCGGCTGCGCATGTTCAGCCAGGAGCAGATGTTCCTGATCGGGGCGCGCATCCTGTCGGGCACGGTGTCGGCCGAGCAGGCGGGCGGGGCGTTCGCGCGCATCGCCGACGTCGCCGTGCGGGCGTTGCATCGCCGCGTCGAAGTGATGCTCGCCGAGAACCACGGCCGGATCCGCGGTCAGGAGACCGTTCTGCTCGCGCTCGGCAAGCTCGGCGGCCGGGAGATGACGGCAAATTCCGATCTCGACCTCATCATCGTCTACGACTTCGATCCCGAGCATCCGCAGTCCGATGGCGCGCGGCCGCTTTACGGTGCGCAGTATTTCGCGCGGCTGACGCAGCGGCTGATCGGCGCGCTGTCGTCGCAGACCAACTACGGCGCGCTCTATCAGGTCGACATGCGGCTGCGCCCCTCGGGCCGCTCCGGCCCGGTCGCCACCAGCATCGAGGCCTTCGCGAGCTATCAGGAGACCGAGGCCTGGACCTGGGAGCATCTGGCGCTGACGCGGGCGCGCGTGATCTCCGGGTCGCCGGAGTTTGCCGCCCGGGTCGAGAAGACGATCCGCGCAGTGCTCGCCCGCAAGCGCGATCCCGCGATCATCGCAGCGGACGTGGTCGACATGCGCAAGGCGATCGCCCAGGAGAAGGGCGAGAACGAGCGCTGGGATCTGAAATACGCCGCCGGCGGCCTGGTCGACCTCGAATTCATCGCCCAGTACCTGCAGCTCGTGCACGCCGCCGAGCATCCGGAAATCCTCGACGCCACGACCGCCCGCGTGCTCGACCGGGCCTGGCGGCTCAATCTCTTGTCGGCCGAGGATGCCGACGTCGTGCGGCCGGCGATCCGGCTGTTTCACAACCTGACGCAGGTGCTGCGGCTCTGCCTGCCGGGGCCGTTCGAGCCGAAGACCGCGGGCACCGGGCTTCTGGGCCTCCTCTGCCGCGCCGCCGATCTGCCGAACTTCGCGACGCTCGACGCGCACGTGGCCGACACGCGGCAGAAGGTGCGTGCCACGTTCAACCGGATATTGGGCGCGGACTGACGCCCGTCTGCAGCCGGCCGCGTCGCGACCGCCGGAGTTCCAAAACGACCGATGGAACGCACGCGGCGGTCTCCGCGCAAGGTGACCGAAGCCATTGCACGGGAACAGGAGACCCGCCATTCGGGTTGTACGCGCGCCGGCACCGGTCAGTTCAAGCGCGTCCAGAACCTGCGACACGCGCGGCGGGCCTGCTCGAAGCCTGCCAAGGGGCTTGAAGAAACAGCCCCGAAGGCAAGGCTGCTCGGCACCGTCGCCGACCGCAAGATCGACAACATCGCTGATCTGATCTGTCGCGCAAGGAATTGCGAGGGCCGAGAGCCGCGCGTTCTCGCCGCTGCGCATGCCGCAACGCGGGCGCGCCGGCTGCCACGGTGACCGGCGGACCGGGCGTCATCCCCGGTCGCCATCGGCGGACGCGAATGGAGTGATGGAGAAATCCATGCGCACGATTGGCAATTCGCGGGGGCTGCAGACGAAGCTTTTGTGGGTCGCCGTTGCTCTCTTGGGCGCGGTCGCATTCGCCATCGTTGCGCTCAATCGAGGCGAAGCGGTCAATGCGGCGTGGCTGGTCATCGCCGCGGTATGCACCTATTTCATCGCCTATCGGTTCTATGGGTTGTTCGTCGCCGACCGGGCGCTGGGGGTCGATGGCGCGCGGCCGACCCCCGCCTATCGCCATAACGACGGTCTTGACTACGTTCCGACCAATCGCTACGTGCTCTACGGCCATCACTTCGCCGCGATCGCCGGCGCGGGACCGCTGGTCGGTCCGGTGCTGGCCGCACAGATGGGCTATCTGCCGGGCACGCTGTGGATTCTCGCGGGCGCCGTGTTTGGCGGTGCGATCCAGGACATGACCGTGCTGTTTCTGTCGACGCGGCGCGATGGCCGCTCGCTCGGCGATATCGTGCGTGCCGAGATGGGGCCGGTGGCGGGGACGATCGCAGGGCTCGGCATTCTGCTGATTTGCGTCATCGTGCTGGCGGTCCTCGCACTCGTCGTGGTCAAGGCGCTGGTCGGCAGTCCTTGGGGGACCTTCGCCGTGTTCTGCACGATTCCCATCGCGCTTCTGATGGGGATCTACAATCGGTTCATCCGGCCCGGGCGCGTCGGGGAAATGTCGCTGCTGGGCTGCATACTCCTGCTCGCGGTGCTGATCTACGGCAAGACCGTATCGGAGACGCCTGAGCTCGCCGCCGGTTTCGATCTCAAGGGCGAGACCCTGGCACTGATCATCATCGGCTATGGCTTTGTTGCCTCCGTGCTGCCGGTCTGGCTGCTGCTCGCGCCCCGCGACTATCTCTCGACCTTCCTGAAGATTGGAACGATCGTGCTGCTGGCCATCGGCATCGTCGTGGTTCGTCCCGACCTGCAGATGCCGGCCGTGACCAGGTTCATCGACGGCAGCGGCCCGGTCTGGTCGGGCAACCTGTTTCCCTTCCTGTTCATCACGATCGCGTGCGGAGCGGTATCCGGGTGGCATTCGCTCATTGCATCCGGCACGACACCGAAGATGATCGAGAACGAGCGCCAGATCGCGTTCATCGGCTATGGCGGGATGTTGATGGAGTCCTTTGTTGCCGTGATGGCGATGATCGGCGCCAGCGTCATCCATCCCGGCGTCTATTTCGCGATGAACAGCTCGGCGGGGCACATCGGCACGACGGCAGAGCACGCCGCCCAGGTGATCTCGGCATGGGGATTCGTGGTCACCCCGGACGAGATCACCCAGATGGCCAGGGACGTCGGCGAGACCTCGATCATGTCGCGCACCGGCGGCGCGCCGACGCTCGCCGTCGGCATGGCGCAGATCCTGTCGTCGTTCCTGGGTGGCCGCGCCCTGATGGGCATCTGGTACCACTTTGCCATCCTGTTCGAGGCGCTGTTCATCCTGACCACCGTCGACGCCGGCACGCGCGTGCTCCGCTTCATGCTGCAGGATCTGATCGGCCATGCGGTGCCGGCCTTCAAGGAAACCGCGTCGTGGACCAACAACCTGATCGGTTCGGCGCTGGCGTGCGCGCTGTGGGGATACTTTCTCTACGTCGGCGTGATCGACCCGCTGGGCGGCATCTGGACACTGTGGCCGCTGTTCGGCACGGCCAATCAGATGCTGGCGGCCATCGCGCTGACGGTGTGCACCGTCGTCCTGTTCAAGATGAAACGCGAGCGGTTCGCGTGGGTGACGATTGCGCCCGCCGTGTGGCTCGTCGTCTGCACCATGACGGCCGGGCTGGAGAAGGTGTTGAGCCCCGATCCGAACGTGGGTTTCGTCAGCCACGCGTTCAAATACGCCGATGCGATGAGCAGGGGTGAGTTGCTGGCGCCCGCCAAGACGGCCGCCGAGATGGGGCGGATCGTATTCAACGACTACGTCGACGCCACGCTCGCGGCGGTGTTCGTGCTGGTGGTTGCCGCGACGGTGGTCTATGGGCTGATCGCCATTCTCCGGGCGCTCGGCGATCCGCGGCCGACGGCAGCGGAAATCGAATTTGCCGGCGCAACCGCGGGAGGCCGCTATGCCTGATCTGCGGCAGCTGTTCGACCGGTCCGCCGGCGCGGCGCGGGCCGCCGGCTATTGGAGCACGCGCACCGCCCGTCTGATGATCGGCGTTCCCGATTACGAGACATACGTCGCGCATCGCCGCGCGAACCATCCCGCGGAGCCGGTCATGACATACGCGGAGTTCTTCCGCGAACGCCAGCAGGCCCGCTACGCCGTCGGCAACGGACGGTTTCGCGGCTGCTGCTGACAGCCGGAGGACTGTCGAGGCGGATTGCGCTTCGCCGATCCGCCCCTGCGCCTGACGGCTGCGGCGATCCCTACGCCGCGGCCGCCTCGCGCTTCTGGACGCTTTCGATCAGCGACGCCTTGCGCACATAGGCGCGGTGCAGCGCCGGGTCCTCCGCGGTGCGGCGAAGCTGGTCCTGGTCCTTCTGCCGCGCCCCCGGGTCCTTCTCCTCCATGCGCTTCTTGTTGGCGATGGTCTGCTGCTGCACGAACTCGACGTTCAGCGGCCGGCGGTGCAGGTCGTATTGGTCGAGGACGCTTTCGGGCGCCTCGCGGCGGATCACCTTGCCGAGGAGGCTTGTCACCTCCATCGAGTCGTGGATGCCGAAGTTGAGCCCGAGCCCGCCCAGCGGATTGTTCACATGCGCGGAGTCGCCGGCGAGGAACACCCGGCCCTTGCGGAAGCTCGCCGCGACGCGCTGGTGCACGTTGTAGAGGTTGCGGTGGATGATGTCGTAGGCGCTCTTCTTCGGGATGAAGTCCTGCAGCCGCCGCTCCGTCGCATCCGGGTTCATCAGCTCTTCGTCGGTCTGCTCCGGCCGGGTCGCCGACAGCACGCGCCACAGCGGCCCGCGCTCGTCGCCGCTCACCTTGAACACCGAGAACCAGGCATCGGGGCTGGTGATGTAGTTGCGGGTGCAGCCCGGATATCTGATCCCGAGATCGTCGGTCGTGGTCAGGATCATGAACCGCTCGGGGTGGGTGTAGCCCTCGAACTCGATGCCCAAGGCCTTGCGCACCGTCGAGCGGCCGCCGTCGCTGCCGATCAGGTAGCTGCCGGCGATCCGGCGGGTGCCGTCGGCGCTTTCGACCGTGGCCTCGACGCGGTCGGCGAACTGCGTGAGCGCGGTGACGCGCGCCGAGAACTCGACGGTGGCGTTCGGATAGTCCTTGAGCCGGCGCAGCGCCATCCCGGCGAGCTTGTGCTGCTCGCATTGCACGGCGAACGGGTAGGGTGTCTCGTCCTTGAGGATGCGGAAATCGAATTCGGCGACGATGCTGTTCGACGTCCGGTCCCAGATGCGGAACAGCGGCTCGACATAGCCGCGCTCGATCACCTCCTCGACCATGCCGAGCCCCGCGAGCATCTCCAGGGTCGCGGCGTGGGTCGTTGCCGCGCGCGGCATGTCGTTGATGCGCGCTTCGGCCTCGAACAGGTGCACCGGCAGCCCTTGCCGGGCCAGCGCCAGCGCCGTGATGAAACCAACCGGCCCGCCGCCGGCAACAAGAATGGGTCTGTCTGCTGTCATGACTTTCTATTGCTGTTTCACGCCGGCGGCCGCCACGGCCTCGGCCCATTGTTTTAGATCGGCCGCGATCAGTTCGGCAAATTGCGCGGGCGTGATGCCCGACGGATCGGTCCCGAGGGTTGCCAGCCGCTCCAGGAACTTCGGGTCCTTGCAGGCCTGGGCGATTTCGGCCGCCATTTTGTCGATGATCGGCTTGGGCGTTCCCGCCGGGGCCATCAACCCGTTCCAGGTCACGGCCTTGTAGCCCGGATAGCCGAGCTCGGCCACGGTCGGCAGCTGCGGCAGTTGCGGGATGCGTGCCTCGCTCGTGACGGCGAGCAGCCGGATCGCGCCGCCTTGCGCGTGCGGCAGCGCGTCGGAAAGGTTCGACATCATCGCCGGCAGGTGCCCGGCGATGACGTCGGTCAGCGCCGGCGCGTTGCCGCGATAGCTGACATTGCTCATATCGAGGCCGGCCCGCTTGAGGAACAGCGCCATCGACAGATGCGTCATGCTGCCGGCGCTGCCCTCGGCATAGGACAGCTTGGCCGGTTGCGATTTCACCCAGGCGACGAACTCCGCAACCGTCGTCGCCGGAACGGTCTTGTTCACAACCAGGACGAACGGGTTCGTGCCGACCACGCTGATCGGAGCAAAATCCTTCTGCGAGTCGAAATTCACCTTGTTCATGGCGGGCGCGATGGTCAGCGCCGGCTGCACGCCCCACAGCAGCGTGTATCCGTCCGCCGTCGCGCGGGCCACCGCATCGGCGGCGATCGCGCCATTGGCGCCCAGCCGGTTCTCGACCACGAACTGCTGACCGAACGTTTCGGTGAAGCGCTGCGCCGTCAGCCGCGCCATGCTGTCGGAATTGCCGCCGGCCGCGTACGGCACCACGATGCGGACCGGTTTCGCAGGCCAGTCCTGCGCGTGGGCCGGGGCGGCCAATGGCGCAGCCACCGCGGCCAGCAGCCACCGGCTCAGGACGAACAGAAGACGGGACTTGCCGGTCATGGTGGCTCCCTCAACGCGACCAATTGCGATTTAATCACCCATGCGAGGCCCGTGCCAAACCGGGCGAGCGGGTACCAGCCTTGAGGTCGTGACATGACACTCATTCGCCGGACGCTTTTGCAATCTCTGGCTGCCTCGGCCGCTGCGGCAGCCGTTCCGAAAGCCGCGCGGGCGCAGGCCTATCCGAGCCGGGCGGTCCGCGTGATCGTCACCACCGGGCCCGGCGGGCAGGGCGACACCACGGCGCGGCTGGTCGCCGCCAAGCTCACCGAAACCGTCGGCCAGTCGTTCTATGTCGAGAACATGCCGGGCGGCGGCGGCAACATCGCCATGCAGGCCACCGCGCGCGCGGCGCCCGACGGCTACACCATCCTGGCCGCCACCAGCAACATCGTCACCAACATCAGCCTTTATCCGAAGATTCCGTACGATCCCTACAAGGACTTCGAGCCGGTCTCGCTCTTGTGCTCCTCGCCGCACATTCTGGTCGTGCATCCCTCGGTGCCGGCGACGAGCGTCGACGAGCTGGTCGCGCTCGCCAAGGCCAATCCGGGCAAGTTGAGCTACGCGTCGGCCGGCCGCGGCACGCCGGCGCATCTCGCCGGCGAGCTTTTCAAGTTCGCGTTCCAGGTCGACATCACCCACGTGCCGTTCAACGGCGGGGGGCCTGCGACCGCATCCACGCTCGGCGGCCACGTGCCGATCTCGGTGTCCGCATTGCCGACCGCGATCACTTACGTGCGCGGCGGCAACCTCCGCGCGCTTGGCCTGATGGGCCGCCGCCGCGCGTTAGCCTTGCCCGACGTCCCGACCATGCAGGAGGCGAGCGGGCACGATCTTCCCGCCGACATCGTCAACGGCTTCATGCTGCCGGCCGGCGCACCCAAGCCGGTGGTGGACTTCCTTCACCGCGAGGTGGTCAAGGTGATGGCGATGCCGGACGTGCGCGAGAAGCTCGCGACGATGGGCTTCGATCCGGTGGCGAGCACGCCCGCCGAGTTTGCCGAATGGATCAGGAGCGAGATCCCGCGCTGGGCCAAGGTGATCCGCGACGCCAACATCACCATGCAGTGACGCGTGCGGGTGCCATGGTGGTCAAACCAGCTCAAGTCGCAGGGATCGACCGACCATCTTCGCGGCCCGCTGCAAGGTGTGGAGCGTCACATTCCCGTCCTTGGGATCGAGCAGACGCCCGATTTGGCTACGGCTCGTCTTCATCCGCTTCGCCAGTCCGCTGCGCGACATCTTCTTGTCTTTCATCGCCTGTTCGATCTGCCACGCCAGCACTTCCTTGACGGCAGTGGCCTCAAACTCTTCCCGCTTCCCCTCTTCGGTCAGGAAGTCGTCGAGGGTGCTGAGTTTGGCAGTGCTACGCACCGCTTTTCTGTTCTTTGCCATGACATCCTCCTCAGCTTTCAAATTCACGCTTACGTCTGCGCGCTAGCGCCAGATCTCCGTCCGGAGCCTTCTGGGTCTTCTTGATGAAGCCATGAAGCGCCAAAATCTGGCCCTGATGGACGCTGAACAGCACGCGGGCGATCCGGTTGCTGGGCAAGGTGCTGCGAACTTCCCATAAGCCATCGCCTAAAGACCGGCAGAGGGGCATGCCGACCGGCCAGCGATACTGGACGCGCATCAGGTCCATGCCGACGGCGTGGCGATCCGCCTCGTCCAGACCCCGCAGCCAATCCCGCACGACCTCCGTGCCGGCCCGCGTCCGGTAAAAGACCACGGGGGCTTTGCGAGCCTCAGCCGCCATGCTGGCCTATATATTGTTCATGTACCATATAATGTCCATGCCGGGCAATAAAATTTGTCGACGGCAAGGATAGCCGATCACAGAGGCCTGCTTGGACGTCATCGATGGCGTGTTCAGCGGCCGCGATTGCGGCGCTACGGGACCCTACAACCTGCTGCCACGCACTACTGCTGAATCTTCACCCCGGAAATCTCGACCGCCTTCGCCCACACCGGAATCTCCGCCGCGATCATCGCCGCGAACTTTTCCGGGCCTTCGGCGATCGGATCGATGCCGTTCTCCTGCAGCAGGGCCACGAACTTCGGGTCCTTCACCGCCTTGACCATCTCGCCCGCGAGCTTGTCGACGATCGGCTTCGGCGTGCCCGCGGGCGCGAGCATCCCGGTCCATGACACGGCGCTGTAGCCCGGATAGGTCTCGCCGATGGTCGGCACGTCCGGCAGCCGCGGCGAGCGCTTGCCGCTCGACACCGCGAGGATGCGCACGTTCGGATTGGTCCGCTGCGCGTAGGCCTCCGACATCGGCACGAACGTCACCGGAATGTGCCCCGCGATCAGGTCGGTCAGCGCCGGCGCGGTGCCGCGGTAGCTGACGCTCGTCATCTTCAATTCGGCCCGCGCCAGGAACAGCGACATGATCAGGTTGCTGGCGGAGCCTGCGCCGCCGCCGCCGCCGTAGGCGAGCGGCTGCGGCTGCGCCTTGGCATAGGCCACGAGCTCGGCGACGTTGTTCGCCGGCACCTTGGCATTGACCAGCAGCACCTGCGGGCTTTCGCCGAGCGCGCTCACCGGCGCGAAGTCCTTGATCGGATCGTACGGCGTCTTGGTCGTGGCCGGCACGATCGCGATCACGTTGGTGCTGGCCCACAGCAGCGTGTAGCCGTCCGGCGCGGAGCGGGCGACCGCCTCGGTCGCGATGATGCCGCTGCCGCCGACCCGGTTTTCCACCACCACCTGCTGGCCGAGCGTCTCGGACAGCCGCGCCGCCATCATCCGGCCGGTCACGTCGATGTTGCCGCCGGCGGCGAAGGGCACCAGCAGCTTGACCGGCTTGTCCGGCCAGCTCTGGGCACTGGCGGGCAGCACGCCGCCGAGAAATGGCAGGAGGGCGAGCGCGGCAAGAAGGTGGCGACGGGACGATCGCGATGTCAGGCTTTTCATGACGCGAACCATATTTCGATCGCGACAGATTCTGCAACAGGGATTGGCGGTCGGCAGCACTTGTAGGGCGGATTAGCGAAGCGTAATCCGCCTTCCATCGCTATGTCGCGGCGCAAGCGGCCAACCACGGTGCGCGTAGAGACTACGCTTCGCTGATCCGCCCTACGCCCTGCGGCGAATAATGGCATGCCCCAAAAAGCAGACCGGCGTCCGCTGGCGACTTCGGACGCCGGTCTTCCGACATGCCTCTCAGCAATCGTTATCCGGTCGGTTCTTCTCTGCTCCGCCCCACCGGCTGGCCGTCGACCGGCAGCCGCACCACCACCGTCGTCCCGACGCCCGGCACCGAGCGAATTCGCATCGCGCCGCCGTGCAATTCGACCAGCGACTTGGCGATCGCGAGGCCCAGCCCCGAGCCGTGCTGGGTCTTGGTGAGCTGGCTCTCGACCTGCTCGAACGGCCGGCCGAGCTTCTTCAGCGCATCGCGATGGATGCCGATGCCGGAGTCCTGGATGCCGATGACGACCGAACCGCGCGACAGCCGGCCGCGCACGGTGATGCGGCCGTTCTCGGGCGTGAACTTCACCGCGTTGGAGAGAAGATTGAGCGCGATCTGCTTCAGTGCGCGGCGATCGGCCTTGAGCCCGATGCCGGGCGCGATCTTCGAGGTGACCGTCAGGTGCTTGGCCTCGGCGCGCGTCGTGACGACGCGCAGCGCGTCGTCGAGCTCGCGCGCCAGCTCGACCTGCTCGAGGTCGAGCTTCAGCCGTCCGGCCTCGATCTTCGACATGTCGAGCACGTCGTTGATCACGTCGAGCAGGTATTCGCCGCTGCCGTGGATGTCGCGGCAGTATTCGTAATACTTGTCGGAGCCGAGCGCGCCGAACATGCCCGACGCCATGATCTCGGAGAAGCCGATGATGGCGTTGAGCGGCGTGCGCAGCTCGTGGCTCATGTTGGCCAGGAACTTGGACTTGGCCTGGTTGGCCTCCTCGGCGCGGGTCTTCTCTTCGGAGTATTTCCGCGCCAGGTCGGTGAGCTGCTTCGCCTGCACCTCGAGCTTGTGCTGGCTCCGCCGCAGGTCGTTGACGGTGGCGAGCAGCCGCTGCTCGCTTTCCACGAGCTTGGTTTCGTGCAGCTTCAGCGGGGTGATGTCGGTGCCGACCGAGACGTAGCCGCCGTCCTTGGTGCGGCGCTCGCTGATCTGCAGCCAGTGTCCGTCGTCGAGCTGCGCCTCGAAGGTGCGGGCGCCGGGGACGGCCGGGTCCTCGCTCGCAAGCTTGGAGCGGATCACGTGCTTTCGCCCGGCCGTGACCACGTCCTCGTAGGGCGAGCCGGGCGTGATCGCCTCGTCGGGCAGGTTGTGCAGGTTCTGGAAGTTGGAGTTGCACAGCACCAGCCGGTTCTCGTGGTCCCACAGCACGAACGCCTCGGGGATGGTCTCGATCGCGTCGCGCAGGCGGATGTCGGCCGCGGCCGTGCGCTCGACCAGCGTCTTCTGCTCGGTGATGTCGACGGCGATGCCGATCAGGTGCACGCCCGGGTCGCCGGGCTGCTGCACCAGCTCGCAGCGGGCGCGCAGCCAGACCCACTTGCCGCTGGCGTGCAGCATGCGGAACTCGTGGTCGATCGCCTTGGCCTTGGCGTCGGCGAGCCGGGCCGCGACCTCGTAAAGCTCGATGTCGTCGGGATGCACCAGCCGGCTCACCTCGCCGAACGTCATCAG
The DNA here is from genome assembly GCA_019746355.1 of Xanthobacteraceae bacterium. The sequence goes on along the minus strand of JAIESC010000205.1, from coordinate 11,453 downwards.
GTCCTCGCGCGGCGCGACCCCGAGAATGGCGAACATCGAATGCGACCAGAAGATGCGGCCGCGGGCGAGGTCCCAGTCCCACAGCCCGCAGCGTCCCCGATTGAGCGCGGTGTCGATGCGGCTCCTGACCGTGTCGTAGATCGCGTCGGCTTCGCGGGCGCGGACCGCCTGCCAGTGGAAGGCGAAGCCCAGGATCAGCAGCACGAAGCCGGTGGTGGCGGTCAGCGTGACGGTGAGCGTGGTGTTGGCGCGCCAGGGGGCCAGCGCGTCGTCGCGGTACTGGAAGGCGGTCAGCTGGCCGCGGGAATGGGCGAGCGTGCGCACGGTGGCGAAGGCGCGCTTTCGGTCGGGGAGATCGATTTCGAGCACCCCGGCGCTCGCTCCAAGAATCGTCAGCGGCTGTGCGTCGCCGATCACGTCGGTGAGGCGCGTCCCGACCGGCCCGCCGGACGGCACCGTCGCGGTGATGATGCCGTCGGCGTTGCTCAGCAGGATGCGGCGGCCGAACGCGGTGGCCCGGGTCGACAGCGCCCGCTCCAGGAGATCGCGCCGCCAAGGATCGCGCATGGTGTCGCCGTTCTCGGCGCCGGCGAGGCGGTCGAAGCGCTCGGCGACGAAATCGGCGACGTTGTCGAGGTCGTGCATCGCTTCCGCGATCGACTGGCGGTGGTGGTCGAGCACCTGCACCACGGCGCCGACGCCGATGGTGAGGAGGAAGGCGATGATCAGGGCAGGGACGGCGCGTCGCAGCGCGGGCTCGGCGACCAGCAGCCGCCGGTAGGCCGGGTTGGCAATCGACTGCGCCAGTCCCTTGATTGAATCCGCGCGTGCGGACGCATTCGCCACTGCGGCGCGCGCCATGCCGTCCCCCGAATGGATGATCCCCTGAAGACACGCGTCCGAAGCGGTGTGCGGCATCGCCTCGAATCACCCGCTATTCGAATCGATGCGAGGACTCTTGTCGAGAGTCCAAAGCAATCTTTTTGGTTAACGGCCCCACAGATTTCAATCGCGAGTCCCGCCGGCAACATTTTGAGGAATTCGGAGTCTGCTCAATACGTTGAGTCGACGCCGGATCAAAATGTTGCCGCCAGAGCCGTTTCCAGTTGGATTGCGCCAACCTCTCCACGTCATGCCCGCGCATAGCCGTCCAAGGGACGGCGTCGCTTCGCTCGCCCCATAGCCGTCCAAGGGACGGCGTCGCTTCGCTCGCCCCATAGCCGTCCAAAGGACGGCGTCGCTTCGCTCGCCCCATAGCCGTCCAAAGGACGGCGTCGCTTCGCTCGCCCCATAGCCGTCCAAAGGACGGCGTCGCTTCGCTCGCCTATGGTCGCGGGCATCCACGCCTTGGCTACAAGGTCAGGCGTGGATGGCCGGGACAAGCCCGGCCATGACGACGGATGATTCAGCGCGAGTGGAAAACGCTCTGGCGGTACTGAGGATGGCGTAGGGCGGATGAGCGAAGCGTAATCCGCCAAGTTGTCCAGGCGGGCGCGCGGCGCAATACGCTTCGCTATTGCGCCCTACGTGCTGCTGCGGTTTCCCGAACGCCGGCGAATTTGAGCAGAGCCGCCCCGCGCGGGGCGATACGCTTCCGCCTTCGCGCTTCGGGTCGCGATTGCGCCTACGGACTGCGCACCACCACCACGGGGCGCCTTGGACGATGGAGGAAGGCGTCAGGTGCGCCATCGTGGTGGCGATGCGACAGATGAGGGCGAGATCAGTCGTCGTCGTCCTCGGCCTGCAGGCGATGCCGCTCCACGGCATCGGTCATGTCACGGACCGCAAAGATCGCAAGGGCGGCCATTCGCCGCTTCTGATCCTGGCTCAGCGTCGCATAGAGCGGCTGCCAGGCACTCGCGAGCTTTTTCAGATCGGCGGACCGTTGCGCCAAGGCGTCCGCGTGTCGTTCCATGAACCTGATCGGATCGCGGTTGCGCAGGATTTCCATGCGCCCTTCGTCAGCGCGTGCCCCCGTCGTCTCCACCACTCTGGCGATGCGGGCTTGCCGGTTTTTGGCCCTCGCGCGAATGGCCTCCTCGACGGCGGGCCAAAGCTTGGCCTGGTCAGGCGTCAGTTGCAGGGCGCTCTTGATGAGCTCGATCCGCAGATCCGTCACGGTGTTCCAGTCGGCGGCGCTCAGGCGCTCGGATGGCGCGGTGGACGTCGACTGGGCGTAGGCCAGCGGAGACGCCGTCATGAACAGTGCAGTTGCTCCGGCCGCTGCGAGTTTCAGCATGGGTAACCTCCCAACTCAGTGCCACGCCACCCAGCGTCCGGGACAACACATATGCCATCGCCGCGGGCGAAGCAGAATTATGCTAAAGCGTAACCGGCTTGGGCCAACGGATAGCAGTCGTGTTCCGACGCTGAGAGTCCGACCCTTGCTGGCGTCATTTTTTTTTGCGGAAGTGATTCAACGGCAAGGCCAATATCGCGCAGTGGCGCGGCAGCACCAGACGTCAATGGGCGACTCGTTACCTCGTTTTGATTACCTCGTCTTGATGACCTCGCCGCGCTCAAGCGTCTCGGAAGCGCCATCGCGCTGCGCGCTAGCGCGGCATCAGCCATGCGAGCGCGCAGGCCGACGCATAGAGCCCGAGACCAAAGGTCGCATGCGTTGCAAGGCTGCGCAGCCGCGAGAGCGCGGGCTTCGGCGTCTTCGATGCCGCGATGCCGAGGCCCATGCCCGGCTGCATGATGAAGAACGGCGCGGCCACCGTCAGGATGCCGAACGCGAGGGCGGGTCCAGGCGATGGCTGGCGAGCCCAGCCGGGGCCGCATGCGCCGAGCAGCATGGCCGCAAACAGCACGCCGATCGCGTAATGCGCGCCCCAGCCCATGAGCCGCTCGCCGCGAATGCGCGGTGCGGCCGCGATGCGTGCATGGAAGAACCGCCCGGCCGGCATGTGTCCGAGCCAGCGTCCGACCAGGGCGTAGTCGAGCGACGCAACGCCGGAAATCCGTCTGAGCACGAGCGCCCAGATGTCGATCAGCGCGGTCGCCGCCATTCCCATCAACACTGCGCGAATGACGAACTCCATGTCATGCCTCCTGTGTGCCCCAGGCCTCTCGCATGCGATGCCCCGCGGGTGGTGCGCTCCCTCCCCTTGAAAGGCGGTGCGCTCCCTCCCCATGAAAGGGGGAGGGTCGGGGTGGGGGTCCGCTTCGCGCGCACACCCTGCGATAAAGCACTGCACCGGCCTTGCCGCCCCGCAGCCGCTGCCTTGCGTCCGGCGGCCAGCCACCCCAATATGCAAGTTCAAGTGAACTTGAGGTCAAGCCCATGAAGACCACGCCGATGCGCGAACTGGACATCGCCGAGGTTGCCAGGCGTTCGGGAACGCCGGCGTCGACGCTCCGCTTCTATGAGGAGAGAGGCCTGATCCGGTCGATCGGACGGCGCGGCCTGCGCCGCCTGTTCGACGCTGCCGTGCTGCAGCAGCTCGCGCTCATCGCGCTCGGCCGCGCCGGCGGCTTCTCGCTCGACGAGATCGCGTCGATGTTCGCGCCCGACGGCAAGCCGCGCATCAAGCGCGACCGGTTGCGCGCCAAGGCGGACGAGCTCGACCGCACGATCCGCAGGCTCACGGCGATGCGCGACGGGCTTCGCCATGCCGCGAAGTGTCCCGCGCCGAGCCACATGGAATGTCCGACGTTCAAGCGCATGCTCCGGCTCGCGGCCGCCGGGCGTCTCGATCCGCCTGAGCGAATGGCACGGTGAGAGGCCGCCCCCGGCCGAACGCCGTTCGTCTGCCGGGATACCTCTTTTTCGTCTGGTCTGAGTTGAAGTACCCCCTCTGCATCCGGTCGGTGTTCCGAGGCGTCGGCTAGATTCGTTGCGCCGCATGACGGCCGAGCTCGAAATTGAGCGCTGGAAATGAACGGGAATGCATCAGACGTTCGGGGGCTCACCTTGGGCGAGGTGATCCGCCTCAACGCGATCAACGACCCGGATCACGTCGCGCTCGTCACTCAGAACAGAAAGCCGCTGCGGTACGGTGAACTGGAACGTCACATCGTCGCAATCACGTCGCATCTGCGCGGCGCAGGCTTGAGCGGCGATGCGCGGGTTGCCATTGCGCTTCCACACGGCCTCGAAGCCGTATTGGCGATTGCCGCGGTGGCGTGCGGCGCCGTGGCTGTTCCGATCGATCCCAGGCTGACCGCGGTGGAAATCGGCGAGTGCCTGGCCAGGCTGAAGATCGCCGCCGTCATTCTGCCGCCCGGTGAATCGCCCGCGCGCGAGGCTGCGGCGGCGCGCGACATCTCCGTGTTCACGCTGAGCGTGAGCCCGGACGGCGCGCTCGAAGTCGAGACGCCGCGCCCGCGCCGGCCTGCGCCGCCGCCCGGGCAACCCCGATTGAATGCACTGGCCTACATTCTTGCGACATCAGGAACCACCGGCGGGCAAAAGTTCGTGCCATACAGCCATCGCAACCAGATCGCGCTCTCGGCGCGGGCCAGGCAGTGCTTGGGGCTGGACGTTCAGGACCGCTGCCTGTGCCTCTCGCCGGCGTTTTACTCCTATGGTCTCAGCCTGGGCATCCTCACGCCGCTGCTCACCGGCGGCAGCATTGCATTGCCGGGTCATCCGGCGAACCCGGACCTTTCGCGGTGGCTTGCCGACCTGAACCCGACATGGTGCGTGGGCGGTGCTGTCATCTACCGTGCGATCAGCGAGCAAGCGGCCCGCGGGCCCGTGCGTGCAGGAGCGCATCGGCTGCGCTTCCTGGTTTCGGCCGGGATGGCGCTCGCCGACGATGTGCGCATAGCGATGGAGTTGGCCGCCGGGGTGCCGGTGCTGGAGCATTACGGTCTCACCGAGGCCGGGATGATGGTGACGAACCGGCTCGAGCCGCACCTGCGCAGGCCCGGGACATGCGGCAAGGCAAGCGCCGGAACGGTCGCCATCGTCGGGCCGGATGGTCGGCCGTTGCCGCCGGGGGAGATCGGCGAGATCCTGGTGAGCGGGCCGACGCTGACGAGCGGCTATCTCGATGATGCCGAAGCCAATGCCGCCTCCTTCGTGGACGGCTGGTTCCGCACCGGCGACCTCGGCAGCTTGGATGCCGATCGCTTTCTCACGATCCGGGGGCGTGCCAAGGAAGCGATCAATCGTGGCGGCGAGAAAATAATGCCGGCCGAGATCGATGCGGCGCTCATGCGCCATCCGGCGATTGCCGAAGCCGCCGCGTTTGGCTTGCCGCATCCGCGCAGCGGTGAACAGGTGGCGGCCGCCGTGGTCGTGCGCCAAGGCACGACGGTCACCGCCCCGGAGCTGCGCGAATGGCTGGGCGGCCGTCTTGCGCGTCACAAGATTCCCCGCCGCTTCGTGTTTGTCGACAGCCTGCCGCGCGCGCTTGCCGGAAAGGTGCTGCGTCACGAGCTCGGGCGATTGGCGGCCGGGCAGCTGCACACATCGCCGGCGGCAGCGGATGCCCGGCATGGCGACGCGGTGACCGAATCCGAGCTCGCGGAGTTGTGGGCGGAGCTGCTGGTGCGCGACGAGCCGATCGGCGTTGACGAGGATTTTTTCGCCATCGGCGGCGACTCCGTGCTCGCAGCGGATATGCTTCTTGAGCTGGAGCGCGTGACCGGCGTGCCGTTGTCCGATGGCATTCTGTACCAGGCGCCGACGATCAGGGATTTGGCCAGACAGCTCGGCACGTTCGCCTGGTCGGAACGCCGGCCGCTGATCACCGTTCAGCCCGCCGGCGACCAGCCGCCCCTGTTCTACTGCCACGGCGACTACGTGGGCGGCGGCTATTACACGCGTCGCTTTGCCCGGCTCCTCGGTCCCGAGCAGCCGTTTCATGCGTTGCCGCCTCCGTTGCTCGCAGACGGCGACGCGTTGCCGAGCATGGAGCAGCAGGCGGCCGAGCGCGTGCCGCTGTTGCTGGCGAAACAGCCGGATGGTCCCTTTCGCCTGGGCGGCTATTGCAACGGTGCGCTGCTCGCCTTTGAGATGGCCTGTCAGCTCGAGGCAGCAGGCCGCGAGGTTGAGCTCGTTGTCATGATCGACCCGCCGAGCTTCAATGCGCGGCGGCTTTTCCGACGGAGCTGCAGGGCCTTCTCCGGTGTGCTGCGCTACGCAGGCCTCGAAACCGCGAGGCGCAAGCGGGTCATGACGGCGTTTTCCGCGCGTTTGGCCAGCCTTGCAAGCAGCGCAGAGCAGTTCGTCAGAGCGGCGCGGCCTGATCGTGTCGCCATGCTCGCGCGCCTTCTCGCCCGGATCCGCAACAGGCTGCGACCGGATCGCGAGCAAGGCTCGGCAACCCGTGACGCAGGCCATCGGTTCGAGGCGCGCCCGGCGATGTTCCGCGGGCAGCAGCCCCCCGACCACGTGCTGGACCGGCGCTGGCATCGGGTTGTCGCGAGCTACCGGCCCTTCGGCCTGCGTGCCCGCGTCCTCATTTTCGCTGCCGCTCACAGTGCGGATCCATGGCGGTATCTCTGCGATGTTATGGAGATCGTCGATTTGCCGCCGGACCATGCCGATTGCATCACCGGCCAGCTTGAGCGCGTCGCCGGCATCGTGCGCGTGCGCCTGGCGAACACGGGCAAGCAAGGCGGACTTCGGCCGCAGGCGCTGCATCCGGCGCCGCTGCCGTCGCATGCCTGATGCTGCGCGACGTCGGCGGCGCGATCACACGGGATGGTGAAGCCGGGCGGCTTCTCCCAGGGCGGGGGCGGTTGCCGGTGAGGCGGGCGGAGTCACCAGGGGTCGAAACAGGCCAGCACCGGAATCGCCAACAGCCCACCGGTCTGTCATTTGGACTTGGGATTTGAAATTGACGATACGCCCACGACGAGCAGGACCAGTCCGACAACTGCGAGCAGACATCCGACAACGCTATGGCCGCCTTCCAAAACCCATTCGTGCTTCAAACAGAGATACAACACCCAGGATGCGGCGCAGACAGCGGCGCTCGTAAGCCCGAGAATAAGGCCCGCAACCCAAGGCCGTTGCGGCCACCTCATGGACGCAGCACCGTCCAAAATTGCTGATCTGAACGCATGTGAACCTCCAGCCAAGGGGCACATGCGCAGGATGGTAATATCAGCCTTCAGGCCGAGGACATTGGACCAAAGGGCACTAGGAAGCCCGACAGGCAGAAAGCCCGGTCAAGTGCGGGCTTTTGATTGCTTGGGGTATGGACGATCATGCCCGATGCCGGCCACGGCGCTCGATCGGGCTTTTTCGGGCTGAAGACAAGGATTGGACTGAACGGCGGAGCCCAGTGAGAGCCGCTCGAGGATTCTGCGGCATCACGCTGAGTTGTTCCGGCGATCGCGCTGTCCATCAGACCCGATGGGCACCAGAAGTCGCGGGTTTAGATATTCCCCAGCGGCCATTTATTTTGCGCCTTGCGTCGTGCAGCATCTCGGCAAGTGGTGACGGAACGAAGCGCCATGACGGCGCTCGTGGAAATCCGCGGACTTTTCTGGCGAGGTGTTCGCACGCAAACTGGCCAAATCTGAACCGACAAGCGCCCCCAACGTCACGCAGACAAGGTGGTGAGGATCAAGATGCCCAAGCACCTCCATTTCAATTCTGGCTGGCCGCCGCACTCGGATTTGCGCTCGCGGCACCGGAGGCGGCCCACGCCCAGTCGGATTATCCAAGCAAGCCGGTTCGGGTCGTCGTCGGGTTTGCCGCTGGAGGGCCTTCCGACACCGTCGCGCGGGTCGTGGGCGCCAAGACGGGAGAATTCCTCACGCAGCAGTTTGTCGTTGAAAACAAGGCCAGCGCAGCCGGCATGATTGCGGCCGAGATGGTCGCGCGGTCCATGCCTGACGGCTATACGCTGCTGAATACGCCAATTTCGTACGCGGTGAACGAGACGCTGTCGAAGACCTTGAGAGCCCAGATCGGAACGGATTTCGTCGCGGTCGCGCCGCAAGCCTCGACGGCGAACGTCCTCGTCGTTCATCCGTCGCTGCGTATCAAGACGGTGGCCGAGCTCGTCGCGCTGGCGAAGAAAAATCCCGGCAAGATTCTCTACGGGACGTCCGGCCGCGGCGCGAGCTCGCACCTCAACAGCGAACTGATGGTCGACATGCTCCCCGAGGGAGTGAACGACATCGTCGATCTGCTGGTGCCGGAGCTGCAGCGGCGGGGGCTGTTTCACAGGGAGTACAGCCATCATTACCTCCGGGACGCGCTGGGCCTCGAGGCCGGCACGCCGCACGCAGTGCGCAACGAATCGCGAGAGCTCGTGCGGTAATCGCGCTCAACCGGGTTTGGAGAATGGCGGACAATATGATCCCCGAGGTTTTGTGCGCGATCTCAGGCTCCGGTGGGCGCGCGAGGAAGCCGGACTAGCCTATGCAGTGCGAACAGTCCCGTTCGACGGACGGCAGACCAATCACCTGTCGCGCCAGCCCTTCGGCCAGGTTCCATTCCTGAATGATGGCGAACTGAAAATATTCGAGAGCGGTGCCTGTCTGCTGCATCTGGCCCGGAAGAACGAAAAGCTGATGCCGAGCGATCCGGTTGGAGAAGCCGAAACCGTTCAATGGATGATCGCCGCGCTCAATTCGATCGAGATGGTCAGCGTTCCCTGGTGGTTCCTCGAAGTATCCGGCGCGAAGGACAACGCCCTTGCCGGCTGGATGGGAAGCCGCCTCGACCAGCTCGAGAAAGTTCTGAACGAGCGAGAATGGCTGGCGGCGGATCGCTTCACCGCCGCGGATCTGCTGATGGCAGATGTGCTGCGCGTCTCGAAAGTCCGCTCTTCCGGTGATCGACCCGCGATCGAGAGCTATGTGACCCGCGTGACCGGCCGCCCCGCGTTCAAGAAGGCTCGCGCTGATCAACTGGCGCATTTCGCCGCCGCCGACGCGAGCAGATCGGCTGCGGGCTAGTCTAGCGCGTGGGTTGGTTTGAGCGAAGCGCTAGCCGGGCGCTGCGCTTATTGGCCCGGCGGCATGGAGTGCCGCCTGTCGCTCCACCGCCGCCCGTTGGTCGGGCGTAAAACCCAGTTCACCCAGCATGGCGTCAATGAGTTCCTTTGGTTCTGGTACACAGGGGAAGTTCCGCTTGTCGCCCCAATCCATCATACCTTTGGGTGCTATCCCTTGGACTGCGCTCTCCAAAAGCGGAAGCTCGCCCCACATAGCCGGCGGCACGATCACCAAGGTTGCGCGGCAATGCCGCCTGACGAACGCGGTGCGAAGGTGTTTCGCCAACATCGCGTCCGGGCGGCTATCTTTTTTGGCCCGCCACATTCGGCCGGTGTTGTAGGCGTGGGAGAACTTGTGGCTCCGGCCTTCCGATCCGCTTACGTGCCGGTTGTTGATCCGACCATGAAGGCCATACTTGTCCGCCTCGGTTATTCCGATGTAGCGGATCGCTCCCCCGTGGTCGTGCAGGGTATAAATGCCGTGTTCACGCGGCAGAGCATCAAGACGCACAGGATCGCTGGTGGTGAGGCTCCGCAACACAACAGCAGGATCGAGGATCATAGCGGGCCTTTCACCGAACCTGGTTTCAGTCGCCCGCCGCAGACCGGGCCAGTAGTTCGGGTACCGTCATGGTCTTCATGACGTGCTGCGACGCCGCGGCGAAGTCGCCTTCGGGTTCGTGCCCAATCGCCAGCGCCATCCCCGATACGAGTAGATCAAACTCAAACACGTTCTCGAAATCGACAAATGCGGCCGTTTCTGCGGTCTGGTTGTTGATGACGATCAGCTTGAAATGGGTCTGATTGGCCGCTGAGGCCACGAGCCGGATGGTGCCGATGTTCTGCGGGTTCAGATACTGCTCGACCATGACCTCCTGGGGTGAGTGCGCAGCAATCTGCCAGACAATGAATCCGACCACGCCATGGGGCGTGCGGACGAGGCCAGTGTGGGCAATCAGATTGAACGGGCGAGCCTTCCTGAACTGGTCCACGGAGGCCGGCTCTTCCATGTAGACGGCGCAGACTTCCTCGCCGATGGCCTTGTCGAAGGTCATGCGGCGAAGGTTGCAGCCATGCCGACCCTTGAGTTCTGCGGGAAGAGCAGGGAAAACAAAGTCCCTCTCTCCGTGTGTCCAGCGGTTTGCCTTTCTCATGTTGAGGACAGATTCACTGACTTGCGGCGCGTGGCGCGGTGCCTGTCGTGGCCGCAGAAGTCCTCGGCTGCATTGCGACCGATCTTCGTTCCCTTCTCAATCTGCGTCCGCAACCAAACGCCGAGTTTGAGTACCCACTGAAACTCCTCTGCGTCGTAGTGCCAACGATAATTATTGCAGAGCGAATGCGCGGGCAGATAATTGTCTACGGAATGCCCGCCACCTGTGCTGTAGGCCAAGACGTGGTCCGCCTGCCATGGGTCGCTGCCGATGGCGCCCCCGCAGATGTGGCAGCGGCCTCCGGTCTTGCGCAATATTTCGTCTCGCTCTGTCCTGCTGAGCGCCGCACGTCGCAGCCGCCCTTTACGTCCCTCGATCATTCTTGCCCTGCGCTGGGTATGGAGATGGCGCAAAGCAACAGCGAAGGCTTCGGCGTCGGAAAACACATCGTCGGCAGGCATGATGCTAATCCTATGGCCTCGATCATATGGCTTGTGTTGGTTACCCTTCGTTGCGCCGCGAGACCCGCCCCCGTTTCCGTGGTCGGGTTCCGTTGCCGTCCTCACCCGTGACTGAGGCAGTCCGCTCCGCTTGGATGCGTTCTAGCAGTGTGCTTGCTGGTTCGTCGTTCGGGTCCTTCGGCACGAGTTCACCTTGGAACGCCTTGCCAAGAATAGCTTGGTCCAGTTGATTAATTAGCCTGTGGGCGCTTGTCGCTTCGGACGCCAGTCGATCTATCCACCTAAACGCTGTTTCGATGCGTCGTGCGATTTCGGCCGCTTCACCAACAGGAGCAAGTGGGATGAGAATACGTTGGACGCGATCTTTGTTCAGCGCAGGCTGATTGTTGCCGGCGCCTATTCCTCTTGTTCGCTCGTAAGCCGCCCAGAAGTGCCAGAAAATGTACTCCGAACTATAGCCAGCTTCCGAAACTCTAATCGCCGCGCAATTTTGGTTGTTAGCTGCGTGGATACCCAGGATAGCTGCTTGACCCCTGGTCTTCCCTTCACCAATCATTCCGACCAATATTGTTCCGGGTGGATGTACGCGAGTTGATGCATTATCCAGGCCGACGTTTGTTATGGTTTCATGCGTTGTTTCGATTTTGCAAAAAGCAACCTCGCCACTGCTGACCCACGAGATGGTGCCACCCCAAAACTCCGGGCGCTTCCGACTGGGCGTCGCGCCAACGTAAACGCCAAACACACTACCTACGGAGGTCCAACACCAATTCGTTGGCAGCGGATTACTTGTGGCCGCTCTAGAAAGTTCGACCCGTAAGTCGTCGTCTGGTACGGCCTGCGCCGTTCGTTCTGAGGTGGTCCCGGTTGTCTGAACAGATTTTCCGCAGCGATAAGTGGAGTCTCTGCCGGGTTTAGGCTGCCAAGCG
>JAIESC010000113.1 GCA_019746355.1 Xanthobacteraceae bacterium | reverse complement strand
GTCCGTAGAGGACTCGCACCTCCAAGTCATCGACCGGACACCACTCCGGTCAAATCGCGCCATGCCTGGCGCACAGAGAGAAAGCCCCGGTCATGTGCCGGGGCTTTTGCGTTGCGCGTGTATCCCCGCCGGCCCAACTCAATCACCTCGTCGGCACGCGCGAGCAGCAGCGGCGACACGTCGATCCCCATCGCCTTGGCCACGTGACGTTGATGATCAGCTCGAACTTGGTCGGGGCCCGGATCGGCAGATCGCCAGGCTTTTCGCCCTTGAAGATGCGGTCCACATAGGTCGCCGCCTGCCGGAACAGCTCGTTGAGGTTTAAGCCATAGGCGATAAGCCCTTTTTGCCTTCCTCCGGGACGATACGGAAGGGGGTCATGACCGGCATCCGATGCCGGACCGCAGCGTCGCTGATCCGCGCCCGGTTGATGACCAGAAGGCTGTCCGGCAGCACGAGGACCGCGCCGTCGGGCTCCTTGCCCGAAGCATCGATCGCCTGCTCGATCTCGGCAGCGTCGCGCACCTGGGCCGTTGCGATCGCAAGCCCGAAGCGGCCGCCTTCCCCTTCGATCGCAACGGTCTCATCCGCCTCTTTCCGCATCGCCGCCCGGCGCTGTGCGCGGCCTTCGCGGAATTGACGCGCGTTGCGGCGCGGGCGATGGAATGCCGGCCCACGACAAGCGGGAGCGCCGGGAGGATCCATGATTTTTCGCGCAGCGATCTTTGCGGCAGCCGCGGCGCTTGCCGCGGCGGCTCCAGCCTCGGCACAGACCTGGCCGGCCCGTCCGATCACCGTCGTGGTGCCGTTCGTCGCCGGCTCCGGCACCGACACCATCACCCGCATCATCAGCGAGAAGCTTGCGGCCCGCGTCGGCCAGCCGGTGGTGGTCGAGAACAAGGCCGGGGCCGCAAGCGCGATCGGCACGGCCTACGTCGCCAAGGCGCAGGCCGACGGCTACACGCTCCTGATGACCACCAGCAGCGCCCAGGTGATCCTGCCGCTCATCCAGCCAGCCGGCTCGCTCACCTACGAGAGCTCCGACTTCAACCCGATCGGGCTCACCGCGGTGCTGCCCAACCTGCTGATCGTCAGCCCCAAGGTGCCGGCGCAGAACGCGGCCGAGCTCATCGCGTACGCCAAGGAGCGTCCCGGCCAGTTGTCGTTTGCCTCGAGCGGCACCGGCGCAATCACCCACCTGATCGGCGAGCTGTTCAACACCCGCGCCGGCATCAGCGCGCTGCACGTGCCCTACCGCACCGGCGTGCAGGCCGCGCCCGACGTGATGGAAGGCCGCATCCATTATCAGTTCGACAACATCATCTGGTCGCTGCCGATGATCCGCGACGGCAAGCTCAAAGGCCTCGGCATCACCACCAGGCAACGCTCGCCGCTGGCCCCCGGCATCCCGACCGTGGCCGAGCAGGGCCTGCCCGGTTTCGAGGGCATCACCTGGCTTGGCCTCGTGGCCCCGGCGAAGACGCCGGAGCCGGTGGTGGCGCGGCTCAACACCGAGCTTGCGGCGATCCTCGCCGAGCCGGAGGTGATCGCAAAGCTCGCCGCCACCGGCGGCGAGCCGCCCACGACGAAAGGTCCGGACGGCTACCGCGCGATGCTTGCCGAAGACATCGCGCGCTGGAAAGCGGTGTTCGCCGAAGGAAAGATCAAGCTGCAATGAGCTCGCCCGTGAGTTTTCTTGCCCTCTGCAGATCCGAGCGCCCGCTGATCCTGCCGGGCGCGTTCGATGCGCTCAGCGCGCGGCTCATCAGGCAGGCGGGCTTCAAGGCCTATTTCACCGGCGGCTTTCCGACCATCGGCGCACGCTGGGGCCTTCCCGATATCGGCCTGGTCGCTCTCGGAGAGATCGCCGCAGCCGTCACCGACATCGTCAAGGCGAGCGACCTGCCGGTGATGGTCGACGGCGACAACGGCTATGGCGATGTGAAGAACGTCGTGCACGTGCTGCATACCTACGAGCGGCTCGGCGTCGCGGCGATCATGTTCGAGGACCAGGTCGCGCCCAAGCGCTGTGGCCATATCGCCGGCAAGGACGTGATCCCGGCCGCCGACATGGCGGCGAAGATCCGCGCCGCAGCGCAAAGCAAGATCAACCGCGACACCTTCATCCTCGCCCGCACCGACGCGCGCGACGTCCATGGCCTCGACGAGGCGTTCCGCCGCGCCGAGCTCTATCTGCGGAACGGTGCGGACGGCATCTTCATCGAGTCGCCGCATGACGTGAAAGAGCTCGAGCTGATCGGCAAGAAATTCGACGCGCCACAGATGGCGAACATGCTGGAAGGCGGTCGCACGCCGATCCTGAAACCTGCCGAGCTCGCCGACATGGGCTTCGAGATCGCGATCTACGGCATCTCGCTCTTGATGCACACGGTCCGCACCATGCAGGACCTGCTGGCAAAGCTTGCGCAGGGCGACGTGAGCTTCATCGGCAAGGGCGTCGGCTTCGAGGAATACAAGTCCATCGTCGGCTTCCAGGACTGGGCCGCGATCGAGCACAGATATCTGAAACCGAAAAGCTGAAGCCAAAAAGTCTGCGCCAAGTTTGAGCCAAGTTTGAGCCAAGTTTGAGCCAAGTCTGAGCCAAGGCCGGAACGGTTTCGTTCCGGACCCAGCCCGGCGCGCTCCACACCGTGCGGCTGGAATATTTGCGTTTCGCCGGCGAGTTCCGTTTACAAACCTCGCGGAGGCCCGGCCCGGCGCGGCTACAATGCGACGACCTTGAAATGATTCGGAATCGCTATCGTGACGCCCCCCGAGGACGACATTCTCCAGGCCCAGTCCCTCGGCATCACCGAAGTCGTCGAGCTTGACGACACCGCGGCCGCATCCGCCGAACCGGCCATCCAACTGCCGCTCGGCATCATTCAGGCGGCCGGCAGGCAGATCTTCGACAGCCTGCCGTTTGCGATCTGCATGACCGACGCGGAGGGCTACCTCACCTATTTCAATTCGGCGGCGATCGAATTTTCCGGACGGCTGCCGACCATCGGCCGCGACCGGTGGTGCGTGTGCTGGAGGCTGTTTTCGTGGAACGGAGACGATCTTTCCCACGACGAGAGCCCGATGGCGCAGGCCATCCGCAGCGGCACGCCGATCCGCGGCGTCAGGGCCGTGGCCGAACGCCCGAACGGCATCCGCGTTGCGTTCACGGCCTACCCGACGCCGCTGCGCAACCCGAACGGCAAGCTGATCGGCGCGTTCAACATGATGATGCCGGTGAGCCACCTGCCGAAGTGGTGCACGGAACGAAGGTAGGTACGGGCGGGACGGCTTGGGCTATGATCCGCCTTCAGACGACTTCCGCTTTGGTCGCCTTCTCAACGAGCCTCGACCTAGCATGAGCGCAGACAACGAGCGTGCCCGCCGCCTCGAAATTTGGAATCTCCTGAAGCAGGAGTCCCAGACTTCATTTAATCTAGAAAAACTGATCGAGCGCCGAATCTGCAGCAACGAGGATCTGTTTTGGATCGACCGAGAATTTGATCTGAGTAAGAGCGGAGCAGTACTTTCTCTCCGGAAGATTGATCGCGACAGCGTATTTGATGACGGAATTGTTGTTACTCTCTCAGCAGAAACGAACCCCGATTGGGCACAATCATTGCTGACAGCCAAAAAAGTGAATCTTCCGATCTTTGTCGTTTATCCAGACCGACAGCGTTTCGCATATCAGGAAGCTCGACTTGCTTGGATCCGAGAGCATGACAATCGCTCCAACCAATTCCTTGCTCTCTTTGATGAGAGCGATCTCGAGTACAGTGCCGCTCAATCGGTCAGCGAGGCGCTGTCTGCATTCAGCAACGACACGTTTAACCAACAACACGACGCTGCGCGAAAGCAATTCTGGATTGCCAAGCTCGAACAAGACCTCATGGAGGTTGGCGACCAGTGGACTTCCAGAATCGGTGGGCCAAAATTTTCGATTTCACCACACGAGTTTGCAAAATCTCGAATTGGCGCAGGCTACACTGCCCTCTGCGGACCCAACAACGGAGGAAAAACGCTTCTTTTGCGCCATCTCAAGGCTCAATTCGGGCGCGGCTCATACATGATAGGAGCTCAGAGATTTTCGCATGTAGCGATGATACAAACGCAAAAATTCGATCCCAATTTTCACTCCAGCATCGAGCGACAATTTATCCAGACCATCGGCAACACCGAGGTCAATTCGGAGAACAACTTTATTGACCTTCAGAAGACGATTCTAAATCTGAACACCACGAAAAGAGCCGCTTTATTTAAGCTTTGCTCTGATTTGATTGGCACGACGTTCTCGATGAAGCAACTCAACGAAAGCGACAATCTGTCTCCGCACTACATCGACATGGATGGACAAAATCTGTCGATCGGAAGCTCTGGCACACGGCTGTTGATGACAGTGCTTGGGATTTGCATGGATGAGAAGTTTCAAACGATTTTGATCGATGAACCAGAACTGGGATTAAGCCCCAATGTACAAGCAAGAGTTTCAGCATTTTTGGCTGATGACGTTCGGCGAACTGAATTGTTACCCCATCTGAAGTCGATAATTGTTGCCACGCATTCGCATCTCTTCTTAGATCGAACGCACATTCGAAATAATTTTTTTATTGAGCGAACGCCTGAGCTGATAGCGGTACGACAGGTGACTTCTTTCGCGCAATTTCATCGCTTGCAATTCAACCTCTTAGGAAATTCTTTAGAAGCGATGTTTCTGCCCTCGGCGTTTGTTTTTGTCGAAGGTCCGACCGACCAAAGCTATTTAGAGCGCTGCTTTCAACTGCGATTTCCTGATAAGAGAATTTTGTTCAAGCAAACGAGCACCGAGCAAAGCGGTGTGCGGGGTGCACTACATAGGCTTGAGCAGTCAGTTGGAGATATCTCGAAAAGCCCCTACCAAAATCGGATATTTGTTGTCTTTGACAGCACGCATTCACGAACTGACCCGCAGCATGTAATCGAGAAAGGGATTCCCACTGAGAACGTCTGTATCTGGAGCAAGAATGGCATTGAATATCTATATCCGCCATCTCTCATGTCCAAAATTTTCGGCTGCACAATTGAAGAACTGAAGACGCTTTCGATCGCTGATGATGAAGTGTCGCTTAACGGTGTTCATCGTCGCAAGAAGAAGCTCTGCGAGGAGATCACTCAATTGATGGATAAAGAAACTCATTTGCCGATCGAACTGGAAAACAAGTTGTTGGCGCGAATTTCTGCCGCGATATCGTAGGACTGTCCATAAGTGAATTCAGGGCGCTAAAGGGGCTGGATGACGAAGAGGGACTGCGCCTCACGGGGCAATATGACTTTGACGCAGGGAGTTCTGCTGGACGACCGGTGAGCAGTTCTCGTCGGCACGCAAGCGCGGCCCGAGCGTGTGGAGCGAGGCTCCACGGAAATCACCGCGGGGAGCGCCGGAAGGCGCGCGCCGGCCCGCGTTATGGGCCGGCTTCTCCCTTCCACTGAAGACGGTTGCGGATGGAGGTTGCCGCGACGCGGTCACCGCCAAACAAGCTTTGCATCCCACTCCAAGAACCGCGCACAACGCCGGCGCGATTTATCCGCTATGGACAACCCAGGAAATCTGTCACAGACTCGGTGCTGTCGCCTGCGGCTACCCCGCGTGCAGCCAGGAAGAACACGCGGCGTCCAAGCGTAGCCCCGGGTTCGGGGGGCAACATGGAAAGAATGAGGTGGATTGCACTGCTGGCCGGTGTCGCCGTGAGCGGTTGTGCGGTGACAGCGCCGGTTGCAGTGATTGGACCTCGCGGCGAAGTCCTGAAGGGCACCGCGACCTCAACCATGACCAGCGGCACTGTCGAGGCGACGAACGGCAAGCTCACCTGCGCCGGCAATTTTGATCCTTCACCGGGCAGCAGAAACGTCACCGTTGCCGTCAAATGTTCCGACGGCCGCGTCGGGATCGGCACCGCCCACCGCGACACCAAGACCTCGGGCCGAGGCGTCATCGTTTTGAACGATGGGTCGCGGGCGCAATTCATATTCGGTGCGGGTGCCGCTGCGTTTTAGCAAAGGGCGGCGCGCTCGGCGCCTGTGTCGTGCATGCCCGTGTGAGTCACGGAGGCCCGCGATGAAGCGACCGTTGCTCACTATCCTGATCCTGCTGTCTTGGCTTCTGATCCTGCCTGTGCATGCCCAGGTCAAGCTGCTCGACCACCTGCAGTCGGAAATTGCGTCACTGGACAGTGGCGAGAGGCTGCTCGTCCTTAAACTCGCGGAAAACAAGATCACCGAACAGATTGGCAGCATCATCCAAGACGCCCATTTCAACACGCCGAAGGGTCGTCTTTGGGCGATGAAAGTCGTGACTTACTGCTATGGCACGCTCACGCTCGTGTGGGAGCCGCACTTTCCTGCTTTGGCGGAAATATACCGCGCACGAACCGAGCTTTATTCGGATGTTGTCCGTGGCAAGCTGAGCCTTGCGGCGCTGGCGCCTCTCGAGCAGGAAAACGAGACGAAAAAGACGGCCTTGGCGGACCGTGCAATCAAAGCGCTGCCTGATAAGCCGAACGTTTCTGCGGCGCGCATGAAATATCTCAACGAGCTTGGGCCGAAGCTGGGTCTGACAATCGCCTCGCACGCCAAAATAAATGCAAGCACGCCGTGAATTGAAGACGATGTCTGCCTCGTCACGCACCTGGCGGATCGCCCATAACAACTTGCTGCCGCCGTTTTCCGAGCTGAAGGACGGCCGCTCGGTCGGCCTCGTCGTGGATATCTTTGCCGCTGCGATGGCGCGCGCCGGCATCAGCATCGAGCTCGTCCCGGTGCCGCTCGAGCAGATGGAGCTGTCGCTGCAGGACGGCCGCTCGGTCGCGAGCTTTCCGATGGCCGTCACGCCCGAGCGCAAAGACAAGCTCGACTTCAGCGATACGCTGCTGATGACCGGCGGCTCGCTCTACGTCCGCGCGCCCGAACCGACCCCGGCAAACCTCGACACCTTGGCCGGCAAGACTGTCGTAACGCCGGCAACCGGTCCGCTCGCGGCCTTCATCCGGAAAACCGCTCCCGATGTGAGACTGATCGTAACGGACGATTATGAGTCGAGCCTGGCCCGGCTCGTCGGCGGCGAAGCCGACGCTGCCGCGCTCAATCACCAGGCGGGCGCGATGATCGCGAACCGCGTCTATACGGGCCGGATCACCATGCCCGGCGCGATGTTTCTCGAGCTGCCGTTGGCCGCAGCCGTCGTCAAAGGCCGGAACACCGAATTGCTGGGCGGACTGAACTCAGGACTGGCCGCCATCCGCGCCGACGGCACCTGGGATCGGATCAACAGGAGTTGGCTCGATCGATAGCGGAATTTGCCGCTTTTACGTGCTTTATATTTGTTTTGCAATTTTAAATTGTGGACAGAAAAAACGAACCCAATCTGAACTGGGTGCTGTCACCCGTGGCATCGCCGCTACGCCTTCGCCTGCGCCGCCGCCTTCGCCGCAATCGCCGCCACCGCCGCCGCGTCACTCGGGAAATCCGCCGCGATCCAGGCCTCCTCCGCGAGCCGCAGCGCGACGCCGAGCTTCGGTCCGTGCGGCACGCCGCGGGTGATGAACTCCGCGGCCTTGATCGGAAACACCGGGACGATCCAGCGCTCCGGCAGCGTGCCAAGCGCGGCCCAGGTTTGGTCCCACGCGTCGTCGTGCGAATGCGCGAAGGCCATCAGCACGCGGTCGAGATAGCGCTCCGGGCCGATGCGATAGAGCTGCACGCGGGCATCGTGCCCGCTCGCGGGCGAGATGCGCCACCAGCTTTCGCTCATGGAATAGAGCCGCTCGAACTCGGCGTTGGAGAGGCGCAGCCGCTGCTGCAGGCGTTCGGCGTCTTCGGGGATGCGCGCCGCGAGCGCGCCCAGCCGGCGCACCGGGTCGGGCGTGCGGCGCTGCGCCTGCTCGATCACCGTCATGCGGTCGAAGGCAAACAGATCGGCGACGCCGCCCAGCACCTGCAACAGCAGGCCCGCCTCCGACATGGTCGCGAGCGCAGCGGTTGCGTATTTCGCAAGCAGAAGCTTGAGCAGCTCCATCCGCACCCGCTCGCGCGACAATTGCGCCAGCCCCGCCCGGCCGGCGATGCAGGCCTTGACGCCCTCGCGGTCCGGCGCGCCGTGGCCGTAAGCGGCGTGGAAGCGGAAGAAGCGGAGAATGCGGAGATAGTCTTCGGCAATGCGCGCCGCCGGGTCGCCGATGAAGCGCACGCGCCGAGCCTCGAGATCATCAAGCCCGCCGACATAGTCGTACACCGCGCCGTCGCCTGCCGCCGACAGCGCGTTGATGGTGAAGTCGCGCCGCTCGGCATCCTTGCGCCAGTCGCGGCCGAAGCGCACGCTGGCATGACGGCCGAAGGTCTCGACGTCCTCGCGCAAGGTCGTCACCTCGTATGGCCGGCTGTCGATCACCACCGTCACCGTGCCGTGCTCGATGCCGGTCGGCACCGGCTTGAAGCCTGCGGCCGCGGCGCGGCGCATCACCTCGTCGGGAACGGCGGTGGTGGCGAGATCAATGTCGCCGATCGGCTCGCCGAGCAGCGCATTGCGCACCGCGCCGCCGACCACCCGCGCCTCTTCGCCGTCGGCGGTGAGCGCGGCCACGAGCCGCGCCAGCGCGCCCTCGCGCAGCCAGGCCGCATCCTTCAGGAGCCGCGGCGCGTCGCTCACTGCACCACCCGCCCGGGAACCAACTTTCCGTCCTCGACATGCGCAGGCACGTAGGTTCCCTGCGGCATGCCGGTGAAGTGCCCGAGGTAGATGAAGCTGCCGATCATCAGGAGCAGTGCGATGATGGTGAGCGTGAGCACCGTCCTCACCGACCACCAGGCGCGGTCGAGCATCGAGGTTTTCGTGACCCAGAGGAACAGCGCATAGATCACGAACGGCGCGGCGAACAGCGCGATCTCGGTGAGAACGGGACGTATCATGCCCAACCCTCGGTCATTCCGGAGCCCGCGCGTAAGCGCGTGGACCCGGATTCCAGACAAAAAAATGAGTATTCCAGCTCTGGATTCCGGGCCCGGCGCTGCGCGCCGTCCCGGAATGACTCGCTGAGAGAGCACGCGACAATCATCCGGCGTAGATCCGCTCGTACAGATTCCGCAGGATACCCGCGGTGACGCCCCAGATGTAGCGGTCGCCGAACGGCATGGCGTAGTACTGCCGCTCGATGCCCTGCCAGTCGCGCTTGAGGCGCTGGTGGTTGCCGGGCGTCATCAGGAATTCGAGCGGCACCTCGAAGGCGTCGGCGACCTCGTCCGGGTTGATCGTCATTGCGTAGCCGGGGTCGACGCGGGCGACCAGCGGCAGGATGCGGAAGCCGGAGAACGTCAGGTAGAGATCGAGATAGCCGATCGGGTCGATGAACTTCGCATCAAGCCCGATCTCCTCGTGCGCTTCGCGCAGCGCCGCGGCGAGCGGACTTTCGTCGCCTGGGTCAATGCGCCCGCCGGGAAACGCCACCTGCCCGGAATGGCTCTTCAGCTCCGGCGTGCGCTGGGTGAGCAGCACCATCGGCTCGGCGCGCGCCACCACCGGCACCAGCACCGCCGCGGGCTTGGTCGCCTTGACGCCGGCCTTGTCCCAGAGCTCGGGGTCGAGATCGAGGTCGCCGCGGATGCGGACATTGGCGTCGAGGTCGGTCAGCCCCGGCGGCACCTCGCGCGTGAGCCGCGACCGGGCGCGCGCGAAGAACTCGTGCGTCGGCGCTTGCACCTCGTCGAGCGGCACGCCCGGTTGCATCCCTCCTGGCTGCTGCATCAGGCGAATTCCCTCAAGCTGTCGGCAGGAGCCATGGGATAGAACTCGCCGCCCGAAACAATTCCGAACATCTGCTCGCCCTTGAGCTCACGCTCCTCGCCCATGTCGACCAGGTCGTAGAACAGGGCCCGCGAGACCTTGGCCCACAGGTCGCGGCGGACGTGGAGATAGGGCTTGAGGCCGCCGGTATCCGTTTCCAGCTCAAACCGCAATGCATGGCCGGGCCCGCAGGCCACCCAATCGTCCACGTTGGTCCGGAAATTCAGCACCCTGCCGCCCTCGCCCTCTTCGACCCGCAGCTCCACCGCCATGAACGGAGCATCGTCGACTGTGATCCCAATCTTCTCGACCGGCGTGACCAGGAAGTACTTCTCGCCCTCGCGCCTGAGCACGGAGGCGAACAGTTTGACCAGCGCCGTCCGGCCGATCGGGGTTTTCAGGTAATACCAGGTACCGTCCGAGCCGATCCGCATGTCGAGATCGCCGCAGAACGGCGGGTTCCACAGGTGCACCGGCGGCGGACCCTCGCCGCTTGCGCTGCGCGCATTGCTGGCGAGCCCGTCGAGCCCAGTCCGGTTGTTGGCCTGCCTTTCGTTCGCCATTCTTGACCCTACCTTAGCAGTGTCGGAACCCTCCCGCGCAGGGCCGGTCCCGCCGCCCACAACCCGCTCGGAATGCAGAAAAATTGCGGGATTTTGCATCGAATGTGGGGGCACGGCGTTGGGAATCAGCGCTAGTATCGGCTGGCATGATTATTGTCTGTGCGGCAAGTGCCGCCGGACGGGCGGTCATCACCCGGTTGTGAACTCGGATTTGAAGGAGCGATCAGAATGGCTGCAGCAGCAGGAGAAGGGGTCGAGAAGCTCGAGGACATGATCGTCCGGTCGGCGGAAACGACCTCACAGCACGTTGCCGCGGCCAAAAGCGCCATCGGAACCGTGATCTTCGGCCAGGATCAGGTGGTCGAGCAGACGCTGATCACCGTGCTCTGCGGCGGCCACGGCATGCTGGTCGGTGTGCCCGGCCTCGCCAAGACCAAGCTCGTCGAGGCGCTCGGAACCGTGCTCAGCCTCGACGCCCGGCGCATCCAGTTCACCCCGGACCTGATGCCCTCCGACATCGTCGGCAGCGAGGTGCTGGAAGAAGGCGCGAACGGCAAGCGGGCGTTCCGCTTCATCCCCGGTCCGATCTTTGGCCAACTGCTGATGGCCGACGAGATCAACCGCGCGAGCCCGCGCACCCAGTCGGCGCTGCTGCAGGCGATGCAGGAGCAGCATGTCACCGTCGCCGGCGTCCGCCACGACGTGCCGAAGCCGTTCCATGTGCTCGCGACGCAGAACCCGATCGAGCAGGAAGGCACCTATCCGCTGCCCGAAGCACAGCTCGACCGCTTCCTGATGCAGATCGACGTCGAATATCCCGACCGCGAGGCCGAGCGCAAAATCGTCTTCGCCACCACCGGTGTCGAGGAGGCCAAGGCGCAGCCGGCGATGACCGCCGAGGAGCTGATCGCCGCGCAGCGTCTCGTGCGCCGGCTGCCGGTCGGCGAATCCGTCGTCAACGCGATCCTCACGCTCGTTCGCTCCGCCCGCCCCGGCCCCGACGCCGGCGATCTCGGCAAGCTGATCGCCTGGGGCCCGAGCCCGCGCGCCTCGCAGTCGCTGATGCTGGTTGCGCGCGCCCGCGCGCTGCTCGGCGGCCGCCTGGTGCCGTCGATCGACGACGTGATCGCGATGGCCGAGCCGGTTCTGAAACACCGCATGGCGCTGACCTTCGCGGCTCGCGCCGAAGGCGAAACCATCGGCGGCGTCATTCGCAAGCTCACGTCTCGCATCGGATAGGGAATGGCTGAAGGAAGCGCGGGGCGGGACGAACTGCGGGCGACACGACTGGCGAGCGGCGCAGGCCGTACGCTCGCCGCCTCCATGCCCCGGCTGATCCTGGAATCGCGCAAGATCGCGGCGACCGTGATCCACGGCCTGCATGGGAGGAGGCGCGCCGGCTCCGGCGAGAACTTCTGGCAATTCCGCCGCTACGTGTCCGGCGAGGAAGCGCGCCGCATCGACTGGCGGCGCTCGGCGCGCGACGACCATCTTTACGTCCGCGAGCAGGAGTGGGAGGCCGCGCACACCATCTGGCTGTGGCCCGACCGTTCGCCGTCGATGACGTTTGCCTCCAGGCTCGCGCGCGAGAGCAAGCTCGACCGCACGTTGACGATCGCCTTCGCGCTGGCCGAGGTCCTGGTCGAGGCCGGCGAACGCGTCGGCCTGCCCGGCCTGATGCGGCCGACCGGCAGCCGCGCGGTGATCGACCGCATGGCCGAGGCCATCATCCACGATCCGCGCGAGCGGCCGAGCCTGCCGAAGGATTTCGCGCCGCCGATGCTGTCGGAGGTGGTGATCTTGTCCGACCTGTGGAGCCCGATCGAAGAGACCCGTGCGACGCTGACCCAGATTTCCGGCAACGGCTCGCAGGGCCATCTGGTGCAGATCGTCGACCCGGCGGAGGAAACCTTCCCTTATTCCGGCCGCGTCGAATTCTCCGAGCCCGAAACCGGGCAAATGATCACCGCGGGCCGCGCCGAGAACTGGCGCGCCGACTATGAGGCGCGGCTGAAGCGGCACCGCGAGGAGCTTGCAGCCGAGGCGAAGCGGCTTGCCTGGAGCTTTACCATCCACCGCACCGACCGCCCGGCGAACGATTTGCTGCTCGCGCTGCATGGCCGCATCGGCGAAGGCAATGAAGCCGCGGTCAGCAACCGCCGTCCGCGCGGCGGCCTAGCGCTTAAGCACATACAGCTCGGGAGGCCGGCATGATGGGCCTGCCGCTCGGCTTCGCGCAGCCGCTCATTCTTCTGGGCCTGCTCAGCCTGCCGGTGCTGTGGTGGCTGCTGCGGCTCATTCCGCCGCGGCCGCTGCGCGTCGAATTTCCGCCGACGCGGCTCCTGTTCGACATCAAACCCAAGGAAGACACCCCTTCCAGGACGCCGTGGTGGCTCACGCTGCTGCGGCTCCTGCTCGCCACCCTGGTGATCCTCGCCGCGGCGGGACCATTGTGGAATCCGCCGGTCGCGACCACGAGCGGTGCCACGCCGATCGCCCTCCTGATCGACGACGGCTTCAGCGCTGCGGCAAGCTGGGATCTGCGGCTGCGCACCGCCGACGACATTCTCGGCCGCGCCGAGGCCGACAACCGCGGCGTGGCGCTGGTGACGCTCGGCGACGCCACGCGCGACATCTCGCTGCAGCCGCCGGCTGCGGCCCGCGTCAGGCTCACGCAGCTGAAGCCCAAGCCCTACGCGATCGAGCGCACCGATGCGCTGCCTGCAATCAGCCGGCTGCTGGCTGCCACCCCCAACATGGAAGTGATCTGGCTCTCGGACGGGGTCGATCTTGGCCGCGGGTCGGAGTTCGTGGCCGGGCTCGCCCGCCTGACCGAAGGCCGAACCGTCTCGGTCGTCACCGGCGGCCTGCCGACCGCGCACGCGCTTGCCGCCGCCGACAATGCGGCCGGCGCGCTCACGGTGAAGGTGCTGCGCGCCACCACCGACGGCAGCGAAGGCGGCATGATCCGCGCGCTCGACCTGAAAGGCCTGCCACTCGGCGAAACCCGCTTCGCCTTCAAGCAGGGCGAGACCGAGACCGACGCCGAGATCAACCTGCCGGTCGAGATCAGAAACGACATCGCGCGGCTGGAAATTCCCGCCGAGCGCTCCGCCGGCACCGTGCAGTTGCTCGACAAGCGCTGGCGTCGCCGCACCATCGGCGTGGTCTCCGGCGCGACCTCCGACACGGCGCAGCCGCTGCTCGCTTCGACCTACTATCTCTCCCGCGCGCTCAATCCGTTCGCCGACGTGCGGCTTGCCGAAGCCGGCGCGCCCGCCGAAGCGGTGCGCCGCTTCATCGAGCAGAACGTGCCGATGATCATGCTGGCCGACGTCGGCAATGTCGCGGGCGAGGCGCGCGACCGCCTCGCCGCCTGGATCGACGACGGCGGCATGCTGGTGCGCTTTGCCGGTCCGCGGCTTGCCGCCTCCGAGGACGATCTTGTGCCGGTCAAGCTCCGGCGCGGCGGCCGCACGCTGGGCGGCAGTCTCACCTGGGACCAGCCGCAGCCGCTCGCGGCATTTTCGCGCGAAGGGCCTTTCGGCAACATGGCGGTGCCCAAGGACGTCACCGTCACGCGCCAGGTTCTGGCGGAGCCCGAGGCTGGCCTGGTCGAGCGCACCTGGGCGACGCTCGCCGACGGCACGCCGCTCGTCACCGCGGTCAAGCGCGGCAAAGGCATGATCGTGCTGTTCCACGTCACCGCCGACACGCGCTGGTCGGACCTGCCGCTGTCCGGCAGCTTCGTCGACATGCTGCGGCGGCTCGTCGGCCTCGCCGGCACGACCACCACCAACGAGGCCTCCGACAAGAACAAGGCCGAGCGCGAGGTGGTGCCGCCCACGCGTATTCTCGACGGCTTCGGCGCATTCGGTCCGCCGACCGCGACGACCCGGCCGGTGCCCGCAGGCTTTGTTGCGCGTGCCACCGCCGACCACCCGCCGGGCTTTTACGGCCCGCCTGAAGGATTGCTTGCCGTGAACACACTTGCCCCGACGGATCGCCTTGCCGCGATCGACTACGCGCCATTGCGTGCGCGCCTCGAAGCCTACCAGGTGGGCGAGCCGCAGGACCTGCGCGGCCCGGTGCTGATGGCAGCGCTCGGCCTGCTCGCGCTCGATGCGCTGGTGGTGTTTCTGCTCGCCGGCGGCATCGGCCAGATCATGCGGCGGCGTCCACGTGCGGCTACAACGGTACTGGCCATTGGCCTGTTCGTCGGCGCGATGCTTTCGGCAAACATCGCCTTCGCCCAGACCGGCCCAAGCTCCGGCCCAAGCTCCGCCGACACCTCGCCGCAGGCTACGGAGTTTGCCCAGAAGGTCACGAACGAGACGCGCCTTGCTTACGTGATCACCGGCGATGCCGAGGTCGACAACATCAGCAGGTCGGGGCTGCAGGGCCTCACCCTCTATCTCGCGCAGCGCACGGCGCTCGAAGCCGGCGAGCCGGTCGGCCTCGACATTGTGCGTGACGAGCTGTCGTTCTTCCCGCTGATCTACTGGCCGGTGGTGCCGAATGCGGCACGGCCCTCGCCCGCGGCGCTCGCCCGCATCGACGCCTACATGAAGAACGGCGGCACGGTGCTGTTCGACACCCGCGACGCAATCATGGCCCCGCCCGGTCCCGGCGGCGCGAGCCGCGCCCCCGGCATGATGGCGCTGCGCAACATCTTAGGCTCGCTCGACATCCCCGAGCTTGAGCCGGTGTCGCGCGATCACGTGCTGACCAAGACCTTCTTCCTCTTGCGCGACTTCCCCGGACGCTTCAACAGCGGCCAGCTTTGGGTCGAGGCGCTGCCGAGCGGCAAGGACGTCGATGATGAGACCAAGCGGCCGGCGCGCGCCGGCGACGGCGTCTCGTCGATCCTGATCACCTCGAACGATCTCGCCGGCGCATGGGCGACACGCACCGACGGCCAGGCGATGCTGCCGATGGTGCCCGGCGAGCCGCGGCAGCGCGAGTTCGCGTTCCGCGCCGGCGTCAACATCGTGATGTACACGCTGACCGGCAATTACAAGGCCGACCAGGTGCACGTGCCGGCGCTGCTCGAACGGCTGGGACAGTAACCGCATGGGTTACGGCATCACATTCGCGCCGCTGGTTCCGCCCTACGTCCTGTGGGGCGCGGTGGCGGTCGCGGTGTTCCTCGCGCTGCTGCTCGTCTTCGTGCGAAGCCGCGGCTGGGCCGTCCGGGCGCTGGCGCTCGCCATGATGGTGCTGGCGCTGGCCAATCCTTCGTTCACCCGCGAGGACCGCGAGCCTCTGACCTCCGTTGTTGCGGTGGTGGTCGACAAGAGCCCGAGCCAGAGTTTTGGCGACCGGCTGAAGCAAACCGAGGATGCGCGCGCGCAGCTCGCCGAGCGTCTCGGTCGCATCCAGGGTCTCGACGTGCGCTTCGTCGAAGCCGGCGAAGCCGACGGCGAGACCGACGGCACCCGGCTGTTCTCGGCGCTGAGCGCCGCGCTCGCCGACGTGCCGCCGGACCGCGTCGCCGGCGCGATCATGATCACCGACGGCCGGGTCCATGACATTCCCGCCGAAGTGGCGGCGCTGGGCTTCAACGCGCCGGTGCATGCGCTCATCAC
The DNA here is from genome assembly GCA_019746355.1 of Xanthobacteraceae bacterium. The sequence continues at coordinate 30,934 of JAIESC010000113.1, read as the reverse complement.
CGGGCGGCGCGACGAGCGCGACCGCCGTGTCGTGCTGGTGACCGCGCCGCGCTTCGGCATCGTCGGCCAGTCGCAGACCATCGTCTATCGCGTCGAGGATCAGGGCGCGCGTCCCGCTCCCGCCGAGGTCACCATCCGCCGCGACGGCGAGGTGCTCGACCGCCGCACCGTGACGCCGGGCAACACCGTCAACGCCCAGATCCAGATCCCGCACGCCGGCCCGAACATCGTCGAGATCGAGGCGGCACCGCTCGAGAACGAGCTCACCACCGTCAACAACCGCGCCGTGGTCTCGATCGACGGCGTGCGCGACAAGCTGCGCGTCCTGCTGGTTTCCGGCGAGCCGCATGCCGGCGAGCGCACCTGGCGCAACCTTCTCAAGTCTGACGCCAGCGTCGATCTCGTCCACTTCACCATCCTGCGGCCGCCGGAGAAGCAGGACGGCACGCCGATCAACGAGCTGTCGCTGATCGCATTCCCGACCCGCGAGCTGTTCCAGCAGAAGATCAAGGACTTCCACCTGATCATCTTCGACCGCTATGCGCGGCAGGGCGTGCTGCCGATCATCTATTTCGACAACATCGCGCGCTATGTGCAGGAGGGCGGCGCGGTGCTGGTCGCCGCCGGCCCCGACTATGCGAGCCAGACCAGCATCTGGCGGACGCCGCTCGAGCAGATCCTGCCGGCCGAACCGAGCGGCCGCACCGTCGAACTGCCGTTCCACGCGCGGCTCACCGACGCGGGCAAACGTCACCCGGTGACGCGCGGGCTCAACGGCTCGGATTCGAGCCCGCCGCACTGGAGCCGCTGGTTCCGCCTGGTCGATACCCGCGCGGCGTCCGGCACCACCATCATGGACGGGCCTGACAACAAGCCGCTGCTGGTGCTGTCGCGCGAGGGCGAAGGCCGCGTCGGCCTGCTGCTCTCCGACCACATCTGGCTCTGGGCGCGCGGCTATGAGGGCGGCGGCCCGCATCTCGACCTGATGCGGCGGCTGTCGCACTGGCTGATGAAGCAGCCCGATCTCGAGGAAGAGGCGCTGCGCCTGATCGTGCGCGGCCGCGATCTGCTGGTCGAGCGGCAGACCATGGCGGACAGCGTCGGCGACGTGACGCTGACCTTGCCTTCAGGCGCGACCCGCACCGTGACGCTGCAGCAGGGCGAGTCCGGCCTGTGGCGCGGCGCGATCCGCGCCACAGAATTGGGCCTCTGGCGCGCCACCGACGGCAAGCTCAACGCGCTGGTCAACGTCGGCCCGCCCAATCCGCGCGAGTTCGCCGAGGTGACCTCGACCACCGAGACGCTTGCGCCGTTCGTCAACGCCACCGGCGGCGACGCGCGGCGGCTTGCCGACGCGTCGGGCAACACGGTGCTGCCGCGCGTCGCGGCGCTCCGCTCCGGCGACACTTTCAAGGGCGAGGACTGGATCGGGCTGAAGATGCGCGACGCCAGCGTCGTGCGCGGCATCGGCGTGCTGCCGATGTTCGCCGGCCTGCTCGGGCTGTTGCTGCTGGTCGGCGTGCTGGCCGCGACCTGGGCCCGGGAAGGCCGCTGAAGCAACACGGGCGGTGCCATCCCTCCCCTCGCGGGCACGGCTGTCCCAAGTATCCCGCCTGTCCCAGACCACCGCTGTCTGGAACTGTCCCATGGGACACGCCTAAGGACTGTCCCATGGGACACCTTGCAGTTGCTGCAAGACATCGCGCCTGCGGCTTACCGCCGGCGGGCTCTCGCTGATCGCGACGTGACGCGTCTTTGGTGCGGCTTTGACCTTGCGATGCGTCGGGCGGCTGCGCTGCAGGCTGCCCCGGCTCTTGCAATATTGTCTCCTATAAGATACATTGAAGTGCATGGTCGAGGTCCGAAACGGCCGCTTACGCCCGATGGTTCAAGGCCCTGCGGGATCTCCAGGCCAAGGCTCGGATTGACGCTCGCATCCGGCGTCTGTCGCTCGGCAACCCGGGCGATGTGAAGCCGGTCGGCGAGGGTGTGAGCGAGATGAGGATCGACCATGGTCCCGGCTACCGGGTGTATTTCACCAGAGTCGGTTCCGCCGTCGTCATCCTGCTGTGCGGCGGCGACAAGGGCTCCCAGGCCCGGGACATCGAGGCGGCCAGGACGATGGCGCGTGAATTGAAGGAGTAGCTGCCATGGCACGGCTGAAGACAATGAAATGGGATGCGGCAGATCACCTCGATAGCCCCGAGGCGATTGCGGCCTATCTCGATGCAGTCTTCGAGGACGGCGACCCCGCGCTGATCGCCGCTGCGCTCGGCGACGTGGCGCGCGCCCGCGGCATGACAAAGGTGGCGAAACAGGCCGGCCTCACGCGCGCCAGTCTCTACAAGGCCCTGTCGGCGGACGGCCGTCCCGAATTCGCGACCGTGCTCAAGGTGCTGCATGCGCTCGGCTTCAGGATGACGGTCGCGACTTGAAAGGAGCGCTGCCGTCACCCAGGCGATCGGTGCAGATTTCGGAGGCTCCCGGCTGGTGAGATTGTCGGTCGTGTTCGGTACATCCCAACCCAGCAGTCGGCTGGGCTCGTCGCCATCGCCGGGCGGTGCTATGTTCTCCGTCAAGGAGAATTGGAATGGGCGATTTGGCTCGGATTGAGATTGAACGCGATGTTGCCGACGCAGCCGCGCGCCGCGCCGCTGAAGAAGGCTTGACGGTGACGGAGTATATCTCGCTGCTGTTGCGCAGGAGCTTCGAAAGGGCCCCGGGCGAGGAGAGCGTTCTTGTCTACGACCACGTGAGCGAGGATGGCGAATTCCACGTTGACCGCGAGCCCGGCGAGAGCGACGAGAGCTATAGCCGCCGCGCCGCACTGTATGGTGGCCTCTTCGGTCGCCGCAGTTGATGCTTCGTCGAGGCGACTACGTCCTATGCAACTTTCCCTTTCGTGAGGCTGCCGGACCGGGGCCATCGCCCCACATCGTATTGTGTGCCGCGACAGGTCGTCAGAGCGGCGATAGTTTTGCGATCGTCTTCTACACTACATCGCAGACGGACTACCAAGGCGTCCAGCGCCCTCGTCAGTACTTGCTCGTCAGCAAGGAAAGGGCGGTCGAATTGGGACAGAAGGCAGCCTTCCAGGTTGACTCGAGCCGGATTGCACGACTGCCGCTCACGAGCGGCTACTTTCCGGAAATGACTGGACATACCATTCGGGTGCGTGGTCGCGATCCGGAGCTTGTGACCAAGGTCGAGGATCGGTTGAGAGAACTGGTCGTCGCCGGCGTTGAAATCACGAGGGTCGATGCTGTCGGGGCCCCCCCGGAGGTAGGCCGATGCCGAAATGGTCGCGGCTCATTGTTGAGGAGATACGGCGGAGGCTGGTGTCAGCCTAGCCGGATGTGCTTCTGGACTGCCGGGCCCTCGCTGATCGCGACGCGGCGCGCCTTTGATACGGCTTTGATCTTAGCGATGCGTCGGCGCGGCTGCGCTGCAGGCTGAAATAATCCGCTTTGTGCCCGGCGGAGCAGAATTGCGAGTCGGCGCGCCGGTCCGTGCCCGGGCCTGCTTCAAACCACTCGCCGCACAGGCGGCAGCTCCTCACCACCGCGCCGCTGCCGATCGCGCTTGCCATTTGCAGCCACAGTCCGTCGAGCAGCGACCGCGGTCGAAACGACAGCTTGATCCGGCCGGTGTCGTCGTCCGGCACGACCGCGACATCGACCGGGTTGCCCAGGCTGAGCCGGGCTATTCCCGCCTTGCGCAGGACGCGCGCATGGTCATTGTCCTTCGACAAGGCGGTCAGCACGCGGCGCATCTTCCCGGCCTCTTCAAGAATCATCCCGACATTGTCGCCACGGCCGTAACCATCCTTGGTCAGCAGGCCGAACTTGTTGGCAAAATCCAACAGCTCGCGCTCATTCGTCACCTTGGCGAAGATCGCATAGAGCGTCCCGAACTGTTCGAGCGGTCGATAGGCGTCCGCCTTGTCGCCGAGAGGGACCAGCCTCTCTGGCGTCCCTGCGCCGATGATCGTCGGCGGGTGGGAGCCGGGTGCAGCTTTTGCGGGCTCAATCTTGAAGCCATCAAACCACCACGCGGAAGGAGTTCCTCAGCAAGATCAGGGCCAAAAGCCCCCGTACCGCCAGATGCTCCAGCGGGCGACGGAATCATCGCCGTTCCGGTCACTAACGGAGCGCAGGCAGCGCGCGGAAAAGGTCAGGCGCCTAAATGACCTTTATGCTTGACCGCTAAAGGGTCGGGGGCATGAAAAAGCTCCCGCTGAGACGCGCGGCGGCTTGCCGACGCGTCGGGCAACACGGTGCTGCCGCGTGTCGCCGCGCTCCGCTCCGGCGACACTTGCAAGGGCGAGGACTGGATCGGGCTGAAGATGCGCGATGCCAGCGTCGTGCGCGGCATCGGCGTGCTGCCGATGTTCGCTGGCCTGCTCGGGCTGCTGCTGCTCGGCGTGCTGGCCGCGACCTGGGCCCGGGAAGGCCGCTAAGCGGCTTCCGAAAAATTTAAGGGCCGCCTTCGCGGCCCTTTTCTTATCACACGCGCCAACCGTCTTACTGCGCGATCACCTCTTCGGCCGCGGTGATGATGCTGTCGTCCGGATGCTTGGCGCAGTACTCGCCGAGCTTCTTGCCGTCGGTCTTCATCTTGTCGAAGTCGACGACCGGCGGCGCGTCCTCGTCGCTGTAGTAGCCCGCGAGCCACATCAGGATCAGCCCGATGTTGTCCTTGGAGTCGTTCACGAAGTCCTTGCACTTGATGGTCGACAGATCGAGTCTCTGAGCCTGTGCCGGCGTTGCGGCGCAAAGCGCTGCTGCGAGCACGGCAACCAGTGTCAGCGGCGATTTCATTTCTGTGATTCCCCAGTTCGAAAAAACGGCCGGACCTTGGCGGGACGGCCGGGGGCGTGCAAGCGCAAGCCTACACCGCCGCACAAAATATTTTCTGAAATTTTTCTTAAGCGGCCGGCCAGTCCGGACGGACCGCGCCGCTGACGCCGTCGAACGCGCCAGGCTGAAGCTCGGCCACGAGAATGCGCGCCGGATCGGCCGGACCGGGCATGGTGATCCGGCCCTTCTCGGCCGTCTTGAAGCCCGACCGGCCGTAGTAGGGCTCGTCGCCGACCAGCACCACCAGGCGGTGCCCTTTCCGCTTCGCCTCCTCCAGCGCTCGCGCGATCAGCTTCTGGCCTATGCCGCGGCCGCGGAACGGCGGCTCGATGGTCAGCGGCCCGAGCAGCAGCGCCCTGGTCGCGCCGATCAGGATCGGCGACAGCCGCACCGAGCCGACCATCAGCGTGCCGACACGGGCGGTGAACGACAGCTCCGGGATATGCGCGACCTCCTCGCGCAGCCGGTAGGCCGATTTGGCGAACCGGCCGGGCCCGAAGGTGCGCGCGTTCAGCCGGTCGATGGCCTCCGCATCATCCGGGCTCTCGGAGAGGATGGTGAAGGACAGGTCGTTCATCGTTCTGTCATGACCCCAGCCAAGGCCGCTTAGCATCAGTCTTGCGCCGGGTCCATGTCTGTGGGCCCATGTCTGTCGCCCGCCCTGGCAAAGCCCTAGATTGGACCAAACGCACGGAGAGACGGATGGGACTGCTGGTCGACGGGGTATGGCGTGACGACAGCTTCGACACCGCCCGCATGAAGGATGGCCGCTTCAACCGGCCCACCACCAAATTCCGCAACTGGATCACCCCCGACGGCAGCCCGGGCCCCTCCGGCATCGGCGACTTCCCGGCCGAGGCCGGCCGCTACCATCTTTATGTCTCGCTCGCCTGTCCCTGGGCGCACCGCACCATCATCTTCCGCCAGCTCAAGCAGCTCACGAGCATCGTCTCGATGTCGGTGACCTCGTGGCACATGGGCGAGAACGGCTGGACCTTCGACACGGCCGAGGGCTCGAGCGGCGATGCGGTGAACGGCAAGCAGCGCATGTCGGAGATCTATCTGGTCGCCGATCCGAAATACACCGGCCGGGTCAGCGTGCCGGTGCTGTGGGACAAGAAGCGCAAGACCATCGTCAGCAACGAGTCGTCCGAGATCATCCGGATGCTCAATTCGGCGTTCGACGCCTTCACCAACGAGAGCACCAACTATTATCCGGCGGAGCTGCGCAGCGAGATCGACGCGGTCAACGAGCTGGTCTACGCCAACATCAACAACGGCGTCTATCGCACCGGCTTCGCCACCACCCAGCAGGCCTACGAGGAGGCGTTCCGCAATGTGTTTGCCGCGCTCGACGAGATGGAGCGGCGGCTGGCGCGGCAGCGCTACGCGGCCGGCGCGCGCATGACCGAGGCGGACTGGCGGCTGTTTCCGACGCTGGTCCGCTTCGACGCGGTCTACTACAGCCACTTCAAGTGCAACCTGCGGCGGATCGAGGATTATCCCAATCTGTCGAACTACCTGCGCGACCTCTACCAGACGCCGGGCGTGGCCGAGACCGTGAGCCTCGATCACATCAAGCGCCACTACTACGGCAGCCAGCGCAAGGTGAACCCGACCGGCATCGTGCCGCTCGGGCCGGAGCTCGATTTCGGCGCACCGCACGACCGCGACCGGTTCGTGAGTTAAGATTCGGCGGGCTCGCACCACCCGTGTCCCGGGCGCGGCGCAGCACGAAGTGATGCCATAATCTTACTGCGTCAAAAAACGCCGCCGTTCGTTACTGAGCCCTCTCCCCTTGTGGGAGAGGGCTATTCGGAATGCCCAACGCACTCGATTGGGTGAGGGGTTGCGGCCCGTCGATAGACCGCAACCCCTCACCCTGTCCTTTCTGTTGCACACTCTGCGTAGCCCTCTCCCACAAGGGGAGAGGGCACAACAACAAGCGCTTCAGCTCTTCTGACGCAGTAAGATTATGGCTGCACGCTGCACCGCATCCGGGACACGAGTAGCACTCACCACCGTTCCGTGAGCGGCTTTCCGTCGAGCACCTCGGCGATGCGGGCGCGCGTGCCGGACGTGGTGTCGTGCGGCAGCGCGTCGAGCCGGAAGAAGCCGTGCGCGGCGATCTCGCGGTTGGGCCGAGGCTCCGCGGTCTGGCGGAACTGCCGCACGATGTAGATCGTGACATGATCGCGCGCTGAAAAGCGCGGATGGAAGAACACGCCGTGCAGCTGCGGCGGTCCGGTGATCTCGATGTTGCCCTCCTCGCGCAGCTCGCGCGCCAAGGCCTCGAGCAGCGTCTCGCCCGCCTCCACCCCGCCGCCCGGCAACTGCCAGCCGCCGGTGTAGGTGTGCTTGATCAGGAACACCCGGCCCTCGGCATCGAGCACCAGCGCCCGCACGCCGAGCGTCAGCCCGCGCGAGAACCGCCAGTAGAAGTGCACCAGCCGGTTGAACGAGACGCGCCGGCGCAGCTCACCGAACATGACCACCCCAGCAATGGCCGCCCCAGCAATGGCCGCCCGTCGCGACGCGCGGCGGCCATGTTCCGGCCGCCCCTTTCTTCTTTGGAATTATTCTAATATACGATTTCAAGCCCTTAAGCCCAAACTTGCGAGACCCCAGCGAGGCCATTGTGAAACGCTTTGCCGATCTTTCCGAGCAGGAAGTGCTTGCCCTTGCCATCACCAACGAGGACGAAGACAGCCGCATCTATCGCGGCTTCGCCGAAGGCCTGCGTGACACATTTCCCGCCTCCGCCAAAGTCTTCGACGAGATGGCGGCCGAGGAAGTCCGCCATCGGACCATGCTGTTCGACATGTACCGGGACAAGTTCGGCGAATACCTGCCGCTGATCCGCCGCCAGGACGTGAAGGGCTTCATCCAGCATTCCAAGCCGCTCTGGCTGATGCGCCCGCTCGGCCTCGATGAGGTGCGAAAGTTTGCCGAGGCGATGGAGGTCGAGGCCGAGCGGTTCTATCGCAAGGCGTCCGAAACCGCCCGCGACCTCTCGGTCCGCAAGCTCCTCACCGAACTCGCCGAAATCGAGGCCGAGCACGAGAGCCTCGCCCAAAAGCTCGGCGAAACCATCCTCACTACGGACGCCCGCGCCAAGGAGGACGAAACCCAGCGCCGCATGTTCGTGCTGCAATATGTGCAGCCGGGGCTTGCCGGCCTGATGGACGGCTCGGTGTCCACGCTTGCGCCGCTGTTCGCCGCGGCGTTTGCCACGCACAACACCTGGGAAACATTCCTGGTCGGGCTTGCGGCCTCGGTCGGTGCCGGCATCTCGATGGGATTTGCCGAGGCGCTGTCCGACGACGGCTCGCTCACCGGCCGCGGTACCCCGTGGCTGCGCGGCTCGGTCTGCGGGCTGATGACCGCGATCGGCGGGCTCGGCCACACCCTGCCCTATCTCATTCCGGCCTTCTGGACTGCGACCGTGGTGGCGATTGCCGTGGTGGTGATCGAGCTTGCCGTCATTTCCTGGATACGCCATCGTTACATGGACACGCCGCTGCTCTCTGCCGCGTTTCAGGTCATGGTTGGCGGCGCACTGGTGTTCCTCGCCGGGATATTGATCGGCAGCTCGTAATGTACGGCTCGTAATGTACGTCTTGGCGCATCTTTCCGACGTTCATCTCGCGCCGCTGCCAGTGCCGTCTCCGCAGGAGCTCATCTCCAAGCGAGGGCTCGGCTATCTCAACTGGCTGCGCAAGCGGCGCAGGGTCCACCGCGCGGAAATGCTGGCGAAGGTCGTCGCCGACCTCAAGGCGCGCACGCCGGACCACATCGCGGTGACCGGCGACCTCACCAATCTGTCGCTCGCCAAGGAATTTGTCGCAGCGCGCGCCTGGATCGAGGCGCTCGGCAGCCCGGACAAGGTTACGGTCGTGCCCGGCAACCACGATTGCTATGTGCGCTCGGCCGAAACCTTCGCCGCCGAGCACTGGGCCGAATACATGTGCGGCGACGACGATGGCGGCTTTCCGTTCGTCCGCCGCCGCGGGCCGCTGGCGATTATAGGCCTCTCGACCTCGCTGCCGACGCCGCCGCTCGCTGCAACCGGGGCCCTGCACGGCGGCCAGCTCGAGCGGCTCGGCGATGTGCTGTCGGCGCTCGGGCGCGAGCAGGCGTTTCGTACGGTGCTGATCCATCACACGCCGGTCGACGGCGCGCACCATTTCCGCCGCATGCGCGACGCTTCGGCGATGCGCGAGGTGCTGCGCCGGCACGGCGCGGAGCTGGTGCTGCATGGCCACCATCACACCTCGTCGCTCGCCTGGCTGCCGGGGCCGCAGTTTCGCATTCCGGTGGCCGGCGTGCCGTCGGCGTCGGTTGCGCCGGGGCGGCACCACGACGATCTGGCCGGCTATCACCTCTATGAAATCGACGGCGCGCCCGGCGCATGGCGCGGCACGCTGCTGGTGCGCGGCTGGGACGCAAATGACAGACGGATCGTGGAAATCAGGCGTCAGCCGCTGATCGGGTAGTCGCGACCCGGCGAAAGCCAAATACGACCAATTGGACTCAATTACCGAATGTTCCCGTTTTGACTCGATTCGGCGTCTGTTCGTACTTCGCCGCAAGCTTTATGATCTTTACAACTTTCAATTGAATAACAGCCACACGAATTTCTGGGGAGCAAACATGGAAATCGATCAGATTGTGCCGATCGTCCTGTGGGTCATAGCCGCGATCGCATTTCTCATCGTGCTGCGGATGTCCAACGTCTTCCGCTACATCCCAAACAATCAGGTCGGTATCGTCGAGAAGCTCTGGACCACCAAAGGCTCGATCGAATCCGGCTTCATCGCGCTGCGCGGCGAGGCGGGCTTCGAGCCCGAGGTGCTGCGCGGCGGCCTGCACGTGTTCTTTCCCTTCATGTACCGGATTCACAAATCCGATCTTGTCACCGTCGGCCAGGGCACCATCGCCTACGTGTTCGCGCGCGACGGCGCACCGCTTGGCGCGTCACAGGTGCTTGGCGCGAACGACACCGAGGACAAGTCCGATTTCCAAGCTGCCCGGAAATTCCTGCTGGCCGGCGGACAGAAAGGGCCGCAGCGGAAAATCCTGCGCGAGGGCACCTACGCGATCAACACCACGCAGTTTGCCATCATCACGCACGACCGCGTCTACGGCCATGCGCTCAGCGACCAGGAGCGCGACGTTCTCGACGCCATGAAGCAGACCATCACGGATCGTGTGGGTTTCATCCCGGTCGTTCTGGCCGCGGATCAGGATCTGGTTGGCATCGTCACGGTTCACGACGGCCCATCGCTGTCGTCGGGCGAGATCATCGCGCCGGAGGTCGGCACCGACCTGCGCAACCCCGACACCTTCCACAACAACTTCCAGGAGCCGGAGCGTTTCCTGAAGGCCGGCGGCTACCGCGGCCGCCAGCTGCAGGTCATCGTCGAAGGCACGTGGTACATCAACCGCCTGTTCGCGACGGTCGAGCCGGTGGCAAAGACCGTCATCCCGGTCGGCAATGTCGGCGTCGTCATCTTCTACACCGGGCCGAAGACCGGCGACGTATCCGGCGAGCAATACCGGCACGGCGAACTTGTGCTTAACGGCAGCCGCGGCGTCTGGAAAGACCCGCTGCTGCCCGGCAAATACGCGTTCAACACCTATGCCGGCAAAATCGAGGTCATTCCGACCGTCAACTTCATCCTCAAATGGGTGCGCGGCGAAGTCGGCGCGATGAAGCTCGATGAGAACCTCTCGGAAATCTCGCTTATCACCAAGGATGCCTTCGAGCCGACGCTGCCGCTCTCGGTGGTCATGCATATCGACTACAAGAAAGCGCCGATGATCATCCAGCGCTTCGGCGACGTGAAGAAGCTCGTCGAGCAGACGCTCGATCCGATGGTCAGCGCGTTCTTCAAGAACATCGCCCAGAAGATGACCCTGATCGAGCTCCTGCAGAACCGGGCCGCCATCCAGCAGGAATCAGCGCAGGAGATGAAGGAGAAGTTCGCCTCCTACTCGCTCGAGCTTCAGGAGGTGCTGATCGGCACACCGCGCGCCGCGGCTGCCGGCGATCAGACCATCGAGAACATCCTGATCCAGCTGCGCTCGCGGCAGATCGCGCGCGAGCAGGTCGCGACCTACCAGGAGCAGGAGAAGGCCGCGGTCCAGGAACGGACGCTGAACGAGGCCAAGGCCACGGCGGCGGCGCAGTCCGCCCTCACCCAGTCACTGATCCAGATCAAGATCCACGAGAACGAAGGCGCGGCGGCGCTGGCGCGCGCCCAGAAGGACGCCGAAACGCGGAAAGTCACCGCGGCGGCGGTCGGCGAGCAATCGCGGCTCGAAGGCCAGGGCGAGGCCGACAAGATTTCGGCGATCGGTGCCGCCAACGCTCAGGCCACCAAACTGTCGGTCGATGCCTATGGCGGGCCGGAATTCCGCTTGGCGGAGCAGAACTTCTCGCGGTTCGCCGATGCGCTGACCAAGATCCATCAGCCGCTGGTGCCGCAATTCCTGATGTCCGGCACCCAGGGCACGGAAGGGGGCAATGCCGGCCTGATCCCGACCGCGATGCTGAGCTCGATGTTCGGCCAGATGATGCCGGACGCGCTGCAGAAGCTGAAAGAGGAGGCCCCCAAAGCGGCGCGCAGGGGCAACGGGCCGTAGCTCGGAAACCCGGGTCGCCGTCGCGCGTTATTGCGCGACGCGCGACGCCGCGGCCCAGAGCACCGCGAACACCGCGCAACTGCCGACGATCAGGCCGAGCAGAAAGATCTGCGCCGTGCGCCAGCCGCCGCGTCCGGCGGCCGCGCCATCGGCCGCGAGCGCCGGAGACGTATCGGCGGCGAGCGCCCGGTCGCGCTCGATCAAGCGAAGCGCGACGTAGTGCGTCACCGCTTTGACGATGTCGCCGATCTCGTTCGATTCCGCCAGCACCTTGCGGCCATAACGGGTGTCCTGCACGAAGCGATAGCGTCGCTTGTCGCGCCCCATCACCACATGGGCGATGGCGTCGATCCAGAGCCGCGGCACGTCACCCCGGCTGATGCCGCGGTCGAACAGGTCGACGTCCGGCGGCACGTCCTTGAACAGCGGATCGAGTGCCTCGTTGAGGAGCTCAAGCCGCGCAAGCTCCGCATCGCGCAGATCGACCACCACCGCCGACCGCTCGGCCACTTCGATGCGGGTCTGCCGGACCGCCTCCTTGAGCGATCCCGGCGCCACGTCCGAAACCGCCGCCTCTTCCGGTTTCGGGCGCCTTCTGATCCACGCCATATGGTTAATGTAGCAGCGACCCGGCCCGGCTCAAACTAAGGCAAATCATAGACTTTTATGGTTAATACCACGCCCCGAAACTGTATCATTCCGGGGCGCATCGACGCTCGCTAGCCTGGCTGGCCGCCGATGCCGTATCTGCGGCCCCAACCGAGGCCATCCTCGGTGCGCGCCCGTGGCCGGTATTCGCAGGCGGTCCAGCCCGACCAGCCGAGCTTGTCGAGCGCCTCAAACACGCCGGGATAGTTCACCTCGCCTTCGTCGGGCTCAGCGCGCGAGGGCACGGCCGCAATCTGCACGTGGCCGATCAGCGGCAGATGCGCCTCGAAGCGCCGGATCAGATCGCCGCTCATGACCTGCACGTGATAGAAATCGAACTGGATCCGGACGTTCGGCTTGCCGACCTTGGCGATGACGTCGGCGGCCTGCTCCACGCGACTGAGAAAATAGTTTGGCCGGTCGCGGGTGTTGATCGGCTCGATCAGCAGCGAGACGCCCTGCTCTTTCGCAAGGTCGGCGGCGCGGGTGAGATTGGCGACGAAGGTCTTCTCCGCCGCGGGCCGCTGCTCGGGCGGCACCTTGCCGGTCATGCAGTGAATCGCCTTGCCGCCGATCGCGACCGCGTAGTCGAGCGCCTGCCTGAACACCGCGTCCCACTCGCTTTCGCGGCCCGGTACGGCCGCCAGGCCGGAGTCGCCGTCGCGCCCGCCGACCGCGGTGTTGAGGCCGAGTTGCATGAGCCCGTGTCGCGCAAGCTCAGCTTTGACCGCCGAGGGCGCGTGGTCATAGGGAAACTGCAATTCGACCGCCTTGAAGCCCATGGCCGCCGCCGCGCCAAAGCGCTCGAGCAGCGGCCGTTCCGTGAAGAGATAAGCGAGGTTGGCTGCGAAGCGCGGCATGAGTTCCGTCTGCCTGGTGGGTTTTGCCAATGGATGGTGCTGTTTGATCCGCTGACCGCAGCGCGGTCATTCTGTTTCAACGTCCTCCAGCCGGATCCCTCGTCCCGCGCGCAGGCTGCTCCGCGCCTGTTCGATGCGACGCAAGAAGCGCGGATCATGCTCAAGGCGGTACTCGAACCAGTCCTCTTCCGACTCGAAGCCGATCAGCACCCCAGCCGGTTTGCCATGACGTGTGATGACAATCTCCTGCGTCTCCGCCTCCCGGAGAAACCGAGACAGATCGTCCTTGATTTCGGATAGCGGAACTTCCTTTATTCCGGACTTGCGAACTGTGCGAGCCATGATGCGGCCTCCGATTTGGGCACGATCGCCAAGACTTCGACGGTCGTGCCGGAAACATCGTAAAACACCCGGACCTCGCCCACGCGCAGCCGGTACTGCGGACGGAAAAGTCCCCGCAGCCGTTTGATGCGGCTGCGGCTCGCTTTCTCGGGCTCATGTCTCAGATGCGTGTCGAGCGCGGTCCGCACCGTCGCCCGGACATTCGCCGTCAGCCTCCTGAAGTCTTCTACGGCTTCGGGAGCGAGAACGATGTCGAAGGACATTCTGGCCAGATTATAGCCAGAATCCTCGCATCGTCAAACCCGCGATGAAATGCCGATTTCGAAGCGAACGACAGCGCCGCAAGAAGCGCGTGTTGCCCAGGATCCGCATCCCGCTCCAACGTCGCGCCCAACCCGTGGATTTGCCAGCATGGGCAAGCAAGCACTTGATTCTAAAGAGAAACCCGATACCCACCGCGATGGGCGTGCGTGCCGCGGTTCTACCCGCCCCACAAAAGCATGTACCGCATCGCGGTACGCGACGATAATTCTTTTCCTGCCGGTATTTTAGAGATTTGGGCAATTGCCCATATAATTGCCCACTGTGATAGTGGGCTTCTTTGTGGTTGACCCGTTTTCCAGGAATTGGTCGCATCCCCAATCAAGCCCGCGTGCTCGCCGACTAGCGAGAAGCCACGCCGGTCCTGGCTTTGTGCCCAGGGCCGGACGGGAGCAAACGAAAAGCCGGTCTCAACCGGCATAGGCGAGCGAAGCGACGCCGTCCTTTGGACGGCGATGCGCGGGCCCGGGGTGAAACGGGAGCGGCGTCATGAATGCCCAGGAACTGCTGCAGGAAATCTCCGAATATTGCCGCCAGACCGGCCTTGCCGAATCCACCTTCGGCCGCCGCGCGGTGAACGACGGCAAGCTCGCAAGCCGGCTGCGCCACGGCGGCCGCATCACCACCGAAACGCTCGACCGCATCCGCGGCTTCATGGCGACCAACCGCAACGTCGTGGCGCGGCCGGCGATCATCCCGCGCGCGCTCGACCGCGGCTTCGAAAGCACGGTCGCGCCGGCGGCCGCTCCCCGCCCCGCGCCTTCGGTCATGCCGATACCCATGTCAACGCCGATGCCGGCCGGCAGCTCAGGTCTTTCCCAGGGCGGCAACGGCAACGCCGATCCGCAGCGCAACTTCCGCTTCTTCGACAACCGACAGAAGTACCTCCTCTTCGTCAACACCTGCTCGGAGAAATGGGTGGTGGCGCACCGCGTCTCGATGGAGCTCGCCAACATCCATCCGCGCCCGCCGGCGCTGCGGCTGTTCGACGCCGGCGTCGGCGACGGCACCGTGCTGCTGCGGACCATGCGGGCGATGCACGACCGCTTCCCGCACACGCCGTTCTATATCGTCGGCAAGGAGATCAGCCTCGAGGACGTGCGGCTTGCGACGCAAAAGATGTCGGACCGCTTCACCGAGCACCCGGCGACGGTGCTGGTGCTGACCAACCTCGCTTATGCCGATGCGCCTTGGCTGCATGTGAAGTCGCTGTCGGCGGCCTCCAGCATGGTGTGGCACGAGGTGTCGCTGACCGGCACCTCGGCGCACCAGTTCGAGCAGCAGATCACCGATCTGGTGCCATTTCTCAACGAGAACTGGAAGGCGGGCGTGAGCCCCAAGACCGGCAACCCGGTCTACGAGCGGCCGGTGGTGCTGGTGATCTACCGCGAGGACCACAAGTTCCTGCTCGATCCGATCATCCCGAAGCCGGGCGGCGCGGTCGCCAACTATGACCTCGTCATCGCCTCGCAGCCGTACCGCGCGCGCGCCTCGCTCGACTTCAAGGCCAAGCGGGTGATCGCGCCGCTCGCCCGCGCACTCGGGCCGGGCGGCCGGCTGATCGCGATCCATTCGCACGGCAACGATCCCGGCCACGAGATCGTGCAGCGGGTCTGGCCCGGCGACAGTCCGTTCCTGCACGACCGCCACCAGATCATGAAGGCGGTGAAGCACGAGCTCGGCCCCGCCGGGCGCGATCTCAACTTCAACGCCTATGCCGACAACCGCTCGCTATTCCGCTACGACATGCACACGCTGCCGAGCGAGATCACGCAGGAATCCTCGATCGGCACCTCGACGCTGTTCGCGGCCTGGAACGCGGCGATCTACGTGTCGCAGGTCGAGGATCATCGCGTGGCGGAGGCGGCCGCCGACGGGCGCTATCTCGAAGCCACGGCCGAGGTGCTGCAGAAGCACGGCGGGCTCTGGTTCATCGACGAATCCTACGTGATCTCGAGACGCCGCGAATAGCGGGCAGGCGGCGGCCATGCCGGTCACGGCATCCGTCATCGCGCTCGGGCGCCCGAATGCGCTGCCGCCGGCGGCCGAGGCCAGGCGTTCGGCCGCACGGCAGATCACGGCGTTTCTGCGCGGCTTCTCGGTCGGGGCAGTGGCCCCGGGCTTCGAGCAGATCGCGGCGCTGAAATCGGCGCTGCCGCCGCACGCCAAGGTCCATCTCGCGGCGGTTGCCGCGCGCCCATATTCCGAAACGATCGAAGCCGCGGTGCGGCTGCGGGCGCAGGGGCTTGAGCCGGTGCCGCATCTGGCCGCCCGCGACGTCGAAAGCCGCGCCGCACTCGAGGACATGCTGACGCGGCTCGCGCGCTGGGCCGGCGTGCGGCGCATGCTGGTCGTCGGCGGCGATGCCCATCACACGAAAGGTCCGTTCGGCGGCGCGCGGGAGCTGATCGAGAGCGGGCTCCTGCAACGCGCGGGCATCGTCGAAATTGCTGTAGCCGGCTATCCGGAGGGCCATCCGCGACTGCCTCAGGAGGGGCTGGACCGGACCCTTGCCGCCAAGATCGAAACCGCCGAGCAGACCGGCCTCCGTGTCAGCATCGTCACCCAGCTCTGCTTCGATTCATCCGCAATTCTGCGCTTCGTCGGGCGGCTGCGCGACCTCGGCATCGAGAATCCGGTGCGGATCGGCATGGCCGGGCCTGCGGACCTGTCGTCGCTGATCCGGCTCGCGCGGCGTTGCGGCGTCCGCGCAACGGCGCAGTCGTTGACCCGCCATGCAGGACTGACCAAGCAACGGCTCGCGGCGGGCTCGCCCGATCGTGTCATCCGTCCGCTCGCCGAGGCGGCCGCAGGTTCGCTCGGCCGGATCAAGGCGCATTTCTTTGCGCCGGGCGATGCCGCCGCAACCGCGCGTTGGGCCGCGGCCGCCGCGGCGGGATGGGTTGCGCCTGACCCTTGCGGCGGTTTCACCGTCCTGGCCCCGGAACATCGTGCGGGTGCTGCCACCTCGCTTATCGGGGCGTGCTTCGCCTTGCCTTAATTGCTGATTCCCTGTGCAATGATCGCCGTCCACGGAGGTCGGGATGACGCAGGGCGCAGCAGTCGGAATGCTGTCCACGCTTGTTGGCGCATTGACGGCTTCATTCTTCGCCGCTTCTGCCTCGGCGCAGACCTACGGATTTGCGACCTTGCCGCCGGGTTCGTTAAGCCACGTCATCTCGTCCGCGGTATCCAAGTCGCTCAAGGACAAGACAGGCGTCAACGTTCTGGTCCAGCCGGCGGCCGGAGGTAACGTCATCGTTCCCATGGTGGGCCGCGGCGAGGTCGAAATCGGCATCGTCAACATCATGGAGGTGCAGGACGGATTCGAGGCAGGGCTCAAGGACCTGCGGATCATCGCCGCAGCGCATGCGCTGCGGACACCCATGTTCGTGCGCAAGGATTCCGGCATGCGCACCATCGCCGATCTCAGGGGCAAGCGGGTGACGATGGGCTATTCGGCGATGCGCCAGATCGACCAGGTCGCTCGCGCCATGCTGGCAACGGCCGGCCTCAAGGAAGGCGATGTCCGGCCGGTGCTCGTACCCAACGTCGTTCGCAGCGCCGACGACTTCGTAGCCGGCAACGCCGATATGTTCTTCTTCGCCTTCGGCGGTCCCAAGGTGCGCGAAGCAGACGCATCGGTCGGTGGCATCCGCGCCCTGGAAATCGACCCGGCAGGGATGCCCGCCGCCCGCAAGATCATGGCGTGGGGCTACCTGACCGACGTTGCGCCGGGCCCCGCCTTTACCGGCGTCGAGAAGCCGATGAAGATCTACAGCTTCGACAACGTGCTGATCACGCACGCCAAGGTGCCGGACGATCTGATCTACAAAGTTCTCGATACGATGGTGCAGACCAAGGCCGATCTGGTCGCGATCGCGCCCCCGCTGCAGGAGTTTTCCGCGGCTTTTGGCTACAAGGCTTATGGGGTGCCCTACCATCCCGGTGCGCTGAAGTATTTCAAGGAACACGGCCTCACGGCGCGGCCGATAGAATGATAGGCTTATTGGCAAGACGGAACGGGCAACTGGACTGCAACCAAACAAGGTCAGGGGGAGGAGTGCTGCCATGCAGGTCGGAGAAATGCGGTTGCGCGTAGTCCTGGGCACGCTTCTCATCGCGGCCATGGCCGGTGTGCACGGCGAGCCCGCAGCAGCGCAGACCTACGGATTCGCCACGCTGCCGCCCGGCACGCTCAACCACACCACCGCCTCTGCGGTCTCCAAGGTGCTGAAGGAGAAGGGCGGCATCAACATGCTGGTGCAGCCGACCGCAGGCGACCAGGTGATCGTGCCGATGGTCGGACGCGCCGAGGTCGAGATCGGCATCACCAACATCATGGAGGCGCAGGACGGCCTCGATGGCGCACTCAAGGACATGCGCATCATCACCGCGGTGCATGCGCTGCGCACGCCGTTCTTCGTGCGCAAGGACGCCGGCCTGATCAAGATGGCCGACATGAAAGGCAAGCGGGTGTCGCTCGGCTATTCGGCGATGCGCAACATCGACAAGACCATGCGCGCGCAGCTTGCGACCGCAGGCCTCACCGAAGCCGACGTCAAGCCGGTTCTGGTGCCGAACGTGGTGCGCAGCGCCGACGAGTTCATGGCCGGCAATGCCGACATGTTCTCGTTCGCGTTCGGCGGGCCGAAGGTGCGCGAGGCGGACGCCACCGTCGGCGGCATCCGGGCGCTGGAGCTCGGCGACAACTGGGACGCGGCAAAGAAGATCATGCCCTGGGCATACCTCACCCAGATCGGCCCCGGTCCGATCTTCACCGGCGTCGACAAGCCGATGAAGGTCTACAGCTTCGACAACGTGATGATCGCCTCGTCCAAGGTGCCGGACGCCTTCATCCAGAAAATTCTCGAGATCATGGAACAGAACAAGGATGAGCTCGTCGCCGTGCAGCCGGTGCTGCGCGAGTGGACCCCGGCGTTCGGCTACAAGCAATATGGCGTGCCGTACCATCCGGGCGCGGAGAAGTTCTTCAAGCAAAGGAACCTGACGCCGCAGCCGCTCGGCTGACCGGCGGAAACCTGCAATCCGTTTACGACATTTCGGGAGGGTCGTGACATGAACGGCAGCATGGCAACGGCGCTGCGGCGCGGATGGCTTGTTGCGGCATTGGGCGCGGCCCTTGCGGGCTTTGGCGGACCAGCCGCGGCGCAGACCTACGGTCTCGCCACCATGCAGCCAGGCACGCTTGCCAACACGGTGGCGTCGGCCATCGCCAAGACGCTGAAGGAGAAGGGCGGGCTCAACACGCTGGTGCAGGCGACCGCGGGCGAGTCGGTGCTGATCCCGATGGTCGCCAAGGGCGAGATCGACCTCGGCATGGCCAACATGCTCGAGGTGGTCGAGGGCATCGAGACCGGCCGCTTGCAGAACGATCTTCGCATCATCGGCTCGATCTACGTGCTGCGGATGGGCTTCTTCGCCCGTAAGGACAGCGGCATCGTCAACATGGCCGACGTCAAGGGCAAGCGCGTGCCGGCCGGCTATTCGGCGATGCGCACGCTCGACAAGAACACGCTGGCGATGCTTGCGACCGCAAACCTGACGCTGAACGACGTCAAGCCGGTGATGGTGCCGAACGTGCTGCGTGGCGGCGACGACTTCATGGCCGGCAACAACGACATGTTCATGTTCTCGTTCGGCGGCCCGAAGGTGCGCGAAGCCGACGCCACGGTCGGCGGCGTTCGCGCGGTGAAGGTCGGCGAGAATCTCGAAGCGAGCCGTAAGATCTTCCCCTACGGCTATTTCAGCGACGTGCGGCCGATCCCGGCCTATGTCGGCGTCGCCGAGCCGATGAAGGTCTATGCGATGGACTACATCCTGTTCACCAACGCCAAGATGAAGGACGAGACCGTCGCCAAGATCATCGACACCATGGCGAACAACAAGGCTGACATGGTGGCAACCGCACCTGCGCTGAACGATTTCTCGCTCGACACCATGCACCGCAAGCACGACATGACCTATCATCCGGGCGCGTTGAAGTACTTCCGGGACAAGAAAATCGAGGCCAAGGCCTACTGAACCGCACGGGCCTCAAGAACGAGCCAAGGCAGCCGAGTGACCGATCAGCCATCAACCTCCGGCGCGGCGTCCCACATCTCCGCCGCATCGGAGGAGCGCTTCATCGCCACGACCGAAGAGCTCGTCAAGGAAACGTCGCGGGCGACCTTCATCGCCACGATGACGCTCCAGACGCTGCTGGTCGCCTGCGTCGTGCTTTGGGTGCTGGACGTTCCGCGGCAGGTTCTCAACGTCTCGCTCTACACCGAGCAGCTTCTGGCGGTGACGCTCGGCCTGACGCTGGCGCTCGCCTTCATCACCGAGACCTCGCGCAAGGACACGCCGTTCGACATTGCCGGCGCGATGACCTCCGCCATCATCGTCGTCTACCTGATCTACAACTATCGCCGCGACGGCGCGATTTCCTGGCCCGCCGTCGCCGGTCTCGCCATGGCGCTCGCCTGGACCTTCACCGCGGGCCGCCTGACGGTGGCGCGCTGGCTCGACTGGGTCTGCATGGCCGCCTCGCTCGCGCTGTGCGCCTACATCGCCGTCCGCTACGAGGCGCTGACCTACGAGCTCGCCATGCTGCCGCTCGAAGGCGTGGTCGGCAGCGCGATCCTGACGTTCCTGGTGCTGGAGGCGAGCCGCCGCATTTCCGGCTGGGGCTTCGTCGGCATCATCCTGGCGATCGCGGTCTACGTCTACATCAGCCCGTTCCTGGCCGGCGACTTCCAGACCCGCTGGGTCAACCCCGAGCGCATGGTCGCCTATGTCGGCCTCGACGTGAACGGCATGATCGGGTCGATCCTTCAGGTCGCCGTGCTGGTGGTGATCCCGTTCACGATTCTCGGCCAAGTGCTGGCGCGCACCGGCGGCGCGGACTTCTTCTCCGACCTCGCGATGTCGGCGATGTGGCGCTTCCGCGGCGGCGCGGCCAAGATCGCGGTGGTCGGCTCGGCGCTGTTCGGCATGATCTCCGGCAGCGCGGTGTCGAACGTGCTCGCGGTCGGCGTCGTCACGATCCCGGCGATGAAGAAGTCCGGCTTCTCGGCTTATCGGGCGGCCGCGATCGAGTCGGTCGGCTCGACCGGCGGCCAGCTGATGCCGCCGGTGATGGGCGCGGCCGCCTTCATCATGGCCGAGTTCCTGCAGGTCTCGTACGGCACCGTCTGCATCGCCGCCGCCATTCCCGCCGTTCTCTATTACGCCTGCCTGTTCATCCACGTCGACCTCGAGGCCGCCAAGCACGGCATCGGCGGCGTCGAGGCCGACGACGCGCCGTCGCTCACCTCGATCGTCAAATCCGGCTGGCACTTCCTGGTGCCGATTTTCTTCCTCGTCATCGCGCTGATCTATCCGGAGGTATTGCTGCTGACGCCGGAAAAGGCCGCGGTGGCCTCGACCGCGCTGCTGATCGTGCTGGCGCTGATCTTCGGCTATCGCGGCAAGCGCGCCTCGGTGAAGGAGATCACCGTCGCGGTGATCGAGACCGGCCGGGTCTCGCTCGACATCATCCTGATCGGGGCCGCCGCCGGCATCATGGTCGGGATCATGAGCATCTCCGGCCTTGCCTTCAGCATGACGCTGCAACTGCTGACGCTGTCCGGCGACAACGTGTTCCTGCTGCTGCTCCTGATCGCGGTGCTCGCCTTCGTGCTCGGCATCGGGCTGCCGACGGTGAGCGTCTACATCCTCACCGCGACGCTGCTTGCACCGGCCCTCGTCAAGCTCGGCGTCACGCCGATGGCCGCGCACATGTTCGTCATGTACAACGGCATGCTGTCGATGATCACGCCGCCGGTGGCGTTCGCGGCCTATGCCGCGGCCAACATCGCCCGCACCGACGGCTGGACCACCGGCTGGGTCGCCTGCCTGGTCGGCTGGAGCACGTTCGTGCTGCCGTTCCTGTTCGTGCTGACGCCGAGCCTGCTGATGGACGGCCCGACCTACCTGATCGTCTGGAATTTCGTGCGCATCCTGTTCGCGCTGTTCATCGGCACCGCGGGCATTGTCGGCTTCGCGCTGATGCCGCTGTCACTGCCGATGCGCGTCGTCTACGGGATACTCGCCCTGCCCATCGCGCTGCCGCCGGAATCTTTTGCGGGTGGCTACACCGTCAACTTCATCGGCATCGGGCTCGGCATTGCACTCTTGGTGTTCGACCACCTGCGGCGGAAGAAGGCGGCCACGCCCGCCGCGGCGTAGCCGGTCCCGTGTCCCGGATGCGGTGCAGCGTGTAGCGAAGCGGAACGGTGCACCGCTGATCCGGGACCGTACCAAGCACCGCCTTTGGAACGGTCCCGGGTCTGCAGCGCATCACTCCGTGCTGCGCTGCGCCCGGGACACAAGGCTCAAACAAAAGCCCCGCCTCTCGGCGGGGCTTCGTCTCTGGCTCGGCCAGAGCGCTTACTTCTTCTCGCGCCAGATCCCGAGCGCTTCCTGCGCAGGCTTGTCGGAGATCGAGAACAGCACCGACTCGTCCGCCACGTTGTGTGAATAGCGCTGCCACGGCGGAATCACGAACACGTCGTTCGGACCCCAGCTCAGCTCCTTGTCGCCGACCTTGGTCGAGCCGCGGCCCTCGATGCAGACAAAGATCGTGCCGTCGGTCGACTGGTAGTCCTTGCCCTTGAAGCCCTTCGGGAACAGCGCGAGGTACGCACCCATCGTCACCATCACGTGGCCGCCGGTCACCGGGTTGGAGTAGCGCACGCGGGCCCCATGGATCGGGTCGACGTCGCCGGCCTTCATCATCCGCTCGATGATCGGCTTGGTGCGGGCATAGGTGTAGTTGATCACCGGGCTGCGGTTCTTGAACGTGTCGAGCGTGCCGTCCGGCAGCACGCCGGAGCCGTAGCGGTCGAGCGAGTCGCCGTCCTGGCGCGACGTGTTCTGCGCCTTCTCGTCGAAGTGCGTCATGAACGACGTCTCGAAGTGGTTGACCGTCGGCATGTCGAGCACGTCGAGCCACATCACCGGCTGCTTGCCGGGGTTGCCGTGATCGTGCGGGGCCCAGTTCGGGGTGAGGATGAAGTCGCCGCGCGACATGCTCGCCTTCTCGCCCTCGACCGCGGTGTAGGCGCCGTCGCCGTCGAGCACCAGGCGGATCGCCGACGACACGTGCTGATGGGCTTCGGCGATCTCGCCCGGCATGATCAGCTGGATGCCGGCGAACAGCGAATTGGTGATCCGCGACTGGCCGCGCAGCGAGGGGTTCTCCAGCACCAGCACGCGGCGCTCGGCCTCCTCGGCGGTGATCACGTCACCGGCCTCGAGCATCAGCTTCTTGACCTCGTCGAACTTCCAGATGTTCGGCGAGCACTTCGACTTCGGCTCCTTGGTGACGACGTTGCGGAGCACCTCCCACAACGGAGCCATGTCCTTCTTGCTGATCTTGTCGTAGTAGGCCTGACGGTTTCCCGTGACGTTGTGCTTGGGATCGAGGGGCGCGACCGACATGCGGTTCTCCTTGGAATTCCTCCCCTGCAAGCAGGGGCAAACCTGAGCTGATTTGGCCCGAACATAGTGGTTTTGGCGCGAATTGGTAGCGCCCCGGCCGCCGCAGGCGGTATTCGCCATTCGCGGGGCTTGCGCAAGGCTTGGGGGGCAGGAAAGCCCGGATTGCCGTTAATTTCAGGCGGTGTTATTGGCCCCGCCGTCGACCGTCACGACCTGCCCGGTCATGAAATCCGAGTCCCCCGAGCACAGAAATATAAGCGTTCCAAGCAGGTCCTCGGGGTATTCGTCGCGCTTCAGCGCGCGGCGCTGGATCGCCGCGGCCTTGGACTGCTCGACATGGACCGTGTTGGTGAGGCCGGTGTCGGACAGCGTGTAGCCCGGCGCGAGCGTGTTGACGCAGATGCCGTGCGCGCCAAGCTCCCGCGACATGCAGCGGGTGAACGCCGTCACCGCGCCCTTGGAGGTGACGTAGTGCGAGAAGTCCGGGATGCCGCGCGCCACCGTGCCCGAGCCGATGTTGACGATCTTGCCGTAGCCCTTGGCGATCATGTGCGGCGCGACATGCTTCACCATCAGAAACGGCCCGCGGATGTTCACCGCCATCACCTTGTCCCACAGCTCCACATCCATCTCGGTGACCTTGAGCGTCGGCAGCGGCGCGTAGAGCGCGGCGTTGTTGATCAGGATGTCGATCTTGCCGAAGCGCTCGATGGTCCGCGCCACCAGCGCCTTGCACTGCGCCTCGTCGCTGACGTCGAACTGCATGCTGTCGGTGGAGTTGCGGCCGTGCTTCGCCGCGATCTCGGCGGCGAGCCTCGCGCCATCCTTGATGTCGGCGATCATCACCTGCGCGCCTTCGGCGGCGAGCGCCTGCGAATAATGCCGGCCGATGCCGACCGCCCCGCCGGTGACGATCGCGGTGCGTCCCTGAAGTCTCGCCATGTCCCGCGCTCCTTTTGCACTCCTGCTGGCATCCGGCGGGACGTTAGGGCAGTGTTGCGCCCGGCACCAGACCGGCCGGGGAGGCACAAAAATGAAAAAGGGCATGGAGGACAAGCTCGCGATCCGCGAGCTGATCGAGAACTGGGCGGTGTGGCGCGACAGCTTCCAGTGGGACCGCTTCCGCACCGTCTGGCACCCCGAGGGCCGGATGTGGGCGACCTGGTTCCAGGGCACCTTCGAGGAGTTCATCGCCGCGAACCTCCAGGGCTACGCGAAGGGCGTGCGCATCTACCATTTCCTCGGCGGCTCCTCGATCGAGCTCAAGGGCACGCGCGCCATCGCCCAGACCAAGATGTCGATCTCGCAGCGCGCGCCGCTCGAAGGCGTGGAATGCGACGTGCTCTGCATCGGCCGGTTCTATGACTTCCTGGAGCGGCGCAAGGGCAAATGGGGCCTGGTCTGGCGTCGCCTGACCTACGAGAAGGACCAGATCGTCCCGGTCGATCCCACCAAGGCTCCCAAGCTCGATCCCGAGCTTCTGGCGCGCTTTCCGGTGGGCTACCGCCACCTCGCCTATCTGCAGACCAAGGTGGGCTACAAGGTGAAAGAGGACATGCCGGGGGTGGACGGGCCCGCGACCGACGCGCTCTACGCGCTCGGCGCCAACTGGCTCAAGGGCGTCAGCGTCAAGAAGATCGGGTGGTGACGGCGAGAGCCTTGCACCACCGCCGCCAATCCATTGAAATGAACCGTAAATCACGCCACGGGGGAACGCATGTCGTGGGCCGATAAATTCAACCTGCTCAACGGGGTGGTGCTGCTGCGCCTCACCTGCGCGCTGTTTTTCATTCCGCACGTCGTCGGCAAGTTCACCGAGCCCGCAACGCTCGGCTTCTTCAAGGCCGCCAAATTCAACCCGCCGGCGACCTGGATGTATATCGCCGGCGCGATCGAGACCGTGCTGACCTTTTTCCTCTTCTTCGACATCTACACGCCCTACGTCGCGCTGATCGCCGCGTTCCACCTGTTCGTCGCGGGCGCTGCGACGTACAAGGTCACCAAGAAATGGATCTGGGTGATCGGCGGCATCGAGTATTGCGTGTTCTGGATGCTGGCTTGCTTGGCGCTGGCCCTGCTTACTTGGCCCAAATAGCAAACGAAGCAATCGAGGAACGACGGAATGATCAACGCGGCGGTTGTCGGACTGGGCACCTGGGGCAAGACCATGGTGGAGTCGCTCGTCGGCAGCGACCTGATGCGCTTCAGCACGCTGCAGACCCGCACCGTGAACGCCGACGTCGAGGCCTTCGCCAAGCAGCACTCGCTTGCCATCGCCAAAAGCTACCAGGACGTACTCGCCGATCCCAAGATCGACGCCGTGGTGCTCGCGACCCCGGTATCCGGCCACGTGCAGCAGATCGAGAGCGCCGCGGCAGCCGGCAAGCACGTCTATTGCGAGAAGCCTTTCACGTTTACCAGGCGGGAAGCCGAGCAGGCGCTGGCCGCACTTGCCAAGGCCAAACGCGTGACCGGCATCGGCTACAACCGCCGCTTCCATCCGGAGATGATCAAGCTGCACGACCGGATCAAGGCCGGCGATCTCGGCACCATCCAGCACATCGAAGCCAGCATGACCTATCCGAACGCGCTGTTCCTGCCGCCGACGGCGTGGCGTTCGAACAAGAATGAAGCACCACTCGGCGGACTCGCGCCGATGGGGGTGCATGCGATCGACGCGATGATCTATCTCTGCGGCGAGATCGACACGGTCTATTGCCAGAGCTTCGCCCGCACCGTGCAGAACGGCACCGACGACACGACCTCGATGCTGTTCCGCTTGAAAGGCGGCATGTCCGGCTATCTCGGCACCATGACGGCGACGGGCGCGGGCTTCAGCTTCCAGGTGTTCGGCTCCAAGGGCTGGCACCGGATCGAGGGCGTGACCCATGTCGCCGGCGCGCCGTCGGAGGAGCGCCGCACACGGCAGTTCGGGGCATGCAAGTTCCAGCCGGTGAAGGGACCCGCGGAGACCTGGGAGGCCGAACGGCTCGACATCGTGCGCGCCACCTTCGACGCGTTCGCGCGCGCGATCGACGGCAAAGCGCCCTTCCCGATTCCACCGGAGCAGATTCTCCACGGCGCGTCCGTGACCGAGGCGGTGATCCGTTCGGCGGGCAGCGGCAAAGTCGAGAAGGTGAACTAAGATTGGAGCGCAGACCGATCCGTTCGTCCCCGCGAAGGCGGGGAGCCAGGGCTAAGACGGAAGAGCTGGCTTGTGGCCCTGGATTCCCGCTTTCGCGGGAATGAACGGAGAGAGCTGTACAAGAAGGAAAACGGAATGGACCTCGGCAAGGGCCTCGGCCACCTCACCTACTCCACGCTGGTGCATCCCGGCGACACCTGGGACGACATGTGGACGTCGCTCACGACCTACGTGCCGCAGGTGCAAAAGCGCGTGTCGCCGAGGGATCCGTTCGGCGTGTCGCTGCGGCTGTCGAATGCTTCGGCAGCGACCTTGGTCAAGAGCAAGCCCGAGCGCGACAAGCTCAAGACGTTCCTCGCCGACAACAACATGTATCTCTACACCGTGAACGCCTTTCCGTACGGGCCGTTCAAGAACACCATCGTCAAGGAGCAGGTCTACGAGCCGGACTGGCGCTCGGAGGAGCGCACGCAATACACCATCAATGTCGCGGAAATCCTCGCCGACGTGGTGCCGGAAACCATCCAGCCTTCAATTCAAAGCGCGCCGCTCGGCTTCAAGCCGAACGTCACCAGCAAGGCCGTGGTGGACAGCTACACCGAGCATGTGATGCGGGTGGCCGCCCATCTCATCAAGCTCGAGGAGCGCACCGGCCGCGTGGTGACGCTGGCGCTCGAGCCCGAGCCGTTCTGCTTCCTCGAAACCACCGACGAGACGGTCGATTACTTCACCAACCATCTCTACACCGGCAAATCCGCCGAGATGCTGGCGAAATTCGCCAACATCCCGATCGCCGATGCGATCCTCGCCCAGCGCAAGTTCGTCGGCACGGTGTTCGACATCTGCCACCAGGCCGTGGTGTACGAGGACATCTCGACCTCGCTGCAGAAGCTGGTCGACGCCGGTATTCCGATCTTCAAGCTGCAGGAAGCCGCGGCGATGCGGGTACCCAACGTGACGCAGAAGATCGTCGATACGCTCAAGCGCTACGCCAAGACCATCTATCTGACCCAGACCGTCGAGAAGAAGGACGGCAAGCTCAACCGCTTCCTCAACCTCGAAGACGCGTTCAAGGCCTGGGAAAGCGACCCCGGCCCGCGCGAGTGGCGCACCCACTTCCACGTGCCGGTGTTCCTCGACGACCTCGGCGAGTTCGGCACCACGCGCTTCGCCATCGAGGACGCGCTCAAGTTCCACAAGCAGAAGCCGCTGTCGCGCCAGCTCGAGATCGAGACCTACACCTGGGACGTGCTGCCGGATCACCTGAAGACCGGCGACATCGTCGACTACGTCTGCCGCGAGCTGGAGTGGGTGCGCGGACAGCTTCAATAGTCCGCCGCACGCGCTAATCTATCCCCGTCACCCTGAGGTGCCCGCCGAAGGCGGGCCTCGAAGGGCGACGGCCCGGCTGCTGCAACATCGGGGCCGTCCATCCTTCGAGGCTCGCCATAGCGCGTTGAAGACGCGCGTTGACGCGCTTAGGGCTCGCGCCTCAGGATGACGGGTCGACGTATGAGTGAATGGAAAGAGGTAGCACCATGAAGCTCGGTTTCATCGGGACGGGCCGCATGGGCGGGGCCATGGTCGGCCGCCTGCTCGCCGCAGGCCACGACGTCGGCATCTACAACCGCACGGCCGCCAAGGCCAAGCCGCTCACCGACGCGGGCGCCAAGCTCGCCGCCTCGATCGCCGATGCCGCGCGCTACGGTAACGTCGTCTACAGCATGCTGGCCGACGACGCTGCACTGGAGGACGTCGTGTTCCGGCAAGGGCTGCTCGACGCGCTGCCCAGGGGCGGCATCCATGTCTGCGCCGGCACCCACGGCATCCCGGTGATCCGCAAGATCAAGGAGGCTCATGCCGGCAAGGGCCACGCCCTGGTCGCAGCGCCCATGATGGGCCGGCCGGAGCTCGTCACCGCCGGCACCGCGGGCGTGTTCGCCTCCGGCCCCGCAGACGCGATGGCCAGGTGCAAGCCGCTGTTCGATGCGCTCGGCCGCAAGACCTTCGCCGGCGGCAACGATCCGGAAGCCGCCACCGCCATGAAGATCGCCAACAACTTCGTGCTCGGCTGCGCCATCGAGGCGATGGGCGAAGGCTTCGCGCTCACCCGCAAGTACGGCGTGGCAACCGAAGTGTTCTACGACGTCATGACCGACGGACTGTTCAACTGCTCGGCCTACAAGGTCTACGGCAAGATCATGGTCGACGAGAGCTATGCCAAGGTCGGCCAGATGGCGGTGCTCGGCCTCAAAGACGCCAACCTCGCGCTCGAGGCCGGCAACATCGCCGCGGTCCCGCTGCCGAGCGGCAACGTCTGGCGCGACCGGCTCATTGGCGCGGTCGCCCACGGCGACGGCGACAAGGACTGGGCGGTGATGGCGCTGGAGCAGGCGCGCGCCAGCGGGCTTGCCTGAGCCAGAGGACCGGCATGGAACAGGCGGTCGCAGCGGCCTTCGATCTGAACGCCCTCGACCGCGCCTTTCTCGACGACCCCTACCCGACCTACGCGGCGCTGCGCGCCCATGAGCCGGTGCACCGCATGGCGGACGGCTCGTATTTCCTCACCCGCTACGACGACCTGGTCGAGGTCTATCACGACGCCAGGACCTGGGGCTCGGACAAGACCGTGCAGTTCAAGCCGAAGTTCGGCGCGAGCTCGCTCTACGAGCACCACACCACGAGCCTCGTATTCAACGATCCGCCGATCCACACCCGCGTGCGCAAGCTCCTGGCACCGGCGTTCACGCCGCGGGCGCTGCGCGCGCTGCAGCCGCGGATCGAGGCGCTGGTGACCTGGCTGCTCGACCGCGCAGCAGAACGCGGACACATCGATCTGATCGAGGATTTCGCCGCGGCCATCCCGGTGCAACTCATCGGCGACATGCTCGGCATCCCGCAGGACGAGCGCGGCCCGTTGCGCGACTGGTCGCTGAAGATCCTCGGCGCGCTCGAGCCGGTGCTGTCCGCCGAGCAGTTCACCGGCGGCGTTGCCGCGGTGGACGATTTCAAGGCCTATCTGCGCGACCTCGTCGCCCGCCGCCAGCGCGAAGGCGAGCTTCACGCCGGCGAAATCCTGTCGACGCTGATCGGCGCGACCGACCTCGGCGGCGAGGATCAGGACGGCGACAGGCTCTCGGAGCTGGAGCTCCTGCACAACTGCATCTTCCTGCTCAACGCCGGCCACGAGACCACCACCAATCTGATCGGCAACGGCATCGACCTCCTGCTCCGCCATCCCGAGGCGATGCGCGACCTCGCCGAGCATCCCGAGGCGATCGGCACCGCGGTCGAGGAATTCCTGCGCATGGAAAGCTCGAACCAGCTCGGCAACCGCCGCGCCATCGCCGACACCCGCATCGGCGGCGTCGCCATGCCGGCCGGCACATACGTTCACCTCTGCATCGGTGCCGCGAACCGCGATCCGACCCAGTTCCCCGAACCCGACCGGCTCGACATCCGCCGCGAGCCGAACCGCCATCTCGCCTTCGGCTTCGGCATCCACACCTGCGCCGGCAACTCGCTCGCCCGCATGGAGGCGCAGGTCGCGATCGGCCAGCTCCTCCGCCGCTTCCGTTCGATTGAGCGCGCCGGCCCGCCCACCCGCGGCGGCCGCGCCCGCTTCCGCGGTTTCCTGCGCTATCCCGTCACCGTGTCCGTTGCTTAGAATGCACGGCAAGAACCAGGAATTGAGGACCACGCCCGCATGAGCACCGCATTCGACTTCACGCCGCTTGTCCCCGCCAGCGTGCCTGCGGGAGCCGCGAAATGGACCGGCTCGCCGAAATACAATTTCACCGGCGGCAACAACGACGGCGAGGAGCTGCCGCTCGACGGCCTGATCGACGCGGTGA
This sequence comes from Xanthobacteraceae bacterium, assembly GCA_019746355.1. The sequence goes on along the minus strand of JAIESC010000113.1, from coordinate 771 downwards.
ACTCGGTCCTGAAGCGCGAAGGCCGGACGCTTGCGACCTACGGCCTCGAAAGCGGCCCGCAGGGCTATCTCGCGCTCCGCGACTTCCTCGTCACCAAGCTCAAGCGCGATGCCGGCATCACCTGCACCGCCGACGAAATCCTCATTACGTCCGGCTCGCTTCAGGGGCTCGATCTCGTCAACAGCGTGATGCTGACCCGCGGCGACACCGTGATCATCGAGCAGGATTGCTATCAGGGCTCGATCAACCGCCTGACACGGCTCGGTGTCACGCCCGTCGGGATTCCGCTCGACAGCGACGGCATGCGGATGGACGCGCTGGCGAACGCGCTCGACGACCTCAAGCGCCGCCGCATCAAGCCGAAATACATCTACACCATCCCGACGGTGCAGAACCCGACCGGCACCATCCTTCCCGAAAGCCGCCGCGTGGAGATGCTCGAGCTCGCCGCGGCACACGGCGTGCCGATCTTCGAGGACGACTGCTACTGCGACCTGATCTGGGATCACAAGCGGCCGCCGGCGCTCTATGCCATGAGCAAGAGCGCCAACGTCATTCACATCGGCTCGTTCTCCAAGTCGATCGCCCCTGCGCTTCGCGTCGGCTATATCGTTGCGCCCTGGGGCATTCTCTCGCGGATGCTGGCGACCAAATACGACGCGGGCTCCGGCGCGCTCGAGCAGATGGTGCTCGCGGAATACTGCAAGCCGCATTTCACCGAGCACGTGCCGGTGCTGACGCGCGGACTGCGAAAGAAGAGATCGGAAGAGC
>JAIESC010000151.1 GCA_019746355.1 Xanthobacteraceae bacterium | reverse complement strand
TCGGAAACCTACTACGAGACCAAGGGCACGATTTTCGGCGCGCTGATCGAGGCGATCGATCTGGCGCAGCTCGCGCGTCTCGACGCCGACGCGGCTCGCGAAGAGATCCGCGACATTGTCAACGAGATCATCGCGATCAAGAACATCGTGATGTCGATCTCCGAGCAGGAGGAACTGCTCGACGACATCTGCAACGACGTTCTCGGCTACGGGCCGCTTGAGCCCTTGCTGGCACGCGACGACATCGCCGATATCATGGTGAACGGCTCCGGCACCGTCTACATCGAAGTCATGGGCAAGATCCAGAGGACCGGAATCCGCTTTCGTGACAACCAGCAGCTTCTGAACATCTGCCAGCGCATCGTCAGCCAGATCGGCCGGCGGGTCGACGAGTCCTCGCCGATCTGCGACGCGCGTCTCCCCGACGGCTCGCGCGTCAACGTCATCGCCCCGCCGCTGTCGCTCGACGGCCCGGCACTCACGATCCGCAAGTTCAAAAAGGACAAGCTGAAGCTCGACAATCTGGTCAAGTTCGGCTCGATCACGCCGGAGGGCGCGGAGGTCCTGAAGATCCTCGGCCGCTGCCGGGTCAACACGATCGTGTCCGGCGGCACCGGCTCCGGCAAGACCACGCTGCTGAACTGCCTGACGCAATTCATCGACGACGACGAGCGCATCATCACCTGCGAAGACGCGGCCGAGCTTCAGTTGCAGCAGCCGCACGTGGTGCGCCTGGAAACCCGCCCGCCCAACCTCGAAGGCGAAGGCCAGGTCACCATGCGCGATCTGGTCAAGAACTGCCTGCGTATGCGCCCGGAGCGGATCATCGTCGGCGAAGTCCGCGGACCCGAAGCGTTCGATCTGTTGCAAGCGATGAACACCGGCCACGACGGCTCGATGGGCACGCTGCACGCCAACAGCCCGCGCGAGGCGCTGTCCCGCGTCGAATCGATGATCACGATGGGCGGTTATTCGCTGCCGTCGCGCACCATCCGCGAGATGATCGTCGGCTCCGTCGACGTCGTGGTGCAGGCCGCGCGTCTGCGCGACGGCTCGCGCAAGATCACCCACATCACCGAGGTGATCGGCATGGAAGGCGACGTGATCATCACCCAGGACCTGTTCGTCTACGAGATCACCGGCGAAGACGCGAACGGAAACCTGATCGGCCAGCACAAGTCCACCGGCATCGGTCGGCCGAAGTTCTGGGACCGTGCACGCTACTACGGTGAGGACCAGCGGCTCGCGGCGGCGCTGGACGCGTCCAACGTCGACGCGAGGGCCGGGCGATAAGGGCCTCATGCCATGAAGATGCAGACGCTCGCCTTGATCAGCATGGTGACCACCGCAGTCGGCGGGGTCGCGTGGGTGTTCCTTTACCCGCTGCTGTCGGGCGAACGCAAAGCCGAGCAGCGGCGCGCCAGCGTCGCGCGCGCGGAGCCGGTCACGGCCAGGAGCTCGGTGCGCGTGCAGCGTTCACGGCGCGAGCAGGTCGAGGAGTCCCTGAAAGACCTCGAAGTCAAGCAGCAGAAGTCGAAAAGCCCGCCGCTGCACGTCAAGATCCAGCAGGCCGGACTGTCATGGTCGAAAAACCAGTACCTGATGATTGCGGCAGGACTTGGCTTGTTCGCGTTTATTATGGCGTTCGTGGTCAGCGGCGCGCTGTTGCCGGCGCTTGCGGCCGGCTTCGCCGCTGGGTGCGGCCTGCCGTTGTGGCTGCTCGCGTTCCTGAAGAAGCGCCGCGAGAAGAAGTTTCTTGACGCCCTTCCCGACGCGGTCGACGTCATCGTTCGCGGCATCAAGGCCGGCCTGCCGCTGGCCGACAGCCTGAAGGTGATCGCCAACGACTCGCCGGAGCCGGTCAAAGGCGAGTTCAAGACCATCATCGAGACCCAGACCATCGGCATGCCGCTCGGCGAAGCATGCGGCAAGCTGTACGAGCGCATGCCGCTGCCGGAGGCCAACTTCTTCGGCATCGTGATCTCGATCCAGCAGAAGGCCGGCGGCAACCTCTCCGAGGCGCTCGGCAACCTGTCGCGCGTGCTCCGCGACCGCAAGAAGATGAAGGGCAAGATCCAGGCGATGTCGATGGAGGCGAAAGCCTCCGCGTCGATCATCGGCAGCCTGCCGATTGCGGTCGGCGTGCTGATCTGGCTGACCAGCCCCAACTATATCGAATTGCTTTGGACCACCGACCTTGGACGCATGATGATGCTCGGTTGCGCCACGTGGATGGCCATCGGCGTGCTCGTCATGAAGCAGATGATCAACTTCGACTTCTGAGTGCGGTGTCATGATCGATTTCATCATCGCCAAGATGCACGACACCAAGTTCCTGACGATGATGCTCGCGAGCATTGCGGCGATAGCGACGGTGATCACGCTCGCCATGCCCTTGCTGTCGCCCGATACGCTCGGCAAGCGCATGAAATCGGTCGCGCTGGAACGGGAGAAGATCCGCCAGCGCGAGCGCGAACGGCTGGCGCGCGACAGAGATAAGGTGATGCTCCGGCAATCGCCGAAGCAGTACATGCAAAAATGGGTCGAGCGCCTCAACCTGACCAAGTGGCTCGCTCAGGAAGAGGCCCGCGAGAAACTCGTGCAGGCGGGCTATCGCGGCCAGGCGCCCTATGTCGCCTTCCTGTTCTTCCGGATGGTGACGCCGATCGCGCTGTTCCTGCTTGCGGTGCTCTACATCTTCGTCGTGATCGACCTCGATCAGTCAGTGGCCATCAAGATCGGGCTTTGCCTCGCCGCGGCCTATGGCGGCATGCAGGTCCCCTACATGTTCTTGAAGAACCGCATCGCCAAGCGCCAGCTCTCGATCAACCGCGCGTTTCCCGACGCGCTCGACCTGCTGCTGATCTGCTGCGAATCCGGCATGTCGATCGAAGCCGCGTTCAAGAAGGTCAGCGAGGAGATCGGCTCGCAGTCGGTCCCGCTCGCCGAGGAGCTGACGCTGACCACCGCCGAGCTGTCATACCTGCCGGACCGGAAACTGGCCTACGACAATCTCGCCAAGCGCACCGACCTCGAGGGCGTGAAATCGGTCTGCCTGGCGCTGCAGCAGGCCGAGCGTTACGGCACGCCGCTCGCCCAGACCTTGCGCGTGATGTCGCAGGAAAACCGCGACCTGCGCATGACGGAAGCGGAAAAGAAGGCCGCCGCGCTGCCGCCCAAGCTCACCGTGCCGATGATCCTGTTCTTCCTGCCAGTGCTGTTCATCGTCATTCTCGGCCCTGCTGCGATCCGTGTTATGGGATCGCAGGACGTGCAGAAGGTAGACAGGCCTGCTGACAGAAGGTAGCCGCCGGAATTCGTCCGGTCCGGATCAGGAGCCCGTCGAGGGCGTCAGCGGCGAGCCGCGCTGATCCTTCTTCCACTGCTGCTGCTGGGCGAGCATCTGCCGCAGGTAGGCGACGTTCGCCTGCGCCTCGGCGGGCGAAAGGTCGCCACCCGCAATCGTCTCGGCCTCCTGGAAGCGGCCCTGCAATCCCACGACCAGCGCGAGGTTCTGCCGCACCTTGGGCTCGGCGCCACGCTGCTCGGCGGCGCGGCGCAACGTCGCTTCCGCCTGCGGCAGGTTCTTCGACAGCGCGTAGGACAGGCCAAGGTTCGACAGCACCGACGGGTCATCCGGCTTCAGCCGCAGCGCACTCGCGTAATAGCGCTGCGCGTCGGCGTGACGGCCCATCTGGTCGAGCACGGCCCCCTGCACCGACAGGACGCGCCAGTCGGGCTGGTCCTGGGTGTGCGCCCGGTTGAGCACGTCGAGTGCCTGCTGGTAGTTGCCGTTGTCGGCCAGCGCCCGGCCGTAAGCGCCGAGCACGACGCGATCGTCCGGATTGTGCAGCGCCGCCTGTTCGAGCACCGCGGCGGCCTGGGCGCGCTGGCCGACCGCGCGCAGCGCCTGGGCGTATTTGACGGCCGCGTCGGCATTGGCGGGGTTGGCGCGATAGCGCGTGCCCCAGGATTCCATCTCCTGCCGCCACTCGACCGTCGAGCGCGGCGCGGTTTCGGTGCGGATCGAGCCGGTGGTGTCGGGCGACGACGGGCCCGTGGTCATGGTCGAGCAGCCGCCCGCGGCCAATGCCGCGGCCATCGCCGCGGAAGCGAGAAAGCGCGCCGGGGATCGATGCATCTCGCGCTGGGCCCTGACCATTTTCGAGGCGGCGGCCGCCGCCGGACATGGCCGAGCAATAAAACGTTAACCCTAACAGGGCGTTAACGGCTCCCCGAGCTCCGGCCATGGGACCGGGAGCCGGCCGAGACTCCACTTGGCTCGGCGGACCGCCTATGTTGGCCGGCCTCTCGTCCTTTTGGACCCCGCTAGACCGCTGATGCAGACCCGCTCGACGATCTCCGACGACTACCTGGCGCAACAGCGTGAACTGCACAAAAACCCCAATTATGGCGTCGCGTCGCTGGGCTACGCTCCGGTGGTCAAGCAGTTGCTCGACCAGACCGGGCTCAAGACGCTGTCGGACTACGGCGCGGGCAAATGCAACCTGCGCAAGGCGCTGCACGATCTCGGCAAACGGGATTTCGAATACCTGCCCTACGACCCGGCGTTCCCGGAATACGGCCCACCCAGGCCCGCCGAGTTTGTGTGCTGCATCGACGTGCTGGAGCACATCGAGGAGTCCTACCTGGACGCCGTCCTCCTCGACCTCAAGAACATCACCCGGAGCATTGGCTTCTTCTCGGTCCACACTGGGCCGGCGATGAAGACCCTGCCCGACGGGCGCAACGCCCATATCATCCAGAAGCCTTCGTCGTGGTGGCTGCCGCGACTGTGCCAGTATTTCGAGATTGGCCACCTGCAACGCGGCGCCGGCGGTTTCTGGGTCATCGCCGAGCCGAAGCTGCCGTCCTGACCGGCCTTCGGCGGAACCTGATGGACCGACCTGCTCAAGCCGTAGCGCGACGATGAGTCTGACCCTCGAGCAATACGAACAACTGAACCCGCGCTGTGAAATCGAGCATGCGGGGACGAAAATGGTGTTCGCGACCCCAAGCGTCATGACGCGCTGGCGGGTCGAAAGCATCTACAAGAAGGAACCCTGCACGCTGGAATGGATCGCGGGCTTTCAGCCGGACGACGTGCTGGTCGACGTCGGCGCCAATGTCGGCATGTACACCGTCTGGGCCGCCGCGACCCGAAAGATAAAGGTCTTCGCCTTCGAGCCTGAATCGCAGAACTATGCGTTGCTCAACCGCAACGTCATCGCCAACGGCTTGCAGGACCGCGTCAGAGCCTATTGCATGGGCCTGTCCGACATTCAGGGCCTGACCGACCTGCACATGGCCGACATGCGGATCGGCGGCTCCAACCACTCGGTCGGGGAAGCGGTGGACTTCAAGCTCGAAGCGACCCAGTTCGCCTATCGGCAGGGCTGCGTCGTGAACACGCTCGATGCGCTGGTTCAGAGCCAGGCGATACCGCTGCCGACGCACATCAAGATCGACGTCGACGGGATCGAGGCCAAGGTGGTCGCAGGCGCAAAGACGATCCTGAAGGATACCGGTGTCCGATCGCTGCTGATCGAGACCAACACCAATCTCGCCGAGCATCGGGGCATGGTTCATGCGTTGACCGATCTCGGATTCAAATACGACCCGGTACAGGTGCACCGGGCGATGCGGAACGACGGTGCTTTCAAGGGAGTCGCCGAACATGTATTCAAGCGCTGAGCTTGCTCTCGTCTACAAATTCGGGAATGCCCGCATCCTGGAATTCCCATATCCGCATTTCTTTATCGAGGACGTGTTGCCGCAGGAATATTACGACACCCTCCAGTCAAACATTCCCGATCCTTCGGTCATGATCCCGATCGAACAGGCCAGGCCGGTTCAGGGATACAAGGAGCGTTTTGTTCTCGACCTGGGCGACGAGAAGCACCGCGCCACACTGCCGCAACGGCAGCGCGACTTCTGGGTTGAGTTCTCGTCCTGGCTTTGCTCGGGCCGCTTCGCAGGCCTCGCGCTGCAGAAATTCCAACCGTATCTTCAGCAACGCTTCAAGAACGGTCCTCAGCCGCAATATTACAACGAAGCGCTGCTGGTCGAGGACATCACCAAGTACTCACTCGGTCCGCACACGGATTCGCCGCGCAAGGCGATCACCATGCTGTTCTACCTGCCGAAAGACCTGTCGCAGGCGCATATCGGGACCTCGATCTACGTGCCGAAAGACCCCAACTTCAAATGCCCGGGCGGGCCGCACTACGGCTTTGATCCGTTTGTCCGGCTGCACACCATGCCGTTCAAGCCGAACTCGCTGTTCGTGTTTCTGAAGACGGACAACTCGTTTCACGGCGTCGAGCCGGTGACCGATCCGGACACGAAGCGCTGGCTGTTGCTGTTCGACATCTACGCCCGGCTGCCGCAACCCCAGAACGTCGGTCTCGCACCCGCTGCAGCCGCACCCAAGCCGCCCCCCGCAAACGTGAGCTTCAAGTTCTGAGTCTGCCGCCGCAGCTTGTTGGCTGCCTGTCTCCGTGACATGCTTTTGCCGCTGGTATCGTCCGGGATACCCGCGGCCGGGAGCAGAAATCATGAACATCTGGGCGAAGGTCGCTGCCGCTGCATGGCTTATCGCCCTGACGCCGGTCTGGCCGGCCGCGGCCGACCGCCTCGATGACGTCCGGGCGCGCGGCAAGCTGATCGTCGGCGTCAGCGACACAACACCGCCGTTCAGCTTCAGGAAGCCCGGCGAAAACACCGTCATCGGCTATGACCTCGATATCGTCCATGCGGTGGCGAAGCGCCTCGGCGCCACGGTCGAAACCGTGTCGGTGTCGAGCGCCGAGCGCATCCCGATGCTCAAGGACGGCAAGCTCGACTTCGTCGCCACGTCGATGACGCGCACGCCGGAGCGGTTGAAGGAGATCGACTTCAGCTACATCTATTTCGTCACCCCGCATGCCGTCATCGTCCGGAAAGCAAGCGGCATCACATCGGTGAAGCAGCTTGCCGGCAAAAAAGCCGCCTCGGCCAGCACCTCGACCGCGGGCGGAAATCTGAAGGAGGCCGTATCCAGCGTCGAGATCATCTATGTTCGCGACTACGCCATCGCCTTCGATATGCTCAAGGACGGCAAGGTCGACGCCTTCCCGACCGACGAAAGCGTGCTGCGCACCATCGTGCAGCAGAGCGGCAAGCCCGATGATTATCTGTTTCTCCCGGACTTTACCAAATCGCGCAACGTCGGCTTTGCCCTGAAACAGGGAGAGCCGAGGTTCAAGGACGCGATCAACAAGGCGCTGCTCGACGTCGAGGCGTCGGGCGACGCGGTCAGGATTTTCGACACATGGTTCGGCCCGAAATCGTCCGAGCCGATGGCGCGTCAATTCAAGATTGAAGCCTACTGAACAGCAGATAGAGAAGCATGCATCCTGCGTTTGTTGCCCGTAGCAAAGCGGCACAGCCGATCTGGTTTGTGACGCAAGCCGATTTCGCCAAGGTTACAGCCAAGCTCAGCAAAGGCACCCGCGCCTTCATCAAGGCGGCAGACTTTGAGCCGCGGCCCGGCCGGCATCTCATCCTGCCGTCGAGCAATGGTACGGGCGGCGTGCTGTTCGGCATCGAGAGCAAAAAATCCGACAAGAATGCCTTCCTGCCCGGGCTTCTTCCCGGCGTGCTGCCCGCGGGCGTCTACCGTTTCGCCAACGATCCGCACGATGCGCGGCTCGCCGCGCTGGCTTTCGCGCTCGGCTCGTACCGCTTCACGCGGTATCGCAAGGCCAAGGACAAGGCAGTCAAGCTGGTGCTGCCCGACGGCGTCGACGGCCTCGAGCTTTCGCGCATCGCCGAGGGCGTCTTGCTCGCGCGCGACCTTATCAATACGCCGGCCAACGACATGGGGCCGGCCGATCTCGAAGCCGCCGCGAAGGCGCTGGCCAAACAGCATGGCGCGAAATTCCGCGCGATCATCGGCGACGATCTGCTCAAGCAGAACTTTCCACTGATCCATGCCGTCGGCCGCGCCGCCGACCCACGGCGCGCACCGCGGCTGATCGAACTGAACTGGGGCAAGGCCGGCAATCCCAAGGTCACCCTGGTCGGCAAGGGCGTCTGCTTCGACACCGGCGGTCTCGATCTTAAGCCCGAAAGCGCCATGCTGATCATGAAGAAGGACATGGGCGGCGCGGCGACCGTGCTCGCGCTCGCCCACATGATCATGGGGGCAGGACTTCCGATCGCGCTGCGCGTGCTGATTCCCGCGGTGGAGAATTCGGTCGCAGGCGGCGCCTTCCGGCCGCTCGATGTCTATCCGTCGCGCAAGGGCCATACCGTCGAGATCGGCAACACCGACGCCGAGGGCCGGCTGATCCTTGCCGATGCGCTGGCGCTGGCGGATGAAGAGACACCCGATCTCCTGATCGACATGGGAACGCTCACCGGCGCGGCGCGCGTCGCGCTTGGGCCGGAGCTTCCGCCGTACTACACCGACGACGAAGCGCTTGCTGCCGACGTGGCCAGGCACTCGGCCGCGGAAAACGACCCGCTGTGGCGGCTGCCGCTGTGGATGCGCTACGACCAGAATATCGATTCGAAAGTGGCCGATGTGAACAACGTCGCCGCGGGTGGCATGGCCGGATCGATCATCTGCGCGCTGTTCCTCAAGCGCTTCGTGTCGGCTGCCAAAAGCTGGCTGCATTTCGACATCTACGCCTGGACGCCGTCGGCCAAGCCCGGACGGCCGGAAGGCGGCGAATGCCAGGCGGCGCGCGCCATGTATGCATTGCTGAAGCAGCGCTACGGGAGCTAACTCGTGTTCACGGTCACCAAGGACAAAGCTCTGCAAACCACCACGACCGGCGCGCTGCCGCGGCCGAGCTGGTACACGGCAAACCTCCGCGGCCTGCCGCTGTCGCAAGGCTTCTCGCAACTGGCCTATCGCGAGCAGCATTTCGATTGCCTCGCCTGCCACGTGGCGGCGCAGCACCGCGCCGGCATCGACATCTTCGTCGATGGCGACACGCGGCTCGACGACGACGTCGCCGGCCGAAGCTGGGTGAGCTACGCCACCGAGCGGATCGAGGGCATCGGCGCGCCGCGCGTCGAGGTGCCGCCGGCGGGTTTCATGGCCGACAAAGGCCCCGGCGACCTGATGTGGGAGGTGATCGAGACCCGCATGACGCCGCCGGTCACCGGCAAGATCGGCGAGACCGCGCTGCAGCTCGATCGTGCCTACAAGGCGATCGCGCCGATGACCGACAAGCCGGTAAAGATCGGCTCGATCTCGGCGCAAATTCTCGCGCTGATGCTGACCGACGAATACTACAAGGACCGGCTCAAGCTGTTGATGGACCTCTCCGTCGCGCTCAACCGCGAATATCACGCGCTCGCCGACGCCGGCGCGCCGCTCATCCAGATCGAGGAGCCCGCGATCCATCAGGTGATTGCCGACCCGAACCAGAAGATCAAACCGGAAAAGTGGGTCGAGGCGTTCAACGCCGAGACCAAGGGCCTGCGCGGCAAATGCGAGGTGTGGTGCCACACCTGCTGGGGCAGCCCCGCGGCGCAGCGCGTCGCGAGCCGCAACCAGTCCTACAAGGCAGCCCTTCCCTATTTCGACCAGCTCGACATCGACGTCCTCACCGTCGAAGGCGCGTTCAACAACGGAATGGACCTCGAGCATTTCGGCTCGATGATTTCCAAAGACAAGAAGATCGCGCTCGGTGTCATCAGCCACCGCACCTTGCAGGTCGAGCGGCCCGAGGACATTGCCGAGTTCATCCGCCGCGCGCTCAAGCACATCGAGCCGGAGCGGCTGATCCTGACCAGCGACTGCGGTTTCGGCCGGCAATCCATGAGCCGCATGCACGCGACCTACAAGATGATCGCGCTGGTGCGCGGCGCCAACATCGTCCGCAAGGAGCTCGGGCTGCCCGAGGCCTATATTCCGGCCGCCGACCCGCAGCTTTCCATGGTGCCGTTGAAAGGCTGACCGTGGCGACCTTCGATCCCCGCGTCACCCCCGCCCGCCGCGACCTCGCGGCCGCGCATCTGCGAGGAAAAGTCGAGGCCGCTCGCTTCGTCGACGGCACGGCCCAGGAGGTGATCGCCGGCCTCGCGCCGGTGCGCGATAAGCCGTCGCACGACGCGACGCAAGTCACCGAGGCGCTGCGCGGCGAGCGTGTTACGATCTACGAGACCGACGAGGAAGGTTGGGCCTGGGGCCAGCTTGCCGGCGATGGCTATGTCGGTTGGATTCCGGCAGCAGCGCTGCTCGCGCCCGGTGCGTCGCCGACCCACAAGGTCATGGCGCTGCGGACCTTCGTGTTCCCCGGCCCATCGATCAAGCTGCCGCCGCAGGACGCGTTGCCGCTCGGCGCGCAGGTTTCGGTCGCTCGCGAGCAGGACAGCTTTGCGGTTCTGGCATCAGGCGGCTACGTGCCGAACACGCATCTTGCGGCGCTCGATGCAAAGGAAGCCGATTTCGTCACGGTGGCCGAGCGCTTCGTCGGCACACCCTATCTCTGGGGCGGAAAATCGAGCCTCGGCATCGACTGCTCGGGTCTGGTGCAGGTTGCGCTCACCGCCTGCGGCATCCCCTGCCCGCGCGACAGCGACATGCAGGAGAAGGCGCTCGGCAAGGCCGTGAGCCTCGCCGGCCTGCAAAGCGGCGACCTCATCTTCTGGAAAGGCCATGTCGCCATCGCGCGCGGCCGCAACAGCATGATTCACGCCAATGCGTTCCATATGAGCGTGACGATCGAGCCGGTCGGCGAAGCGGTGGCGCGCATTGCCGCCGGCGGCACTCCCGTCACCAGCGTGCGGCGGCTGAAGCCGTGAGCGCCGCCAACGCCTAGCAGGCGACCTTCTTGCAGCTTCGGACCGAAGCGACGACCTTGCGCAGCGATTCGAGGCCCGGATGGCCGACGATTGCAACGCCCTGGATCACATAGGCCGGCGTGGCCACAAGCTTCAACTCTCCGCCGACGCGCGCGTGCGTCCTCATGATGTCGGTGATGCCGGGCCTGTTGGCAATCTCGATGATCTTCTTGCGATCGAGCCCCATGGCCTCCGTCACGCCGATCGCCCGCGCTCCGTCGATGACGCCGCGGCCGGCATAGACCTTGTGGTGAAATTCGAAGAAGCGCTTCGGTGCGAGCTCGCGCACGGCGAGCTCGACCCGCGACGCCTCGATCGACTGCACCGACAGCACCGGATAGGGCACTAACACGAGGCGCAGCGCGGGATCGGCCGCGACCAGCTTGTCGATATCGGCGGCAGCCTGCCGGCAATAGGGACAGTTGAGGTCGTAGAACTGATAGATCGTGACATTGCCGTTCGCGACCGTCGCGTTCACGAGGCCCGGAAGCCGCTCGACCTGCGCCATCTGCTCGGCCGATAATGCGTAGTTGGCGACTGCGGTGCCGTCGCTGCCTTTGATCGGGAACTGGGCCCCGCCGATCTGCTGCGCCAAAGCGGCCGGCAGCCCGGCAAGCAGCAGCGCAACAACAAGCAGGCGAGCGATCATCGAAACGGCCTTTCAGTATCCGCGAACGCGGTCCACCAGATTGTCGAGCGGCAGCCCGCGCTCGAAGCGTTCGATCTGCGCGATCACCTGCGGAGCGAAAACGCGCGGCGAGATATCGCCTGCGTTGTGCGGGGTGATCGTGACCTTCGGATGGCCCCAGAGCGGGCTGTCGTCTGCCAGCGGCTCGTGTTGAAACACATCGAGGGTCGCGCCCGCCAGCGTTCCTTCATCGAGCGCACTCACAATGTCGGCATCGATTTGTGATTGTCCGCGGCCCGCGTTGACGAGATATGCTCCGCCCGCCGCGCCGTCACGTTTCAGCTTCCGAAGCAACGCGAGATTGAGCAGCGCTTCGGTCTCGCGCGTGCGCGGCAGCAGGCAGACCAGAATTTCGGTTCGCGCCAGAAAAGCGTCGAGCCCTGCCGGCGCGTGGAATGTCTCGATGCCGGACAGCGTCTTCGGCGACCGGGTCCAGCCCGCGACCTTGAAGCCGAGGCGCGCCAGCGCCGCGGCCGCATTGCTGCCGATCACGCCGAGACCCATGACCCCGACCGCCACCTCGCTCGCCGCCGGCTGGTCGTGGACGCGCCACATCCGCTCGCGCTGCTGCGCATCGTAGAACCGCTGCCGCCGATGGTGCATCAGCACTTGCAGCACGACGTACTCGGTCACTCGCATGGTGAGGTCCGCATGCGCCACGCGCGCCACCGGCACAGCGGGCAAGGCCGGGTCGGCGAGGAGATGGTCGACGCCCGCGCCGAGATTGATGATCGCCTTGAGATCGGGAAGCCGCGCCAACAAGCCGCGCGGCGGCAGCCAGACGCATGCGAAGGCAATACCGCGCAGATTTTCCGCCGCCGTGGGCCAAGTTCGCACCTCGCGGCCTTTGGCATTGGCCTTGAGCGCTTCAAGCCAGTCACCGGCCTGCGGCCCGTCGACCGCGACGAGAATGGCGCTCATCGCCCACCGCCGCGCGCAATCTCGGCGAGCCGTGACCGATTGAGCGCGAGCCATTGCAGGCCAAGGACGGTCGCGCCGTATTGCATCCCGCCTTCCGCCAGAGCATCGATAGCCCGGCTGATCGGCACGCGGAACGGCCGCGTGTCCTCGTGCTCGTGCGCCGCGCCGGCCCGATCGGCGGCTTTCGCCGCGTCGACCACGCCGAGAAAGAACGCCTGATGCTCGTCGGACATGCCGGGCGACGGCAGCATGCCGAACAACGGCACGAGCACGTCCGGCGCAACGCCAATTTCCTCGAGACATTCGCGCCGCGCGGCCTCGATCGCCGCCTCGCCGGCCTCGACGTGTCCCGCCGGCAATTCGACCTGCTCGCCGCGGCCGATGGCGAGATGCGCGCCGAGCCGGAACTGGCGCAGCATCACCACCTCGCCGCGGTTGAGATCGACCGGGATCACGACCACCACCGGGCCGACGCGCACCACGTCGCGCTCGACGGTCTGGCCGCCCGCCGTCACGCGATAGCGCTCATACCGGTATTTGCCGCCACCGCGATCCTCGGGACCGTTAAGCGTTGCATCGGCCGCGGAATCGAAGAGCCCCGGATCGGTCATCGGCGGCCTATTGCGCGACGACGCCTTCGGACGCGGTCTCGAGATTGAAGGCGGCCGCGAACAGCGCGCGGGTGTAGGCGCTCTTCGGCGACTTGAACAGCTCGGGCGCGGGACCGGCCTCCACGACCTTGCCCTCCTTCATCACCATCAGCCGGCTCGACATGGCCGCGACCACACGCAGATCGTGGGAGATGAACATGTAGGTCAGGTCGTGGCGCTTCTGCAGCGCGCAAAGCAGATCGACCATCTGCGCCTGGATCAGCATGTCGAGCGCACTGGTCGGCTCGTCGAGCACCACAAACGTCGGCTCGAGCACGATCGCGCGCGCCACCGCAATGCGCTGGCGCTGGCCGCCGGAGAACTCATGCGGATAGCGGTGCCGTGTCTCGGGATTGAGCCCGACATCCTCCAGCGCCTTGATCACGTACTTCTCGCACTCGTGCTTTGGAATGTGCGGCATGTGAATCCACATGCCCTCCTGGATGATGTCGGACACCGACATGCGCGGCGACAGCGAGCCGTAGGGGTCCTGGAACACGATCTGCATGTTGCGGCGATGCGGCCGCATCTCCTTGAAGCGCAGGCCCTGCAGCTCGTTGCCCATGAACACGATCGGGCCGTCGGACGAGATCAGCCGCAGCAGCGCAAGCCCGAGCGTGGTCTTGCCGGAACCGGATTCGCCGACCACGCCCAGCGTCTCGCCCTTGCGCACCTCGACGTTGACGCCGTCGACCGCCTTGATGTGCCCCACGACCTTGCGCATCACGCCGCGCTTGATCGGGAACCAGACCTTCAGGTCGTCGGTCTTGAGGATCACGTCGGCGGAGGGATTCATCGGTGCCGCCTGCATCCGCGGCTCGGCGGCGAGCAGCGCCTTGGTGTAGGCATGCTGCGGCGACTTGAAGATGTCGGTGACGTTGTTTTCCTCGACGATCTTGCCGTCCTTCATCACGCAGACCCGGTCGGCGATCTTGCGCACGATGTTGAGATCGTGGGTGATGAACAGCATGGCCATGCCGAGCCGGCCCTGCAGCTCCTTCAGGAGCTTGAGGATCTGCGCCTGCACGGTGACGTCGAGCGCGGTGGTCGGCTCGTCGGCGATCAAGAGGTCTGGCTCGTTGGCGAGCGCCATCGCGATCATCACGCGCTGGCGCTGTCCACCGGAGAGCTGGTGCGGATAGCTCTTCAGCCGTTGCGCCGGGTTGGGAATGCCGACCTGCATCAAGAGCTCGATGGTGCGGGTGCGCGCCGCAAGCCCGGTCAACCCGCGATGGAGCAGGAGGATTTCGCCGATCTGCCGCTCGATGGTGTGCAGCGGATTGAGCGACGTCATCGGCTCCTGGAAGATGATGGTGATGTCGTCGCCGCGCACCTCGCGGATTTCCCGCTCGCTCAGGCCGAGAAGATCGCGGCCCTTGAAGAAGATGCGACCGGACGGATGGCTAGCCGCGGGATAAGGCAAAAGCTTCATGATCGACAGCGCGGTCGCGGACTTGCCCGAGCCGGACTCGCCGACGATCGCCAGCGTCTCGCCCTTCTTGATGTTGAACGAGATGCGGTCGACCGCAAGCGTCTCCCGCTCGCCCTGGCGGAAGGCGATGGACAGGTCTTTGACCGAAAGGAGCGGATCGGTGGACATGTCCATGTGGCTACCGGAACGTCTTTCTGGGGTCGAAGGCGTCGCGCACCGCCTCGCCGATGAAGATCAGGAGCGACAGCATGATCGCGACCGAGAAGAAGCCGGCGAGACCGAGCCACGGCGCCTGAATGTTGGTCTTGCCCTGCGACAGCAGCTCACCGAGCGAAGGCGAGCCCGGCGGCAGGCCGAAGCCCAGGAAATCGAGCGCGGTGAGCGTCATCACCGACGAGGACAGAATGAACGGCAGGAACGTCATGGTCGCGACCATCGCGTTCGGCAAAAGGTGCCGGAACATGATGGTGCGGCTCGACACGCCGAGCGCGCGTGCCGCCTGGATGTACTCGAAGTTGCGGCCGCGCAGGAATTCGGCGCGGACGAGGCCCACCAGCGACACCCAGGAGAACAGCAGCAGAATACCAAGCAGCACGAAGAAGCCCGGCACCAGCACCGACGAGATGATCAGCAGCAGGTAAAGCGACGGCACCGAGGTCCAGATTTCGATGACCCGTTGGAACAGGAGGTCGGTCCAGCCGCCGAAATAACCCTGCACCGCGCCCGCGGCGACGCCGATGACTGAGGAAATGATCGTCAGAATCAGTCCGAACAGCACCGAGATGCGGAAGCCGTAGATCAGCCGCGCCACCACGTCGCGGCCCTGGTCGTCGGTGCCGAGCCAGTTGTATTCAAGGTCCCGGCAGCCGGTGAGCCCCTTCTTCTCCACCACCGCCTTGCACTGCGCCTCGGTGAGCTGCCAGGTCGGCGGCGACGGCGCGGGCGTCGGCAGATCGAGGTTGTGCGTGTCGTAGCGATAGCGGATCGGCGGCCAGATCATGGTGCCGCCCTTCTCGGCGATCAGCTTCTGCAGGAACGGATCGCGATAGTCGGCCGCGGTCTCGAAATCGCCACCGAACGCCGTTTCCGGATAGGTAAACACCGCGGGGAAATAGGCCCGGCCGTTGACCAGAATCAGGAACGGCTTGTCGTTGGCGATGAACTCGGCGAACAGCGACACCACGAACAGGATCATGAACAGCCACATCGACCAGTAGCCGCGGCGATTGCGCTTGAAGTTCTGCCAGCGGCGCTGATTGAGCGGAGAGAGGTGAAACAGGCCGCGCTTCGGCGCAGGCGCGTCGACGGCCGGAGCGACCCGGGCATTGGGTTCCGGACTCGGTGCGTTCTCGGTGGTGCGGGCGTCCAACTCAGACCTCCCGCGTCTCGAAATCGATCCGCGGATCGACCCAAGTGTAGCACAGGTCCGAGATCAGATTCACCACGAGGCCGATCAGGGCAAAAATGTAGAGCGTCGCGAACACCACCGGATAATCACGGTTGAGCACGCTTTCGAAGCCGAGCAGTCCGAGCCCGTCAAGCGAGAAGATCGTCTCGATCAGGAGCGAGCCGGAAAAGAACGCGTGCACAAACGCGCCGGGAAAGCCGGCGATGACGATCAGCATGGCGTTGCGGAAGATGTGGCCGTAAAGCGTCTGGCGCGAGGTGCAGCCCTTGGCGCGGGCGGTCAGCACATACTGCTTCTTGATCTCGTCGAGGAACGAGTTCTTGGTCAGGAGCGTCATGGTGGCAAAGGCGCTGAGCATCATGGCGATGATCGGCAGCGTCAGATGCCAGAAATAGTCCAGGATCTTCTGCCACCAGGTCAGCGTCGCCCAGTTGTCGGAGGTGAGGCCGCGCAGCGGAAACACGTCCCAATACGAGCCACCGGCAAACAGGATGATGAGGAAGATCGCGATCAGGAAGCCTGGGATCGCGTAGCCGATGATGATGATGCCCGAGGTCCACACATCGAAGCGCGAGCCGTCCGCCACGGCCTTGCGAATGCCGAGCGGGATCGAGATCAGGTAAGTCAGCAGCGTCATCCAGATGCCGAGCGACATCGACACCGGCAGCTTCTCCTTGACGAGTTGCATGACGCTCACGTCGCGAAAATAGCTCTTGCCGAAGTCGAACAGCGCGAAGTTCTTCAGCATCAGCAGGAAGCGCTCATGGGCCGGCTTGTCGAAGCCGAACTGGACCTCGAGCTTCTTGATGAACTCAGGATCGAGCCCCTGCGCACCACGGTACTTCGACGTGCTGGCGTCGACCGCCGAGCCGCCCTGGCCACCGCGGGTGCCAAAATCGCCTTGGCCTGAACCCGGGATGCGCGAGCCCGCGCCGGTGTCGGCCCCGGAGAGCTGGGCAATCACCCGCTCCACCGGCCCGCCGGGCGCGAACTGAACGACGACGAATGAGACCAGCATGATGCCGAGGAGCGTCGGGATCATGAACAGCAGGCGACGAATGATGTATGCAGCCATTATCGGAAACCGATTGTAAATCCGGATCGTTTCATCCGGATTGCTCTATTTTGGCCGCCTTCTTCGGATCGTACCACCAAGTTTCCAGCACCCCCCGTGCGTATTTGGGCTTGGACCGCGGCCGGCCGAACGTATCCCAATAGGCGACCCAATGCGAAGCCTTGTACCAGTGCGGAATCCAGTAGCGCCCGGCGCGGATCAGCCGGTCCAAGGCCCGGCAGGCTGCCCTCAATTCGTCCCGCGATGCCGCGTCGATGACGCGGATGATCATGGCGTCGATCGCCTCGTTGTCGATGCCGGCGAGGTTCTGCGAGCCTTTCATTCTGGCGGCCTCCGACGAGAAGTAGCTCCGCAGCGATTCCCCCGGCGTGGATGAAAAGCCGAACCGCTGGATCGTGACGTCGAAGTCGAATTCATTGCGGCGCTGCTGGATCTGCACCGGATCGACCATGCGGATTCTGGCATCGATGCCGAGCAGCCCCAGGTTCTTGATGAACGGGGCGTGATGGGGCTGGAACGAGGGCTCGCTGAGCAGAAACTCGATGGCGAGCGGTTCCCCCTGGGCATTGACGCGCTTGCGGTCCTTGATCGTATAGCCGGCCTCCTGGAGGAGTTGCCCCGCGCGCCGAAGCAGTGCGCGATCCTGGCCGGAGCCATCCGACACCGGCGGCACGAACGGCTCGCCGAACACCTCTTCCGAAACCTTGCCGCGGAACGGCTCGAGCAATGCAAGCTCGTCCGGACCAGGCTTGCCCTGCGCCATCATGTCGGAGTTCTGGAAAACCGAATGGGTCCGATCATACGACCCGTACATGACGTTCTTGTTGGTCCACTCGAAGTCGAAGGCACAGATGAGAGCTTCGCGCAGCTTCACTTCCTTGAATTTCGCCCGCCGGGTGTTGAGGAACCAGCCCTGCGCGCCCGACGGCGTCTCGTCGGGCAGAACCTCGCGCTTCACCCGGCCGTCCTTGATGGCGGGAAAGTCGTAGCGCGTCGCCCAGATCCGCGAGGTGAACTCCTCGCGGAACAGATAGCTCTTGGCGGTGAAGCCTTCGAAACCAACCTCGCGGTCGCGAAAATATTCGTATCGAAGGGTGTCGAAATTATAGAGCCCGCGCCCGACCGGGAGGCTTGCGCCCCACCAGTCCGGCACCCGCCGGTACTCGATAAAGCGCCCGGGCTCGAAGCGCCCCACCCTATAGGGCCCGCTGCCGAGCGGCGCCTCGAGCGTCGTCTGATCGAACGTGCGCGTCGCATAGTAGGCGCGCGAGAAGATCGGCAGGCCCGCCGCAAACAACGGCACGTCGCGCGCCCGCTTGGGTGCAAAGCGCAGCACGACGGTCGCGTCGTCCAGCGCCTCCGCACCGGCCAGGTCACGCAGCAGCTGCAGGATGATCGGATGCCCGTTCGCCTTCAGCGTGGTGAGCGAGAACGCGACATCGTGCGCGGTCAGCCTGATGCCGTCGTGAAAGCGCGCCTCCGGTCGCATGGCGAAGCGATAGGTCAGGCCATCGGGCGAGATGCTGACCGAGCGGGTCGCAAGCCCATACATCGCATCGGGCTCATCCTCCGCCCGGGCCATCAGCGAGGCGAAGGTCAATTCCATTCCCTGCGCCGCGTCGCCGCGCAGGATGTAGCTGTTGAGCGAATTGAAGGTAAGCTGGTTCTGATTGAAGATCGTGCCGGGGCCGATCTGCGAAAACGTCCCGCCCTTGGGCGCATCCGGATCGACATACTCGAAGTGCTCAAAGCCGGGCCGGTACTTCAGATCATCACCGAAGGCCGAGATGCCGTGGCGCTCGGCGTCCGCGGTGGTTTGCGCCGATATCCGTGTCCCGATCGCGCCGGCAGCCATGGCACCGGCAGATATGGCGCCCGCGCCAAAGCGAAGAAGCCTTCGGCGCGACAGTCCTGTCACGAACGCGATCCTGCCTTGGACGCCTTGGCCGCGTCCCACCACCAGACGGTCGGGAATGCCGAAAAGCCGTATTTCGGCAGCGGATCGGGACGGCCGTAGCGGTCCCAGCGCGCGCTGCGGATCTTGCCGTAGGTCCACTGCGGCACGACGTAGTGATTCCACAGCAGCGCACGATCGAGCGCCTTGGTCGCGGCGATCAGATCGGCGCGGCTGGTGGCAAAGATCAGACGCTCGATCAGCGTATCGATGGCGGGATTCTTGATGCCGATGAGGTTGCGCGATCCGGGCTGGTCGGCGGCCTTCGAGCTCCAGAACCCGCGCTGTTCGTTGCCCGGCGACAGTGACTCGCCCCAAACGGCGGTGATGATGTCGTAGTCCCATTGCCGCAGCCGGTTCTCGTACTGGGCGTCGTCGGCGATCCGCATGGTCACCGCGATGCCGAGGCGTTCCAGCGAGGGCTTGTAGGGCTCGACGAAACGGACCGAGTCCGGGCTCGACAGCAGGAATTCGACGGAAAACGGCTCGCCAGTTTTCGTGTTGACGAGCTTTGTGTTGCGGATCTCGTAGCCTGCTTCGCGGAGCAGACGCACGCCCTCTCGCAGGTTGGCACGCGTGTTCTCCGCGCTTCCGCCGACCGGATTGGTGTAGGGCTTGGTGAAAAGGTCGGCCGGCACCTTGTCGCGCACGGTTTCGAGGATCGCGAGCTCGGCGCCCTCGGGCACGCCGGTCGCCGCAAGCTCCAGGCCTTCGAAGTAGCTCGCGATGCGCTTGTACTGGCCGAAGAAGATCTGCCGGTTCATCTCCTCGAAATCGAACGCGAAGTTGAACGCGCGGCGCACGCGCCAATCCTGGAATTTGGCGCGGCGGATGTTGAAGGCGAAGCCCTGCATCACGCCGGAGCTGTTGTTGGGAAACTCCTCGAGAACGACGCGCTTGTCCTTCACGGCGGGGAAGTCGTAGGCGGTCGCCCAGTTCTTCGCGCTGTTCTCGGTCCGCCAGTCGAGCGCGTCAGCCTTGAACGCCTCGAGCGCCACCGTGGGATCGCGGAAATATTCGTAGCGCAGCTCGTTGAAGTTATCGCGACCGATGTTGACGTTGAGATCCCTGCCCCAGTAATCCGCCACGCGCTCGTAAACGACGGTGCGGCCGGCGATGAATTCCTTGACCTTGTAGGCTCCGCAACCCAGCGGAATCTCCAGCGTGGTCGCGCTGACATCGCGCTTCTTGCCGGACCGATCGGTGCCTTCCCACCAATGCTTCGGCAGCACGTTGAGCTGGCCGACGATCTGCGGCAATTCGCGGTTGCCCGGGCCGTCGAAGGTGAAGGTCACCTCGCGGTCGCCGGTCTTCTCCGCCTTGGTCACGTGGCTGTAATAGGCGGACCACTGCGGATGGTGCGTCTTGAATGCATTAAGCGAGAAGATGACGTCCGCGACCGTGACCGGCTGTCCGTCATGCCATTTCGCGTTGGCGCGCAAGCGATAGGTCACCGACGAGAAATCGGCCGGATGGCTGACCGCCTCGGCCAGCAGGCCGTATTCGGTCGACACTTCGTCGAGCGCCGGCACCATCAGCGAATCGTAAATGACGTCGACGTTGGCGGCGACCGAGCCTTTAACGCCCGAAACCACGGTGTTGAAATTGTCGAACGTGCCGACCGCCATCAGGCGGGCGACGCCGCCCTTCGGCGCGTCGGCGTTGACGTAGTCGAGCCGCTTGAAGCCCTCGGGGTATTTCAGCTCGCCAAACAGCGACAGGCCGTGCTTCCACGTATGAGCCGTTGCGGGTGCCGCGGATTGGGCCTGCGCCGGGGGCATTGCCGGCAGGCCCGTTACCGCGGGGGCGGCAAGCGCAGCAGCGCCCGATTGCAGGATGGCTCGGCGAGTCAGGCGCATGCGATGCTCCAGGTGGCCCAAAATAAGGCCACGATGCTCAGCCGATTATGGCGGCTTTTCGGTGTCCCGCCACCGGCGCGGAACCCGCCATGAACATCAATTCTGCGGGATTACACCTGCCGCTGCGAAACAACGCAGCACGCCGCAGCAGCAGACCGCATCTGCCGAATTACTGCGCTTTGGGCGCTTGCGCTGCCTGCTTCGGCAGGTCGGCGGGCTTGTCCGAATGGCCGTTCAAGAACGTGATCAGGTCAGCCCGCTCCTTGCCGCGCGGAATGCCGGCGAAGCTCATGCTGGTGCCCGGAACCGCAGCCTTGGGGTTGAGCAGGAAGTGATCGAGATCCTCCGGCGTCCAATTACCCTTCTGGCCCTTCATCGCCGCGGAATAGTTGAACCCGGCCTCCGACGCCTTCGGACGGCCGACGACGCCGTAGAGGTTCGGGCCGACGCGGTTCGGCTCGCCCTTGCCGAAGGTGTGGCAGGCGGCGCACTTCTTGGCGGAGGTCTCGCCGCGGCCGACATCGGCGCTGGCAAAGCGGACCGGCAGCGGCTCGTCGGCGGCGGGAGCCGCCTGACCCGGCGCACCGGGCTTGGCCTCTTCCTTGACCGCCACCTCGTAGCCGGGCTTGGCCGGTGCATGGGTCGAAAAGATCGCGCCCGCGGCAATGTTGAGCGACAGAAGCGCGAGGCACGTGCCGAGCACGGCACCCATGATCTTGTTGAGTTCGAAGGAATCCATCGCGAAGTGGCTCTTGTGCTGGACCGGCTGCAGAACGAAGCGTCGGGCTGGACCGCAAGGAGACTGCGGCGGCGCACAAATACCCGGTTTTCCTCGCCTCTGGCAACCCGTATAACGCCGCATCCAACCATCGTTTTTGCGGCCGCTTCCGGCGAAAATCAAAGCACAAAACGGCCCCAGGCAAGGCCCAAGCAAGACCTTAAGCATGGCCCAACGCGACGATGTCCTGATCCTGATCCCGGCCCGCATGGCTTCGACCCGCTTGCCCGGAAAACCGCTGGCCGACATCGCCGGATTGCCGATGATCGTGCAGGTGCTGCGGCGGGCCGAGGAGGCCAAGCTCGGCCCGGTCGTGGTGGCAACCGACGACGAGACGGTGGCAACCGCTGTGGACAAGGCCGGCGGCCGGGCGATCATGACCCGCGTCGACCACCCGTCAGGCTCCGACCGCATTTTCGAGGCACTGAACATCGTCGACCCGCGGGCGCACGCCCGGATCATCGTCAACGTCCAGGGCGACCTGCCCACCGTGAGCCCGGCCGATATCGCCGCCTCGCTCGGCCCGCTCGCCGACCCGGCCGTGGATATCGCAACGCTCGCCGCCGAGATCAAAACGCCCGAGGAGCGCACCAACCCGAACGTGGTTAAGGTCGTGGGCGCGGAGGTCGCGCCAAAGCACCTGCGTGCGCTCTACTTCACCCGCGCCACCGCACCGCACGGCGAGGGGCCGCTCTACCACCACATCGGCCTCTACGCCTACCGCCGCGCCGCACTGGAGCGCTTCGTCAGGCTTCCGCCCTCGCCGCTCGAACAGCGCGAGAAGCTCGAGCAGCTGCGGGCGCTGGAGGCCGGCATGCGGATCGACGTGACGATCGTCGGCAGCGTGCCGCTCGGCGTCGACACGCCGGAAGACCTGGAGACCGCGCGCGCCATGCTGCGATAAATTTTGAGCGGCGGCCGGCGAAGACCCGTATAACACCCGAACAAGAGCCTCGAGGAACGTCATGTTGCGTCGCTTGCTGCCAGCCGCTGCCGCTCTCGCCGTCATCGCATCGTCGGCCGGAGCGCCCGCGCGCGCCGCCTATCCAGAGCGCACCATCACCATCGTCTGCGCGTCCGGCGCGGGCGGCGCGGTGGACGTGACAACGCGCATCATCACCGACCACATGGCGAAGACGCTCGGACAGAACATCGTCATCCAGAACGAGGCCGGCGCGGGCGGCACGCTCGCCATCGGCCAGGTCACCAAGGCCCAGCCCGACGGCTACACGCTGCTGACCATCGGGCCCGCGGTCGGCACGCTGAAGGAGCTGTTCCCCAAGGCGACCGTCGACGTGCAGCGCGATCTGCAGCCGGTCACGATCGTCGGCCAGACGCCGATGGTGCTGGTGGTGCACAAGGACGTGCCGGCCACCGACTACAAGTCGCTCGTTGCCACCATCAAGGCGCATCCGGGCGAGCTCACATTCGCCAGCAACGGCCGCGGCTCGGCCGGCCATCTCGCCGGATCGCTGTTCAAGAAAATGGCGAACGCCGACATCCGCTACATTCCCTACCGCACCACACCGCAGGCGACCGCCGACCTGATCGGCGGCCGCATCTCGATGATCTGGCTGTCGTCGCTCGGCAATCTCGCCGGCAGCGGCGCGGTGCGGCCGATGGGCGTGACGATCGCGGGGCAGCGCTGGAACCAGTTTCCCGACACGCCGACCTTCGACGAGCTGGGGCTGAAGGACTACGAGATCACCACCTGGGTCAGCATGTACCTGCCGAAGGACGCGCCCAAGGAGATCGCCGAGAAGCTGACCGCCGCGGTCAATGCCGCGCTCGCCGATCCCGAGGTGCAGGCGCGCTTCGAGAAGATCGGCGTGGTCAAGCCGCGCGCCACCGGGCCGGCTTTCCTGCAAAAGTATCTGAATGACGAAATCGAGAAGTGGGGCGATATCCTTCGCACCACGAAGGACACGGATTAGAGCATTGCGGCTGGGTCGAAATCTGTCATGAGAAAAAAGAAGATCGTGTTCCAGGGCGAGCCGGGCGCAAATTCGCACCTCGCCATCACCGAAGCCTATCCCGGCGCGGAGGCGATCCCGTGCGCGACGTTCGAGGACTGCTTTGCCGCCGTCCGCAACGGCCGCGCCGAGCTTGCGATGATTCCGATCGAGAACTCGATCGCCGGCCGCGTCGCCGACATTCACCACCTGATGCCGACCTCGAAGCTGCACATCGTCGACGAGCATTTCATGCCGGTGCATCACCAGCTTCTGGCGGTGAAGGGCGCGAACCTGAAGGCGCTCAAGACGGTGGAAAGCCACGTTCACGCGCTCGGGCAGTGCCGCAACGTCATCCGCAAGCTCGGCATCAAGGCGATCGTCGCCGCCGACACCGCGGGCTCGGCCCGCGAGGTGTCGGAAGCGGGCGACAAGACGCGCGCCTCGATCGCCACCAAGCTCGCGGCAAAAATCTACGGGCTTCGCGTGCTCGCCACCAACATCGAGGACGAGAAGCACAACACCACCCGTTTCGTCGTGCTGTCGCGCACCGAAAAATGGGCGAGGCCCAGGCCGCGGCAGAGGGTGGTCACGACTTTCGTCTTTGAGGTGCGCAACATTCCGGCGGCGCTCTACAAGGCGCTGGGCGGTTTTGCCACCAACGGCATCAACATGACCAAGCTGGAAAGCTACATGATCGGCGGCAGCTTCTCGGCGACACAATTCTACGCCGACGTCGAAGGCCATCCGAAGGAGCGCGGGCTCGAGCTCGCGCTGCAGGAGCTCGACTTCGTCTGCCAGCCCAAGACCCTGAAAATCCTTGGCGTCTATCCGGCCCATCCGTTCCGTAAAAAGTTCTAAAGCGGTCTCCAGCTGACTTGGCTAACCATCTCCACCGTCATGCGCGCGCTTGACCCGCGCATCTCGACAAGGGACGTAGGGTGCCCGCCCAAGCGAGATGGCCGGGACAAGCCCGGCCATGACGTGGATAGGCTGGTGCATAACCAAAATGGAAAGCGCTGTATTGATAGTCTAGGGAGCGACCCATGATGCTGAACCGGCGTGAATGGCTCGGCGGCGCAGCCGCCCTCGTCGCAGGCTCGGCGCTTAGCTGCGCCGGCGCGCAACCGGCGCGGAAGCTGTTCGACAGCCACTGCCACATCATCGACCATCGCTTTCCGATCGTGCCCAACCAGGGCTACACGCCGCCGAACTTCACGCTCGACGACTATCTCGCCCAGGTGAAGCCGCTCGGCGTCGTTGCCGGCGCGGTGGTGTCCGGCTCGTTCCAGGCCAACGACCAGAGCTACCTGATCGACACGCTGCCGAAGCTCGGAACCGGCTGGGTCGGCGTCACGCAGATCCCGAACGACCACCCCGACGCGGAGATCGCCAAGCTCGGCGCGCTCGGCATCCGCGCCGTGCGGTTCAACGTGTTCCGCGGCCGGATCGACAGTGTCGACGAGATCGCGGCCCTCTCCAAGCGCGCGCACGCCGTGGCGGGCTGGCATTCGGAAATCTATGCCGATGCGGCGGCGCTCAAGCCGCACGTCGCCACGCTGTCGAAGCTGCCGCAGTTCTGCATCGACCATCTCGGCATGACCGAGGAAGGGCTTCCGGTGCTGCTCGATCTGGTCGAGGCTGGCTGGAAGGTGAAGGCAACCGGCTTTGGACGCGTGAAGATGGACGTGCCGAAGGTGCTGGAAGCGGTCGCGAAGAAAAGCCCGAACGCGCTGGTGTTCGGCACCGACATTCCGTCGACCCGCGCGCAGCGGCCGTTCCTGGCCTCCGACATCGACCTGATCGAGAAGGTGATCGGGCCGGAACTCGCGCAGAAGGCGTTCTGGGACAATCCGCTCGCACTCTACCGAGTCAAGGCCACCGTCGCAGGGTAAGCATGAAGATCAAAGCCAACGGTATCAGCTTCAACTTCGAGATCAGCGGCCCCGACAAGGCGCCATGGCTGATCTTTTCCAATTCGCTCGCCACCAACCTGCACATGTGGGACCGCCAGGTCTCCGACCTGAAGCACTCGTTCCGCATGCTGGCCTACGACCAGCGCGGGCACGGCCTGACCGAGGCGCCGCCCGGCCGCTACACGTTCGAGCTGCTCTGCGCCGACGTCATCGCGCTGATGGATGCGCTCGGCATCCGGAAGGCGCACTGGTGCGGCGTGTCGATGGGCTGCGCCACCGGCATGGGCCTGGTGCAGAACCATCCCGACCGGTTCGACCGCATGGTGCTGTGCGACAATCCGGGCCGCTCGTCGCCCGAGACGCACAAGCAGTGGGAGGAGCGCATCGCCGTCGCCGAGCAGGACGGCATGCCGGCGCTGCTGGAGTCGACCATGCAGCGCTGGTTTCCGCCGGAGACGCTCAAGGCCAATCCGCCGCACATGGACGTGATCCGCAAGATGATCCTGAGCACGCCGGTCAACGGCTTCATCGGCTGCTCGGCCGCGCTCGGCAATCACGACTTCCGCCCGCTGATGCCGAAGGTGACGCACCCGGTGCTCTGGATGTGCGGCGAGAAGGACGGGCACAACGCCGCGGCGATGCAGGTGATGCAGGACGAACTGCCCGGCTCGCAATACATCGTGCTGCCCGGCGCGGGCCACATCTCCAACATGGATCAGCCGGCGATGTTCACCAAGGCGCTGCGCGACTTCCTCGGCGGCTAGGCATTTCCTGAACGGCATCAACCGGCGGCGTGGCCGTTCGCCGACGCTTCGGCCATGGCCGGGCATAGTCGTCAGGAAGGCGGCCGTTTCCCTTTGATTTTCCTAATCAATTCCAAATGGCTTTGTTCTGCCAACTTCTACTTGAAGTTGTTATATTACATAATACACGCCATGATGACGCCGCGAGCGAAAAACCAAGCGCCCCCGCGTGGCCCTGGATTCCCGCCTACGCGGGAATGAACGGAGAGTGTCCCGTTCGACCCAAGGCCTCGAGGCGGTGCTCAAATCGTCTGGTTGTAGGCGCCGACCTCGGGATGGGTCCGCAGCACGCTGTCGACCGCCTTGAACATCTCGCGCATCCGCGCT
Source organism: Xanthobacteraceae bacterium (assembly GCA_019746355.1). The sequence continues at coordinate 20,251 of JAIESC010000151.1, read as the reverse complement.
TCCGACGCGGGGCTCTCGACCACGACCACCAGCTCGGGCTTGTTCGACGAGGCCCGCACCAGACCCCAGGTGCCGTCCGCGACGGTGACGCGCACGCCGTTGACGGTGACGAGATCGCGGATCGGCTGGCCGGCGACCTTGTCGCCCTTCTGCTGCGCCGCCTGGAAGTGCTTCACCACCTGCTCGACGATGCCGTATTTCTTCTCGTCGTCGCAATGCGGTGACATGGTCGGCGAGCCCCAGGTCTTGGGCAGCGCGTCCTTCAGCTCCGACATCGTCTTTCCGGGATTGCGATCCATCATGTCGCAGATGGCGATCGCGGACACCAGGCCGTCGTCGTAGCCGCGGCCGAACGGCTTGTTGAAGAAGTAATGGCCGGACTTCTCGAAGCCCGCGAGCGCGTTCTTCTCGTTGGTGCGGCGCTTCATGTAGGAGTGGCCGGTCTTCCAGTAGTCGGCCTTCACGCCGTTCTTCTGCAGCACCGGATCGGTGACGTAGAGCCCGGTGGACTTCACGTCGACCACGAAGGTCGAGTTCGGATGCAGCGTCGACATGTCGCGCGCGAGCATCACGCCGACCTTGTCGGCAAAAATCTCCTCGCCGTGGTCGTCGACCACGCCGCAGCGGTCGCCGTCGCCGTCGAAGCCGAGCCCGACATCGGCCTTGGTCCGCAGCACCTCGTCGCGCATGGCATGCAGCATTTCCAGGTCTTCGGGATTGGGATTGTATTTCGGGAACGTGTGGTCGAGCTCGCAGTCGAGCCTGACCACCTCGCAGCCGATCGCCTCCAGCACCTGCGGCGCGAACGCGCCGGCCGTGCCGTTGCCGCAGGCGCAGACCACCTTCAGTTTCCGTTTCAGCTTCGGCCGCTTGGTCAGATCGGCGATGTAGCGGGCCGGAAAATTCTCGACGAAATGGTAGGAGCCGCCGCCCGGCAGCTTGAACGCCGAGTTGAGCACGATCTCCTTCAGCCGCGTCATCTCGTCGGGGCCGAAGGTCAGCGGCCGGTTGGCGCCCATCTTGACGCCGGTCCAGCCGTTGTCGTTGTGCGAGGCGGTGACCATGGCGACACAGGGCACGTCGAGCTCGAACTGGGCGAAATACGCCATCGGCGTGATCGCGAGCCCGATGTCGTGCACCTTGCAGCCGGCGGCGAGGAGGCCGGAGATCAGCGAGGTCTTGACCGAAGCCGAATAGCCGCGGAAGTCATGGCCGGTGACGATCTCGGGCTTCTGGCCGAGCTCGCGGATCAGCGTGCCGAGCCCCATGCCCAGCGCCTGCAGCCCCATCAGGTTGATTTCCTTGCCCAACAGCCAGCGCGCGTCGTACTCGCGGAAGCCGGTGGGCCTCACCATCGGCTCGGACTCGTAGGCGTAGGTGTTGGGGGTCAGGGACGGCTTGGGCTTGGGAAACATCGAATCCTCAAATTAGGGGCAGCGACAGCCATACCCTAAAGACGGATAAGTCAGAAATGCGGTCGCGACAGAAACTTGCCGCTCAATAACGCAAAAAATGACGATGATAATGACTACTGCTCGAGCACCAGCCGGCCGCGGTCGTGGGTCCACTTCACCCGCGACAGGAACGACATGCCGAGCAGGTTGGTGCTGAGCGCCTCGTCGGGCATCACGAACGCCTCGACGTCGCGCACCGTGATGCCGTTCAGCTCGACGCGGTCGAGCCGCACGCGGGCGGCCTTGCCGACGCCGTTGGCGGTTTGGGTCCTGTAGGTGTAGTCGCGGGCCGACGGATGGATGCCGAGCCTGGCGGCCGACTTTTCGTTCAGCGCCACGAATGACGCCCCCGTGTCGATCAGAAACTCGATGGTCCGGCCATCGACGCGCACCTCAGTCTGAAAATGCCCGCGGCGGTCGCTGTTGAGCGTCACGGTGCGATAGTTGCTGGAGGCGGGTGGTGCGGGCGCAGGCTTCGTTGCCATCGCCATCGCGTTCATGCCGGGCTGGCCGGGCTTGTTGGCGTTGTCGAAATGGCGCGAGAGACCGACGCCGACGATGGCGATGAAAATGAAGAAGCAGAGAATGACACGCATGACCGCGTTCCCCGACCGTCCGGCCTGATCCAACCACGGGGGCTGCCAAGGAAACGCTAACGACGCGGGAATCGCGGTGCTTCGAAGGGTGATTGGTATCCGCTGCGTTCAAGCGATCGTTCGAATTTTAACAAATGGAGCCTGTTCGCTTGCTCTCCTCTTGGGCGCTCCATCTCCGTCACCCTGAGGTGCTCGGCGCCACAAGCGCGTTTACGCGCGTCTTCGACGCGCTACGGCGCCGAGCCTCGAAGGGCGCGGCCCGGCTGTTGCCCCACCAAGGCCGCTGCAGCAGCGGGGCCGCATCCTTCGAGGCCCGCCTTCGGCGGGCGCCTCAGGATGACGGATCAACGTGAGAACGCGTTGCTCAAGTCCCCCGAGGCTTGGCGCGGCGGGTGGCCGGGGCGTGCAGCGGATCGTCCGGCCACGGATGGCGCGGATAGCGGCCGCGCATCTCGGCCTTCACCGCGGCGTAGGAGCCGCGCCAGAAGCCCGGCAGGTCGCGCGTCACCTGCACCGGGCGGTGGGCCGGCGAAAGCAGCTCGACGACGAGCTGCACCTTGTTGCGGGCGATGCTCGGGTGCCGGTCGAGGCCGAACAGCTCCTGCACCCGGATCGAGAGCTTGGGCCCCTCCTCCGCCTCATAGTCGATCGGCACCGACGAGCCGGACGGCGCGGAAAAATGCGTCGGCGCCTCCTCGTCGAGCCGGCGCTTCAGCTCCCATGGCAGCAGCGCCTGGACCGCGGTCGAAAGCTCGTCGGCACCGACCTGCGACAGCGCGGTCTTGCCGTCGAGCATCGGCACGAGCCATTCGGACGCGCCGGCGGCAAGGCCGGTGTCGGACAGGTCGGGCCATTCGTCGCCCTCGGCGCGACGCAGGAACATCACCCGGTCGCGCCATTGCTGCAGCGGCTTGCTCCAGGGCAGACGATTGAGCCCGATCCGCACGATGCCCTCGGCGAGCCTCAATGCTGCCTCCGGCGCGGACGCAACGGGGAACGGCGGCTCGGCGAGCGCAATGGCGCCAAGCCGTTCGCTGCGGCGGCCGCGCAGGCTCGCGGAGCCGGGATCGAAGGAAATCTCCTCGCGGCGTTCGATCTTGTCGGCAAAGCGCTCCTCGATGTCCGCGAGCGTGATGGCCGCCGCCGCGAGGATGCGGCCCTGCGCCGCCGTGCCGGACAGTTCGGCGACCGCGAGAAACGGCTCGCGCGCCAGCGCCGACGCTTGATCGATGTTGGCGCCACGGCCGTTGGCGAGCAGGAATGCGCCATTGGCGCCGCGGCTCCTGGCGATGCGGTCGGGATAGGCGAGCGAGAGGATCGCGCCGACCGAGAGATGGTCGCCCGGCGTCGGCCCCCTCCCCACCCCTCCCCCGTAAACGGCGGAGGGAGCAGAGCGTGCGCGCGGCGATGATGAGCCACGCGCTTCTTCCGCCCAGCGCTTGGCCATGCGCCGCGCGTCCTCGCCGCGCCGCGAGCGGTCGCGGCGAAACTGGTCGAGGCGGTGGGCGAGATCGATATCGTCGCCGCCAAGCCCGCGCTCCGACAGGATCGCGGCGATGTCGGCGGCGCGCTGGCCCTCGCCCAGCGCGGCGGCGTCCACCACCATGCGGGCGAGCCGCGGCGGCAGCGGCAGCTTGCGAAGCTTGCGGCCCTCGTCGGTGATGCGGCCCTGCGCGTCGATCGCGCCAAGCTCGACCAGCAGGGCCCTGGCTTCCGCGAGCGCGCCCGAAGGCGGCGGATCAAGCAAGGCGAGCGTTGCCGGATCGGCCGTGCCCCATTGCGCCAGATCGAGCAGCAGGCCCGACAGATCGGCGGCGAGGATCTCCGGCCGCGCATAGGCTTCGAGCGAAGCGGTCTGCGGCTCGTCCCAGAGGCGATAGCAGACGCCGGGCTCGGTGCGTCCGGCGCGGCCGCGGCGCTGGTCGGCCGAGGCGCGCGACACGCGCACGGTTTCCAGCCGCGTGACGCCGACGTCCGGCTCGAAGCGCGGCACGCGCGCGAGGCCGCAGTCGACGACGATGCGCACGCCCTGGATGGTCAGCGAGGTTTCGGCGATGGAGGTGGCGAGCACGACCTTGCGCTTGCCTTTGGGGGCAGGCGCGATCGCGCGATCCTGGGTCTGCGCGTCGAGCGCGCCATAGAGCGTCACCACGTCGACGGCGGGATCGTCGATCCGCTCCTTCAGCAGCGTCTCGGTGCGGCGGATTTCCGCCTGCCCCGGCAGGAACACCAGCGCGGAGCCCGGTTCGGCGCGCAGCGCCCGCGCCACCGCATCGGCGACCTGGCGCTCAATGGGCTCGCGGGTGTCGCGGCCGAGATAGCGCGTCTCGACGGCGAACGCACGGCCTTCGCTCTCGACCACCGGCGCGTCGCCGAGCAGCTTCGCCACGCGCGCGCCGTCGAGCGTGGCCGACATCGCCAGAACTTTGAGATCGTCGCGCAAGCCAAGCTGCACGTCGCGGGCAAGCGCGAGGCCGAGATCGGCATCGAGCGAGCGCTCGTGAAATTCGTCGAACAGCACCGCGGCGATGCCGTCGAGCGACGGGTCGTCGAGAATGAGCCGTGTGAAGATGCCCTCGGTGACGACCTCGATGCGGGTCTTGCGCGACACCTTCGAGCCAAAGCGGACGCGAAGCCCGACGGTGTCGCCGACGCTCTCCTTCAGCGTCGCGGCCATCCGCTCGGCGGCCGCGCGCGCGGCGAGCCGGCGCGGCTCCAGCACCAGGATTTTCTTGTCTTTCGCCCACGGCTCGTCGATCAGCACCAGCGGCACGCGCGTGGTCTTGCCCGCACCGGGCGGAGCGACCAGAACCGCGGCGTGATGCCGCCGCATCGCGGCGGTTAGGGCCGGCAGCGCGTCGTCGATCGGCAGGCGTTCGGAAAATTCGATCATGCGGCGAATTGCTGCACACTCGGGCCGGGCCTACGAGAGCAGGCAGCCTTCAATGCAATTCAAGCTGCGCAAGGATCGCAGCGAGATCAGGCAGCGCCTGCGGCACAAGCCGCGCATTCGGCATGCACTCCGTCACGGAGAGATAACCATCCGACCGCGGTTCGCGATGGATGTGGGTAACGAGCTTCACCGCGTCGATCACCCAAAGCTCAGCGATGCCGAAGCCTGCGTAGAGCGTGGCTTTGCGGCCGAGATCGTAGCCGAGGCTTGAATCCGCAATCTCGACCACGAGCTTCGCGGTCGCGGCGCTGAGGCCGCGGATGCCGGATGACTTCGGGTAAAAGACGAAGTCGGGTTCGAGATAAGTGTCGGCGGTGAGGCGGAAGGTGGTTTCGGTGACAAATGTCAGATCGCCTAGCAGCTCGCGCGCCCAGAGGTGCGTCAGCGCCGCCTTCAGCATTTCGTGCTGGTCGCCCTTGGGCCACATCGGAACGATCTCCCCCCCGATCAGCTCGATGCGCTCGTCCTCTTCGAGGATGCCGGCCTCCGTCATCCGCTCAAGCTCGGCCACCGTGAAGCGGCGACGCGGGAGCCCCTCGGCCGCGTTGGTGGTCATCTCGCGCAGGTGGCGGTTCATGGCCCCAATATATCAGATTGCGCCAACCGGCGAAGGGTTCCCGCCTGATGCCAAGGGCGGAGCGTGGACGGCGGATCGATGCCGCGCCATCAGACTCCACGGGCTTCGGACCCATCACCTCGTTCAGCGGCCGAACTCGTGCGCGCGCAGCGCTTCGCCCTACCGAGCCGCGCTTTCAGAAATAAACCCTGACGCCGCCGCGCGCCGTTCCAAAGATGCTGTGGTCGGTCATCGCCGATCCTTCGGCGGCCACGAACAGGCCGAAGCCGTGCGGCGTGAGGTAATCCAGTCCCCAGCCCATATAAGCGCCACCCACGGTGTCGTCGCCCGGCGCGGAGAACAGGAGGCTCTGGCCGATCAGCACGGTGTTGACGGTCTGGCCGCCGAGCCGCTGCATGGCAAGGCCGCCGAGCGTGACGGTGGTCTTGAGCCAGCCCCGCGCGGTGATCTCGTCGAACCGCGCCAGCGCCATCTCGAGCCGTCCCTCGAGATTGTGGAACGTCCTCGCTCCGACGCTCAGGTTCTGCGCCGAGCCCGTCTCGCTGTAGCTCGAGGCGTGGCCGACGGCGTAACGCAGCCGTGCGGCGGGCGTGATCGTGGTGTTGGCCGCGAACGGAATGTGGACGCCGGTGGCGATCTCGGGGCTGACGAACCAGCCGTCGTAGCTCGCGGTCGCCGTCTCAAGGCCGCCGGCGGCCAGGTTGTTGGCGACGAGGCGCCGGCTGTCGTTGCTGGTGGCGCCGCCGGTGACGACGAAATCGAAGAACTGCGCGCCCCGATAGACGCGGCCGTAAAGTCCGGCGAACACATAGTCGGTCTCGATCGTCTGCGAATCGAGATCGACCTTCAGCTTGCCCTGGCCCGCGCCGGCGAACACGCCGACCCGCAGGTCGCGTCCGACGTTCTTTTCGAGACCCAGCGCGCCGCCATAGGCGACGGATGTGGCCGGCAGCGTCGGGCCGTCCGCCTGCTGGCGGCGCCCGCCGACGAAGCCCTGCGACCACACCGAAATGCCGGAGTAACGATCCTCGAACGTCGCGTTCGGAATGCTGCTGGTGCCGTTGTCGCGCGCGTAAGCGAGGCCGGCAATGCCGGCGAAGGCGGGCTCCGCCATCGCGGCGATGCCGTTCAACGACGGCGCGAAGGCGGATGCCGCGTTGGCCGGCGGGGGCGCCGCGCCCGATCCGTTGAAGCGGCTGGTGATCAGCGACGACAGCATCCCGGTGAAGTCGGTCAGCGATCGGTCGGCGAGCGAATATGCCGTCGGGTCGAGGACGGCGATCTGGGTGCCGTTGATGGCAAACGGCGCGCCGCCGGTCACGTTGAAGGAGACGCCGCCGCAGACGCAAAACGTCAGCAGCGAAGAAATGTCGCGGCCGGTCTGCACGGTCACCGCGTCGCCGATGCCGACAGTGATCTGGCCGATGACGCGCGAGCCCGGCTGGAAGATCAGCGTGTTGCCGCCGAAAGATCCGATCGCAAGTCCTTCGGTGCCGATGATTTTGCCCGAATTGACCAACGTGCCGACGCCGGGTGCCAGCAATACACCGATGCCGCCGATGATGGTGCCGCTGTTCGTGATGCCGGCCGCCGCGCCCGCCAGAATGCCAATTCCATTCGCGCCGGTCGCCGAGATGGTGCCCGAATTGTTGATGCTCGCGAGCGAGAAAAGGGCGATGTTGATAGCGGTACCACCGGTTCCGTTCGCTGCGATGGTGCCCGAATTGTTGATGGTCGCGACCGCGCCATTGACGTTAATGGCGGTGCCGGAGGTCCCGTTCGCCGCGATCATGCCGGCGTTGTTGACCGTCAGATTGGTGTTCGATCCCAAGGCGATGCCGCCATCGGCCAAGCTTTGAACGGTGCCAAAGTTGTTGAGCGTACCGTTGTTCAGGTCGATGCCGAGGTCCTGGACGGGGAGCGCCGTTCCTGTCGAAGTCACAGTGCCGTAGTTCGTGATCGTTCCGGTCAGGGCGTTGATGCCTCTGATGGCGCCTGAAATGGCCCCGAAGTTGATCACCGTACCGTCGCCGATGCTGACGCCAACGCTCAGCGGTCCGGTGCCGCTGATGGTGCCGCTAACGTTGTTGACGACCGTCCCGGAGCCGATGTTGACGCCGTTGTCGCCGCCCGTGATGGTGCCGCTGTTGTTGATGACGTTGTTTGTGTTCACCGAGATACCGTCGTTGGTGCCAGTCACCGTGGCACCCGACAGCACGTTGATGGTCAGGCCGGTCTCGGCACCGGTGCCATAGCCGTTGGGAGCGTCCTGATTACTGACGGTCCCGGAGCACACGACGGTGCTGCCCGGAACCGCGACGCCGGAGAACGGCACGCAATCGTCGACCGCGCGAACAGGTGTGCTGCTCAGGAGCCAGAACGGCGCGACCATGAGGGCCAGCGCGAGAGGCGCGAGCGCGAAACGCCGCGCGCCAACAACTCCGGGCCATGTGGATTGAAAGCACATCCGAAACACAACCGCCGCCCCGCGCGGCACCACCCCAAAACCGGGCGACATCATGCACTGGCCGGGTGCCGCCACAAATGGCGAAAACGCAACAGTGGAGAGGATTTAAGCGGGCTTCTATTCCCGAGCGAAATCTGCGAAATCACGATCGGGACTCCCGACAGCCGACCATAGGCAGGTCGCCGGGTGTCGAAACCTGCCATTTGGCAGGGGGCTACTTGTCGCGCCGCGCGGGCCGCCCGACGCTCTCGTAGACGAAGCCGCGCTGCGCCAGATCGCCGGGCGGATAGATGTTGCGGAGATCGACGATCGCCGGCCGCGCCGTCATCACCTCTTTCAGACGGTCGAGATCGAGCGCGCGGAACTGCTCCCACTCGGTGACGATGACCAACGCGTCGGCGCCCCTGGCGCACTCGTAGGCGTCCTCGCAATAGGTCAGCTCCGGCAGCACCTTCTTCGCCTGCTCCATGCCGACGGGATCGTAGGCGCGGACCTTCGCGCCCAGATCATGCAATGCCGTGATCAGCGGGATCGACGGCGCGTCGCGCATGTCGTCGGTGTTGGGCTTGAAGGTCAGCCCCAGCACCGCGACGGTCTTGCCGCGCAGGTTGCCGCCGACCGCCGACACCACCTTGCGCGCCATCGCGCGCTTGCGCGTCTCGTTGACGGCGGCCACCGTCTCGACGATGCGCAGCGGCGCCTCGTGGTCCTGGCCGGTCTTGATCAGCGCCAGCGTGTCCTTGGGGAAGCACGAGCCGCCATAACCCGCGCCGGCGTGCAGGAACTTGCCGCCGATGCGGTTGTCGAGGCCCATGCCGCGCGCCACGTCCTGGACGTTGGCGCCGACGTGCTCGCAGAGATCGGCGATCTCGTTGATGAAGGTGATCTTGGTGGCGAGGAAGGCGTTGGCCGCGTACTTGATCAGCTCGGCGGTGCGCCGCCCGGTGGTGAGGATCGGCGAGCGGTTGAGATAGAGGGGCCGGTAGAGCTCGGCCATCACCTTGCCGGCGCGCTCGTCCTCGGTGCCGACGACGATGCGGTCCGGACGCTTGAAGTCCTGGATCGCCGCGCCCTCGCGCAGGAATTCCGGATTGGAGACCACGGCGAACTCCGCATCCGGCCGGGTCTCGCCGATGATGCGCTCGACCTCGTCGCCGGTGCCGACCGGCACCGTCGACTTGGTGACGACCACGGTGAAGCCGTCGAGCGCCGCCGCGATCTCCTTGGCGGCGGCATAGACGTAGGTGAGGTCGGCATGGCCATCGCCGCGCCGCGACGGCGTGCCGACCGCGATGAACACCGCCTCGGCCTCGGCCACCGGTCGCTTGAGATCGGCGGTGAAGCTCAGGCGCTTCGCCTTCACGTTGGCCGCGACCAGGTCGTCGAGGCCCGGCTCGTAAATCGGCATCTCGCCGCGCTCGAGCGCTGCGATCTTGCCCTGGTCCTTGTCGACGCAGACCACATGGTGTCCGAAATCGGCAAAGCAGGCCCCGGAAACGAGGCCGACATAGCCGGTGCCGATCATCGCGACGCGCATTCGGGTCCGTTCTTGGTTAACGAAACCGGCCAAGCCGGTCATGGCCTCTTATCAGAGGGTTCGCCGGGTGGCGAGAGTTCGGAGCGCGCCACGACGGTCCTTCCGGGGCTGCCCGAAAGAGCGGCCCGAAATTCAGAAATGCAGGGAATCCCGCTGCTGCTGGATTCCGGGCTCGCGCCCATAGCGCGTCGAAGACGCGCGTAAACGCGCTTTTGGGCGCGCCCCGGAATGACGGCCGGAGCATAGGCAGCCACACCTCAGTTTCTACGGTCATGTAAACGCAGCCGAAACCACGCGCGTGTAACAGTCTCGCGACACGGGAGAGGTTATGAACATGCATCAGGCGGGACGGGTCGACTGGGTCGACTACGCCAAGGGCTTCTGCATCGTCATGGTGGTGATGATGCATTCGACGCTCGGCGTCGAGGCGGCCGCCGGCCGCGAGGGCTGGATGCATGCGTGGGTGGCGTTCGCCAAGCCGTTCCGCATGCCGGACTTCTTCCTGATCTCGGGGCTGTTCCTCGCCCGCGTCATCGACCGCGACTGGCGCGACTATCTCGACAAGAAGGTCGTGCACTTCGCCTATTTCTACGTGCTGTGGGTGACGATCCAGTTCGGCTTCAAGGCGCCGATGTTCGCCGCCGAGATGGGCTGGCGCGGCGTGGGCTTCGCCTATCTCGAAGCCTTCATCGAGCCGTTCGGCACGCTGTGGTTCATTTATCTGCTGCCGATCTTCTTCGTCGTTACGAAGCTGACGCGCAGCGTGCCGTGGATCGCGATCTGGCTCATTGGCGCGGCGCTGGAGATCGCGCCGATCCACACCGGCTGGACGATGATCGACGAATTCGCGAGCCGCTTCGTCTACTTCTACTCCGGCTACATCTTCGCAACCCGCATCTTCGACTTCGCCGCGGCGGTGCAGCGCGCCCCGCAGGCGGCGCTCGGCGGCCTGATCCTGTGGGGCATCGGCAACGGCGTGCTGGTGTTCATGGGCTATGGCGACCTGCCGTTCATGTCGCTGGCGCTGGGCTTTGTCGGCGCGGCCGCGGTGGTGGCGGTCGCGGCGCTGATGGCGAACACCGACGTGTTCCAGCCGCTGCGCTATTGCGGGGCGAACTCCATCGTCATCTATCTCGCCTTCTTCCTGCCGATGGCCGTGACCCGCACGGTCCTGCTCAAGACCGGCGTGATCCCCGACCTCGGGACGGTTTCGCTGATCGTGACAACCACGGGCGTGATCGGCGCGCTCTGCTGGTACTGGGCGGTGCGCCGGACGCCGTTGCGCTTCCTGTTCGAGCGGCCGGCCTGGGCCAAGCTGCAGCCTGTGCGGGTGCCCGCCATGCAGCCGGCGGAATGATTCACAGCACCGCCGTCCCGCATTGATTCAGGCCCGGCAACGGCCCACATTCGGGCCATGCCGACATCCAGCAAGTCCAAATCGCCCGCGTCCAAGCCGTCCGCGCCAAAGCCCGCTGCGGCGAAGCCTGCGGCCAAAGCCACATCCGCCGCGCCTGCGGGCGCGCTGAAGAAGGGCGACCACGTCTTCCTGGTCGACGGCTCGGGTTTCATCTTCCGCGCCTATCACGCGCTGCCGCCGCTGAGCCGCAAGTCCGACCGCCTGCCGACCGGCGCGGTGCTCGGCTTCTGCAACATGCTGTGGAAGCTCTTGAACGAGATGCCGCCGCAGGAGAAGCCCACCCATCTCGCGGTGGTGTTCGACAAATCGGAAAAGACCTTCCGCACCGAGTTCTATCCGCAATACAAGGCGCACCGGCCGGACATCCCCGCCGATCTCATTCCGCAATTCCCGTTGATCCGCGAGGCGGTCAGGGCGTTTGACATTCCGTGCCTGGAGCAGCAGGGCTTCGAGGCCGACGACCTGATCGCGACCTATTGCCGGATGGCCTGCGAGGCCGGCGCCTCCACCACCATCGTGTCGTCCGACAAGGACCTGATGCAGCTCGTGAACGACTGCGTGATCATGTACGACACGATGAAGGACGGAGGGAAAAAGATCGGCATTGCCGAGGTGATCGAGAAGTTCGGCGTGCCGCCGGACAAGGTCATCGAGGTGCAGGCGCTGATCGGCGACTCCAGCGACAACGTGCCGGGCGTGCCGGGCATCGGCGTGAAGACCGCGGCGCAGCTGATCGGCGAATACGGTGACCTGGAAACGCTGCTCGGCCGCGCCGGCGAGATCAAGCAGGACAAGCGGCGGCAAACCCTGATCGATAACGCCGAGCTCGCCCGCGTCTCCAAGCGGCTCGTCACGCTCGACCAGAACGTCGCGCTCGAGGTGCCGGTCGAGGACCTCGCGGTGCACGAGCCGGACTACAAGCACCTGATCGCGTTCCTGAAGGCGATGGAGTTCACCACGCTGACGAAGCGCGTCGCAGAGAAGTCGGGAATCGAGGCGAACGAAATCGAGGCGGATGCGAAGCTTGCGTCGGGCGCGGCCCCCCGGCCTTCGGCTCCTCCACCGGCGCAACAGCCCGGCGACCTCTTCGGGTCGCCCCCTCCCCAACCTTCCTCTGGCGAAAGGGCGTCCACGCCCGTCTTCGACGGGCTACGCGGGGGAGGGAGCGCACCGAGCAAGCGGCAAGAAGCCGCCAATGGCAAGGAGCACACGCCGGCCGAGCTTGCGGAGGCCCATCTCGCGGCCGCGCGCGCGGGCAAATTCGACCGCAGCAAATACGAAACGGTCCGCACGCCCGACCGGCTGAAGGCCTGGGTGCTGCGCGCGAAGGACGCAGGCCTGGTCGCGATCGACACCGCGACCACCAGCATCGATCCGATGACCGCGCAGCTCGTCGGCTTCTCACTCGCGGTCGCGGACAACGAGGCCTGCTATGTGCCGGTCGGCCATCGCGACGGCGGCAAGGCGGGCGGCAGCGACCTGTTCGCGCCGGAAGCCAAGCTGCTGCCCGGTCAGATCCCGGAGCAGCAGGCGCTCGAAATCATCCAGGAGCTCCTGGAAGATCCAGGCACGCTGAAGATCGGCCTGAACCTGAAATACGACTGGCAGATTTTCGCGCGGCGCGGCATCGAGGTGTTTCCCTACGACGACACCATGCTGATGTCGTACGTGCTCGACGCCGGCAGGGGCGGACACGGCACGGACGACCTCGCCGAAAAGTGGCTCGGCCATCAGACCATCCCGTTCGAACAGGTGACCGGCACCGGCAAGGGCCGCGTCACATTCGACTGCGTGCCGGTCGACAAGGCCGCCGAATACGCATCCGAGCGCGCCGACGTCACGCTGCGGCTGCGGCAGGCGCTGAAGACGCGGATGGCGGCCGAGCAGGTTGCCACCGTCTACGAGACGCTGGAGCGGCCGCTCATTCCGGTGCTGGCGCGGATGGAAGGCCGCGGCATCGCCATCGACCGGCAGGTGCTGTCGCGGCTGTCCGGCGAGTTCGCGCAGCGACAGGGCGGGCTCGAGGACGAGATCAACAAGCTCGCCGGCGGCCAGCTCAATCCGGGCAGCCCGAAGCAGCTCGGCGACGTGCTGTTCGGCCAGATGGGCCTGCCCGGCGGCAGCAAGACCAAGACCGGGCAATGGGCGACCGGCGCGAAGGTGCTCGAGGACCTGGCCGAGCAGGGCCATGAGCTGCCGCGCAAGATCCTCGACTGGCGGCAGGTGTCGAAGCTGCGCTCGACCTACACCGACGCGCTGCCGGGCTACGTGAACGCGGAGACCCATCGCGTCCACACCTTCTACGCACTCGCGGCGACGCCCACCGGCCGCCTCTCGTCGTCCGAGCCCAACCTGCAGAACATCCCGATCCGCACCGAGGAGGGGCGCAAGATCCGCCGCGCCTTCGTCGCCGAGCCCGGCACCAAGCTCGTGTCCGCCGACTACTCGCAGATCGAATTGCGCCTGCTCGCCGAGATCGGCGACGTGCCGCTGTTGAAGAAGGCGTTCCGCGACGGGCTCGACATCCACGCGATGACCGCCTCGGAAATGTTCGGGGTGCCGGTGAAGGACATGCCGGGCGAGGTGCGACGGCGCGCCAAGGCGATCAACTTCGGCATCATCTACGGCATCTCGGCGTTCGGGCTGGCCAACCAGCTCGGCATCGGCCGCGACGAGGCCGGCGCCTACATCAAGAAATATTTCGAGCGCTTCCCCGGCATCCGCGACTACATGGAGGAGACCAAGGCATTCGCCAAGAAGAACGGCTATGTGCTGACGCTGTTCGGGCGCAAGTGCCATTACCCGGACATCGTCGCATCGAATCCCTCGCTACGCGCCTTCAACGAGCGCGCCGCAATCAATGCGCGGCTGCAGGGCACGGCGGCGGACATCATCCGCCGGGCGATGATCCGCATCGAGCCGGCGCTGTCGAAGTCGAAGCTCAAGGCGAAGATGCTGCTGCAGGTGCACGACGAGCTGATCTTCGAGGTGCCGGAGGGCGACGTGGCGAAGACCCTGCCGCTGGTGAAGAAGGTGATGGAAGACGCGCCGATGCCGGCGGTGTCGCTGTCGGTGCCGCTGTCGGTCGACGCCCGCGCCGCGCAGAACTGGGACGAGGCGCACTGAAGCAAGTGGTCTCGGGTTGAGTCGGTCGCCGCGGCAAGTGCTTCAAAGCCAAGTGCTGCAAAGCCAAGTGCTGCAAAGCCAAGTGCTGCAAAGCCAAGTGCTGCAAAGCCAAGAGGGCTGACGTGAGCGGACTGACGTCGTCCTCGCTGCTTGCCTTCGCGCTCACCTGCACGCTGATCGAGCTGACGCCCGGCCCGAACATGGCCTATCTCGCGACGCTGTCGCTCGCCAGCGGCGCGCGCGCAGGCATCGCCGCCGTGGCGGGCGTGGCGCTCGGGTTGTCCGTCTATGGGCTCGCCGCGGCGTTCGGGCTGGCGGCGGCCATCGAGCGCTCGCACCTGCTTTATGAAACGCTGCGCTGGGCCGGCGTGGCCTATCTGTTCTGGCTCGCCTGGGAATCGTGGTCGGCGGAGCGCGAGGTCGCGCCCGACGCGCTGGCGGACGTGGACCGCGCCGCGCGGGCCGCTTTCCGGCGCGGGCTCGTCACCAACCTGCTCAATCCGAAGGCCGCGGTGTTCTACATCGCCGTGGTGCCGAGCTTCATCGCTTCGGAAACCCACGTCATCGGCCAGACCCTGCTGCTGTCCGGCATCTTCGTCGCCATCGCGACCACGATCCACCTGGTCATTGTCTTGCTGGCGAGCCGCCTGCACGGGATGCTGACCGATCCCGCGCGCCGGAAGGCGCTGAGGAGGATTTTCGCCGTGGCGCTCGCGGCCATCGCCGTGTGGTTCGCCTTCTCAACCGCGCGCTGAACGGCATGGGCCGGCATGGGCCGGCACGGCCCGGGGGCCCGGGCGGGCCGATCGGTTTTTCACGGGAATTGACGCCTACCCGCCGCAGCCCTGCGCCAGGCTTTTCCTGAACTTCCGGTCGCGCTTGAGATACCACTCGCGGCTCATCGCCTGCCGGCGGGTGCGGAATTTCTCGGTGTGCAGCAGCACCCAGGCGCGGCCACGCGTGGTGCGCGCACCGATGCCGCCGTTGTGCTGGGCGAGACGGCGCGCGACGTCGGTGGTCCAGCCGACGTAGGTCAGGGTGCGGTCCGGGGTGCGGCAGCCGAGGACGTAGACGAAGCTTGGCATCCGGCGACTATGCGCGATTCGGAGAATCGCGTCGTTAACGCCGCGACTTTCGCCCGACTTTCTTCGCCGGCTTGCCACGCTTGACGGGCGCGCGCGGAGCAGCCTTCGCTGCCTTGTCCGGAATCACCGCCACGGCCTCCACCTCGAACAGCGCGCCCTCGCGCGCCAGCCGGCCGACCTGAATGGCGGTCGAGGCCGGCGGCGCCTTGGTGTTCACGTAGCGGTCGCGCACCTCGAAGAACACCGGCAGATGCGCCATGTCGACGAAGAAGTTGGTGATCTTGACGACGTGCTCGAAGCCCGCGCCGGCCGAGGCGAGGCCGGCCTTGAGATTCTCGAAGCACTGGGTGGCCTGGGCGCGGAAGTCGCCCGGTTCGCCGGCGAACGCGCCGGCGGGCGTCATGCCGAGCTGGCCCGACAGATAGACGGTGCGGCCGGGACCGCTGGTCTCCACCACCTGGGTATAGCCGCGCGGCGCGGGCATGGTTTTCGGATTTGCAAAACGGTTGCTCACAGTGGTCCTCCCTGCGCCGCCTTCCACGGGCGACATGAAACGCGACGATAGCGAGTCCTGCGACGCAAGTCGCTAAGTGAAGCCGGCATCAACAGAAACACCGCCGGACTATTGCGGTCGCGGCGGGCAGCCCCATCAGCGCTGCAACCTTTTCTGCAGCGCTGCGTTAAAGCGGGCGCCGCCAAATGTTCTGGTTCCGGGCGTAGGGAGACGGCCGTTGTTGATCCGCAAGCGCTGTTTGGTCCGCCGTTGCAGCGCCCTGCTTGTCGCAGCACTTGCGCTCGGAACGGCGCAGCCCGTTTTGGCGCAGGGCTTTTTCGAGCGGCTATTCGGCGGCTTCCGCCACGAGCCTTCGCCGCAGCGCTCCAACGCCTACGCCGATCCTCAAGGGTCGCCGGAGCGCGGCGAGACCAGCGGCAGCCACGGCCGCGGCACCGTGTTCTGCGTACGGACCTGCGACGGCCGATATTTCCCGCTGCAACATCACGCCGGCGCAACGCCCGCCGAGGTGTGCCACGCGCTGTGTCCCGCGGCGAAGACAATGGTGTTCAGCGGCTCGCGGATCGACGGCGCGGTCGCGCCGAACGGGGCACGCTACGCCGATCTCGACCACGCCTTCGCCTATCGCGACAAGACCGTGCCGAACTGCACCTGCAACGGCCGGGACGGGCTCGGCCTCGCGCGGATCGAGGCGACCACCGATCCGACGCTGCGGCCGGGCGACATCGTCGCCACCCGCGACGGGCTTGCCACCTTCAACGGCAGGCGCGACAGCGCAGCCTTCACGCCGATCAATCGGTCGTCCGGCGAATGGGCGCGGCGGCTGTCGGAGATCAAGGTGCGCCCTGCCCCACAACATGCGCCCGTCGATGTGACGGCGTCGATCAGCGACCGCGAGAAGCCGAAGCCCCGCACCGAGCGACTGTCGCGCTACTGAACGAGCCCGCCGACCACGGCATCGGCAAGCGACAGCGACGACGTCAGTCCCGGCGATTCGATCCCGAACAGATGCACCAGCCCCGGCAGCCCATGCTGCCGCGGCCCTTCGATCATGAAATCGGCGGCGACCTCGCCCGGCCCAGTGAGCTTCGGCCGGATGCCGGCATAGTCGGGCTGCAATGAATCGTCGGGCAGGCCCGGCCAGTAGCGGCGGATGCTTCCGTAAAACGATTTCGCGCGTTCCGGATTGACGTTGTAGTTCTCCTCGTCGATCCACTCGACGTCGGGGCCGAAGCGCATGCGTCCGGCAAGATCGAGCGTCACATGCGTGCCGAGCCCGCCATCGATCCGCGGCGCCGGATAGATCAGCCGCGAGAACACCGGGCGGGCGGCATAGCCGAAGTAGTTGCCGCGGGCGAGCACCAGCCGCGGCACGCGCTCCGGCGCGTAACCTTCCGTCTGCCGCGCCAGCGCCTGCGCACCGAGCCCGGCCGAGTTGACCACCGCATCGACCGCATGCTCGCCGCTCTCGCTGCCGGAGAAGCGCACGATCCAGCCGGCCTGGGTGTGGATGAGCCGCTCGACCCGGGTGCCAAAGGCGATCGCGCCGCCGCAGTCCTCGAGATCGCCCTGCAGCGCGCGCATGAACGCGTGGCTGTCGACGATGCCGGTGGCAGGCGAATGCAGCGCGGCGACGCAATTGAGCTGCGGCTCCATCGCCCGCGCCGCGGCGCCGTCGATCATGGCGAAGCCTTCGACGCCGTTGGCCTCGCCTTGCCGGAGGATCGCTTCCATCTTGGCGATTTCGGCGTCCTCGGTCGCGACGATCAGCTTGCCGCAGATCTTATGCGGCACGCCGTGCGAGGCGCAGAGCTCGACCATCATCCGCCGGCCGCGCGGACAGTGATGGGCGCGCAGCGAGCCGGTCGGGTAGTACATGCCGCCGTGGATCACCTCGCTGTTGCGCGAGGACACGCCGTTGCCGATGCCCCTGGTCGCTTCGGCGACAATGACCTCGTGGCCCTGCAGCGCGGCGGCGCGGGCGACCGCAAGCCCCACCACGCCGGCGCCGACAACAAGAATTTGCATGGAAAGCGCGACGGTCCCGGCTCAATGGCGAGTTGGCTTAAGAACGATGCGCGGCGGGCCGTGTCAACCGAAAGGCTGAGGCGTTGCGCCATGCCGGCCGCTAAATATGTGCCCGCCCGCGTGAACCTCCGGCGGGTCCGATGCGACGGAGGTACGGGACTATGTCCGCGCTTCAGCGTTCGCGCCGGCGATTCGCCGCTCTATGAGCCCGGCTCATCGCGGGCGGACGCACGGTCCGCCGGGGAGGGACTTGAGCGATGAGGAGACGAAATGCGCCTGTCGAGGACATCGGCCACCACGGCGTCCTTGCCGTGATCGTCGCCGGATTTCTGCTCCGGCTGATGCCCAGCCAAGGCCCTGCCGCCACCGGCGCGCCCCCGCCCCCCGCGCACCATCCGCGCCGCCTGTGATCATCCGCTGAGCGGCACGGCTGATTTCGCTGCGCGAGCAGCATGTTCAAATTTTCCAGCCATACGAACAGGAGCATGAGATGACGCCAAGCGTGAAGCAACTGATGGAAGCCGCCAATGCCGCCGTGTCCAAAATCACGCCGGTGCAGGCGCGGGACATGATCGGCAGCGGAAACACGCTGGTGGTCGACGTTCGCGACGCGACCGAAGTCGCGAACACAGGCAAGATCGCCGGCGCGACGAACGTCTCGCGCGGCATGCTGGAATTCCGCGCCGATCCGGAATCGCCGTACCACGACAAGGCGTTCGCCAAGGACAAGACCGTGATCCTCTATTGCGCCTCGGGCGGACGCTCGGCGCTCGCCGGCAAGGCGCTGAAGGACATGGGCTACACCCAGGTGTTCAATCTCGGCGCCTTCAAGGACTGGGCCGAAAGCGGCGGCGCGGTCGAGCGGCCGGCATGAGCCGTCCGCCGAATTGACCGGAAACGCGCAGAACCCCGGGCGCCTGCGCCCGGGCGGCGGCAACGCTGACCCCGCTAAAAAAGACGGCCCGCCGGATTGAACCTCCGGCGGGTCTCGCGCGACCAACACGCGGGACTATGTCCAGGCTGAGGTTCGCAGCCGCGCTCGCCGCTTCTGGCGGGCGCGACGGTATTTTTTATGTTGTAAAATGGGAGAAGGCCTCTTGAACAAGCCGATTGCCAAAACCGTTGCCAAGACTGTTGCCAAGACCGTTGCCAAGTATCGCGCGAACCTGCCGCAGCTCGCCGACAAGATTTTCCTGACCGATGCCGGCATGGAGACCACGCTGATCTTCCACGAGGGCGTGGACCTGCCGCTGTTCGCCTCGTTCGACCTGTTGAGATCCAACGAGGGCATCGAGCGCACCCGCGCCTACTACGCGCGCTACTGCAAGCTCGCCCGCGATGCGGAGCTCGGCTTCGTGCTGGAGAGCCCGACCTGGCGCGCCAACTTCGACTGGGCGGCAAAGCTCGGTTACTCGCGGGACGAGCTCGCCCGCATCAATCGCAAGGCCATCACGGTGATGGCTGACCTGCGTCACGAGTACGAGACCGAGCGCTCGCCGATGGTGATCTCCGGCAATATCGGCCCGCGCGGCGACGGCTATCAGCCCGGCAAGCTGATGAGCGCCGACGAGGCGCAGGCCTATCACGCCGACCAGATCGCGGTGTTCAAGGACACCGCCGCCGATCTCGTCAGCGCATTCACGATGAACTACGTCGAGGAGCCGATCGGCATTGCCCGCGCCGCCAAGGAGGCAGGCATGCCGGTGGTGATCTCGCTCACGGTGGAGACCGACGGCCGGCTGCCGGCCGGGCAGACGCTGAAGGACGCGATCACCGAGATCGACGCCAAGACCGGCAAGGCGCCGGCCTATTACATGATCAACTGCGCGCATCCGACGCATTTCGAGGGCGTGCTGGACGCGGGCGAAGCGGGAGGCAATGCCTGGATCAAGCGGCTGCGCGGGCTTCGCGCCAACGCGTCGAGGCGCAGCCACGCCGAGCTCGATCAGGCGACCGATCTCGACGCCGGCAATCCGGTCGAGCTCGGCCGGCAGTATGCCGACCTGCGCCGCAAGCTTCGCCACGTCACCGTTCTCGGCGGGTGCTGCGGTACCGACTTCCGCCACGTCGAGCAGATCTGCTTTGCCTGCGAGCCGGTGGCCTGAACGCAGCTCGCGCCTTTGCGATACGCCGCACCGCGCAACGAAAATGTTCCGGTGCGGCAAAGCGTCATCCACGAATGAACGTTGGATGAACATCGCCAACGCAAATTCAACATAGACCGCTCGAACGATCCTCGACGCCAGCCGGACGCGAAGCCGTCACGGAACTCAAACCCGTGACCGCGCGTTTGCTCTGGGGCGAAGTGGGAGCTCGAAAAGCAATGTTCCGTCTCGGTGCCGGTCTCGCGACGACCGTATTGACCCTGTCCATGCTGGCGATGTCGCTTGGTGTGTTGCCTGGCGACGCTGCGGCGCAGCCAGACAAGAAAGGCGGACCCGCGGCGGCACCGCGTGCCGCGCCAGCCCCTGCGCCGCGTGCCGCGCCAGCACCCGCG
>JAIESC010000035.1 GCA_019746355.1 Xanthobacteraceae bacterium | reverse complement strand
ACAGCGCGACGCCGGTATGGCCTTCATCGAGCACGGCGAAGGGAAAGAAGGGCGCGCTGCCATAAGGCACCGGGAAGGCCGGCGTCATGTGCAGGAAATGCCAGACGAAGACCAGATAGACCGCGACGGCCCGCACATGATCGAGACGCGAGAAATAAAGGCCGCTGGTCGAGCGCATGGGGGGGGGTCCGAAAGGTCAGCGCATAGCATCGCGCGCCTAAGGATCGGTTACCGGATGCCGTCATGCCGGCGGCTCCCGCCAAGTCTCTGTCGCGCCGATTGCTTGCCGGATGTCGCGCCCGGGAACGATGCCGGCCGCAATCCGTTGCGCCCATGACGCAAGCCATGCGGAGCGCCTGGCATGGCAATCGACCGCAGGACCTTCACGGCGTGCCTCGCACGGGTCGCCGCCGGCGGCGTCGGCCCGCGGGCCTTTGCGGCCGGCGTTCCCCACCGGTTTTCCGCCTCCCGGACCGGCATCCGATGCTCTCGCTTGCCGGTCCGCCACAACGCCTTTATAGGTCTGCGCGCCCAGACCGGGCGCGGCCTCGTCCCCATCGTCTAGAGGCCCAGGACATCACCCTTTCACGGTGAAGACCGGGGTTCGAATCCCCGTGGGGACGCCAGTGCCGCCATTTCCCGCCTAAAATAGAGGGTCCAAGGCGCGCCCGCGCCGCACTGCAGCGCTCCGGCAATCTGCTATGCTGCCGGCGGGGAAAAAGGCTTGAATGCAAATCTCGGTTCTCGACGATTATCATGACACGGTGCGGACGCTTGCCTGCTTCCGCAAGCTCGACGGCCACGACGTCACAGTCTGGAACGACCACGTCCAGGACACCGCCGCGCTGGCCGAGCGCCTGAAGGACACCGAGGCGCTGGTCCTGATCCGGGAGCGCACGCAGATCCGCGCCCCGCTGCTCGAGCGGCTGCCCAGGCTCAAGCTCATCAGCCAGCGCAGCGTCTATCCGCATATCGATATCGACGCCTGCACCGGGCTCGGCATCGTGGTGTCGTCGAACCAGCATCCCGGCACGCCGTCCTATGCGACGGCCGAGCTGACCTGGGGCCTGATCCTCGCCGCATACCGGCAGATTCCGCGGCAGATGGCGTCGCTGAAGGCGGGCCGCTGGCAGATCGGCGTGGGCTCGACGCTGCGCAACAAGACGCTCGGCATTTTCGGGTTTGGCCGGATCGGCGCCGCGGTCGCGGCCTATGGCAAGGCGTTCGGCATGAACGTCGTGGTCTGGGCGCGGCCGCAGTCGATGGTGCGCGCCAAGGCCGAGGGCTATCTGGTCGCGCCCAGCAAGGCCGCGTTTTTCGAGCGCTGCGACGTGCTGACCCTGCACATGCGCCTCGTCGACGCCACCAAGAACATCGTCACCGCAGACGACCTGCGGCGCATGAAGCCCACGGCGCTGATCGTCAACACCAGCCGCGCGCCGCTCATCGAGCGCGGCGCGCTGGTCGATGCGCTGCGCGCCGGCCGGCCCGGGATGGCTGCGGTCGATGTCTATGACGAGGAGCCCGTTCGCGACACCGCGCATCCGCTCCTGAACATGGACAACGTGATCTGCACGCCGCATCTCGGCTACGTCACGCGCGACGAATACGAGATCCAGTTCGCCGACATCTTCGACCAGATCCTCGCCTATGCCGGCGGCAATCCGATCAATGTCGTGAACCCGGACGTGCTGAAATCCGAGATGCGCCGGACGGCGTAAAGGTAACGGCCCTTCCGGCATTTTCGGGGCGCATTGTCCCGCTGTCATGCCCCGCCGTAGCCGTCCGAAGGACGGCGTCGCTTCGCTCGCCTGTGGTGCGGGGCCTCCAGTCCTGTTGCATCAGCCTGGATCGCCCGCCTTCGCGGGCGATGACGGCCGGAGCAAAGCTGCAGCAGCGAGTTGCTACTCCCGCTGGCGGATGTAATCCGCGGTCGGCGGCATGCCCCAGATGTCGCGCCGGTTGTCCCACACCTTCGGCCGCTGCGGATGGTCGCGGTGCCAGGGCCGCGGCTCGAAATAGCCGAGCGACTCGTCGAGCATCTTGTCGAGCTCGGTGAACAGCTCGATGATCTGGTCGTCCGGGTTGCGATGATAAGTGTAGATGTTGTGGCCCGGCCCGTGGCGCCCCGGCCCCCAGGCGAGGTTGATGTTCTTTGAGCCAAGGAAGTCCATCGCCTGCTGCACCTGCGCCCAGTCCTTCAGCTCGAAAGCGACGTGGTGCATGATCGTGCGCTTGCCCTGCACGAAATTGATGGTGTGGTGATCGGGCCCGCAGCGCAGGAACACGAACCAGTCCTGAATCCAGTCGGAGACGCGGAAGCCCAGCACCTTGCAGTAGAAGTCGGCGTACCTTTTCGGATCGTCGACACAGAACGCGAGGTGCCCGAGCTTGATCGGGCCGATGCCCGAGACCGGCTGGTTGCCGGCGATAGGCTTCTGCTCGGCGAAGATCTCGATCTCGGTGCCCTTGGGGTCCTTGAACACGATCGCCTTGGCGATGCCGGGCGCGGCGTCGCTGCGCTCCTCGCTCTTGATGCCTTCGGCGTCGAGGCCCTTGCGGATGTCGGCGAACGGCGTCGCGGGATCGACCTGGAACGAGAGCTTGGTGCAGGCGGCCGCGCTCGCCTTGTTCACCTGCACGGCGAGGTCGCCCATCTTGGTGGCGAGGTGCACGTGGCCGTTCTGCTTGCCGGCGACGGCGAGGCCCAAGACCTGCGCGAAGTAGTCGACCTGCCGCTCGACGTCCGGCGTCTCGAACGTGGCGTGGCTGAACCGTTTGACTTGAATCATTCCTGCCTCCCGATGCACGCGTGGCGTCAGCCCGCGGCGATGGATCGAATTTGGCGCGAACATGCTGGGTTTTGGTCGGCCCGGCAAGGCTTGATCCATCACGCCGCCGCGGGCTGACCTGTCAAAACTGCAAGGCCGCCGAGCGGGGGGCTCAGGGCACCATGTTCTCGATTTCGGGATAGCGCTGGTAGGCGAGGCTCGGACAGATCTGCGGATCGGATTCCAGAAACTGGTTCATCCTGCCGCCGAGGAAGATCACGAGCTTTTCCCTGTTGCCTTCGTACTTGTTCTCGAAGTTGCGCGGGTTGTAGCGCACGCAGGTCACATAGCGGGGCTGACCGCTGACCGGCCGCAGCACCGGCGTTCCGATAGCGGCGTCACGAACCAGCCGCGGGTTGTCGATGTAGGTCCGCAGGAACGCCGCCAGCTCCTGCTTGTAGTCGGCCGGAAATGCGTTGGGGTCACCCGTGGACGCAGCAGCCTTGTCCTTGCTGGAGAAGGACAGGTCCGAGATGCTCGAGCCGGAACAGCCGCCGATCAACGGCGCCGCAAGGATAACCGCCACCTGAAAGCCGCGCTGAATACGCAAACTCGACAAATTCCAACTCCCCTTCGCCCCACCCGCGCCCCCACCCCGCGAAATCACCTACCGCCAAACCATCCACAGGTCATCCGGCGCTTTTGTGATATAGCTTAGCTCAGTCGCGCCAGGGCTCTCGCCCGCCGCGCCGGCCCCGTAGCTCAACTGGATAGAGCAATGGATTTCGATTCCATAGGTTGGGAGTTCGAATCTCTCCGGGGTCGCCACTATCGGGCAGTTTCGCACGCCGGTGGATGACCGGGAGCTTCCGGGCGCATCACGGAGGCCGTCGCCCCCGGTAAGCGCCAGGCTCGCTGGCCTAAGCAGCAATGTCAGATTTTGGGTCACCTCGGCCCGCGCAGGCTTGAGGCCATCAAGGCGCGGCGACCATGCCTGCGGCCGGTTGGCCGTCCCCTTCCTTCGTCATTGCCATGACATGTTGGCGAACGTAACCTAGGAATATTAACAACCGGAGGGGGATATGGCCAAGCCAATTCAGGGAACACCACAAAACAACAATCCGATTGTCGGGACCAGCAAGTCCGACAAGATTCAAGGCAAAGGCGGCGACGACGTCATCATCGGTGGGCGCGGTGACGACAGCATCGATGGTGGCAAGGGCTTCGACACCGCGGTCTTCAGCGGTTCTTTTTTTGACTACGCGATATCGATCAAAGGGACCGGGAACGACAAGGTCACCGTGACTGATCTGGTGGCCGACCGTGACGGCACCGACTCGCTCAAGCAAGTCGAAGCGTTGCAATTCCAAGACGTCACCATCCGGCTGGATCAGAACAATGCTGCGATCACCCGCGCCGACAGTGCGGGCACCGACGAAGACCACTCGGTGACCATCAACGTTCTGAGCAATGACGCCGATTTCGAAGGTCATGCTCTGGGTATCACTCAGGTCGACGGCCAGGCGATCAGCGTCGGTGGCACGGTGGTGCTCGCGAGCGGCGCGACCGTCACGCTCAACGCCAACCAAACCCTCACCTACGACCCTGCGAACGCGTTCCAGGGTTTGAATGGCGGCGAGACCGGGAACGACAGCTTCACCTACACCGTGACCGACAGCCAGGGCGCGGTCAGCAGCCCGGCCACCGTGTCGCTCGCCATCGATGGCGCGTGGGAAGCGCCCACCTACACCGTGAACGGAACCCTCGACGAGTCCGCGCAGAAACCGGCGACCAATGACATGATCGTCGGGTCCGGCATCCCGGCTTCCGGTTTTGGACTGGCGCACGCGGACGATGCCGGGATCGAACTCGGTCTGCAGGTCATCTATCGGCAAGGACCGACGGTCACGACCGCCGACGACTACGCCGACGGGGTTCTCAAATTTGCGGTCAATGACGGTCCGCAGTCGACGGCCAACGGCTCGTCCGCCAACAACGCCGGCCGCGCATCGTGGAGCTTCGAATATTCCATCGCCACCGGCCTCAATGGCGAGACCACGAGCCTGGACGATTTCAAGTTCAAGCTCCTGATCGACACCGACCCGACGGCAGCGATCAACTACAAGACGCTGGTTCTGGAGCCGGAAGGAACGCCGCAGCCGGCCAATCAGTCCGGATTCCAGTGGCGTGACGCAGACACGCACCTCGTTGCGATCGCCGATGACGCCGGCAACGCGAACGTCACGCAGAACTCGCAGAACTACGCGTTCTACGGGCTGCCCGGTTACAATGCCGGCACCGGGTTCGCAGGCCCAGGGGAGTTCGACATCGTGCTCCAGGCCTATGACTCGTCGGACACGCTGATCGCCCAGAACCACATTCAGGTCGATGTTCTTGTCTGATCTGCAGTGACCTTGCGGCCCGGCGAACGCGCGAGCGCTTGCCGGGCCGTAATATTTTCAGAGCCAAGCGTTGGCTGTCGTCCGGGCAGACGCGGGCTTGCCGCGCGGGCCGCTCAAAAGAGCGGCGGGGCGGCCCCCGGGGCATCGCCCGGTTGCGTCACAGACCGCGCTCGCAACCGGCAAAATGCCCGATTTTCGGGCGTTGCGGCCCCACAAGCGCCGGGTGCGACGTTTTTTTGGTGGCATTGTCCACCTCGCCGCTCGCGTGGAACCGGTTCCATCCGCTATTTTGCGCCCGGGTCATTCGGGCTGGAAGCAACTCCGGTGAAAACTGCACTGATCGCGGGCCTGCTGCTGGCGCTCGCGAACGTCTGCGCCGCCGCGCAAAGCGTTTCGCATCTCGCGGTGTCGCGGCCCGCCGCTTTGCCGGATGCCGCGCAGCCGGACGCCTCGTCGCAGGACACCGCGCCGGCCGACACTCCGGCAGCCGACTTGCCGAAGGTCATGAAGCCGCCGGAGCTGTCCTACGCGCAGGTGGACTGGCCGGCCGCAGTGGCCTCGCTCGCCGATGTCGAGGCGCTCGGCCCGACCGTGCTTGCCAACCGCACGCGCTTGCCCGGCACACGCAACAGCCATCCCGCCCTCGCCCGCCTCAACGCGGTGATGTCGGCGCACTTTGCCGCGCTGACCTCGAGCCCCGTGCCGGTGCTGCTGCCGTTCGACGTCGCCGCACGGCTGCGCGACCAGGCCTTGGGCGACGTCGCCGAAGACGACCGGCGCTATCTCTCGGGCTTCCACGCAGCCAGGTTCTTCTATCCGGGCCCCGCGGGCTATGACGCAGCGTTCGCGATCCGCCCGAGCGACATCCCGGAGCTGGCCGACGCGAAATTCTCCGAGCCGGTCGTGGTGCTGATCTCCGGCTCCGCCCTGCTCTACGAGATCGACATGCCGCCATCCGCCGGCGGCCAGCCGGTCACGGCGCTCGAAAACGAATTCCCCGGCATCCGCAAGACCATCCTCGAGCACCACCTGCGCTACACCTTCGTCCGCTACGGCGTGCCCTATTCCGTATCGGTCGGCTGCCTCGACACCGCGTCGGTGCGCCACAAGGTGCCGTCCTGCCGGACGGCGGATCAGGTGGCGCAGCGCTTTCTCCGGGCGCTGCGCGTGGTCGGCGGCTCGCCGCGGCCGAGGCGCATGACGCAGCCGTGGCCGGTCGAGCGCCCGCAGAAGGTGTCGCAGACGTTCGGCTACTACGCGCCGGGCCAGATCCAGACCGGCACCGGTTTCCGCGGCAAAGGCGGCCGGCAGGACTACACGGTCTATTCGCAGATCCGCTTTCCGCTCGCCGAGGCGCCGGCCTATGCCGGCAGCGAGCGCTACCATCGCGGGCCGAAGACGCGCATCGCCGATCCGAACGACATCCAGCCGGCGCAGATTGCGCAAAATCCCTGGCGCGACAACTTCTGCGAACGCCGCGGCTTTTCCGTAAGCCAATGTCCAACAGGCATCGGCCATCAGGGCCAGGACTTGCGGCCGCTGATCTGCCGGCCCGCGCCCAATTCGGACCGCTGCGATCCGCCGGGCGACGTGGTCGCGGCCCGCGGCGGCGTCATCCTGCGCGCCCCGAAGCAGGAGGCGGCGTACCTGTTCGTCAACTCGGCCAACGAGCACATCCGCTTCCGCTACCTGCACATGAGCCCGCGCAAGATGGACGCGGACAATCTGCTGAGCGGCCGCCGCGTCTATGAGGGCGAGGTGATCGGCGAGGTCGGCAACTACAGCATGCGGGAGAACGGCACGAGCTATCACCTGCATTTCGACATCCAGGTGCCGACCCGGCACGGCTGGGTGCTGGTCAACCCGTATATGACGCTGGTCGCCGCCTATGAGCGGCTGATCGGCGAACGCGGTACGGAACTCACCGACCCGAGCGTCCTCGCCACCGCCGATGCCAGCGTGACGGGGTCGGCCGGGAATGGAGAGGCCCCGCGCACGGAAACGCCGCGCCGCAAGAAGCCGAACTGGGCCAAAAACAAACGCAACAAGGCAAAGTGGCGCCGCTACGCCGGGCGTTGATTGATTTGCGTTAACTGCGACCGCGGCGGTCATTTGCAGCCCTGTGTGGCGCTCCTAAAATGGCGGCATGAATCAAACCCGCCGTCGCCTCATGCAGGGCTTGCTTGCGAGTGCGCCGCTGTTCGCGCTCGGCGCCCCGGCCGATGCGGCCCGGTCCAAGCCGTCGTCGAAGCGCTCGTCCAAGCCCTCCTCTGCCAAGCCGTCGTTTCCGGACTGGGTCGAGGCGTTCCGCAAGCGCGCCCACGCCCGCGGCATTTCCGACAAGACCTACGACAGCGTGATGAGCGGGCTCAAGCCC
This sequence comes from Xanthobacteraceae bacterium, assembly GCA_019746355.1. The sequence goes on along the minus strand of JAIESC010000035.1, from coordinate 37,597 downwards.
GACACGTCGGTCTATGCGCTGCAAGGCGCGCAGCCGGAATTCCAGGAAGAGACCTGGCAATACGTCAACCGCCGCGCCTCCGACTTGCGGGTGACGAACGGCCAGGAGATTTACAAGGCGAACGAGGCGCTGCTCGCGAAGATCGAGCGCGAGATCGGCGTCGATCGTTATATCCTGCTGGCGCTGTGGGGCGTCGAATCCGCCTACGGCGATCCCAACATCCAGGAACGATACATGCGGCCGATCTTCCCGGCGCTGGCGGCGCTTGCCTGGGGCGAACCGCGCCGGCGCGCCTACTGGGAAAAGGAGCTGCTGAACGCGCTGGTGATCGTCGAACGCGGCTGGAGCACGCCCGCGCAGATGCGCGGCTCCTGGGCCGGCGCCATGGGCCACACCCAATGGATGCCCGAGGTCTGGCTCAATGTCGGGTTCGATTTCGACGGCGACGGCCGCGTCTCGCCGTTCGGCAGCCCGGCGGACGCGCTCGCCTCCACCGCGCGCTACCTCGTCAGGCGCGGACACTACAAGCCAGGCGAGCGCTGGGGCTACGAGGTGAAAGGCGTCTCGGGCGGACGCGCGCGCACATTGGCCGACTGGAAGGCGATGGGCGTGACGCGCGCCAACGGCGAAGCGCTTCCCGCCTCGAATGCGAAGATGCGGCCATGGGTGCCGGTGCGCGGCGGACCGACGTTCCTGATCGGACAGAATTTTACGGCGGTGCGAAGCTACAACCCGTCGAACAATTACACGCTGGCGATTTGCCACCTGAGCGACCGGCTGCGCGGCGAAGGCCATTTCGTCAAACAATTCCCCGGCGGCGAGCGGCCGCCGACCACGGCGGAGCTCAGGGAGTTGCAGGAGCGGCTGACCAAGGCGGGCTTCGACACCGGCGGCACCAATGGCCGTGTCGGCTCCGACACCATGAAGGCGGTGCGCGCCTATCAGAAGAAGGTCGGCATCGAGCCCGCCGACGGCTATCCGGGCCTGAAGGTGCTGGCGCGGCTGCGCGCGGGGACGTGATCAACGCCGGAGCCGCCGCAGCCTGTCATTCGTGCCATTGCCGAGACACTGGCTTTCGCCGCAAGCTGGTGCCGGAAGGCGATACACGCATCGGTCTTTGGTTTCGGAGAGGCACATGATCGAACTCAAGGGCGTAGCGCACTTCAGCATCCCGGTCAGCGACGTCGACAAGAGCACCAAGTTCTACACCGAGGTTGTCGGCTGCAAGCTCCTCTCGCAATTGCCCAACCAGAAAATCACCTTCCTGGACGCAGGCGGCGTTTGCGTGCTGCTGATCAAACGACGCGCACCGATCCACAAGGGCGAGGCCGAAATGTCCGACGGCGTCCATCACGCATTCATGGTCGACGCAAGCACATACCAGGCTGCGCGAGATAGCCTGCGCAGCAAGGGCGTGGACGTCTTCTTCGAGGAGGACCGCCGGGGCGGCACGATCGATGGCCCGCGTTTCTATTTCCGGGACCCCGACGGAACGCCGCTGGAGATCATCAACCGCACGCACTATTCCGGCCAAACGGCGTGAACGTATCCTCGCGGGCCCGCAGCGCCTTGCGGGCGTGCTCGAAACACTTGCATAGTCGCGCTGATCCGGGCGCCAACTGCGCGTCCCCACATTTTGCGGAAGAGGAGTACCGGGAATGCTCCAGACTCTGCTGCGAGCGGTCGGCCTGTTGCTCGTGCTCACCACCGCAGGCATGGCACAGGACTATCCGACCAAGCCTATCCGCCTCATCATTCCGTTCGCCCCCGGCGGCAGCGTCGACATCGTCGCGCGGCTGGTCGCTGCCAAGCTCGGCGAGCAGCTCGGCCAGCAGGTGACCCCCGACAACCGGGCGGGCGCCGGCGGCATCATCGGTGCCGAGCTTGCCTCGAAGGCGCCTGCCGACGGTTACACGCTGCTGCTCGTGTCGCTGGCCCACACCGTCAATCCGCACATCTACAAGGTCGGCTACGACACGCAGCGCGCGTTTTCGCTCGTGGCCATGCTCGGCAACGGGCCCAGCGTTCTGACCGTGCATCCTTCGGTGCCGGCCAACTCGGTGAAGCAGCTGATCGCGCTCGCCAAGGCCAAGCCCAAGGAATACGCCTTCGCGCATGCCGGCGTCGGCAGCTTCACCCACACCGCCTCGGTGCTGTTTGCGATGATGGCCGGCATCGAGGTCGAGCAGATCCCGTTCAAGGGCGGCGGGCCGGCGATGATCGACGTCATGGGTGGCCACAGCCACCTGCTGATGAACTCCTATCTCGCCTCGGTGCCGCATATCCGCTCGGGCAAGCTCAAGCCGCTCGGCGTCAGCGACACGCGGCGGACGCACCTCCTGCCGGACGTGCCGACGATCGACGAGGCCGGCGTCCCCGGCTACCACGCGGCCAACTGGTGGGGCATCGGCGTGCCCGCCGGCACGCCGCAGCCGATCGTCGACAAGCTCTACGCGGCGATCGCCAAGGTGCTGGATTCCGACGACGTGAAGAAGCAGTTCGACACCGACGGCGCGTCGATCGTGCGCATGAACCCTGCCCAGTTCTCGAAGTTCTTCACGGACGAATACGAGAAGTGGGGCAAGGTGGTGAAGAAAGCGAAGATCAAGCCGGAATAGGCCCGCGCCTAAAGACGCGGCGGCGCGATTTCAAACCGCTGCTGCGCCGGCGACGGGTACCGGACCTTCGAGCGCCGGCCTTCGATCTGCATCCGACCATAAACCTCGGACCAGTCCGGCGGCTCCCGGTGGTCCTGATGCCAGTGCGCCACCGAAGCCTCGTCGCACCATTCCGGAAGATGAGCCATGGCGCTTCGGTGCACGCCGGATGTCATGAACGCACGCATGGCGTCCTCGCCCCGCCAGACCGCGCAGGTCCAGAACGTGCGGTTCGCCTCCCACAGTGTCTGCGCATCAAGGTTGCCGGGCGACGATCTCGCCTGCCGCTTTGAGCGAAGCGCATACCAGAGCAGGCCCGGAACAAAGCGCCATGAACGCAGTCTCAGTCGCGTGGTCGCGACGAACGGCATGATCGGCACGGCCTCAAGATGTTGAACGCGTCCCGCGTCAAATCTTGAAGCTCTCCAGCGTTCCCTTGTGGAACAGCTCCTCGACCTTGACCAGCCGCGACGACAGGCCCTGTGCGTGGTGGTGTTTCAGGAACGTTTCCAGCGTGTGACGGTTGGCCTCGACGCCGTAGGGCCAATAGTCATCCCCCATCAGCGCCCTCGCCTCGGCCACGCGCTCCTCGATGAACGGCAACGTCACCTTGGTGGCCGACGTGTCCCACAGATGCGCCACAGCCGCGGCTTTCGACTGCTCGAATGCTTTGAGCACGGCCGCGGGCAGCCACGGATGCTGTTCGGCCAGCGTCCGGCGGATGCCGATCAGGTGCATGATCGGAAAGATCTTTGTGCGGCTGAAATAGTCCTTCGCGGCCTCGACCGGGTCGCGGAACAGCCAGCCGATGTTCTTCTGGCCGGCCGTGGTCGGCGGGCGCGGCGCCATGAAGCCGTCGATCTCGCCTTCGGCGAGCAGCGCTGAAATCGTCTTGCCTTCGGGCGCGTTGTCGAGACGGACACCGCCGGGCAGCTTGATGGTGATCTTCTCCGGGCGGCCTGCGTGCTCGATTCCACCGCGGATCCAGTGGATGTCGCTGGGCTTCACCCCGAAATCGTCTTCGAGAATGGCGCGAGCCCAGACATTGGCGGTGAGCTGGTACTCCGGCAGGCCCACCTTCTTGCCCTTGAGGTCCTGCGGCTTCTGGATGCGGTCGGTGCGCACGAACATTGAGGTGTGGCGGAACATGCGCGACACGAAGGCCGGCACGCCGACATACGGATTGTTGCCGTCTGCGGTCTTGACCGTGAAGCTCGACAGCGAGCATTCGCAGATGTCGAAGTCCTCGCTGCGGAATGCACGGAAGAAGATCTCCTCCGGATAGAGCTTCATGAACACCGGATCGACGCCGTCGATCTGGACCGCGCCGTCGATCAGCGGGCGGTTGCGGTCGTAGTCGCCGATCGCGACGGAGAGATTGAGTTTGGACATTGCTCGGTCATCCCCTGAATTTGCGCGGCGTAGTTAGCCTCGTCCGCTGCGCTTGTCCAAGCCATTGTTTGCGAATAGTTTGATGCCATTGAGAACAGGTCGCAGCATGCTGAAAGTCGAGAGCGAGCGTGAGGAAGACGGGCGCTGGATCGCCGAAGTCCCTGCTTTGCCCGGCGTTCTGACCTATGGTGTCAACGAAGCGGAGGCGCGATCCAAGGCCATGGCCCTGGCTCTTCGGGTCATCGCGGATCGCTTCGAAAACGGCGAGCACTGAACCGGTCCCAATCTCGGTCGTCATGCCCCGCGAAGGCGGGGCATCTAGTTCTTCAGGATTCTCTTTGAGACTGGATCGCCCGCCTTCGCGGGCGATGACGGCTGGAGCGCGTCGTTGGCGATGACGGCCAGAGGTTCAAGGAATCGCAACGGACGGATAAAGATCATCCCAATTCGGATTGGTCTCTTCGATCAATCTGACCTTCCAGGCTCTATTCCACTTCTTCAATCGCTTTTCGCGCCGAATAGCGTTTTCGATATCGTCGAGTTGCTCGAAGTATACCAGACGATCGACTTCATATTTTTTCGTGAACCCCTCGGCTGCTTTGGTTTTGTGTTCGTGCACGCGGCGGACCAAGTCATTGGTTACGCCGATGTAGAGCGTGCCGCCTAGGCCGCTGGCGAGGATGTAAACGTAGAAATGACGGTCTCGACTCATGGGAGAGGCTTGACTGGATCGCCCGCCTACGCGGGCGATGACGGTCGGAGTATGCTGGACGACGGCGCAGTGGTCACCCTCAGTTTGGCATGGCCACATCCAGCAGACGGTATTGCACGCGCTCGTTGCCGTTCCAGCGGTCGACCGAGAGCGTGCCGGCGGCGTGCACCTGTTGGCCGCGCGCGGCCATCAGCGCCTGGCCGAGCGGCTGGTTCAGGGCGCGGAACGCAATCGCGTTGATCGCCGTGCCGTCGCCCGCGCGCAACCGCGCCCGCACATGCGCCTGCCCGACCTGCTCGGCATAGGCCACCGTGTGCGACGGCAGCGCGATCACCGGCTCCGGGTTGCCCGCGCCGAACGGACCGGCCTGCCCGAGCGTCGAGATCAGCGCGAGGTTCGCGCCGGAGGCGCTGACCGCCCCGTCAATGAGCAACGACTGATCCGAGCGCGCCACCGCGACCGGCGCGGCGAGCTCGCTTTCCAGATAGGCGCGAAACTCGGTGAGCCGGTCGTGCCTGACGGTGATGCCCGCGGCCATCGCGTGCCCGCCGCCCTTGAGCAGCAGGCCGTCGGCGACCGCCCGCCGCACTGTGCGGCCGAGATCGACGCCGGCGATCGAGCGGCCGGAGCCGGCGCCGATGCCGCCCGGCTCGAGCGCGACCGCAAAGGACGGACGGTTGAAGCGCTCCTTGAGCCTTGCCGCGAGCAGGCCGACGACCCCGGGGTGCCAGTTGGCCGCAGCCGTCACCACCACCGCGCCTTTCTCCTCGATGCCGAGCGCCGCCATCGCCTCGGCCTCGGCTTCGGCCAGCATCGCCTGCTCCAGCGCCTGCCGTTCACGGTTGAGCCGGTCGAGCTCGGCGGCGATGCGCGAGGCTTCCACCGGATCGTCGGTGGTGAGCAGCAGCGCGCCGAGATCGGCGCGGCCGATGCGGCCGCCGGCATTGATGCGGGGCCCCAGCATGAAGCCGAGATGCCACGGCTCCGGCGGACCGGTGAGCCGCGCCACGTCCATCAGCGCGGTCAGGCCGACATTGGTGCGGCCGCGCAGCGCGATCAGCCCCTTGGCGACAAAGGCGCGGTTGAGGCCGGTGAGCGGCACCACGTCGGCCACGGTGCCGAGCGCCACGACATCGAGCGCGCCGAGCAGGTCCGGCTCCGGCCGCGCCGGCGTCCAGAAGCCGCGCGTGCGCAACACGCGATTGATCGCGACGATGGTGAGAAACACGAGGCCGACGGCGGCGAGGTGTCCGAGCCCGGACAGGTCGTCGAGCCGGTTCGGGTTGACCACCAGCGCATCGGGCAAGTTCTCGTCGGCCTGATGGTGGTCGATGACCACGACGTCGAGGCCGAGCGCCTTCGCCCCGGCGAGCGGCTCGAGGCTCGTGGTGCCGCAATCGACGGTGATCAGCAGCGTCGCGTCCTTCTCCGCGAGCGCGCGGATCGCGCCTGCATTCGGCCCGTAACCTTCGAAGATGCGGTCCGGGATGTGGATGATCGGCGCAGCCCCGCTCAAGCGGAGAAAGCGCGCCAGCAGCGCGGACGCGGTCGCGCCATCGACGTCGTAATCGCCGAAGATCGCCACCCGCTCGCCGCGCATCATCGCGTCGGCGATGCGCAGCGCCGCCGCCTCCATCGCGGTCACGGTGTGCGGATCGGGCATCAGCCGCCGCACCGTCGGATCGAGATAGGCCTCGACGTCGGCGGGATCGACGCCGCGGCCGGCGAGCACCCGCGCCAGGAGTTCGGGCACCGCGGAGCGCTGCGCGATCGCCAGGGCCCGCGCCGTCGCCCGCTCGTCGAGCCGGTCGCGCCAGGCGCGGCCGGTCACGGAGCGTTCGACATCGAGGAACAGGCGCGTCGGGGCACGGGACACGGTCGCCAGGGCGGCCGTCATGGCAAAAGCTCGCATCGCGTTGGAATCGGTCGGATTTTATAGCCCTTTCGACGGCCTCGCCGGACCGGCGGCCGTGGAACCGCCACAATCCGCCCCCGCTATTCCACAAATTTGTCCCAAGCCGAATGGTGAATTACGCTTACGGGCGACGGCTTTTTTGGAACTGGAGCCGGGAATATGTTTCGGAAAATCATGATTGCACTGGTGGCGCTCGTCACCATCGGCACCGCGGCGGGCAGCAACAGTGCCCAGGCGCGCGGCTGGCGCGGCGGCCGCGGCCACTACCGCGGCGGCTGGGGCCGGGGCTGGGGTCACGGTTTCTACCGCGGCGGTTACTATCCGGCCTATGGTTACGGCGCTTACGGCGGCGGTTGCTGGCGCACGGTGCGCGTCGCAGGGCCGTATGGCTGGGCCTGGCGCCGCGTCTGGGTCTGCGGCTAGTCACCACCTGAAACCTGACAACACCGCCCGTCACCGCCTCCGCAGCGACGGGCGGTTTCGTTTGCGGATCAGGTGCGGTCCGCGAACAGGTGGCGATAGACGATGAAGCCGGGCCAGGTCGCGAGCTTGTCGTAGAGCAGGCGCGCGGTGGCGTTGCTCTCGTGGGTGAGCCAGTAGACGCGGCTTGCGCCGGCCTCATGCGCGGTCTTGTAGACCGCTTCGATCAGCGCGCGGCCGAGGCCGAGCTTGCGCGCGTTCTCTGCAACAAACAAATCCTGAAGATAGCAATAATCGCCAATCGTCCAGCACGAGCGGTGATAGATGAAATGCACGATGCCAAGAAGCTTGCCGTCGACGTAGGCGCCGAGCAGATGCATCGGCTCGGCGGGATCATGCAGCCGCGCCCAGGTGGTGTCGTAGACCTCCTTCGGCACCGACGTCTTGTAGAAATCGAGATAGCCCTTCCACAGCGGCTCCCAGGCCGCGCGTTCGCTCAAAGGCACTGGGCGGATCTCGATGTTCGCTGCCATCGGCCCAACATACGCGACGAAATCACGCGGCGGAACACGGCTGGAGCCGCGACGTTATCGGCTCAAGGGCGCGATGTTCAGGAGGTCGCAATGACCATCCACGACGAGAACCGCCCGGTTGTTCAGGATCAAGCGGCCGGCAATCTGCTCTTGTGGGCCTCGGGCTTCGGCCTGGGAGCCATGGTGGTGTTGCTCGGCTTCGTCTTTTTGATCGGTGTCCATCTCATCGGGCAGGACGCGTTGACGCCCGCCGGGCAGCCCGCCGCGCAATCATCGGCTGGCGCACCCGCGCAAACCACCGGGCAGGCGCCGGCACCATCCGGCGCGCCGCAGGCCCGCTAGGCTCTCATCAATCGAGGTGGAATTTGCCGAGCTCGCGGTGCTCGGCCACGATCCGCCGCACCGTGCCGGTGACCGAACGCATCACCACGGTGTCGGTCTCGATCACCTGCTTGCCGAACTTGACGCCGTTGAGCATCGGCCCGGTGGTGACGCCGGTTGCGGCGAACAGGCAGTCGCCCCGGACCATGTCCTCGATCTCGTATTTCTTCTTCGGGTCCTTGATGCCCATCTTCAGCGTGCGCTCGCGCAGCTCCTCGCTGTCGATCACGAGGCGAGTCTGCATCTGGCCGCCGATGCAGCGCAGCGCCGCCGCCGCGAGCACGCCCTCCGGCGCGCCACCGATGCCGAGATAGATGTCGATGCCGGTCTTGGGCTCGGCGCAGTGGATCACGCCGGCCACATCGCCGTCGCTGATCAGCGCGACCGCCGCGCCGGTCTTGCGCACCGCCTCGATGATGTCGCCGTGGCGCGGCCGGTCGAGCAGGATCGCGGTGATCTCGGCGGGCTTCACGCCCTTGGCCTTGGCGAGGTTGAGGATGTTCTCCTCGGTCGGCGCGTCGAGATCGACGGTGCCCTTGGGATAGCCCGGTCCGATCGCGATCTTGTCCATGTAGCAGTCCGGGGCGTGCAGCAGCGTGCCGGCGTCGGCCATCGCCAGCGTCGCGATCGCACCCGGCATGTTCTTGGCGCAGAGCGTCGTGCCTTCCAGCGGATCGACGGCGATATCGACCTTGGGGCCGGTCTTGTTGCCGACCTCCTCGCCGATGAACAGCATCGGCGCCTCGTCCATCTCGCCCTCGCCGATCACCACCGTGCCGTCGATCGGCAGCTTGTTCAGCTCGCGCCGCATGGCGTCGACCGCGGCCTGATCGGAGGCCTTGCTCTTGCCGTGGCCGCGCAGGCGGGCGGCGGACACCGCGGCGCGCTCGGTCACGCGGACGATCTCGATCGTCAGGACGCGCTCTATCAACAGATTGGGCGCGACGGTGATCGACGACATTGACGGGTCTCCTTGTTGGCCCTGGCCTTATTATCGGGCCATCTTCAATTTTTTTCGATGCGGATCAATTGCGGCCGGCCGGAAATCACCCTGTCGCGCTGCACCGCCGCGAGCGCCTTCCGCACCGCATCCTCGGTGGTAGCATAGGTGATCAATATGACGGGAACGGGACCCGACGCCTTTTCCGCGCCGCCCGCGGGCGGGCCGCTATGGCGCTGCACGATGGATTCCATCGAGATGTTGTGCTGCGCAAGCCGCTTGGCGATGGTCGCCGCCGTACCCGGCTTGTCGACCGCAATCATGCGGATGTAGTAGCCGCCCTCGTGGCGCTGCATCGGCGCCTTCTTGCTGACGGTGAGCTTGCCCTGCGGCCGGCCGAACGGGGCGGCGCGCACGCCACGGGCGATGTCGGCAATGTCGGCCACGACCGCCGAAGCCGTCGCCATGCCGCCCGCGCCGGGACCGACCAGGGTGATCGGCGCGATGCCTGCGGCATCGATGGTCACCGCATTGGTGACGCCCATCACCTGGGCGATGGCGGAGTCCTTGGGCACGAAGGTCGGATGCACCCGCTGCTCGATGCCCTGCTCGGTCTTCACCGCGACGCCGAGCAGCTTGATGCGATAGCCGAGCTGATCGGCGGCTTCGAGATCGGCGGTGGTGATCGAGGTGATGCCTTCGACATAGATCGCGCCCGGATCGACGCGGACGCCAAAGGTGAGGCTTGCGAGGATCGCAAGCTTCTGCGCGGTGTCGTGCCCCTCGATGTCGAACGAGGGGTCGGCCTCGGCATAGCCCAGCCGCTGCGCCTCCTTGAGGCACTCCTCGAACGACAGCTTCTCGCGCTCCATGCGCGTGAGCATGTAGTTGCAGGTGCCGTTGAGGATGCCGTAGACGCGCTGCACCGAATTGCCGGCGAGCCCTTCGCGCAGCGTCTTGACGATCGGGATCGCGCCCGCGGCCGCGGCTTCGAAGTTCAACGCCACGCCGCGCTTCTCGGCGAGCGTCGCAAGCTCGATCCCATGACGGGCGAGCAGCGCCTTGTTGGCGGTGACCACCGGCTTGCCGGCTTTGAGCGCGGCCGTGACCGCGGCGCGGGCCGGATTGCCCTCCCCGCCGATCAGCTCGACAAAGGCGTCGATGCCGGGATCGGTCGCGAGCTTCAGGGGGTCTGCGACCCAGCGGAGCTTCCGCATGTCGATGCCGCGGTCCTTGCCGCGGCTGCGCGCGCTGACCGCAACGACCTCGACCGGCCGGCCGCAGCGCAACGCCAGCGCCTGGCGCTGCTCGGAAATGAGCCGCACCACGGATGCGCCGACCGTGCCGAGACCGGCGATACCCACCTTGAGCGGGGAAGCCATAGGAGCGTGACCTTGGGAGCGTCGTTTGTCCGCTTCTGAAGCGGCCTTAGCGCCGCGTGGCGAGAGGAACGACGTTATGGAGCTTTTCCGGAGCCGATTCAAGGAAACGGCGGATGTTGCGGGCGGCCTGCCGGATGCGCTGTTCGTTCTCCACAAGCGCGATGCGGACGAAGCCCTCGCCGCGCTCGCCGAAGCCGGTGCCGGGCGCCACCGCAACCTCGGCCTTCTCGACCAGGAGCTTGGAGAATTCGACGCTGCCGAGCTCCTTGAACGGCTCGGGGATCGGCGACCAGGCGAACATCGAAGCCTTGGGCGGCGGCACCTCCCAGCCGGCGCGGCCGAAGCTCTCCACCAGCGCGTCGCGGCGGCGGCGGTAGGTGTCACGCATCTCCTTGATGCAGTCGTCCGCGCCGTTCAGCGCCGCGGTCGCAGCGACCTGCACCGGCGTGAATGCGCCATAGTCGAGATAGGACTTCACCCGCGTCAGCGCTGCGATGATGCGCTCGTTGCCGACCGCAAAGCCCATGCGCCAGCCGGCCATCGAATAGGTCTTCGACATCGAGGTGAACTCGACGCAGACGTCCATCGCACCGTTGACCTGCAGCACCGACGGCGGCGGGTTGTTGTCGAAATAGACCTCGGCATAGGCCAGGTCCGACAGGATGAAGATGCCGTGCTTCTTCGCAAACGGCACCAGCTCCCTGTAGAAGTCGAGATCGGCGACGTGTGCGGTCGGGTTCGACGGATAGCAGACCACCACCGCGATCGGCTTCGGGATCGAGTGCGTGATCGCGCGCTCGAGCGATGAGAAGAAACTCGGCATCGGCTCCGACGGCACCGAGCGGACCACGCCGCCCGCCATCAGGAAGCCGAAGGCGTGGATCGGGTAGCTCGGATCGGGAACCAGGATGACATCGCCCGGCGCGGTGATCGCCTGCGCCACGTTGGCGAAGCCCTCCTTGGAGCCCAGCGTGGTGACGATCTGCGTGTCGGGATTGAGCTTCACGCCGAAGCGGCGCGCGTAATACGCAGCCTGGGCGCGGCGCAGGCCGGGAATGCCCTTCGATGACGAGTACCGGTCGGTGCGCGGCTTGCCGAGCGTCTCCTTCAGCTTGTCGAGCACATGCTGCGGGGCCGGCAAATCGGGATTGCCCATGCCGAGATCGACGATGTCGGCGCCCTGGTTGCGGGCGATCGCCTTGGCGCGGTTGACCGTCTCGAACACGTAGGGCGGCAGGCGCTTGATGCGGTAAAATTCTTCCATCGTCAGGTCTCTGGGAAAACCGAGGCCGAACTCCCGGCCCGTTTGCCGGCCTTGTAACACGGTTCGGGCCGAACCTAGTAGATCGTGCGGCTGCCCGCGGCCGGAATTGGGGCAGGCTTGGCTGCGTCGGTCTTGGGCGTGTCAACCTTCTTCTTGCGCGAGGCAACCGGAACGCCGGCCGCCGTCTGCTGCTGGTCGCGCGCAGAAACCAGGTCGGTCTCAAGCTTGTGCTGCTCGATGTCGGTCAGCACCGCGGCGGTGCGAGGCGGTGGGACATCATGGACCGCGGGATAGGCCATCTGCTCGGCCGGCCGCGCCGGCGCATTGGCCGACAGGCCGACATACGGCAGCTGCGACGCGTTTTCGGCGGCTTTTTGCGACATCGACGCGCACCCGGACAGGCTAACGGCCGCGGCCACCACCAAGCCCGGTAGCACCGGCGATCCCAACCTTTGCTGCAATGCGACGGCGCGCCGTCTCATCGATCCCCCGACCCCGAACTCCGACTCAACACACGGCCCAACATTGGGGCCAACGGTGAAATAGACGTAAATTCAATAAACTGACCTAGTAATGGGGTAGACCTGTAATATGTCCAAAGCAAGGACCGGTGCGGGCCCGAAACGGCCCTGAAAAAGCCGGTCCGGGCACGAAGTTTGTCGGGCGGCAACGCATGAAGGACAACGTGGCGGCAGGACCGAAGGCGCCGGCGTCCGCGATGGGCCCGCCCCAGTTCACCTCGGTCGACATCGAGGCGTTCTCCAGGAACCTCGCCCGGATGATCGAGGGCGGCGGGAAGGCGCTCGCCGCCTATCTGAAGCCGCGCGAGGAAGGCAAGATCGAGCCCGGCCCCGCCGACGAAATCACCGACATGATCAAAACGCTCGGGCAAGTGCTCGAGTACTGGCTGTCGGACCCCGCGCGCGCGGTGGAGTTGCAATCGCGGCTCGGCCGCGCCTACCTTGAGCTGTTCGGCTCGGCCGCCAAGCGGATGTCGGGCGAGGACTTCCAGCCGGTGGTGCAACCCGATCCCCGGGACAAGCGCTTCGCCGATCCGGAATGGACGTCCAACCAGTTCTTCGACTTCGTCAAGCAGGCCTATCTTCTCGGCACCGGCTGGGCCGAAAGGCTCGTCGCGGACGCCAAAGGCCTCGACCCGCACACGCGGCATAAGGCGGAGTTCTACGTCAGGCAGATGGCCAACGCGCTGTCGCCGTCAAACTTCGTGCTGACCAATCCGGAGCTCCTGCGCGAGACGTTCAGCACCAACGCGGAAAATCTCGCGCGCGGCATGCGGATGCTTGCCGAGGACATCAAGGCCGGCGGCGGCGACCTGAAAATCCGCCAGTCGGATGCCGAGAAATTCGAGGTCGGCCGAAACCTCGCGGTCTCGCCGGGCAAGGTGATCTTCGAAAACAAGCTGATGCAGCTCATTCAGTACGCGCCGTCGACGGCGTCGGTGCTGAAGACGCCGCTGCTGATCTGCCCGCCGTGGATCAACAAGTTCTACGTGCTCGATCTCAACCCGGAAAAATCCTTCATCAAGTGGTGCATCGACCAGGGCCTCACGGTGTTCGTGATCTCCTGGGTCAACCCGGACAAACGCCACGCCAAGATGGGTTTCGAGGAGTACATGCGGCAGGGGCCGCTGGCCGCGCTCGATGTCATCGAGCAGGTGACCGGCGAGGACAAGGTCCACACCATCGGCTATTGCGTCGGCGGCACGCTGCTCGCGATCACGCTCGCCTATATGGCTGCGACCAAAGACCGCCGTATCGCTTCGGCAACGCTGTTCACCGCGCAGGTGGACTTCACCCATGCGGGCGACCTCAAGGTGTTCGTCGACGAGCCGCAGCTCGAGGTGATCGAGCGGCGGATGGCCGAGCGCGGCTACCTCGAAGGCAAGAAGATGGCGACCGCCTTCAACATGCTGCGCTCCAACGACCTGATCTGGCCTTACGTCGTCAACAACTACCTGCTCGGCAAGGCGCCGATGCCGTTCGATCTTCTGTACTGGAATTCGGATGCGACGCGGATGCCCGCCGCCAACCATTCGTTCTACCTGCGGCAATGCTATCTCAACAACACGCTGGCGAAGGGCAAGATGACGCTCGCCAACGTCAAGCTCGACCTCGGCCAGGTGACGGTGCCGCTTTACAACCTCGCCACCCGCGAGGACCACATCGCGCCGGCGAAATCGGCCTTCCTCGGCTCGAAATTCTTCGGCGGGCCGGTGCGCTTCGTGCTCGCGGGGTCGGGCCACATCGCCGGCGTGGTCAATCCGCCGAACAAGGTAAAGTACCAGTACTGGACCGGTGGCAAGGCCGGCACCGGCACGCTCGAAGCCTGGCTGAAAAAAGCCGAGGAGCATCCCGGCTCGTGGTGGCCGGACTGGATGGCGTGGATCAAATCGCACGGCGCCGACGAAGTGCCCGCCCGCGAGCCTGGCGGCGGCAAGCTCGCGCCGATCGAAGATGCGCCCGGGCGCTATGTCAAAGTCCGATCATAGGCCGCTGGCAGCCATGGTCGTTCGATGCTATATGACTATGGTCATGACCATAGTCATATAGCTGGCCTCCATGAGCAAAGCGATCAAAGCCTCTGAATTCAAAGCCAAGTGTCTTGCGCTCATCGACGAGGTGGCGCAATCGGGCGCACCGTTGACGATCACCAAGAACGGAAAACCGCTTGTGGACCTGGTGCCGCATCGGTCCAAGGGCCGCAGCCCGTTCGGCATCTGGAAGGACAGCGTCAAAATTACCGGTGACATCATGTCGCCGATCGATGTCGAGTGGGAAGCCATGACGTGATTCTGCTCGACACACACGTCGCGCTATGGATCGCGACGCAAAGCCCAGCGCTCGGCGCCAGAAGCAAGGCGTTGGCGCAGGAGGCTGCCACGGACGGCAGGCTCGCCATCAGCGCTATCAGCTTCTGGGAAATTGCGTTGTTGATCGCGCGCGGGCGATTCGAAACCACAAAGTCGGCGGCGCAGTTGCGCGCAGAAATGATCGATGCCAGCGTCGTCGAGCTGCCGCTCAGCGGCGACATCTCGATCCGCGCGGTGGAGCTTCAAAATCTACACGGCGATCCCGCCGATCGCTTCATCGTGGCAACCGCGATCGCTCACGACGCGAACCTGCTGACAGCAGATAAAGCCTTGCTCAGGTGGCGCCATACATTAAAGCGTCAGGACGCTGCAAAATAGGTCCCGTGCGATATAGCAACTCTATGTCAAAGTCCGCAGTTGAGGGTAGACTTCCCCGAAGCGACGCCCGCGCGGCGCGGGCTCGATCGGGAGGCCGGCGATGTCAGCGGACAACGGATCTTCACGGCGCGAATTTCTCGGCGCATTGAGCGCGAGCGTGGCGGCGGCGGGCGCCCTCTCCGCGCCGTCCGAGGCAACGGCACAGGGCTCAGCTTCCTTGAAGATCGTCGACTTTCATAACCACTACATCGATCCGAGTTGGTCGATGACCAATCTGGCGCGGGTGCCCGCGGCCGCGCGGCCGGCGCAGGAAAAGATCAACGCCAACATGCAGAGCGAAGCCGCGCTGCTGACGTCGATCGAGCAGGCCGGTATTGCCGCGCGCGTCATCAATTCGCCGACCGCCTTCCTCGAGGACGCCGACGGCAACCCGCCGCCGGACGCCACGCGGAAGATCAACGACCAGATGGCGGAAACCTGCGCCAGACATCCCGCCAAGCTCTACGGGCTTGCGACCGTCGATGCTTTCTCGGGCGACGAGGCAGCCCGCGAACTCACCCGCGCCATACGCGAGCTCAAGCTGCGCGGCGTGTTCGTGGAGAGCGCCAGGAAAAATCTTCTGCTCGGCGACAAGGAAAGCCGCCCGATGCTGAAAGCCGCCGCCGACCTCGGCGTGCCGGTGTTCGTGCATCCGCAGACCGATCCCGAGTTGCACAAGCGCTTTTCCCGCACCGGACGGATCGGCCTGCGGTATGCGCGCGGCACGATCAATGGCGCGGCGCTGATCAACATGCTGGAAAGCGGCGCGTTCGACGAGGCGCCGAAGCTGCATATGGTGGTCACCACGCTCGCCTTCGGCGGCCTGATACTGGCCGCGGGCTTCGGCAACGGCCAGAACATCCGCAGCGACGCGCCGGCGCTCGCCCGCCGCCACGTCTACATCGACACCATGGGACTGCATCCGGCGCTGGTGCGGACCGCGGTCGACCTGCTCGGTGCCGACCATGTGCTGATGGGGACCGACTGGCCAATCATCGAGGAGAAATCCGTGCCGGAACGCCTCGCCAAGGCGCTGGCGCATTCCGGCCTGAACCCCGCCGAGCAGCAGCTGGTCGCGGGCGGCAATGCGCTGCGGCTGCTCGGTATCGCCTGAGGGCTTCAAGGAAACAGCGCGATCTGCTCCAGCCCCATGTCCTCGGGGTAGCCGAGGACCAGGTTCATGTTCTGCACGGCCTGGCCCGAGGCGCCCTTCACCAGGTTGTCGAGCGCCGAAATGACGATGGCGCGGTCCGGCTGCCGGTCTTTCGCGACGCCGATGAACGTCATGTTGGAGCCGCGCACGTGCCGGGTCTGCGGCGTCTGGCCGAACGGCAGCACATGCACGAACGGCTCGTTCGCGTAAAACTTTAAAAGCGTTGCGTGAAGGTCTTCGGCCGAAGTGCCCTTGGTGCAACGCAAATAGATGGTCGACAGGATGCCGCGGTTCATCGGCACGAGATGCGGCGTAAATGTCGGGATCACCTCGCGGCCGGCCGCGAGCGAGAACTCCTGATCGAGCTCGGCCATGTGCCGGTGGTGGCCGACGCCGTAGGCGTGGAAGCCCTCCGACACCTCGGAGAACAGCATCTCCTCCTTCGCCGCCCGCCCCGCCCCGGTCATGCCGGACTTGGCGTCGATGACGATCTCGTCCGGCTCGATCGCCTTGGCCTTCAACAGCGGCGTCACGGCAAGCTGCGCGCAGCTCGTGTAGCAGCCCGGATTGGCGACCAGCCGCGCCTTCCTGATGGCGTCGCGGTGGATCTCGACCAGCCCGTACACCGCCTCCTTCTGCAGCTCCGGCGCGTGATGCTCGTGGCCGTACCATTTCGCATAGACCGCGGGATCGTGCAGCCGGAAATCGGCGGAGAGGTCCACCACCTTGGTGTTCGGCGCCTTGGTCAAAAGCTCGCTCAGCACCTTCTGCGTCGTCGCGTGCGGCAGCGCGCAGAAGACGAGATCGAGGCCGGCGTTGGCCCAGTCGATGCCCTCGATCGACACCAGCGTCGGCAGCTTGAACGGCGCGAATTGCGGAAACACCGTCCGCATCTCCTGCCCGGCCTTGCGGTCGGCGGTGAGCAGCACAAGCTCGACGCGCGGATGGCGCAGCAGCAGGCGCACCAGCTCGGAGCCGGTGTAACCCGACGCGCCGAGCACGCCGACCTTCGCCTTTGCCGTTTCGTTCGCAGCCATGGTCATAAATCCTTCAGCGGCGGTTGGAGGACCACCTGATCGAGGCTTGCGGAGGGTCTTGAAGAACGCGCCGCGGGCCCTGATCCGGCGGCGCAGACAATATCAGGCGCGCGCCGGAGCAGTGCTACGGCGGCGGCGCGACGGAATGGTGACGGGCAGGGTCATCGCGGGGCGATATAGCGGCTCAACGACCGTGTTACAAGGTCCTACTCCGCGGGCGGAATGGTCCGCACCCAGGCGACGATGGCGTCGAGGTCCTGCGCGGTGAGCTTGCTGAAATAGACCTGCCGGGCCATCGGCGCCTTGAAGCTGCGGCCGTCGCGGCCGATGCCCTCCGTGAGCGCCTTCTTGATGTCGGCGTCGCTCCAGGCGCCGATACCCTTCTCCCGGTGCGAGGTGATGTTCGACACTTTCACCACGCCGAACGGGCCTTTCATCTCGTGTCCGCCCCGGCCGAGCCAGCCCACGTAGTCCTGTCCGCCCTCGGGCTTGCGGGCGTGACACTCCATGCAATGGGCGAGCGTGGCGAGATAGAACCCGCGCTTCACCGGGTCGGTCGGCGCCTCGTTGCCGATCGGCTTCTCGGCGCCCGGGATCGGCTCCTGGCGAAACGCGGATTTGTAGTTGGGCGGCTGCACCTCGTTTCGCACCGGCGCCACCGTCTTGATATAGGCGACCACGGCGTCGAGGTCGCCCGGGGTCATGATCTTGTAGAAGCTGTAAGGCATCTGCGCGAGCGGCACGCCGTTCGGCCGCACGCCCTCGGTCATCAGCTTCCGGATGTCGGCGTCGCTCCATGAACCGATGCCGGTGTCGCGGTCCGGCGTGATGTTGGAGCCCTTCACGATGAACTGCGGCTCTTCAAAAATCTGCGAGCCACCGGAGAAGCGCCGGCTCATGTCGAGACCGCCTGGTCCGCGCGGCGTGTGGCAGCCGTCGCAGGCCATGACCGCGTTGACGAGATAGGCACCGCGCTCGACCGGCGTCTGCGCGAATGCCGGCACACCGAGCCACGTCGCGGCCAGAACGACCGCAGGCAAGGATCGAAACAGACAGATCAAAAGCCGCCCCCAATCGATAAAGAAATCGCCCCGCCGCAACGATAGCGATTCGCCTGCCCCTGTCATCGGGGGGCGCGTACGAATACTCACACCTTCAGCAGAATAATTTCGGCGGCGCGCTCGGCGAGCGCCAGCGTCGGCGCGTGCGTGTTGCAGCAGTGCACCTCCGGCATCACCGAGGCGTCGGCGACGCGCAGCCGCGACAGGCCGCGCAGCCGCAATTGCGGATCGACCGGCGCGCAATCGTCGGTGCCCATCTCGCAGGTGCCGACATAGTGATAGTAGGTGCCGGCATTGGCGCGGATGTGCGCGACGATGTCGGCGCGGCTGCCGCGGGGAATGCTGACCTGCGCCTTGCGCATCGCCTCAAAGCCCGGGCCGTTGCCGATGGCAAGCGCAAGCTCCATGCCGGTGACGTAGGCATCGACGTCAGCCGGATCGGCAAGGTAGTTCGGATCGACCACGGGAGCCGCGTCCGGATCGGCCGAGGCGAGCCGCACGCTGCCGCGGCTGTTCGGCTTCATCAGCCCGACCATGATGGCGTAGGCCTCGTCGGGTTTCACCTCGGGCGCGTTCGGCACGAACATGCGCCCGAAAATCTGGATGTCCGGGCCGCGCCGCGACGCATAGCTTTTGTGCCAGGCGATGCCGGCGTGGCCGGTGTCGGTCTGCGGCGGATTTGCGCTCCTGGTCGAAAACAGCAGTCGCGTCAGCAGGTGGTCATGCAGGTTTGCGCCGATGCGCGGCTGATCGAGCACGACCGGGATGCCCAGGCTGCGCAGATGATCGGCGGGCCCTATGCCCGACAGCATCAGCAGCTTGGGCGACATGATGCCGCCGGCGCTCAGGATCACCTCTTTTGCCGCCGCGATCCGCCGCGTCTGGCCCGCGACGCTGACGAACACGCCACGGCATTCTCCGCCCGCAATGTCGAGCCTGGTCGCCGCCGCATGCGTCAGCAGCGTAAGGTTGCTTCGCTTCAGCGCCGGATGCAGGTAGCCGTGCGCCGCCGACACCCGGCGCATCGCCGCGTCGGTGTTGACGTCGTTCTGCCCGGCCACGTCGCCGATCTGCGCCACGTCGTTGACGTCGCGCCGCTCGGCCTTGCCGCAAGCCACCGCGGATTGGACGAAGGCCTGCGTCACCGGATGCGAACGGTCCGGCGTCCGCGTCGCGATCATGCCGGAGCCGCCGCGCATGGCGCTCTCGCCGCCGGCGTAGCGCTCGGCCTTCTTGAAGTTGCGGATCAGGTGGTCGAAGCCCCATCCCGGTCCGGCCGCGGCCTCCCAGGCGTCGTAGTCGGCCTTATCGCCGTTGAGCCAGACCGTGGCGTTGATGCTCGATCCGCCGCCGATCACCTTGCCCACCGGCGCGACGATGCTGCGCCCGTTCAGGTGCGGCTGCGGCACCGTGCTGCAGCACCAGTCGGTGTCGGTGCCGCAGTTGGTCGGCCAAAGGCGCGGATCGGAAATCTTCGCCTGGCCGATGTCGGTGCCGCCGCCTTCGATCGCGAGCACCGACGACCGGCCGTCTTCCGACAGCCGGTTCGCCAGCACGCAGCCCGCGGCGCCTGCGCCGACGACCACGTAGTCATATTCGGGCTTGAGCGTCTCCGGCCGCGCGCCCTCGATCACCGCGCCGTCAACGGCCATTCGCTAGAGCGATTGCATCACGTTGACGCGGTAGCCGCTGCCGATGTTCTCGATGCGGCCGAGCGCCGGAAACGGAAAGTGGTAGCCCTGGACCGGCAGCTTCTCGGCCGCCAGCATGTCGTAGACGCGCTTGCGCGTCGCCGCGGCCTTCGGCGGATCCTGGTCGAAGAAGCCGTGCCAGTCCGGATGGGGCGCGAACACCGCGATGTTGTTGCAGACGTCGGACTGCACGTAGATCGTCTTGCCGGCTGAGGTGACGACGAAGGACGTGTGGCCGATGCTGTGGCCAGGCGTGCCGACCGCCGTCATGCCGGGCGCGACCTCCTTGTCCCACGCGTAGGGCGTGACCTTGCGTTTCAGCGTGTCGAAAACGCGGCGGTTGTTGGCGAACAGCTCGGTCATGCGGCCCTTGGAGGCGCGGCTCATCTCGCCGTCGTCCATCCAGAACGTCCATTCGACCTCGGGCACCTTGATCTCGGCATTGGGAAACGCCGGCGAATTGTCGGGCATCAAGAGGCCGTTCACGTGGTCGGCGTGGAAGTGCGAGATCACCACGATGTCGATGGCACCGCGGTCGATGCCCGCCGCTTTGAGGTTGGCGTTGAGCGTGCCGCGCTCGCCCTTGCTCTCCGCCGACGCCGCCTCGCCGTTGCCGGTGTCGACCAGCACGCGCTTGCCGCCGATCGTCATCACGATCGGCGAATAAGCGTTCTTCATCTTGTCGGTCGGCTGCCCCGCCGCGGCCAAGGCCTTGGCCAGATCCTCGGCGCTCGCGTTGATCAGATAGTTGCTGTTGACCGGCACCTGGCGGAAGCCGTCCGACAGGACGGCCACCTCGATGTCGCCGACCTTGTAACGATGAAACTCACCCATTCCTTCATTTCTCCCTGACGCCAAAGGCCGCCCAAGATGGGCGGCCCCGGATTTTCTTGCAAGCGCCCGATCACCCGATCAGAGCACCGGACTCCACGGCGCGGGCACGAGCCGGTAGCCGCGGCCCGCCTTCTCGACCCAGCCGAGGCCGGGGAACGGGAAGTGATAGCCGGAGATCAGAACCTTCTCAGCGGCCGCCATGTCGTAGAAGCGCTTGCGCGTCGCCACCGCCTGGTCCGGCTCGTTGTCGAACATCACCTTCCACTCGGGATTTGTCAGGAACAGGTCGGGCACGTTGGCGACGTCGCCCTGGAACAGAAGCTTGCTCTGGCCCGACTGGATCGCAAACGAGCTGTGCCCCGGCGTGTGGCCCGCGGTGTCGACCGCGGTGATGCCGGGCGCGACCTCGCTGCCCCATTGGTAGATCGTCACGCGGGTCTTGATGTCGCCGAAGATTTTCCGGGCGAAGCCGAACGACGCCTTGACGAAGCCCTCCGGGGCCTTCGCCATGTTGGCGTCGTCCATCCAGAACTCCCAGTCCCTGGCCTGCACCTTGATCTCGGCGTTCGGGAAGGCCAGCGAGCCGTCGGGATTTTTCAGGCCGTTGATGTGGTCGCCGTGCATGTGCGAGATCACGACAATGTCGATCGACTTGGGATCGACGCCGGCGGCGGCGAGCGATTGCGGCAGCAGGCCGACGGTCGGCGCGATCGGCCCGTAGCCGGTGTCGATCAGCACGAGCTTCGTTCCGGTGTTGACCAGCAGCGGATTGAACGGCGCAAACACCGTGCCCTTCGGCATGTAGGCGGCTTCCGCGGCCTTCAGCACCTCCTCGTTCGGCACGTTCAGCACGAAGCGCGGCGGTAGCGGGATCGGCCGCGCGCCGTCGCTGACCACGGTTACTTCGAAATCGCCGAGCCTGGAACGATAGAAGCTCGGCACCTGCTTGCCTGCGGCGGCCGCGCCGGCGAAGGCCTCCTGAGGCAGCGCCAGTGCGGCGCTTGCGGCAGCCGCACCGGCCATCAAGCCACGTCGCGTGAGTTCGCTCATGATGTCCTCCCTGCCGTTTAGAGAACCGGATTCCACGCCGCCGGGATCAGGCGGTAGTTCGCGCCGTCCTTCTCCACATAGCCCTGGGACGGGAAGTTGAAGTGGAAGCCGATCACCATGGCCTTCTCCGCCGCCGCCATGTCATAGAACTTGCGGCGGGTCTGCGCCGCCTCCTGCGGGTCGATGTCGAAGGCCACGTGCCAGTCGGGATTGCGCAGGAACAGCTCCGGAATGTTGGTGACGTCGGACTGGATCAGCACCTTGGCCGAACCCGAGGCGACCACGAAGGTGGTGTGACCCGGGGTGTGGCCGGGCGCGCCGATCGCGGTGATGCCGGGCGCCACCTCCTTGTCCCAGTCGTAGCGCGTCACCTTGTCCTCGATGCCGGCATACACCTTCTGCACGTTGGCGAAGTAGTTCTTCATCATCGGGTTGGACTCGGCCCTGGCGGCGTTCTCCTTGCTCATCCAGAAGTCCCAGTCCCTGGCCGGCACCATGATCTCGGCGTTGGGAAACGCCATCGAGTTGTCGGCGGCGCGGATGCCGTTGGTGTGATCGGGGTGCAGGTGCGACATCAGCACGATGTCGATGTCCTTGGGCTGGATGCCGGCGGCGGCGAGATTGCCGATGGTGCGGCCGACCGCGCCCTTGCTCGCCTCGAGCTGGGCGATGCCGTTACCGCAGTCGATCAGCACCAGCTTGCCGCCGGTGTTGATGAGCTGCGGGTTGAACGGCACGGTGATCATGCCCTTGGGCCAGCGCGCGGCTTCGGCCGCAGCAAGCGCCTGCTCCTTCGGCACGTTGCGCACGAAATTGTCGGGCATCGGGAACGTGCGCGCGCCGTCGTTGATCGACGTGCATTCGAGGTCGCCGACCTTGTAGCGGTACAGGCCGGCGGCCTGCTTGCCGGTGACGGGCGCTGCGGCGCGTCCGGGCGAAGGCTGCGTCAGCGCGAACGCGCCGGTTGCGGCCACCCCGCCCAGCACATGGCGGCGAGTGAGCTCAGTCATGTTGATCCTCCCTGATGGGCTCCGCGCGTTCCTTGGATGCCGCGCTGGCTGCCGCGCCCATCGTAACCTACTGCTCACCGGAGTGGACACAAAAAGAAGGCCGCCACACGCGACGGCCTTCTTCATGTTGCGAGTCGTTCCGATCAGAGCGTCGGATTCCACATCACCGGAATCTCTCGATAGCCGTTGCCGGCCTTCTCGATGTAGGCCATGCCCGGGAACGGATAGTGGAAGCCCTGCACCAGCATCTTCTCGGCCACCAGCATGTCGTAGACTTTGCGGCGCGTCTCCTCCGCCATCTTGGCGTCCTGATCGAAGAAGGCGTGCCAGCCCGGATTGCGCACGAACAGCGCCGGGTGGTTGGTCACGTCGGCCTGCACATAGACCTTGCTGTTGCCCGAGGCGACGATGTGCGAGTTGTGGCCGGGCGTGTGGCCGTTGGTCGCAACCGAGGTGATGCCCGGCGCAAGCTCCTTGCCCGGCTCATAGGGCGTGACCTTGCGATTGAGCGCATCGAACACGGTGCGCGCGCCGGCGAACACGCCCTTCATGCGATCGGTGGTCTGGCGGCTCAGCTCGCCGTCGTCCATGAAGTACTTCCACTCGGCGGCAGGCACCATGATCTCCGCGTTCGGGAACGACGGCTTCTTGTCCGGCGTGATCAGGCCGTTGATGTGGTCGCCGTGGAAGTGCGAGATGATGACGATGTCGACCGCATTGCGGTCGATGCCCGCAGCCTTGAGGTTGGCGTGATACTGTCCGCCGACACCCTTGCTGCGCTCGAAGTTGGCTTCGCCGGTGCCGCAGTCGATGGCGACGAGCTTGGCGCCGGTGTTGATGACGATCGGCGTGTACGGGATCGTCATCGTGTCCTTTTCCATGTAGGCGGCGGCGAGCGCCTCGTTCACCTGATCCTTGCCCACGTTACCGACGAAGTTGTCGGGCAGCTTGAACGTGTTGCGGCCGTCGGTGACGCAGGTGATCTCGTAGCTGCCGACCTTGTAGCGGTACCAGCCGGGCGCTTGCGTCCCCAGCAACGGCGCTGCGGCCCTGGCGGGCGCAGGCGCAAGCGGCGTCAATGCGGTCGCGGCCGAGGCCACGGCTGCGCCGGCCAGTACGGTGCGGCGACTGAATTCGGTCATCGTTTTCTCCCTGGGTGCGGTGGACAGAGCTTCGCTAGCGAACGTTACCCGGGGCAACGAACGGACGGCCGCGCGGCGGCCGGATCGTCACCTCCAATCGTCGCCCCAAAATCTGGAGGTGCGTGGCGGGTGGAATGTCCCTATTCCCCCTACCCGATGGCAGCCTAACACCGGCGACACGATTCTATTCCATCCTCATGACGGGCGAACGCCGTTCACGCGATGTTGAGACGGCCGCCGCCCGGCCATAAGATGCACCCGCTTGCGGGAGCGCATGCATTGGGCACGGGCTTCGCGCAATGACACGCCGTGCCGGCGACAGACCGGCCGCGTCCCAGGGAGGAGTTCGATGCGTAAGCTAGTGGTCACATCAGTTGCCTTGTGCGCTGCGATCCTGTTCGGTGCGAACGCGAATGCCCAGGCGCCCGCGCCTTACGGCGAGACGATCAACAGCGAGACCGCAAAGAAGGCCGTGGCGGCCGCGGTCGACGAAGCCAAGAAGAACAATTGGGCGATGTGCGTTGCCGTCGTCGCGCCGTCCGGCGACCTCGTGCAGTTCGAGCGGATGGACAATTGCCAGTTCGCCTCGATCACCATTTCGCAGCACAAGGCGAAGGCGGCTACGACCTTCCGCCGTCCCACCAAGGCGTTCGAGGATCGCATCGCCGCGGGCGGCGCGGGCCTCACGGCGCTGACGCTCGACGGCATCATCGCCTCGGAAGGCGGCATTCCGATCGTGGTCGGCGGCAAGATCGTCGGCGGGATCGGCTGCAGCGGCGGCACCGGACAGCAGGACGGACAGGCCTGCCAGGCCGGCGTCAATGCGGTGAAGTAAGCGAAGACTGCTGAAATCCGATCAGAGGCCTGCCGGCGCTAAAGCGTGATGACTTTTCTTCGAATCGTCATCCCGCTTTAGCTTCTTGTTTGAGCATGATCTTTTCCGAAAACCGCTTCACACCCCGGATCAAGTCCGGGGCAGGCTTTTTCGGGATCATGCTCTAGCCCGGCAGGCCTCAACCTTTGCCGATCAGGTCGACGAACCATTTCAGCGACATCGACGTGACGTCGCCGAGCGACAGCAGCACCCAGGCCCAAACAAAAGCCGACGTGAAGTTGGCGACCTGAAACCGCCAGTACGGCATCGCGAACACGCCGGCGACGATCGGCACCGAAGCGCGCAACGGCCCGGAGAAGCGCGCGATGAAGATCGCGGCCGAGCCCCATTTCTTGATGAAATCCTCGCCGGCCGGAATGAGGTGCGGGTGCTGCGACAACGGCCACATGTGATAGACTCGGTTCTCGAGCTTGAGCCCGACCCAGTAGGACAGCCAGTCGCCCATCGCCGCGCCGAGCGCGCCCGCGAGCACCAGCGGCCAGAAGCTCAGCCCGCTGGCGCTGACCAGCGCGCCGAGGCCGACCAGCACGCCCCACGCCGGGATCAGCAGCGAGATGAACGCCAGCGACTCGGCAAAGCACAGCGCGAACACGAGCGGCGCGGCCCAGCTCTGATGCTCGCGGACAAAGTCGACGATCGGCTGGATATATTGCTCGGGATTCATGAGACTTTCTCGGCCTCGGGCCGAAAATGGCCCGGAGACCGCGCAACCGGGGCGATTGGTTTATCGCGGACGCCGCGGTTTAGCCAGCATCCAAGGCAAGGATGATGGGGAGCGCCAAGGCGGCATGAAGCCTCATATGCAGCCTGTCGGCCCTTGCCGTGGCATATTCGGCGCTTAACTGATTCGCCTCCCTTCCTCCGTCACCACCAGTCCGAGATCCGAGCGTCCAAGCGAAATGGCCAAGACCGTCAACAAAGCCACGAAAAATCCGAAGAAAACCGCGGCCGTCGGCGACCTGTTCGCCGCAGCGGACAAGCCGCAACGTGAGCCGGCCAAGAGTTCAGCCAAGGCTTCGCGGGCTCCGGCAGCGGGCGGCGACGCGGGCTACACCGCCAAGCATATCGAGGTGCTGGAAGGCCTGGAACCGGTGCGCCGCCGCCCCGGCATGTATATCGGCGGCACCGACGAGAAGGCGCTGCATCATCTGTTCGCCGAGGTGATCGACAATGCGATGGACGAGGCGCTCGCCGGCCACGCCACCTTCATCGAGGTCGAGCTCGAGGCCTCAGGCTTCATCAGCGTCACCGACAACGGCCGCGGCATCCCGGTCGACCCGCATCCGAAGTTCAAGAACAAGTCGGCGCTGGAAGTGATCATGTGCACGCTGCACGCCGGCGGCAAGTTCGACTCCAAGGTCTACGAGACCTCGGGCGGCCTGCACGGCGTCGGCGTGTCGGTGGCAAACGCGCTGTCCGACCGCATGGAGGTCGAGGTCGCGCGCGGCCAAAAGCTCTACACGATGGCGTTCGAGCGCGGCAAGCCGAAGGGCAAGCTGCAGGATGCCGGCAAGGCGCCGAACCGCCGCGGCACCAAGGTGCGCTTCCATCCCGACGCGGAAATCTTCGGGCCGAAGGCTGCGTTCAAGGCCGAGCGCCTGTTCAAGATGACGCGCTCGAAGGCTTACCTGTTCGGCGGCGTCGAAATCCGCTGGTCCTGCGCCAAGGAGCTGGTCGAAGGCACCGATGTGCCGAGCGAAGCCACGTTCCATTTCGAGGAAGGGCTGAAGGACTATCTCGCCTCGACGCTCAATGGCTCGACGCTGGTGCATCCCGACATCTTCACCGGCTCGGCCGGCAAGACCGGCGCGCATGGCGGCGCGCAATGGGCGGTGGCGTGGACCGCCGACGCCGACGGCTTCCTCAACTCCTACTGCAACACCATCCCGACGCCGGACGGCGGCACGCATGAATCCGGGCTTCGCACCGCGCTGCTGCGCGGCCTGAAGGACCACGCCGAGCGCATGGGACAAGGCAAGCGCGCGGCCTCGATCACCAGCGAAGACGTGATGGTCGGCGCGGGCTGCATGCTCTCGGTGTTCATCCGCGAGCCGGAATTCCAGGGCCAGACGAAAGATCGCCTCGCCACCGCGGAAGCCCAGCGCATCGTCGAGAACGCGATCAAGGACCCGTTCGATCACTGGCTTGCGGGCAACCCGGCGCAGGCGAACAAGCTGCTCGACTTCGTCGTCGACCGCGCCGAGGAGCGCATCCGCCGCCGCCAGGAGAAAGACATCTCGCGCAAGACCGCGGCGCGCAAGCTCCGCCTGCCCGGCAAGCTCGCCGACTGCACCAACAGCGCGGCCGCGGGCTCGGAAATCTTCATCGTCGAAGGCGACAGCGCCGGCGGCTCCGCCAAGCAGGCGCGCGACCGCGCCTCGCAGGCCGTGCTGCCGCTGCGCGGAAAAATCCTCAACGTGCAGGCGGCCGGCAAGGACAAGCTCGCCCAGAACGCCCAGCTTTCCGACCTGGTGCAGGCGCTCGGCTGCGGCACCGGCCAGCACTACCGCGACGACGACCTGCGCTACGACAAGGTGATCGTGATGACCGACGCCGACGTCGACGGCGCGCACATCGCCTCGCTGCTGATCACGTTCTTCTACACGCAGATGCCGGGCCTGATCGAGAACGACCACCTCTATCTCGCGGTGCCGCCGCTCTATCGTCTCTCGCACAACGGCAAGACGTTCTACGCCCGCGACGACAAGCACCGCGACGAGATCCGCAAGAAGGAATTCCACGCCAACGCCAATGTCGAGATCGGCCGCTTCAAGGGGCTCGGCGAGATGATGGCGGGCCAGCTCAAGGAAACCACCATGGACCCGAGGAAGCGCACGCTGCTCCGGGTCAAGGTGGTCGAGGACGACGACAAGGCGACGCGGAAATCGGTCGAGCGGCTGATGGGCAACAAGGCGGAGGCGCGCTTCGAGTTCATCCAGGAGCGCGCGGCGTTCGCCGACGAGGCCACGCTCGACGTCTGATCAACGAGACAAGCACGATGCCGTTCGACAAACCAAAACGCGGCCCGCTCACCTCACGCGAGGCGGCCGAAGCCGCGTTCAAGAAGGTCACGACCAAGCCCGCCGACCTGCCGCCGGAGCGGCCGAAGGTTCCCAACGCCAAGGAAACGGTCTCGATCCGGCTCGACCGCGAGGTGCTCGACCATTTCCAGAACGACGGCCCGGGCTGGCAGGACCGCATCAACGACGCGCTGCGCAAGGTGATCGGAAAATAGTGCGCAGCGACGCCGCAAGCCGACGGCCAAGCGGCCCGTTGATGGGATCGCGAGTCGATCTTCAGCCTGTCTCCGCACTATCCGAAAAAGCAGCAGTACTCGTCTTCGTCAACGATCGCCAGAAAGTCCTCGATCGTGCGCACCTCGGGATGCGGCTGATACGAGTGCCATTTGAGATCGGCCCTCTGCCAGAACACCTTCCAGATTTTTCTCTTCCTGTTGTATGTGGCCTTGGCAACGGGCTGCTCCAAAATTCTGCGCTTGTCTTCCCGGTGGGGACTGATTTCGAAGATTTCGATGCTTTGCCCTTGCACTCGAAATGCAATGTCGCGTTTTGCTCGAATATGCGGCGGCGGACGCCGTCGTTCGATGAACCGAGCGACAACCTTCTCGCTTTTCGCTCTTTCAAATTCGGTGAACACCACGATTGCTCGGCTCCGGCGTGAAGATGTCCAGTTTATGGGCGCGCGGGGCGCCCTGCCATCCCGAACCGGCGTTTTGTTGGCGGCCATGCAGCGCGATGCTAGAATAAAGCTATGACCGCGCTCCCGAAGCACAAGATGACGGTCGACGAATACCTCGCCTGGGCCGAACGGCAGGAGGGGCGGTTCGAACTTTTCGGCGGCCTCGTCTACGCAATGACGCCGGAGCGCGCCGAGCATGCCGAGATCAAATACGCAATCCAGAGCGCGTTACTGGCAGCACTCCGGCGCGCCGGGGCGCCGTGTCATATGTTGCCCGACGGCATGACGGTGCGTGTCGACGCTCACACCGCCCATGAGCCGGATGCGCTCGTGTATTGTGGGCCGAAGATTCCCGCTGACGCCATCGAAGTGCCAAACCCGATGATTGTGGTGGAGGTGCTTTCGCCGACCACGCGCCACATCGATGCTTCGGCCAAGCTCGCCGGCTATTTCCGGATTGCGAGCGTGCATCACTACCTGATCGTCGATCTCGATCAGCGCATCGTTATTCACCATCGCCGGGATACCGGAGATGCGATCGCGACGAAGATCATGGGCCAAGGCTCGCTAGGGCTCGATCCGCCCGGGATCGAGCTGGCTGTTGCCGACGTGTTCCGCGTCTGAACGGAACGGCGATGCTGTGGCGCATTCGCTTGGGCACATTCGCTTGGGCACATTCGCTTGGGCGCATTCACATGGTAGCGGCTTGAAGGCTGGTGCTCGGGCGGCACAAGCCAGAGGCGCGTCATGGGGCTGCGCGACGGGGCTTGCGCTCTGTGCCCCGCTCTTTGCCCGCGTGCTCACCCGAGCGGATCAAGATTTTATCGCAGCCAGCATGCTTGTCGAGAAGCCATGCACCGGCGTTTGATAACTTGTGAACACTTGAGATATCCAGTTCCGCGTGCCGGAGGAACGAATGACGCCGCCCATCGACTTCTGGTTCTCGGTCGGCAGCCCCTACACCTATCTCTCGGTGATGCGGCTCGACCGCTTCGAGGATCTTGACGGCGTGAGCTTCCGCTGGCGGCCGTTCAGCGTGCGCGCGATCATGATCGAGATGGACAACATCCCGTCACGCAAGCCCTTAAAGCTCGCCTACATGTGGCGCGACATCGAGCGCCGCGCCGCGGGCTCGCTCTGCGACTTTCCCAAACGGCCGCCCTACCCGCTCAAGAACTTCGACCTTGCCAACCGCATCGCCGTGGTCGGCGCGGCCGAAGGCTGGTGCGAGGACTATGTGCGCGCGACCTATGCGCGCTGGTTCGGGCTTTGCGAAGAAGCCGGCAGCGAGCCCAATGTCTCGGCAAGCCTGAAGGAGATCGGACAGGATCCCGAGCGGGTGCTGACGCTGGCCCAATCGGACGAGACCGGCCGCGCCTATGAGGCCGCGACCGCGGAGGCCAAGGGTCTCGGCATCTTCGGCGCGCCGAGCTTCGTCACCCGTGGCGAGATCTTCTGGGGCGACGACCGGCTCGAGGACGCCGTTCGCTGGCACGGCAAGGGTACGCTGCTCAGGCGGTGAACGCAGGCCCCTGAAATCAAAATCACTCCGGCCAGCGCCGCGCGGCATGATAGATGCGCAAGATCTGAATACGACTATCGCGTACGCGATACGGAACGATGTAAGGCGTGCGCGGAACCACGAGTTCGCGCGTTCCAGGCACACGCCCCGGCCTCCCCATCTCCGGCTGGCCGGAGAGAAGTTGATCAACGTTGCGGATGATCTGAAGCACGATCCGCTTCGCGGCGGCTGGATTGTCCTCGGCAATATAGGCTCGCAGGGACGCCAGATCGTCGATGGCCTGCGGCGACCACTGGACGATCATGGCCTCGCGCGCTTGGGCCGCGGCTCTTCCTTGTCACTGCCCCAGGACCGCACCCACTTCTCAACCTGATCGTGGCTGATGCCCTCGCCGCGGTCCATCGATGCTATCGCGCGTTTGATACCTGCGACCTGCCACTCGTTGGCGTCGACATATTCACTGATCGCCTCCGCGGTCAGGAACGAACGGCTACGGCCGGTGCTCTTGGCAAGTTTCTCCAGCCGCTTCTTGACCGCGGTATCGACGCGCACGGTGAAGGTACTTGACGGCATTGCAACTCCTGAAGCAGTCGATTGTGTACATTATAATACACCGCCTTTAGGCCGACGGCGAATCTTGCTTCTCCTAGCTTTGCCGTGGCACTGCATTTCGGGCCACGCTCGCCGTGTGCGCCAAGACAGCGCGCGTCCCCTTCGCTCACTGTGCGAGCTACGGCGCGCCAAGCAACGCTCCGCCGTCCCGGCCACTTCACGTTTCGGGCTGCCGGGCTCGCCCTTTCCCCTTTTTCCGTCCCCCTCGAAACGAGGGAATGGAGCACCGGGAGGCGACGGGCCCAGTGACGTAGGGCCCTGCGGACCAGCGGGTCCGCCGCGCGCCTGGCGAGGCACGCTGCACCCCAGTGACGCAAGGGTGCGGCGCCTCCCGGCGCTCCACCTGAGAGACAGCGCGAGCCGGGCCACGTTCTCCCGCCCTCGCGCATCGCTCGCTTCGTCTCCGGTCAGCCCATGACGGCAAACCGGAGTTTTGTTCTTGATATGTTCTTTTGCCTGTGCAAATGCGGGGCACCCTGCCGCCGACGTCCGCAGCAGAAGGTCTTGGTGCATATAAGGTCTTGGTGCATATAAGGTGTTGGCGCTTAAAGGCGTTGGCGCTTAGCGGGGCGCAGCAGGGGCCGCCGGTGCCGGCGCATCCTGCGCGGTGATGCCGAGTTTCGGCAGCATCGGCCGCCAGCGCGCCATGTCGCTGGCGATGCGTTCGCCGAACTGCTTGGCGTTCAGCGTCCCGGAAATCTCGCCCTTGCGCATATGCTCCTGGATCGCCGCCGACTTCACCGCCGTGAGCATGGCGTTTTCAAGCTTCTTGAGAACGTCGGGCGGAACACCGGCCGGCGTCACGAGACCGTACCAGTTCTCCATCACCATCTCGGTGTAGCCGAGCTCGACCGCGCTCGGCGTGTCGGGCAGTCCTCCAAGCCGCTTCACGCCGAGCACGACGACCGGCCGCACCTGGTTGGCCTGCACCAGCGGCAGCAGCACCGGCGCATCGGCCGGAATGACGTCGAGGCGGCCGGCAAGCAGGTCAGGAATCGCCGGCGCGACCCCGCGATACGGCACGTGCGCGATCCTGATGCCGGCACCGGTGTTGATGAGCTCGCCCGCGATATGCATCGTCGTGCCGGGACCTGCCGAAGCGTAGCTGAGGTTGCGCGATTTCGCGAGCGCGACGAGATCCTTGAAGTCCTTGAACGGAAGCTGCGGGTTGGCGACCAGCAGCGTCGGCGACGCGCCGACCATGCCGATCGCGTCGAACGACTTCGCCGGATCGTATTTCACATGGGGCTGCAGCACCGCGGTGATGACATGCGAGCCCTGGCTGCCCATCAGCAGCGTCTTGCCGTCGGCCGGCGCCCGCGCCACCGAGTCCGCCGCGATCACGCCGCCGCCGCCGGCACGGTTCTCCACCACGATGCTGGTGCCAAGCGGCCCCTGCATCTCCTGCGCAAGCAGCCGCGCCATCGCATCGACCGGCCCGCCGGCGGCGAACGGCACGACGATCTTGACCGTGTCCTGTGCACGCGCCGCGGCGCAGCCGAGCAGCGTCAACAGAAGTGCGGTGGCAAGGCGGCGCATGACTTCCTCCCTCGCCGCCGTCCTGCCGGAGGCAGCTTTGAGGAATTGTCACGGCAAACACCTGAGCGGTCAACCTGGTGTCCATGCACAAGTCCGGCCAACCACGGGTCCCTTAGGCCGGTTTGTACGGCAAATTCATCCCCTGCTCTGTTCGAAATCGCCCAACTGCGGGCCTGACCGGGCACAAAAGGTCATGCGTGCCTGATTGTGCCCAAGGTTGAAACGCTGCCGAGCCGCCAACAGCCCGTTCGCTGCCAATATCTGCAAGAACTCGGCTTCGGTGAATATCGATAGACCGACGGCTTTGCGAACCTGGCGGTAAGACGAGAAAGCGGTTCGAACACATCCGACCATGGCCGCCGTCAGAAATCGGTTCGTCGCCGCATATCGAAGCAGCGCAACGACATCACGCAATGGACCAACGTGCGGAGGTATGACGTCGGCGATGAGCAATACCGCATCGGGGGCCAAAAGCCTGCGCCAAGCACCAAGCAAACCGGCCAACCGGTCTGGCGGCACATACTGCACGACGGAATTGATGCACACGAAATCGAATGATTGCGCGGGCAATTGGTTGACTTCTTCAGGTGCCAGCACCCGGATCTTCCTGTTGCCCGCGAAGCGCCCAACAAGCCGGCTCCGAACTGACGGTGCAGCATCGCACAATACCAGCTCGGTGGTGAAATCGGCGATGTGCCCCGAATAGATGGCTTCACCGCAACCGTAATCCAGCACGCGCGGCTCGCCTTTGGGGAGAAGCCCAAGCATCTGGTCGGCAATGTCGCGATAGTGGACGTCGAGATGGCGTCGATTGACATAGATGCAGTGAGCCTGATCCCAGAAGTCAGCCCAATCCATCACTTTCCGGCCCACGCTAGATTAGCTCCCAGTGAAAGCGGGCTACTCGCCCGGAAACGCGCAGCAAAGCCATCCCGGCAGTTGACGGCATAAGAGTGGCAGACGTGGACCGCGCAGCCATCGGACGTGTCGATTGCCCGGCTTCGATGCTTCAGGCGCCCTCAAGCAGAGCGCGACCAGCACCGCGGCATCGGCGACCAGGCGGAATCCCGAATCGATCGTGCCCTCGAAGGGCACGGCGCGCCGATGCCAGGACTCCTCGGCACGGTCGATGGCACGCATCGAAGGACAAACAGCACCGCGCTCGATGCGGTGAGCGGACTTCTGCGTCAGGCCGACCCGCGCGGCGCAACGGCGCTGGCTCAATACTCCGTTTTCGATGCCTTCAAGTCGCGCTCGAGCGGAATGAGACGCAGCACCGCTGCGTCGACCGCCAACCCGAGGCCCAAATCGGCCGCGCCATGAAGCGATCATCAAGGAGCGATGTCGCGGTGGATAAGCTGACTGGCAGCCCATACATCTTGGTCTCCAACTGCGTAGGTGCCCGCGGCAGCGCCACTTCGATCCTGACGAACCATCCAGAGCTGATACATAGCCGTGAAGGTGTCTGGGTGTTCGATCTCAAACTGATGCCAGCGATCCAGGTCCGTCATGGACGGGTCCTCAGGGAATCGAAGGCGATAGGCCTCTTTGGCGGCCGCAGGCAGCTCGAACCCGATAAACCTAAGGCCATGCTTGTCCATGAAGGACTTGATCTGCGGGATTGTGTGGCGATGCTCCTTCACATGGAATAGGAGATCGCGGCACTCGCTGACGGTGAAGAAATCGTGAAATTTGCCGATGCTGCGCAGCGGCGTCGCCATTAGGTCGCGTCGACAACGGCGAATGTCGTCAGGTACCGGACGAACGCCACCGTTTTTTGCCATCTGCTGTGCGGCCACGATTTCACGTCGCCCCACCTCGCTATAGAGCCCAATTGCCATGATGCCCTGCGGACGCAGAAGCGCAAGCAAGATTTCCCAACCGGCGAACGGCTCCGCAAGATGATGCAACACACCACTTGCATCGATGACATCGAATGTGCGGCCGAGGCCTGCGAGCTCCATCAGATCAGCCTGACCATATTCGACGTTTTCCAAGCCCAGTTCGCTGGTCTTTCGAATTGCATAGCTGAGACTTGAAAGACTCAGATCGATGGCCAACACGTGGGCGTTGCGGAGTGCCCGTGCCATCGCGATTGAATGCTGACCAGTGCCGCAGCCTGCTATCAAAATATCGAGATGATCAGGCTTTCCAAGACCATGGAACGGCGCGGTCGGAAACCTCCGATGCAAGAGGTCATCCAACGTCTCCGCTCTAGACTGGGAACCCGCGACCACCCAGCGCGGATACGGATTTTCCTCATACTGTTCGCGAACCTGGAGAGACACGTCATTCCGTATCGCAGTTAGCTGCGGTATGCGTCCTCGAAGCTCGCGCTCTTGCCCGACCCGCCGAATCTGCTGTGTCAACAGCTGCTCAACCTCCGCAGGCCACGACCGCCTGAGCAGCGCTTCACTTCCAGGCAGCGTCTCAAGCGAAACGTAGCTTGCGGTCAACGCCAGCCAGAGCGGCGGAATCTCAGCCTGGAACTCGATCGCCGCGGAAACGCGCCGAATCAGTCGATCCAGATACGACTCCTCCTCGGGCGACACCAGAAACACATACTCGTTGATAAAGCACTGTTGCGCGAGCCGGCTCATGAAGCGCAGTACAGGCGCGTTGCCAAACTCTCCGTCTGCGCATTGCGCGATCTTCGACAATGCCGCCGCGCGGGTCAGCGTCAGCATGCGCTCAAGATCGTAGTCCCGCACAGGTGACATTTCGAGCATTGTGAGCAGCAGCGGATCATCAGCAATAGTGGCCAATTCGGTCAGCCCGAAAAGCTCCTCCACCGCGAGCATCTGCGGCCACGCAGCGACGGCTCGCGCCGTCACATCCTTGATGGTGGGACAGACCCTGAATAGCGTTCTGCACAGATCCGCATAGGTCTCGGCCAACTCGGGGGCTAAAGCCAGCGCGCGCGCAAAGCACGCCGAAGCCTCAGTGAGCTTACCTCGTGCGAGCAGCGCTACGCCGAGGCCATTGTGCGCCTCTGCAAGATCCGAGGCCAGGGCCAACGCGCGAGCGTAGAGCATCTCTGCCTGCGGCAGACGACGTTGCTCCGTGCACAGATTTCCGAGGTTGAGGTAGGTCCAGGCGTAATTCGGGATTTGTTCACCCACACGGCGCCCCTGCCCGGCACCGTCGAGAGCTCGCGCCCGTTCGATTGTGATTACCGCCTCGTCGATTTGCCCGAGTACTGCCAGCGAATGCCCGAGGCGGTAATGAACGTCCGGGAGCTTCGGATTGAGCCGCGCAAGCTTCCGAAAATGAACAGCCGCTTCGTTGTGGGCTCGGCGCTGCTGGGCGATAACTCCAAGGAGATGGAGGCTACCAAGATGCGATGGCTCTCGCTCGAGGATCAATCGGCAGCAGGCCGCAGATTCCAACCACTGCCCCTGCTGGTGCTGCCGTATCGCCCTCGCAAATACTGCCGCGGCCGATTCAGCCCCTCTTGCAACAGCGTGTGTCCCTGCCGCTTTGGTCGCCTCACGATTGCTTTGAGCCATGACAACTGTTCCAGCGGATGCCGCGCGAGCGCGCGGTCAATACCCCCCTTGCAGTGGCCTCAATCGCGCTCAAGTGGAAAGAGCCGCAGGACCGCCGCGTCGACAACAAGGCGGAAGCCTGAATTGGCCGTCTCCTCGAAATACACGCCGTGCTCATGCCAGAACTTTTCAATGCGGACGATGGTGCGCATCGAGGGATGCACGGCGCCGTGCTCGATGCGATGAACAGACTTCTGCGTCAGGCCGATCAGCTCGGCGAAACGGCGCTGGCTGAGGCCAAGCACAGCTCGTGCCGCCCGGGTTTTTGCCGCAAGCGCGGCGCGCTCTAGCCGAAGGACATCCTCGATCGCAGCATGCGGTCTTCGGACGGCGGATACAATGGCTGCCTCCATGCACTCCTCGCTTCAGGGCTGTGTCAAAGCAGTGGGCTCCGGCGGCCGGAGCCGCCGGAGCCTGAGGTTCACGAGGAGAACGGCGCAGTCATCAGCGGCGCCTCAAGGAAGGATGTCGCGATGCACCCGAAAGCGGACAGCGACGGCGTCCTTGTCCTCGAACGTACGAACGCCGGCCGGTTGCGAGGTACCCGCGAACGCGGTGCCGCTGGCACTACTTGCGGCAAGGTTTGCCGTGGCGCCTGCGGATGCGGTGTTAAGCTTCATGTACACAGCATCGACGCCCAAGTAGAGATCCTTGGTGACGTTCCACTGGCTGCGCGAGCCGATCTGCCACATCGAGTAGTCGTTGTTGCAGGTGCCCGAGAGCACGTTGGGATTGTTTCCAACCGTCACGCCCGCAAGCCATGCACCGCAGAGATATGCGTTCGCGGTTGCATTGTAGGTCACAGCGAAGTAGCCGCCGTGCACCGAGGTCCGCAGGGACGGCGTCCAGAAGTGCTCGTAGGCCGCGGCCACGCCCCAGGCGGTCGTCAGTTGCACGTCGGTCGCGTTTCTACCTCCAACGCTCCCGCCGTACACACCGTCACTGATGATGCCATACCCGAACGATGAGCCGCCCTCCCAGCCGCGCGTGTACTGGCCGGCGGGCGGGACAATGGACACCCCCGCGCTCGGCTGTCCGGCGACATACTTCGCCGCTCCCTCCGAGTACGCGACCTGCGCCTGGAAGTAGTCGCCAGGCCCGAACATCGGCGCGTTGAGCCTGAGGCCCGCACCGACGGCCCAGCCCCACTTGTCTTCAGGGTTGCCGAAGTTCTGGTTGGCAGCGATGCCGCCACTGGCGCCCGTCGCACCCGCTGCCGTGCTGTAGTAACCGCCGCTCACGTCATGCAGAGCGGCCATCACCTGCACACTGCCCCAGGCCTGTTGGACACGGATGTTGCCGACGATGTCCGGTGCGCGCAGCTTGGCGTTGCTGGGGTTCGTCACAAACTGATTAAAGTTTGTTACCGTGACACCTGTGGTGGGGGTGGCGCCGGCTTGCAGAACAGGCGAACGGCGAGTGGTCGGGCTCTCCGCCGAGATCGTCGCCGACACGCCGTTGCCCAATTGCGCAGTGTAAGCGAAAACCTCCTGGCCGAGATCGCCGGAGTCGCTCGACCACTCGGGCAGGTACGCGGTGGCCGCACTCTGGTAGAAGTCGAAGAACGACGTCGCGCGGCCAGCCGTGAATCCCGCGAACTGAATGAAGGCGCGGTTTGCGTTCGGGGTGGCGTTGAAGCCATCGCCGTTGTTGCTGTTGACGCCCCAGTTGAAGTAGGTGCGCAACGTGCCATAGGCGGTTTGCTGGCGGGTATCCATGCTGATGTAGGCACGGACGCGCCAGTTGGTATCCGCCGAGCCGTCCACGCGTGTCTTGAGGCCGGATGCGCCGATGAACGGACCGGTGGTCATGCTCTGGCCATAGCCGTACGACCATTCCGACCGGACATAGCCGCCGATCTTCAGGCAGATATCGGTGCCGGGGATGTAGAAGAAGCCCGCACCATACAGGGAGCAAACCTTCACGTACTCGACCGGCTTGGCCTTTACGGGAAGATCGGC